>NZ_SLWM01000014.1:0-190446 GCF_004342085.1 Kribbella orskensis
ACGAGTTGTCCACAACCCACCGCACCTGTGGACCCAGCGAGAAGGCTGGGCGGAACGGGACTATAGGCAGTTCACGTGGGAGTCGGGAGACGCAGCGGCGTGAGGAGGGGTGAGATGGGCGGTGTGGAGCGGGATCAGCCGAGGCGAATGAGGGCGAGGCAGGGCGGGGCGGGATCGGGCGAGGTGGGGGCGAGGCAGGGGAAGGCGAGCTCGACATCTTCGGTCGGCCCAGCGGTGCGGGCCAGCCGGCTGAGCTGGGAAGGTGTGCTGGCTGCCGCGGTCCCGGCGGGCGAGCCAGGCGGTCGCGTTTGCGGCGGGGCGAGTCAGGCGGTCGCGTTCGCGGCCGGTTTGATGCTAGCGGCAACCACCTGTGCAGCGAGGCGCAACAGCCTTCCGCCGCTGTGACGGAGCTGGCCGGCTGCTGAGCACTCCAGGCAGCTCCGCCGCTGTGACGGTGCTGGCCGGCTGCTGAGCACTCCGGGCAGCACGCTGGCGGCGCCGTGACTGCACGGCTCGGCTCAGCCCTGGCCCACTACCAGCGTGTTGGCTGAATAGCTTGCTCGAGGGAGGTCAGGTCGGGGAGGGACTCCAGCAGTGGGGGCACCTCGCCTGCTGCGAACCGGCGGTGGGAGTCGTCCAGGTCCTCGTTCATGGCCGAGTTCGCCTGGCCGTGGAGGAAGTTGAGGGCGATCGCCAGACCGGTGGCGAAACATTCCGGGCCGCCGATCCGGGCAGTGCCGTCGGTCGAGCGGTAGGCGTCGACGATCTGGCGCACGCTGTTTCTCGTTGGCGACATGCCGCAGCAGTACAGATCCAAGCTCCCGCCACGGTGTTAGCAGACCAACGTTGTCCCAGTCGACGAGCCAGTGAACAGAACTGCCGGAGGCGTGACCCTTGCCGTTGACTGCCCGCAGTACGTTCATGTTCTTCAGATCCCTGTGACACCAGATCTGCTCGCCGATCGGCGCACCGTTCACCGACTCCGTCAGCTCGCACAGCCTCGGCACCAGCCCGCGCAGAGTCGACGCCCAGCTGACTTCGGCACGCTCGGCCACGCCCACCACCGCCGGCCAGTCGACATCGACCCGGTGGTAGAAGGGCACGACGTCAGCGGTCTCGTGAACCGAGCCGTGCCAGTCGGGCGAATGGATGCGGCCCAGCTGCGCAGCCAGCCAACTGGTGGCGCTGACATCTCCCCTGGCAGGCAGCTCGCCGTCGACCCACTCGTACAACCGCCACCAGCCGCCGTCATGCTCGACCACGTAGTCGCCATCGGCCGTGGCGATCGGCTCACTCCAGCCGGCATCAGGTGAGGCGGCGGGCGGGCGCGTCTTGCCGGGGCTTTTCGTTGGGTGCTATCCGGATGGAGGTGTCCAAGACAGTGGCTCCTTGGGCGGCGACGAGGACTGAGCGGAGGTCCAGGCGGACGACCTCCTCGAGTTCGAGCGTCAGGCGGGAGACTCGGTGGACGAGGTTCTCGATGGCGGGGATGTCGACCGGGTCCGAGCCGCGGTAGCCGTAGAGCAACGGCGCGGCGCGCACCTCGCGGACCATCTCGGCGGCGTCGACCGTCGTCAGCGGCGGCATCCGGTACGAGCGGTCCCCCAGCAGATCTGTCGCGACGCCCGACAGGCCGAACGACACCACAGGGCCGTAGGACACGTCCTCGATCGCGGAGATCACCACCGGTACGCCGGGCGGCGCCATCTTCTGGACGACGAACTGCGCTCGGGCCGGGTCCGACGCCACGCCGAAGGTCTGGGTCATCTCCTCCCAGGCCTCCCGCATGTCCTCCTCGTCGTGGATGTGACGCCAGATGTCGGCCAGGTCCGGGCGCATCCGCCACTGCTCGGCGGTCGCCTTCAGGATCACCTCGAAGCCGAGGTCGGCCGCGCGGGCGACCGCCTCGTCCGCGGACAGCACCGGGAACGCCGGCAGCACGCTGATGTCGTAGAAGCTGAGCAACCGCTGCCGATCTGCGTCGTCCAGGTCGGCGCCGCGAGGATGCCGCTGCAGGAACTCCGCGACGAAGTCCTCGGCGCCGGCCGTGTCGATGTCGTGCAGGTCGGGGATCCGGGTGTCCGCCCGACGCCGCCACTCGGCGTACTGGGTGGCCTTGGCGAGCGCACCCACGGCGTACTGCGGGGAGGAGAACGACGGGATCGAGCCGCGGGCGGCGCCGCCGTGCTCGTCCGGGACGCGGAGTTGCTCGGGCACGCTGCGCGAGGCGAGGAACGTCGACAGGACAGGCTTGTCGGAGCCCGCGGCAGCAGCGGCGAGCACCTGGGCGACCTCGGCACCATTCGAGAGGACCGGCGGGGTGAAGATCACCACGACCGAGTCGACCTGGTCATCCGCGAAGACCTCACCGAGTGCATCGCGGAACTCGTCGGCGGTGGCCTCCGCGTTGAGCGTGTGCGGCTTGCCCGCGACTTCCAGCCCGCACCCGGCGACGGTGTCGAGCGCCTGCAGAGTCAACGCGTCGGAGTTGCTGACGATCGCGACCCGGCGGCCCTTGGGCAGCGGCTGGTGCGCGACGAGCTGGGCGACGTCGAACATCTCCCCGGACGTGTCGACGCCGATCAGCCCGCTCTGCCGGAACAGCGAGTCGACAGTTGCCGAGGGCAATTGACTGCGCCGGACGGTGTGGCCGAGCGGGACGCCCTGGGTGGCCCGGCCGCTCTTCAGCGCGATCACCGGCTTGCGGCAGGCCAGCCGCCGCGCGACCCGGCTGAACTTGCGCGGGTTGCCGAGCGACTCCAGGTAGAGCAGGACGACCTCGGTCCCCTCGTCGGAGTACCAGTACTGCATCAGGTCGTTGCCGGAGACGTCCGCGCGGTTGCCGGCCGAGACGAAGGTGGACAGGCCGAGCCCACGCCGGACCATGTCCGCCAGGATCGAGACGCCGAGCGCACCCGACTGGCAGAAGAACGCGACGCGGCCCCGGCTCGGCATCAGCGGCGACAGCGTCGCGTTCAGTGAGACGCCGGGCGCGGTGTTGATCACGCCGAGCGCGTTCGGCCCGATCACGCGCATCCCGTACGACCTGGCCAGGCCGACCAGTTGCCGCTGCAGCTTGCGCCCCTCGTCACCCACCTCGGCGAAGCCGCTCGACACCACGACCAGGCCGCGGACGCCCTTGGCCGCGCAGTCGATGATGACGTCCGCGACCATCTCGGCGCGGACCGCGACCACCGCCAGGTCGACCGTCCCGTGGACGTCCCGGATCGTCGGGTACGCCGGTACGCCGTCGATCTGGTCCTCGGTGGTGTCGGTGTTCACCGCGTACAGCTGGCCGGGGAAGCCGTCGCGCAGGTTCCGCAGCAGGGCGTTGCCGATCGTGCCCTCGCGCCGGCTGGCTCCGATCACCGCCACGCTCGCGGGGGTCAGCAGCCGGGCGATCGACAGCGCCTCGGAACGCTGCTCGCGCGCCTGCATCACGCCGAAGGAGGTGTCGGTGGGAGCGATGTCGAACTCGACCATGATCACGCCGTCCTCGAACTCGCGGGCGACCTTGTAGCCGGCCTCGGTGAAGACGGTGATCATCTTGCGGTTGTCCGGCAGCACCTCGGCGATGAACCGGGCGATGTGGTGCTCGCGGGCCGCCTGGGCCAGGTGCTCGAGCAGCAGCTGTCCCAGGCCCCGGCCCTGGTGCGCGTCCTCGATCAGGAACGCGACCTCGGCCGTGTGCGGCCCGGTTCGCTCGTAGCGCCCGACGCCGATCATGTCGTCGCCGACCAGGACGATCAGCGCCAGCCGGTCCACGTAGTCGACCTGGGTGAAACGCGCCACGTCCCGGTCGGACAACTCCGGGTACGGCGCGAAGAACCGGTAGTACTTCGACTGCTCCGAGACGCGCGCATAGAACGCCACCAGCAGGTCCGCGTCGTCCGGGGTGATCGGCCGCAGGTGGGCGGTCGCACCGTCGCGCAGCACCACGTCGGCTTCGTACACAACCGGGTAGCCCGCTGGGTGCGCCGGGGCATACTGGGCCTGTCGCTGAGGCTGCTCCGGCGCGGTCACGCGGCCAGCGTACTCAAACGGGGGCATCGGAGGCCTGGAATTCCATGTGGTGGTTGAGCGCGCTCGGCGGAGCCGTGGCGCTTCTCACCCGACTGCTGGCAGCCGACGACGCTGCCGCCGTGATCGAACGCATCGCCCCGGTTCTGGTCTTCCTGGTCGCCGTCACGGTGATCGCCGGTCTCGCCGACGCGGCCAAGGTGTTCGAGGTCGCCGCCCGGGAGGCTGCCCACCTCGGTCGCGGCAAGACCTGGCGCTTGTGGCTGCTCGTCGTCACCCTGGCCACAGCGCTGACCATCGTCTTGTCGCTCGACACCTGCGCGGTGCTGCTCACTCCGGTGGTCCTGGCGATGGCACGCCAGCTCGACATCCCGCCCAAGCTCTTCGCCTTCACCACCGTCTGGCTGGCCGGCACCGCGTCATTGCTGCTCCCCGTCTCGAACCTCACGAATCTCCTCGCTCTCCACCGCTTCGACCAGCTCGGCCTCGGACTGCGCGACTACGTGGGCCTGAGCTGGCGACCGGCAGTCGCGGCGGTGCTGATCACCGTCGTCGTACTGGCCCTGCTGTTCCACCGCGACCTGCGCCGCAGCTACGTCGTACCGCCGACGCCCGGGATCGACGACAAGGTGCTGTTCTGGGGAGCCGCCGGGGTCTGCCTCGCCCTCGGACCTGCCTTCGTGACGGGTGTCAACGTCGCCTGGCCGGCCAGCGCGGGCGCACTCGTGCTCCTTCTACTGTTCGCAGTCCGCCGCCCGACCGAACTGACCTGGGCACTACTGCCCTGGCGTCTGGTCGTCACGGTCATCGGGTTGTTCCTGGTCGTCGCCGCGCTGACGGCGCACGGGCTGGAGCATCTACTCGACGACGTGGCGGGCACCACACCCGGCGGCCTGCTCGCAGACCTGCGCCTGACCGGCACCGGCGCACTCGGCGCGAACGCGGTCGACAACCTGCCGGCGTATCTCGCGATGGAACCGGTGGCCGCGACGGAAGGCCGGCGGATGATGCTGCTGCTGATCGGGGTGAACTGCGGCTGCCTGCTCACCCTCTGGGGGGCGCTGGCCACCCTGCTCTGGCGGGATCGCTGCATCGCCGCCGGCGTTCACATCTCGTGGTGGTCCTTCCTGTGGCGCGGCCTGGTGCTGACCCCGCTGGTCCTGACCGGCACGGTCCTGGCCCTCAACCTCACCTGACGGGGAAGGCGGACCTCCAGCTGAGGTTGAGGCCGTCCGGTGGCGGCGAGGCCATCGGACCCACGGACAAGACCAGGGATCGAACATGTGTTCGACTGTAGTCACTCCCACCGACAGAGTCCAACCGGATGTCGCGTTGCCGTTCGGAGGGTGGTCCGCAATAGTGCGAGACATGAGCGAGGAACAGAGCACGTCCGAGCCCACCCGTGCCTTTCGCGAAGCGCGCGACTTCCTGCTCGCGCACCGCGAGGACTACGAGACCGCCTACCGCGACTTCGACTGGCCCCGGTTCGACCGCTTCAACTGGGCCTGCGACTGGTTCGACGCGCTGGCGGTCGAGCAACCCGGGGTCGCCGCGCTGACCATCGTGGAGGAGGACGGCGAGGTCAACTCGCTGACCTATGCGGAGATGGCCGAGCGCTCGCGCCAGGTGGCCGGCTGGCTGACCGGGGCCGGGCTGCAGCCGGGCGACCGGGTGCTGATCGTGCTCGGCAACACCATCCCACTGTGGGAGGTGATGCTCGCTTGTATCCGCGCCGGCGCCGTGATGATCCCGGCCACCACGCTGCTGACCGACGCAGACCTCGCCGACCGGATCACCCGTGGCGGAGTACGGGCCGTGGTGACGAGCAGTTCGGAAGCGCCTCGCTATGAAGGTATCGCCGATCACTGCATCCGCGTCGGCATCGGTGGACCCGTGGACGGCTGGCTCGACTACGAGGACTCTCGCGGGTACGACGGCCCGGTGCCCGAGGTGGACACCGCTGCCCACGACTCCCTCCTGCTCTACTTCACCTCCGGTACGACGAGTCAGCCGAAGCTGGTCGAGCACACCCAGGTGAGCTACCCGGTCGGGCACTTGTCGACGATGTACTGGATCGGACTGCAGCCGGGTGACGTCCACCTCAACGTGTCCTCGCCGGGCTGGGCGAAGCACTCGTGGAGCAACGTCTTCGCGCCGTGGAACGCGGGTGCGACCGTCTTCCTCTGCAACTACACCCGCTTCGACGCCGAGAAGATGCTGCAGGTGCTGGCGACGTACGGCGTGACGACGTTCTGCGCACCGCCGACCGTCTGGCGGATGCTGATCCAGGCGGATCTGTCGGCCGTCGAGATCCAGATCCGCGAGTGCATCTCGGCCGGCGAGCCGCTCAACCCGGAGGTGATCGAGCAGGTCCGCAACGCCTGGGACGTGACGATCCGCGACGGCTACGGGCAGACCGAGACGACCGCGCAGATCGGCAACCCGCCGGGCCAGCCGGTCAAGCTCGGCTCGATGGGCCGTCCCCTGCCCGGGTACTCGATCGCCCTGGTCGACCCGACCACCGACGAGGTCGGCGACGACGGCGAGATCTGCATCGAGCTCGCTCCCCCGCCGGTGCCGCTGATGCGCGGCTACCGCGACGCGAAGGAGCTCACCGAGGAGTCGATGCGCGGCGGTTTCTACCACACCGGCGACGTCGCGAGCCGGGACGAGGAGGGCTACATCACCTACGTCGGCCGCTCCGACGACGTCTTCAAGGCGAGCGACTACCGGATCTCCCCGTTCGAGCTGGAGTCCGTCCTGATCGAGCACCCGGCCGTCGCTGAGGCCGCTGTGGTCCCGTCGCCCGATCCCGTCCGGCTCGCGGTGCCCAAGGCGTACGTCGTACTGGCCGCCGGGCGGGAGCCGTCGCGCGAGCTGGCCGGGGAGATCCTGCAGTTCTGCCGGGACCACCTCGCGCCGTACAAGCGGATCCGGCGGATCGAGTTCGCCGAGCTGCCGAAGACGATCTCGGGCAAGATCCGCCGGGTCGAGCTGCGCGCGGACGAGGCGGCCAAGGTCGACGGCGGCGAGCGGACCGAGCACTCCTACGACGAGGCGGACTTCAAACAGGCCTGATCGGAACAGGCCTGACCGGAACAGGCCTGACCGGCCGAGCTCACCCGGTTCGGCCGTACGCCGTGCTGCAATGAGCGGATGTCCTACGACACCGGCTTGGGCATCGCGGCGGTGGTGGTACTGCCGCTGCTGATCGCGATCGCTGTGGTGAGCTCGCGATTCGCGGCGCTGCGGCACGACAAGGGCATCGTCACGGCGGCCCTGCGGGCGGTCGTCCAGCTCGCCGTGGTCGGGCTGGTGGTCGGCTTCGCACTGCAGTCGACGCCGGGCGCGCTCGCGTTCATCGCGGTGATGCTGTCGGTCGCGACCATCACGAGCGCCCGGCGGGTCCGGTCTACCGCGGTCGTCCCGGGTCAGTACGCGTTCTCCGCGGTATCGATCGGCGGCGCCGCGACCGTTGTCCTGCTCCTGCTCGTGCTGCCCGGGGTGGTGCCGCGAAACCCGGAGACGCTGCTGCCGATGGGCGGCATCATCATCGGCGGCGCGATGAACGCGACCACCCTGGCCGGGCGGCGGCTGCTGTCGGAGTACGGCGGGCGCTTCGGGGAGTACGAGGCCGGGCTGTCGATCGGGCTGATGCCACCGGACGCGTTCAAACTGGTCGCAGGGCCGACGGCCGGGGATGCCCTGCTGCCCGCGCTCGACCAGACCCGCACGGTCGGCCTGGTGACGCTGCCCGGCGCCTTCGTCGGGATGGTGCTCGGCGGAGCCTCACCGACTGCCGCCGCCGCGCTGCAGCTCGTAGTACTGATCGGGCTGATCGCGGCGGAGTCGATGGCGATCCTGATGATGACCGAGTTGCTGGCTCGGGCGTCGCTGCCGGACGGGCGTACCGTTTCCCCATGACCGACGACAAGAGCCTCTTCCACCGCATCGACGAGCTCGTTGCCGAGGAGCACGAACTCCGCACCAAGCACGCCTCCGGCGGCACCGACGACCAGGACGAGCGGACCCGCCTGCGCGCCCTCGAGGTCGAGCTGGACCAGTGCTGGGACCTGCTCCGGCAGCGCCGCGCCAAGCGCGAGTACGGCGAGGACCCAGAGTCCGCGCAGGCCCGTTCGGCCGACGTGGTCGAGGGTTACATCAACTGAACGCACCACCGGGTTCGCCCGCCGCGAGGACGGGCGAACCCGGGCCAGGTGTAGCACTGCATTCAGAATGTGGTCGGTCGATCGCGCAGGGTCGCGGACTGTCCGGTTGCTGCCAGGCCGCGAGGTCAGAACCCGCGGAGCTTGTCCAGCGTGATCCGGACCAGCACCGGGTAGTCCCGGTGGAACTGCTCCGGCGTCATGTTCAGCCCCGCCAGGCCTTCGGCGTACTTCGAGGCGTAGGCGGCGAGCTCCTCGTCGGAGGCCGGCTTGTCGTCGATCACCGCGTCCCCGGAGAACACGCCGACGTCGCCGCCCGTGTGGGTGGCGTTGAAGTTCAGCGAGACCCGCGGGTTGTTCGCGATGTTGTGCAGCTTCGCCTTGCCGGCCTGGCTGAAGACGAGGATCCGCTCGCCGTTCCAGACGAACCACACTGGGTTCGGAGCCGGCGTACCGGATTTGCCGACGGTGGTCAGCCACAGCACCAGCTCTTCGTCCAGTTGCCGGGTGATCCGGGTGCCGAAGCCGGTAGAGGTGTCGATCGTGATCATCTGAACCCTTCGATCCGTGTCGAGCCGTTCGGTCAGGACGGACCCAGCCGCCCCCACTCGATCGCCGGGCAACGGTTCATCACCATCGTCAGCCCCGCCGCCGTCGTGCGCGAGTAGGCGTCCGGATCCACTACATCCAGCTGGAACCAGACCGCCTTCGCGTTGATTCCCACCGCCTCGTCCGCGATCGCCCCGGCCAGCTCCGACCGGACGAACACGTCCACGCAGTCCACCTCGAACGGGATGTCGGCCAGCGACGCATAACCCTGCTCGCCGTGCACGGTCTCGGCGGACGGATGCACCGGCACGATCCGCTTGCCGTGGCCCTGCAGGAACCGCGCGACCCCGTACGCCGCCCGGCTGGTGTTGTTCGACAGCCCGACCACCGCCCAGGTCTGGCAGTCGGCGAGCACCTTGCGGATGTCACTCTCATCAGCCCACGTCATACCGCGATCTTCCCCCACCGCCCAAGGAATCAGTCGCACAGACAGGTCAGCCGCGCAGGTAGGTCAGTACGGCGGAGACACGGCGGTCCAGGCCGTCGTCGAGGTGGAGCTTGGCGAAGATGTTGCCGACGTGCTTGCGGACGGCGGCCTCGCTCACCACCAACTGCTCGGCGATCGAGGCGTTGACCCGCCCCTCGGCCATCAGAGCGAGTACTTCGAGCTCGCGCGGGGTCAGTGCCGCGAGCGGCCCGTCGTCGCGGCGGCGGGCGAGCAACTGCCGGACCACCTCCGGGTCGACGACCGTGCCGCCTTCCGCCACCCGGTCCAGCGAGGCGAGGAACTCGGTCACGTGCCCGACCCGGTCCTTCAGCAGGTAGCCGATC
Source organism: Kribbella orskensis (assembly GCF_004342085.1). Taxonomy (NCBI): domain Bacteria; kingdom Bacillati; phylum Actinomycetota; class Actinomycetes; order Propionibacteriales; family Kribbellaceae; genus Kribbella; species Kribbella orskensis. The sequence continues at coordinate 9,567 of NZ_SLWM01000014.1, forward strand.
CCCCCGGTCGTTGTCTCGAGCAACGACGAGAGGTAGGCGTCGGCGACGTACTGGGACAGCACGAGGATGCCGATGCGGGGAAACTCCGCCCGGATCGCGGCCGCGGCCCGCAGCCCCTCGTCGCTGTGCCCGGGCGGCATCCGGACGTCGGTGATCACGACGTCCGGCGGCTGCTTGCGGACGACGGCCAGCAAGGTGTCCCCGTCGCCGACCGCGTCCCGTACTTCGTGGCCGGCACGATCCAGGATGCTCGCGAGACCCTCGCGGAGCAGCAGCGAGTCTTCGGCCAGCACGATGCTCAGTCGTCGAGCCGGCACGGGCACCCCATCCTCAGTCGGGTCGGTCCACCAGGTGGGCTGGTCAGCTCGAGTGTCCCGCCCAACGCGTCCAACCGCGTCACCAACCCAGCCAGCCCCGTCCCACCCGCCGGCCTCGCGTCACCCGCCGGGCCCGCACCACCGGCCGGACCCGCACCACCGGCCGGACCCGCTCCGTTGCTGTTGCCGGTCGCGTTCCCGGTGCCCAGGACCGCGCCACCGATGCCGTCGTCGGTGATCGTGACGACCAGCCGATCCCCTGCGATCGAGCCCTCCACCTCGCACCGCGTCGCCGCGGCGTGCTTGGCCACGTTCCCGAGCGCCTCGCTGACGACGAAGTACGCCGCCGCCTCGATCGGCGCCGGCAACCTGTCCGGCAGCGACATCCGCACAGTCACCGGCAGCGGACTCCGATCCGCCACCTCCCGTACGGCGGCCTCGAGCCCGTGGTCGACCAGGACGCGCGGATGAATCCCCCGGACCGCCTCCCGCAGATCCGCCAGCGCAGCCTCGGCCTCACCATGCGCCTTCACGACCAACCGGCGCCCCTCCCCCTCCGGCAGGTCGAGCTCGGCCAGGCCCAGCGTCATCGTCAGCCCGACCAGTCGCTGCTGAACCCCGTCGTGCAGATGCCGCTCGATCCGGGCTCGTTCCGTCTCGAACGCGTCCACCAGGTCGAGCCGCGACCGGCGGAGCTCGGCCAGGTTGCGGCGGAGTTCCTCCTCCCTGGCTCCGAGCAACGCCTTCGCCAGTTCGGACTCCGCCGCGGCGAGGACGCCGACGACGTACGAGCTGACGACGAACCACACCGGCCCGAACGAGACGAGGAAGATGAAGCCCTCGCGCGGGTTGTCGAGAACCCACGGCCCCATACCCATCTGGTCGTAGGCTGCGATGACCGGAGCCCCAACTGTGAGAAGCAGAGTCGTACCGCAGATTCCGGCGATCAGGACGTTGAGCGGCCACAGGAAGACGCCGAGCAGCAGGCCGTAGCCGAGGGCGCGCAGCGAGGCGCGTTCCCGTCGGCGGAAGGTCTGTCGCTGCCGCCGGGAGTAGGTCGAGGGAATGGCCGCATGCGGGCTCGCGATCCCCGCTGGGACCACCAGTCGGGCACGCCAGCGCTCGACGATGCCGATCAGTACTCCGTAGAGCGGGATGGAAGCCATCAGCAGGACGCCGACCACGATCGGGCTCAGCACGATGCTGACCACCACGGACACCAGCAGCACGGCGATCGTCAGGGCGCCCACCGGGACCGAGCTGAGCAGGTAGGCATAGCTCCGCCACGGCCAGGCCGAGACGAGGTACCGCCTCGAGGCCAGCGCTCCCCACGCGGCGTCCGGTCTCTCCACGCGCCCAACCCTAGGGCCGCGGGCGGGCCGTCGTCGGTAGCGCGAGCGCTACCCCTGGTCTCTCTCGCAGGCCCGCGATCCGCAGCGCCGATCCGGCTTTGCTGGAACCATGACCAGCACCGCGCCGACGCGCCCCTTCGTCGTCCAGAGCGAATCGCCTGCTCTGCTGCTCGACGGCATCACCAAGACCTACCGCTCCAAGGCCGGCGCGGTCGACGCGCTGCGCGGGGTCACCTACCAGTTCACCCGTGGCTCCTTCACCGCGGTGATGGGTGCGTCCGGCTCCGGCAAGTCCACCTTGCTTCAGTGTGCGGCGGGGCTCGACCAGCCGACCAAGGGCATGGTCATGCTCGGCGGTGTCGAGCTGGGCGGCCTCGACGAGGTCGCGCTGACGAAGCTGCGACGCGAACAGATGGGGTTCGTGTTCCAGGCCTACAACCTGCTCGGTTCGCTCACCGTCTACGACAACGTCGCTCTACCCCTCCGGCTGACCGGGCGCCGGCCGCGCCGCGAGGACGTGTACCGCGTCCTCGATCAGGTGGGACTGGAGGGCAAGGCCAAGCGCCGTCCGGCCGAGTTGTCCGGTGGACAGCAGCAGCGCGTCGCGATCGCCCGGGCGCTGATCACCGGACCGGCCGTCTTCTTCGCGGACGAACCGACCGGCGCCCTGGACAGCAGCACCAGCCGGCAGGTCCTCACCTTGTTGCGCGAGGCAACCGACCGCACCGGCCAGACGGTGGTGATGGTCACCCACGACCCGGTCGCCGCCGCCTTCGCCGACCGGGTGCTGTTCCTTTCCGACGGTCTGGTCGCCGGCTCCCTCGACCACGGCGACGCGGCCCGGATCGCGGCCGCCATGAGCGACCTGGAGAGCTGATGTTCTTCCTCAGCCGCCAGACGGTCCACCGGCACCGCTCTCTCTACGCGGGATCCTTCGTCGCCCTGGCAGTCGGCGTCTTCCTGCTCGGCCTCGCCGCCACCGCGACCGCCGCCACTGTCGCGTACGACGGGCCGGCCGCCGCGAGCATCACCGTCGACCTGCCACAGGCGGATCCGCCGCAGCAGGTGAGGGTTCCGCTCTCCGGCGCGGACGTGTCCGGCCTGCAGGTCGTACTCAGTCTGGTCGCGGTGATCTCCGGCTTCATCACGATCTTCGTCATCGCGAGCACATTCGCCTTCGCAGTGGCGTCACGGCGCCGTGAGGTCGGCCTGCTGCGGCTGATCGGCGCGACACCCAGGCAGGTCCGCCGGATGGTGCTCGGCGAGGCGCTGGTGGTAGCACTTGCCGCGGCCGTCACCGGCGCGGTACTGGCCCAACTGGCGACTCCCCTGCTGCTCGCCAAGGCGTCGTACACCGAGCTCGCGCCGGTGAAGCTCGAACCGGCGAGCCCGTGGGTGCCCCTGCTGATCGCCATCTCGGCCGGACTGGTGGTGGCCATGCTCGGTGCGCGGTCGGCCGCTCGTCGCGCCGCGAAGGTCGGCCCCGTCGACGCTCTCCGCGAGGCGGAGCTGGAGCCGACACGGATCGGGGTCGTGCGGATCGGCTTCGGGCTGCTCTTCCTGGCCGGCTCGGTCGTCTTGCTCGCTCTGATCCGGCCAGGCACAGGAGAGGCGGTGATACCGCTCTCCATGTTCACGCCGATGTTGCTCGTCATCGCGCTGACGTTGCTGGCGCCGCTGGTCGTGCCGTGGATCAGCCGGTTGTGGGCGCTGCCGCTGGTCGCCTGGACGAGGGTCTCCGGGCGTCTGGCCCGCAGCAACGTGGTCGCGGCGCCCCGCCGCAGTGCATCCTTGGCGGCGCCGATCCTCGCCATCTCGGCGATCGCCGGGTCGATGGTGCTCACCTTGTCCTTCGCCGCGGACGCAGCCGCCGCGACCATCCGGGACACGCTGCGAGCACCCATCGTCGTCACCGCGCCGGAGCACGGAGCGGCCGTGAGAGAGCGCATTCTCGGGACGACCGGCGTCGCCGCGGCCGACGGCGCGATCCCGATCGACCTGATCCGGACCGACGGCGACTCCGCCGAGGTCGAGACCGCCGAGGGCATCGACCTCGTCGCGGCCACCCGCACCCGAGCACTCTCGCCGATCTCCGGCGACCTGGCCGACCTGACCGGCAAAACAGTTGCCATCAGCAAGGAACTGTCCGGCTTCGAAGGCTACGGCGTCGGCGACGAGATCACCGTCACCTACCTCGACCGTACGGCGGACCGGCTGCGGGTGGTCGCGATCCTCCCAGCCGCGCCGGGGGTCACCGCATCGATGGTGCTCCCGCCCGAGCTGGCTCGTCAGCACGCGCCGGAGGCGACGCCGAGCCAGTGGTTCATCCTGCCTGCGGAAGGTGTCGACTCCGGAGCACTCGTGACGGCTCTGAACGAACGCCTCACCGGCACCGGGGCGAGCGCAGTACCGGCTGTTGAATGGGAGGAGGCGCAGGGCGACGGGTTGCGGCGAGGGAATCAGTTCGGGCTGATCCTGCTGCTCGGGCCAGCCGCGCTCTACAGCGCGATCGCGATCGCCAACACGTTGCTGATGGGGAGCCTGCAGCGGCGTCACGAGTTCGTCACCTCACGGTTGCTCGGTGCGACGCCCGCTCAGATCCGCCGGATGGTGCTGTGGGAGTCCTCGCTGGTGGGCGCGGTCGCGCTCAGCCTCGGAACTGCGATCACCGTCACGGTCGGGGTGCTGATCCGCCGCGCCATGACGGACGGGATGAGCGACGTGCCCGCGACCGTGCCGTGGACCGTACTGCTCGGGATCGCCGGCCTCTGCCTGATCCTGGCAATCGGAGCCGCTTTGGCGCCGACCGCGTTCATCCTCAGAAGGTCCCACCCCGGCGCCGCAATGGAATAGACCAGAATGATGTTCCACCCGCCCCGGGCGTGGCGGAGTACCGGCTGTTGTCGGCGGATGGGCGTACGGTTGGCGGCGAATCGTCGTGGAGGCCGGGTCGCTGCCGCGGTTCCTGGGGCTCACCAGGGACAATGGCGCTGCCGCCGGACCGCCGCGGCGCGCTCGCAAGAGTTGCTGGCACCGAGGAGCACGTAGACCCGTATGGCACGCCGTACCAACACCACCGCCGAGCCCGAGGACTTCGAGGAGCACATCCTCGACGTCGACGTCTCCGACGAGATGCGCAGCAGCTACCTGGAGTACGCCTACTCGGTGATCTACTCCCGGGCCCTGCCGGACGCCCGCGACGGGCTCAAACCGGTCCAGCGCCGGATCCTGTTCTCGATGGCGGAGAACAACATCCGCCCCGACCGCGGCCACGTGAAGAGCGCCCGTGTCGTCGGTGAGGTCATGGGTAAGTACCATCCGCACGGCGACGGCGCGATCTACGACGCCCTGGTCCGTACGGCGCAGCCGTGGTCGATGCGCGTCCCGCTGATCGACGGCCACGGGAACTTCGGATCCCTGGACGACGGTCCGGCGGCGATGCGTTATACGGAGTGCCGGATGGCGCCGCCCGCGGTCGCGATGACCAACGGCCTGGACGAGAACGTCGTCGACTTCAAACCGAACTACGACGGCCGTGAGGAAGAGCCCTCGGTCCTGCCGGCCGCCTTCCCGAACCTGCTCGTCAACGGCGCCGCCGGGATCGCCGTCGGAATGGCCACGAACATGGCCCCGCACAACCTGGTCGAGGTGATCCAGGCGCTGCGGCATCTGATCAAGACACCGGGCGCCGACCTCGACGACCTGATGCGCTTCATCCCGGGCCCGGACCTGCCGACCGGCGGCAAGATCGTCGGCCTGGAAGGCATCAAGGACGCCTACCTCACCGGCCGTGGCAGCTTCAAGATGCGCGCCACCGCCCGGATCGAGAACGTCACCCCGCGGCGCAAGGGCATCGTGGTCACCGAACTGCCGTACACGGTCGGCCCGGAGAAGGTGATCGAGAAGATCAAGACGCTGGTGCAGGCCAAGAAGCTGCAGGGCATCGCCGACGTCAAGGACCTGACCGACCGCAGCCACGGCACCCAGCTGGTGATCGAGGTGAAGAACGGCTTCGTCCCCGAGGCTTTGCTGGAGCAGCTCTACCGGCTGACCCCGCTGGAGGACTCGTTCCACGTCAACGCGGTCTGCCTGGTCGACGGCCAGCCCCGCACGCTCGGCCTGCGGGAGCTGCTCGACGTCTACCTCGGCCACCGGTACGACGTCACCCGGCGACGCAGCGAGTTCCGCCGGAAGAAGGCGCAGGACCGGCTGCACATCGTCGACGGTCTGCTGGTCGCGATCCTGGACATCGACGAGGTGATCCAGATCATCCGGACCAGCGACGACGCGGCCGCCGCGCGGACCCGGCTGATGGACATCTACGACCTGACCGAGGTGCAGACCAACTACATCCTCGACATGCCGCTGCGCCGGCTGACCAAGTTCTCCAAGCTCGAGCTGGAGACCGAGAAGGGCGAGCTCGAACGCGAGATCGAGAAGCTGACCGCGATCCTCGATGACGAGACGCTGCTGAAGAAGATCGTCTCCGAGGAGCTCGCCGAGGTCGCGAAGACCTACGGCACGCCCCGGCGTACGGTGCTGCTCGAGTCGTCCGGCGCGACCAAGACCGCCGCGGTCCCGCTCGAGGTCACCGACGACCCGTGCTGGGTGCTGATGAGCTCGACCGGCCTGCTGGCCAGGACGAACGGCGTCGAGCCGTTCGGCACCGGCGACAGCCGGGCCAAGCACGACGCGATCGTGTCCGCGGTGAAGAGCACCGCCCGCGGCCAGTACGGGCTGATCACCAGCACCGGCCGGCTGATCCGGCTGGAGTCGCTCGACCTGCCCGCCGTACCGACGACGGCCAACGCGCCGAACCTGCAGGGTGGCGCGCCGGTCGCCGAGTTCGTCTCGCTGGAGCCCGGTGAGAAGGCGCTCGCGCTGACCACGATGGACCCCGACTCTGTAGGGGTCGCCCTCGGTACCGCGACCGGCGTGGTGAAGCGGGTCCTGCCGGATCACCTCAGCAACCGGGACTCGTGGGAGATCATCCGCCTGAACGACGGCGACGAGGTGGTCGGCGCGGTCGAGCTGACCACGGGTGACGAGGAGCTCTGCTTCATCACCAGCGACGCGCAACTCCTGCACTACAACGCTTCCGTGGTCCGGCCCCAGGGCCGTACTGCGGGCGGTATGGCCGGGGTGCGACTCACCGGTGGCGCGAAGGTGACCTTCTTCGGCGCGGTCGACCTGGCCAAGGACAACTTCGTCGTGACCATCTCCGGGTCCTCGGACGCCCTGCCGGGCACCGAGGTCGGAGCGGTCAAGGTGACGCCGTTCAGCGAGTACCCGGGCAAGGGCCGAGGGACCGGCGGTGTCCGGTGCCACCGGCTGCTCAAGGGCGAGGACGGGCTCCTGCTCGCCTTCGCGGGAGCCGCTCCGGTCCGGGCCAGCGCGAACAGCGGCGCCCCGGTCGACCTGCCCCCGCTGGACGCCCGCCGCGACGGCTCCGGCGTACCGGTGGCTCAGCCGATCGCCGCGGTGGCCGCGGACCTGGCAGGCTGAGCACATGAAGAGACTGGTCGCGCTCGGCGCGGCGCTGGTGCTGACGGTGACGCTGGCCGGTTGCAGCGACAAGAAGGACGACGCTGCGGCCAAGCAGGGCGACGATCCGGTCGCCCTGCTGACCGAGGTCAAGAAGACCATCGACGAGGCGGCCAGCGTGCACATCGTGCTGACCGGCCGGGACCTCCCGGACGGCGGGCAGACGCTGGCCAGTGGTGACGGCGTGGCGACGCACGCCCCCGCGTTCAAGGGGAAGCTGACCGTTCGCGCGGCCGGCGCGCCGATCGACGCGGAGGTGGTCGCGGTGGGCAGCAAGGTCTACGCCAAGCTCCCGTTCTCCCCGAAGTTCATCGAGCTCCCGCCGTCGCAGCTGGCCGGGCTGGGCGCGCCCGACCCGGCGGTCCTGCTCGACCCGGAGAAGGGCCTCACCTCTGTGCTGCCGACCCTCAAGGACCCCGTGATCAAGGGCGAGACGCGGGACGGCGCGAAGGTGCTCACCGAGGTCACCGGCTCGGTCCAGGGCAAGAACCTGCAGGGCATCTTCCCGAAGGCGCCGGCCGACCAGGACTTCCCGAGCACGTTCAAGATCGACAAGGACACCAAGCAGTTGGTGTCGGCAACGATCACCGGGCCGTTCTACGACGGCGCCACCAGCAGCTACGACGTGACCCTGGACAAGTACGGCGAGCAGGTAGTGATCACCAAGCCGTGACGACCCCCACACCGTGATGAGCTTCGAGCCGTGACGGATCAAGGGGCCGGGACGGCCGCGGCGATGGCGCTGCACAGCGCAGGCGAGTGGAGGTCCGGCCGTGGCGGATAGTCAGGTGGCGACCGGGTCGAGGGCGCGGCTGACGCTTGCCTCGATCGCCGTCGCCTTCGCCGCGGCGGACACCTATGTCGTCGTCCTGGCCTTGCCGGACATGATGGCCGGCGTCGGCCTGTCCGCGGACCAGTTGCAGCGGGCCGCGCCGATCGTGTCCGGCTTCCTGCTCGGCTACATCGCCGTGCTGCCGTTGATCGGCCGCATCGCGGACGTCGTCGGCAGGACCCCGGTACTGGTCGGCGCGCTGCTCCTGTTCGCAGTGGGCTCCTTGATCACAGCCACGGCCTACGACCTCTCGCTGGTGGTCACAGGGCGGTTCCTCCAAGGCGTAGGCGGAGGTGGGCTCGTCCCCGCAACGCTTGCCCTGGTTGCCGATCTCTGGCCACCAGAGAAGCGAGGACTCCCCCTCGGCGTCGTCGGCGCGGTCCAGGAGCTCGGCGCAGTACTAGGACCACTGCTGGGTGCCGTTGTCCTGGCGATCGCCGATTGGCGCTACATCTTCTGGCTGAACCTCGTCGTGGCGGTCGTCCTTGCTCTGCTGCTCCGCGGCCGACATCGCCCTCCGATCTCCGCTGCAGTGGGGTTGCTCGCCTGCATAGCGCTCGGACTAACCCTGACAGCGCCCGACCGGCTCGCGAACGGCGTGACCCTTGGGCTGCCCTTCGTCCCGTTCACCGGCGAATCACGGCTCCTGACCCCGATCGGCCTCGTCACGCTCGTGCTCGCGGTCTTGTGGCTCGCGCTGGTCCTGGTGAAGAGCCGCTCGAGTCTCCGCGGCCTCTTGAAGCAGGTGGACCTGCTCGGAGCGACACTGCTCGCGCTGGCGCTGGCAGGAATCGTTCTGGCCTTCGCCACAGCTGATCCCGAGCGTGAGGTGATGGCGCCCGCCGGACCGTGGCTGCTGGTTGCCGCCGCCGTCTTCGCGATCGCCTTCGCCCTGTGGCAACGCCGTACTGCGCAGGCGATCGTTCCGCCCGGGTTGCTCGGCTCCAAGGCGGCCTGGGGATCTCTCCTGGTCAGCTTCCTGGTGGGAGCCGCTCTGATCGCCGCATTGGTCGACGTGCCCGTCTTCGCCCGTACTACGCAGGGTGGCGGCCAACTGGCCGCAGCCCTTGTGCTGGTGAGGTTCCTCGTCGCCCTGCCTGTCGGCGCGGTCGTCGGAGGCTGGTTGACCCGTCGCTACGGGCTGGGACTGATCACTGGTGCCGGACTCGCTCTGGCCGGTGCCATGTTCGTGCTGATGGCCTTCTGGGAGCGGGACGCGCTCGACCACGCACCGGCGACCATCGCGTTGCTGCTGTGCGGGTTCGGCTTCGGGCTGGCTCTCTCCCCAGTGAACACCGCCATGCTCGCCGCCACCCGGCCAGACAGCCATGGACTGGTCAGCGCTCTGGTCGTGGTCGCCCGGATGGTAGGGATGCTCGTAGGCGTATCGGCCCTGACCGCGATCGGGCTGCGCCGCTACTACACGCTGGTGGACGACATCCCGTCGCCCAACGAGCTGTGCCCGGCGAACCCCGGAACCTGCCGTCCGTTCATCGATGCACTCCGCGAAGCGGCCATTTCACAAGTGCACACGATCTTCGCCGGGGCGGCCGTCTGCGCGTTCGCGGCCGCGGTACTGGCGGTTCTGCTGCTCGGGCGGCGGGCGGCCGTCCACAGGTGATGATCATCATGCGGGTGACCGTCTCAGCTCGCGTACCGTAACGGTTGTGAGTGCACGTATCGACGCGACCGGCGCACCAGGCCTCTGCTCGGCCATCTGCCGGCAGCTCCAGGAACCTCTGCCGGGGTCGGCGATCGTCGCCGCCGGCTGGCTCGTCGTGGAGCAGCCCGGGCCGTGGGGTGCGAAGGCGCCGACCCAGAGCCACCTGGATCCCGATTTCGGCGCCGGGATCGACGCCGCCGCCAAGAAGGCCGACCTCCGCTTCGGGCTGATCCGCAGTCCTGGGAAGCACGCGGACGCGGTCCCGCGGGCTCATCAGGTGTACGTCGCGTGCACCCTGCAGGGCAGGACGTGGCTGCTCGGTGGCTCCGTCAACGACCCGAAACAGCTCGACTCGCTCGACCTCGATGCCGTCAGTCGAGGTGACCTCGACGCGGTCGTGGCATCCCTGCCCGAGTTGTCGCCGGTGACCGAGCCGGTGCTGCTGGTCTGCACCAACGGCAAGCGGGACGAGTGCTGTGCCCTGCTCGGCCGCCCGATCGTCGCGGCGATGGCTGCCCTGGCGCCGGGCCGGGTCTGGGAGTCGAACCACCTCGGCGGGCACCGCTTTGCACCCACCGCCACCCTGCTCCCGGCAGGGACGATGTACGGTCATCTCGACCTCGAGACGGCCAAGGCCATCCTGACCGCCGCCGACCGCGGCGAGATGGTGCTGGACAACCTGCGCGGCCGGTCCACCTGGACCAAGCGCGGGCAGGTCGCTGAGATCGCCGTCCGCACCCTCATCGGCGAGGCTGCGCTGGACGCGGTCAGCGTCATCGCGGAGGACCTGGCGACCGTCACGGTGGGACACACCGACGGCCGGGCCTGGACCGTCCAGGTCACCAGTGAGACCGCTGATCCACCCCGCCCGGAATCCTGCGGAAAGGAACCGTTCGCCATGTCGATCCTGCGTGCCGGAACCATCACCCCGGGACTCCCCCGATGAAGGCCGAACCGCCGACGAGCGCCGAAGCCGCCGTCAGCAGTGAAGGGTCCGGGCAGAACACCCCGCTGACCGGGTTCGAGGACCTGCTCGCGGCCAACTCGGAGTACGCGGCGAGCTTCGCCTACAGCGGCTTCGACGGCATCGCCCACGCCGGCATCGGCGTGGTGACCTGTATGGACTCCCGGATCCCGCCGTTGGAGATGCTCGGGCTCAAGCCCGGCGACGCGAAGGTACTGCGCAGCGCCGGCGGCCGGGTCACCGAGCTGACGATGACCGGCCTCGTGCTCGGTGTGCAGCTGCTCGGGGTCCGCCGGATCATGGTGATCCCGCACACCCGCTGTGCGATGGCCGCGATGACCGAGGACCAGCTGCGCGAGAAGGTGGAGCTCGCGGCCGGCAAGCCCGCCGGATACCTGCCGCTGAACGTCGTGCCCGACCAGTTGGAGGCGTTGCGCCGCGACGTCGCCGCGGTGCGCGAACACCCGCTGATCGGCAACGACGTACTGGTCGGCGGCTTCATGTACGACGTGGACACCGGCAGGCTGAGGCAGATCAGCTGATGCCGGGGCTGGACGACTCAGCACAGTCTCCCGAAGAGTCGTGGCTCGCTGCACCCGAGTTGCGGCCGCTTCCGCTCGGCACTTTGCGCCCGGAGGGTTGGCTGCTCGAGCGGTTGCGCCAGTAGGCCTACGGCATGGCCGGGCACCTCGACGAGTTCTGGCCGGACGTGGCCCGCAGCGGCTGGATCGGTGGCGACGCCGAGGGCTGGACGAGTGGGCGCTGCGCGAGTGGGCCCGGTCGCGGTGGACGGACGTGGTCTGGGTCATCCACCAGCTCCACGACCTGACCGGCGAGGACTGGTTGTTGCCGTTGGCAGCGAAGTGCCAGGCTCAGGGATTCGACTGGTTCGCCTACGCCGACCGGTTGCCGTTCACCGAGAAGGTGCCGGAAGCAACGTTGCTGGCCTACCAGGAAGAGGCCGGCGGCACCTGGATGAACGACGGCCACCACCTATCCTCGCACGGCGTCAACGTCGCGATGGGGCTGAAGGCGATGCCGGTCTGGTGGCTGCAGTCCCCCTCTGACGACGAGCAGACCCGGCTGCTGCGGATGATCGCGTCCCTGGACGAGCACCACGGGCAGGCGAACGGGCTGTTCAGTTGCGACGAGCACCTGGCCGGGCTGCATCCGAGCCAGGGGACGGAGACCTGCACTGTCGTCGAGTACCTCGCCTCGCTCGAGGTGGCGCTGGAGTCGTGGGGCGCGGTCGAGGTCATCGCGGAGCGCTTCGAGCGCCTCACCTTCAACGCGTTGCCGGCGAGCGTGTCTCCGGACGAGCGGACCCACCAGTACGTGCAGCAGGCCAACCAGGTCGTGTGTCACGTCACCGAAGACCGGACCTACACGAACAACGGTCCCGACGCGAACATCTTCGGCCTCGAACCACACTTCGGCTGCTGTACTGCGAACCGCCACCAGGGCTGGCCCCGGTACACCACCTACCTCTGGATGCGGTCGGCCGACGGAGGTCTCACCGCCCTGTCGTACGCGCCGTGCTCAGTCGAGCCGGACTCCCTGAGCGTGCACGTCTCTGGTGGCTATCCCTTCGAGGACGACGTCACGATCAGCGTCCGTGCCTCGGAGGTCGTTCCACTTCGGCTTCGGATCCCTGGCTGGGCGACTGACGCATCCCTCACGATCGACGAGGAGAATCCGATCGCTGTCACCCCGGGTTCCGTCCACGAGGTCAAGCGGGACTGGACCGGTGACCACACTCTGCGCCTGCACCTCGGCGCGGCGATCCAGGCGGTCCCCCGACCCAGCGGTGCGATCACCGTTGAGCGCGGGCCATTGGTGTACGCCCTGGCCCTGGTCGAGGACTGACGGCGGATCGGCGGGGAAGAACCGCACGCCACCTGGAAGCACACTTCAGAAGGTAATCCCTTGCATACTGTCTGCCATAGTCAAGCTTGTTCCGATCTCTCGGCGGACTCGGGTAGATCTGATAGACAGCCGTAATGAGACTCCGCCCAAGCTCTTTCTCTCGTGCCGCGGTGGCCGGTGCGCTCGTGCTCAGCACCGCTCTCACCGCCGCCCCACCGGCCACCGCCACCTCGTCCACCACGGCTCGCCCGGCAAAGACCTGCTCCGATCAGACCGTAGCCGGGACGGTCGAGGAGCAGCGTCTCGACAACGGCATCGGCGGCGATCCGTCCGTGCCCGCAGAGATCCTGGCCCGCTCCGGCTTCGACAACCAGGTAGCCCTGTTCGGTCACCTACTCTGCGCTGTGCCCAGTCGCGCCGCCGCCTCGATCCTCGTCCGCGTCCAAGGCGAGGTGCTCTGGAAGACCGCGACCTACCGCGCGCAGCACCCGCAGACCGCACCCGCACTCCCCTCGACCGATGACCGCGGCCTCTACTGGGCCCGCATCTCGATGGCCCACGCGCTCCGGCAGTGGGAACCCCGCTTCAGCCTCAGTACTGCGGAACGCGCGGCGCTGATCCGGACCCTCGAGTACTCGTCACGCGGGATCACCAGCAGCCGGTTCAGCTCCGGAGTACAGGGGTCCGGGGTGCAGAAGGTCCTGGTGACCGGGTTCGACCCGTTCACGCTGGATGCTGACATCCGGATCGGCAACCCGTCCGGGGCGAACGCGCTCAGCCTCGACGGGCAGCGGTGGAAGGTGAACGGGAAGACGTACGAGATCCAGACTGTGGTGTTCCCGGTCCGCTACACCGACTTCGACGAGAACATGGTCGAGGACGCGCTCGCGCCGCACTACCGCCCGGGCGCTCAGCACGCCGACCTGGTGATGACCGCGAGCCAGGGCCGGGTCGGCATCTTCGACCTCGAGGTGTTCAACGGGCGCCGCCGCTCGGTCAGTTCCATCGGTGACAACAACAACCTGTGGGGCGGCGGGACCGTCAACGCGCCGGTCGTCTCCCCGAGCATGCCCGCCGGACCGGAGTGGCTGACGACGAGTCTTCCGACCGCCGCGATGGCGGCCACGGACGTCACACCCTTCCGCACCCGGGTCAACACCTCGGTCCTGGAGATCCCCGCCGGCGAAACCCTCCCGGTACGGCGTCCGCTCGGGCCGACGCCCGGCTCCATCGCCTCCGAAGGCGCCGGTGGCGGCTACCTGTCGAACGAGGTCGCCTACCGGAACACCCTGCAACGCAACCTGCTCGACCCGACCATGCCGGCTGGCCACCTCCACGTGCCCGTCCTGCAGTTCGACCCGGCGAACACCACCGCCATCACCGACCCGACGTACGAAGCCAACCGCGACGCCATCGTCAACGGCGCCCGCGCAATCCTGCGCAACGGCCTCGGCTGAGCCACTGCGCTGCCTCCTCGCCGAGGAGGCAGCGCACTCAGTCAACTGCCGGCGAAGTCCGCACGGGCGGCCTGGTACTCCGCGTCGCTGACCCGACGCTGCTGGGTGGCCAGCATCCAGCGGATGCCGAAGGGGTCGAGAATCGTGGCAGCCCGGGCGCCGTGGAAGGCGTCCGCGGGCGGACTCTCGACGGTGGCGCCCTCACGCTCGGCGGCCACGGTGGTGGCGTCGACGTCGGGCACGTACAGACTCATCGCGTACGTCGGAAGGCGGTCCAGTGCCGGCGCCTCGACGCCGGCCTCCGCGTAGCCATCGGACAACATGAGGGGCGCGCCGCCGATCTCGAGGACCGCATGCCCGATCCGGCCATCCGGCCCCACGAACGGATCCTCGCGCAAGCGAGCACCGAACACCTCGCGGTACCACTCGATCGCGTTCGCGGCCTCACGACAGCACAGGTACGGCGTCAGCACCTGGCCGTCCGGCGGCAGATAGGCCTTCTCGCTCATGATCGGCGCCTTCCGTCAGGGTGGGGCCCATCCTTACCCTGCGGACCGGCGGAAGACCACAGGTCAACTGGCGAGGATGACAGGGAAGGTCTGGAGCACGGACGAGAAGTGATAGGTCGGCGTGCGGTCCGGGGTAGCTTCTGTCGGGTGGTGGTTGCCGATCCGGATGGTGGACAGGCCGGCCGCTATCCCGCCGGCGATGTCGTACGCCGGGTGGTCGCCCACCATCCAGCCACCTTCCAAGGTCGCACCGGTGTACTCCGCCGCGATCTTGAAGATCCGGGGATCGGGCTTGCGCACCCCCACCGACTCGGAGATGCACTTGAAGTCGACGACCGCCCCGATGCCGGTGTGCTCGAGCTTGATCGCCTGCTGGAGCGTGCCACCGTTCGTGACCACGGCCACCCTCCATCCCGCAGTACGCAAGGAAGTCAGCCCGTTGAGCACGGCCGGCTCGGCCGAGGTGAACAACGGATGCTCCCGGTCATACGCCTCGACCATCGCACCCACGTCACCGCCGAGCCCGAACCGCGCCTTAACTCCCACGAACAGCTCGGGCCGCTCCCGGAACCCACCCTCGTCGTTCGCCAGCAACCACTCGACCACCTCCCGGCCGAGCCCTGCCCGCGCAACCCACCACTCGGCCCACGCAACGAACGACGCATCCCTATCGATCAACGTGTTGTCCAAATCAAAACAGGCAAGCCGCGGCAGCCCCGCCGGTCCGCCCGTCATACGTCGATGCGGTTCTCGTCCAGTTCGTAGGCGCCCTGGACGATGAACTCCTTGCGGGGAGCGACGTCGTTGCCCATCAGGAGGTCGAAGACACCAGCGGCGGCTTCGCCGTCGTCGACGGTGATGCGGCGCAGGGTCCGGTGCCGCGGGTCCATGGTGGTTTCCGCGAGCTGGTCGGCGTCCATCTCGCCGAGACCCTTGTAGCGCTGCGGGGGCTCCTTCCAGCGGACGCCCTTCTTCATCAGCTCGGCCGACTTCCGCTGGTACTCCGCGTCGGAGTACGTGTAGATGTACTTGTCCTGCCCCTTCTTCGGGTTCGTCAGCTCGAAGCGGTGCAGCGGCGGTACGGCGGTGTAGACCCGGCCGGCGTCGACCAGGGGCCGCATGTACCGGAAGAAGAGCGTCGCCAGCAGGCAGCGGATGTGGGCGCCGTCGGAGTCGGCGTCGGCCATGAAGATGATCTTGCCGTAGCGCGCCTGCTCCAGGTCGAAGGTCCGCCCGGAGCCCGCGCCGACCACCTGGATGATCGAGGCGCACTCGGCGTTCTTCAGCATGTCGCCGACGGACGCCTTCTGCACGTTCAGGATCTTGCCCCGGATCGGCAGCAGCGCCTGGAACTCCGAACTCCGCGCCAGCTTCGCGGTGCCGAGCGCCGAGTCACCCTCGACGATGAACAACTCGGAGCGGTCCACGTCGTTGCTGCGGCAGTCCGCCAGCTTGGCCGGCAACGCCGACGACTCCAGCGCCGTCTTGCGCCGCTGCAGCTCCCGGTGCTGCCTGGCGGCGACCCGCGTCCGCGAGGCTGCGACCACCTTCTCCAGTACTGCGCGGGCCTGCGCCTTGTGCTCGCGCTTCGTCGAGGTGAGGAAGCTCTCGAGCTCGGTCTGGACCACCTTCGCGACGATCCGCGAAGCGGCCGGAGTACCGAGGACTTCCTTCGTCTGACCGTCGAACTGCGGCTCGGACAGCCGGACCGTGACCACGGACGTCATGCCCTCCAGCACGTCGTCCTTGATGATCTCCTCACCGTTCTTCAGCAGCCGGGTGCCGTTCAGCGCGCTGGTGAACACCTTCGGTAGCGCGCGCTCGAAGCCGGCCACGTGGGTGCCGCCCTTCGGCGTCGACACGATGTTCACGAACGACCGCAGCTCTGTCTCGTAGCCGTCGCCCCAGCGGACCGCGATGTCGACCTCGAGATCGCGCTCGACGTCGGTCGGCGACATGTGACCCGCATCGTCGAGCATCGGCACGGTCTCGGTGAAGTGGCCGGTCCCGGACAGCCGGACGACGTCGCTCACCTTCTGGTCGGTGGCCAGGAACTCGCAGAACTCGCTGATCCCGCCCTCGTGCTTGAACGACTCCTCGGTCGGCTCGTCGCCGCGCTCGTCCCGCACCACCAGCTCGAGGCCGGGCACCAGGAACGAGGTCTGCCGCGCCCGGGTGACCAGCTCGTCGTAGTTGAAGGCGGCGTCCTTGGTGAAGATCTGCCGGTCCGCCCAGTACCGGATCCGGGTGCCGGTGACACCCTTCTTGGCCCGGCCGGCCTTGCGCAGTCCCTTGGTCGCGGTGAATCCCGCGGCCGCGCCCTCGCCGTCGAACTCACCGGCGACCCCGCGACGGAACGACGTGGTCCAGACCGAGCCGCCACGGTCGACCTCGACGTCGAGCCGCGCGGACAGCGCGTTCACGACGGAGGCGCCGACGCCGTGCAGACCACCGGAGGCGTTGTACGAGCCGCCGCCGAACTTGCCGCCGGCGTGCAGCTTGGTGAAGACGACCTCGACTCCGCTGAGCTTGGTCTTCGGCTCGATGTCGACCGGGATGCCGCGAGCCTTGTCCCGCACCTCGACGGAACCGTCCCGATGCAGCACGACGTCGATCCGGTCACCGTGCCCGGCGAGTGCCTCGTCGACCGCGTTGTCGATGATCTCCCACAGGCAGTGCATCAGACCGCGGCTGTCGGTCGAGCCGATGTACATACCCGGCCGCTTGCGCACCGCCTCCAGCCCCTCGAGGACGAGCAGGTGGCGGGCGTTGTACGTCGGGTCGAGCTCGGTACTGCGAGGCGTCGGGGCGGCCACAGGGCTCCTTCACTGGTTCACAAGCAGACAACGCGCGGCAGCCGGAACCACCGCACGCAGACAGCCTACGCAGCCCGACCCCCAAAACCTGGCAGGGTCGCCTTGTGGCGCTGGTGTATCCATGATCTCTGCGGGGTACTTCACAGGCAGCGAAGCCGAAGCAAGAAAGGTGTCCCGGCAGATATCGATCCGGACTCGATTGTGTGGTCTTCGCGACACTCCGACCGCGCGCACACGGTGAAGAGGTCGTGGCGCACAGTGAGAGAAGACACGCCCGACACTCGCCGGAAACACCAGATCGACCGTATCCGAAACGATTCCCCGTCAATATGCGTCATAAGGGAACAGGTGGTTCGTCTCACATACGGACACGCTGCACCTACCGGGAAGCGATCCGCATGTCAGGATGTTGCTATCTGGTGAGTACGGAACTAGATGAGATGAGGCCTCAAGTGACTACAGCACTCGCCCCGAGTTCGACCCTGTCGGCTGCGGACCGTTGTGACCGCTGCGGTGCGCAGGCCTACGTTCGTGTCACCCTGACCAGCGGTGGGGAGCTCCTGTTCTGCGCCCACCACGGCCGGGAGCACGCGGAGAAGCTGCGCAACATCGCGATCACCATTCACGACGAGACGGGTCGGCTCGAAGACACCCCCGCCGAGTCGGTCCCTGCGGAGGGCGACCGGTAACCCGGCCTCGAAGCGCCAACGAGGGCGCTTACCCCTACTAGCTTTCACCGATGGCGGTCACCTGGAAGGGTGGCCGCCATCCGTTATATGCATCACATTCAGCTTGCGGCGTAACTGCTGCCGTGGCCGGTTCCGGACAATCCCTCAGACGATCACCGGTACTGCGGGCGGCGGTCCGTGGCGACGCAGTTCCTGCCACGCCCGGGCCATCCGGTCGACCGCGTCGTCCATGACGTCGACGGGATAGCTGAACGGCACCCTGAGGTAATCGTCGTGCTCCCCCGTCGGATCCATCGCGCGTCCCGCCACGACCTCGACACCGTGCCTCAGAGCGACCTGCGCGAAGACGCGTGCATCGGTGTCCGGCAGCCGGATCCACAGCGCAGAGCCGCCTTCAGGCTCCTCCCAGACCCACTCGGGCAGTCGCTCCGTCAACAGCCGGCCCATCCACCGCTTCCGTTCGGTCGCGGCGGTCGCCCTGGCTGCGGTCAATTCGGTCAGCCGGGGCAACAGTCGTGCGGTGAGTGCTTGGTCGATCACCGGGCTACCTAGATCCGCCAGCGCCTTGTGCCGGGCCAGTCGCTCAGCGAGCGGACGCGGGGCGCGGATCCAGCCGATCCGCAAACCACCCCAGACCGCCTTCGACACCGAGCCGATCGTCAGCACCTCGGCGTTCGCCGGCGCGAAGGCGGCCAGCGGCGGTGGAATCTCCGGACCGGTCGGGTCCCAGGTCGAATACGCGTTGTCCTCGACAACAACAACCCCATGCTTGGCTGCCAACTCAGCCACCTGACGCCGTCGCGCCGACGACATCAGCCGCCCGGTCGGATTGTGGAAGGTCGGCATCACGAACAGCATCGCCGGATGATGCTCGGCGAACGCCGCCGCCAGCAGATCGGGCCGAATCCCCGCGTCATCCAGCGGTACGCCGACCACCCTGCCGCCGGCGGCTCCGAACAGGTCGAAGCACCCCGGCCAACTCGGTTGCTCGATCGCCACGGCCGCCCCCGAGCGCAGGTACATCTGGGTCACCAACGCGATCGCCTGATGGGCGCCACTCGTCACCACGATCTGGTCAGCGCTGGTCGGCAGACCCGACTCGTCGAAGTGTTCCGCGATCCGCTCCCGAAGTACTTCGAGGCCGCGCGGGTGGTAGCCGACACCTTGCAAGAGCACCGGTAGCTCGGTGCGGGCCAGTTCTTCCACCTCGGCCGCCAGTTCGGGGATTCCGGGGTCGACCGCGTAGGTCATCGCGATAACCTCGCCAGGCCCGACGGCGATCCGGTGGAACAGCGACTCGCCGTACCCCTTGGGCATGCGTTTGTCGGCGCCCGAGCGGCCGCGGCTCGCGGAGCGCGCCACCGTCGTACCGCTGCCTCGGCGGCTTTCCACCAGGCCGCGCCCGCGCAGTTCGTCGTACGCCGCGACGACCGTCGAGCGGCTGATCGCCAGGGCCTCGGCCAACGGGCGTTCGGCCGGTAGCCGCGCGCCGACGGGGAGTTCGGCGGATCCGATGAGCTCGGCGATCGCGTCGGCCAGGCGACGGTACAGGCCGCCGGAATGGTCGGTGAGGCGGTGCCCGATCAGGTCCGCGAGGGCGGACGGATCTCCAGAACGGTCCACTTCACCCCTCATTGGCTCGGGTGGACTGCTTCCAATCCCGCCAGGCTAGTGGCAGTCAGCAGTCCAGTTCGAGAGGGTGAGACAGATGGGGATCGCGCAGGCGCTCGGGTTCGTCGGAGCGACGGTCGTGCTGGTGGGGATGCCGGGGCCGAACAACATCTACATCTCGCTCCGGAGCCTCGCCCAGGGCCGGCGCGCCGGGGTCGTCTCCGCCTTCGCGATCGAGACCGGCACGCTCGTCTACATCGTGGTCGCGGCCCTCGGACTGGTGGCTGTGGTCCGGGCGTCGCCCGCGATCTTCACCGGGATCACGCTGGTCGGGGCGGCCTATCTCGCGGTGCTGGGTCTGAAGACTCTGCGGGCGCCTGCCGGTGAAGGGATCGGCGGCGTACGCACCGCGCCGCTCGGTCGGGTGTTCCGGGAGGGCGTGCTGGTGAACCTGCTCAACCCGAAGGTCGCGTTGTTCTTCCTCGCGTTCCTGCCGCAATTCACCAGCCGCGGTGCGGGTCCGGTGCAGTTGCGGAACGAGATGCTGTTGCTGGGCGTGGCCGTGCTTGCGATCGGGCTGCTGCTGGATCTCTCCTACGCGGTCGGCGCGGACGCGATCGGGCGTCGCTTCCGCTCACAGGGCCGGAGCGGCGGACGGACGCAACGCCTCGTCGTCGGAGGCATCTACCTCACCATCGCAACCGTCGCCGCCCTCGGCACCCTGCACTGAGCCCCGGCACCATCCCCGAGCCGCGCAAGTCACTCCACCTGGCAAGTCACTCCACCTCGGGAATCACTCCACCTGGCGAGTCACTGCACTTCGAGGGGCGAGTTCCGCACTGCGAGCTCGCCGTCGGTCAGCGCGAGCGACAGCTCGCCCGATCCGAGCCGGAGGCCGGCGAGCTGGAGGTTCTTCCAGGGGAAGTTCTCGGCCGGTGTGATCCGCAGCGTCCCGTTCGGCACGTCGGGCGAGATCCCCAGTGCGGCGATCACAACAGCGACGGCTGCGGCCGCGGCCCATGCCTGCGGTCGGCACGACAACGGGTACGGCGTCGGGGTGTTCTCCTCCGGCAGACCGCTTCCGCCATAGAGCTCGGGCAGCCGGTAGTCGAAGGCCTCGGCGGCCCTGACCAGGCCATTGACCAGGGAGGTAGCGGCAGCGGACTGACCGGCGGCGTACAGACCCTGGACGGTCATCGCGGTGTCGTGCGGCCAGACGCTGCCGGTGTGGTAGCCGAGCGGGTTGAAGTGAGTCATTGCCTTCGACAACGTTCTGAGCCCGAAGCCGCTGTCGAGGTCACCGGACGCCAGCACGTCGGCGACCACGGCCTCTTCCGCCTGGTCGAGGATGCCGGTGCCGAGCAGGTGACCCATGTTCGAGGCGGGTCCGGCGACGGGTCGCTTCGCGCCGTCCAGCGCGATCGCCGGGTAGCCGTCGACCCAGAAGGTCTCGCGGAAGCGCTCTCTGAGGTTCGCCGCCCACTCGCGCCACTCCTCGGCGCCTTCGAGGCCGAAAGACGTGAGGAGCTCCGCGCCCGCGATCGCGGCGGCGTAGGCGTAGCCCTGGACCTCGCAGAGCGCGATGGGTGCGGTGGCGATCGTGCCGTCGGGCCACTGCACGGAGTCGCTCGAATCCTTCCAGCCCTGGTTCGCCAGGCCGTGGCCGGACTCGTCGATGTACTCGAGGAATCCGTCGCCGTCCGGGTCCGCGTAGTCCCTCATCCACGCGAGCGCTCCCTGCAGAGCAGGCAGCAACGCCCGTACTTCGTCCGTGGGCATGCCCCAGCGCCAGGCCTTGTGGAGCGTGGTGATCCACAGCTGGGTCGCGTCGTGGGTGCCGTAGTAGGCGGCCGGCAGGACGAGACCGCGGCCGTGGTCGGTCACCTCCGCGCGGAGCTCGTGCGGGATCTTGCCGGGCTGCTCCGCCGCACCGGGATCGACGCGGGTGCCCTGGTGGCGGGCCAGCGCACGGAGTGTTCCTGCTGCCAACTGCGGATCGACCGGGATCAGCATGCCTGCGGAGATCAGGGAGTCCCGGCCGAACAAGGTCAGGTACCAAGGCGGTCCGGCGCCGAGATAGCGCTCTCCCTCCTCGGCTGCCAGTTGCAGTCCTGCGACATCGTCCAAGGACCGCCGCAACCAGCGGTCCACCCTCGTGTCGTCGCACCCGACCTCGACCTCGTCGTACCCGGGCCTGCTCGCGGGCGGCTCGATGCTGAAGCCGTCGGTGACCGGGAAGGTCGCGCTGACGTGGACGATCACGCTCACCTCTTGCCCGGCATCGACCTTCAGTTGCCAGCCGCGCTCGGCTTCGGCCTCCGCACTATCTGGAACTGGGCCATCAGGAGCTGGATCGAAGAGAGCGGTGACCCTGGTTCCGGACGCGTCCTCCCAGTGCAGGCGGTCCGCTTCCGGGATCGGCGGCAGGGCGGGGAGGTCTGCCGCGGCTTCGCTGCGTACGGCGGCGGTGCCGGCCAGGTCCGTGCCGAGGGCAACCACCAGCTCGCAGTCGACGCTGACGTGGGAGCGGTTGATCAGCGTGATCCGCTCGGTCAGGCCGTCGCCGGACACCTCGCGGGTACGCCGGAGGAGCACTGTCGGGTCGTGGCCGGAATCGCCCAGGCCGTCGAGCACAGCGTCGTACCGGGTGGTTGCGGTGCGGCGTTCGTCGACCTGGACGGGTACCGGGGCGCGGCCGTCGACGGACACCTGGAGGCGGGACAGGATGCGGCGGTCCCGGGCGTAGACCCCCTCGGCGCCGACGCCAGTCAACTGTCCCGACCGGGGCGACAACACCACCCAGGGAGCAGCGAGTGTGGTGACCAGATCATGCAGATAGGGCATGTGCCGACACTACGACGACCGGTTTTGCGGCAGAGTGGCGGTGTGAACAGCGTGGCGACGTTCCTGGTCGGGGTGGCGATCTTCGTCGGCATCGTCGGCATCGTGATCCCGATCCTGCCCGGCGCGATCCTGAGCCTGGCGGCGATCCTGGTCTGGGCGCTGGAGGAGCAGAGCCCCACCGGCTGGATCGTGCTCTCGGCGGCCGTGGTGCTGATCGGGGCCAGCCAGGTGGTCAAGTACATCGTGCCCGAGCGGCGGCTGCGCGAGTCCGGCGTACCGCGAAGATCGATACTGATCGGCGTGCTGCTCGGCATCGTCGGGTTCTTCGTGATCCCGGTGATCGGCATGTTCATCGGGTTCCCGCTCGGCGTCTACGTGTCCGAGCGGCAGCGGCTAGGAGCCCACGCGCACGCCTGGACCTCGACCAAACACGCCCTGCGCGCCACCGGGCTGTCGATCCTGATCGAGCTGATCGGCGCCTCCCTGGCCGCCGCCATCTGGCTCGCCGCCGTCCTCTTCCTCGTCTGAGCCCACTGGTCTGAGCCACTGGTCTGAGCCACCACCCTGAGTCACTCGTCCGGGCCCGCTGCGTCGCCCGTTCGCTGAGCGAATGCCAGGGTTTTGCCAGCTTCGGCGAAGGGTCGTCTCAGGTCCACCGGGGATGTTGGGACGACCAGTACCAGGTGACCACCTGGTACGCAGTACCGGGAGGCAAGCAAGCATGGCGTTGAACCAGAAGCTCACCGACAAGCGCTGGCGGGTGGCCGGCACCGTGGCCGCCGTCCTGGCGACCACCACGGCCGGCGGAGTCGCCTGGGCAACCACCAACGCGGACCCGTCCCCCAGCCCTTCGGCCAGCCCGTCCGCCTCACCGTCGGCACCCAACTCGGCCGACCCCGCCAAACCTGACCGGGGACCCGGCCGGCACAGCGAGTTCGGGATGGGCGGCGCGCTGCACGGCGAGTTCGTCGTCGAGAAGGAGGGCGGCGGCTACCAGACCGTGGCCACCCAGACCGGCGAGGTCACGGCGGTCAGCAGGGACTCGATCACGGTGAAGAGCGCCGACGGGTACAGCAAGGACTACGTCGTCACCGCCGACACCCTGGTGAACGCGGCGCGTGACGGGATCGCCAGCGTCAAGACCGGCAACACCGTCTCGGTGTCGGCCATCGTGGCGGACGGCAAGGCCACCGCGACCAGCGTGAACGACGGAACGGTCCGCGACGCGGCCCGGGAGAAGTGGGGTTTCAAGCGCGGACCCCGCTGACACTCACAGCCGATTGCCAGGAACCTTCCAGGAATCGCACGGGTGCGGGCGTAAGACTGTGGGCATGAGCCCGCATCTGCTGGTGGTCGACGACGAGCCCAACATCGTCGAGCTGCTGTCCGCGAGTCTGCGCTTCGCCGGGTACGAGGTGACCACGGCGACCCACGGGGCCGAGGCGCTCCGGAAGGCCCGGGAGGTGGAGCCCGACCTGGTGGTGCTGGACGTGATGATGCCCGGCCTCGACGGTTTCGAGGTGGTCCGGCGGCTGCGCGGTGAGGATCGGCACGTGCCTGTGCTGTTCCTCACCGCGCGCGACGCCGTCGAGGACAAGGTGCTCGGCCTGCACACCGGTGGCGACGACTACGTCACCAAGCCGTTCAGCCTGGATGAGCTGGTCGCCCGGGTCCGCGCGCTGCTGCGCCGCTCCGGCCACCGCGAGCAGGGCGCGACCGAGCCCGCGGTACTGCGGTACGCCGACCTGGAGCTGAACGAGGACAGCTACGAGGTGTTCAAGGCAGGTGAGGCCGTGCAGTTGTCGCTCACCGAGTTCAAGCTGCTGCGCTGCCTGCTGGAGAACGCCGAGCGGGTGATGTCGAAGGGGCAGATCCTCTCGGCGGTCTGGAACTACGACTTCGCCGGGGACGCGGGGGTGGTCGAGTCCTACATGTCCTACCTGCGCCGCAAGGTCGACACCGGCGACCAGAAGCTACTCCACACGGTCCGTGGCGTCGGCTACGTACTGCGAACCCCGCGAGGCCCCAACTGATGCCGCACCGCCGGCTGGCCGACCGGTATCCCCTGCGCATCACCATCGTCGTGGTACTGCTGACGCTGGTGACCGCGGCCCTGCTCGCCTCAGGCCTGGTGGCAACCACGATCATGCGGGGGTACCTGACCGACCGCGTGGACAGTCAGTTGAGCGACGCCGCCAAGATGATCTCCGCCCAGAAGGGGTTCGGGCCGAACGGTCCGCCGCCGCCGAACCAGCGCGGCGGGCCGAGGCTGCCCAGTGTGTTCATCCTGCAGGCCTTCGAGGCGGACGGCACCAAGTCGGTCGACGGACGGTTCCGGGAACCCTTGCGGCCGACCGAGGCCGAGCCTCAACTCCCGACGATGACGCTGGCACAGGTGGTTGCCCGGGGCGACGAACCGTTCAACACGGGAGCCGTCTCGGGCAGTGGCACGTTCCGGGTGATCGCCACGCCGCTGCAGAACCAGGACGGCTACATCATGGTCGCGCAGAATCTCGGCGACATGGATCAGACGATCCAGCGACTGGTCGGAGTGCAGATCGCGGCCGGGATCATCCTGCTGGTGCTGCTCGCGGGCGTCGGCACCTGGGTCGTGCGGCGCAGTCTTCGAGGGCTGGAGGACGTGGAGCACACGGCGGTGGCCATCGCCGGTGGTGATCTGAGCCGGCGGGTGCCGCAGCGGGATCCGCGGACCGAGGTCGGGCGGTTGTCGCTCGCGCTGAACCAGATGCTCGGGCAGATCGAGACGGCCTTCGCCCAGCGGACCGCTTCCGAGTTCGCGGCGCGCCGGTCGGAGGACGCGGCCCGGCGGTCGGCCGAGGTGGCCCGGCAGTCCGAGGAGGTTGCTCGTCAGTCGGAGGACAACGCCCGGCAGTCGGAAGAGCGGATGCGGCGGTTCGTCGCGGACGCCAGCCACGAACTCCGTACTCCGCTGACGTCGATCCGCGGGTTCGCCGAGCTGACCCGGCAGCGGGGTTCCGCCGCCGATCCCGCGACGATGAAGCGGATCGAGGACGAGGCGAAGCGGATGGGGCTCCTCGTCGACGACCTGCTGCTGCTCGCGCGACTCGACCAGCAGCGGCCCTTGCAGCACCGGCCGGTGGATCTGCTGACGCTCGCGGGCGACTCCGTCCACGACGTACAGGCTGTTCAGCCTGGGCGTCCGGTGAAACTGCAGATCCTTCCCGACTCAGGAGCCCCAGTGGTCGAGGGCGATGAGGCGCGGCTGCGGCAGGTGCTGGGGAATCTGGTGAGCAACGCCGTGCATTACACGCCGCATGACGCGCCGATCACCATCTCGGTCGGGACTCGTGACGGCGAGGCGATCCTCGAGGTCGCTGATACCGGGCCGGGGCTCAGCGCGGAACAGAAGGCACGGGTCTTCGAGCGTTTCTACCGAGCCGATTCCGCCCGTACTCGCTCCACTGGTGGCTCCGGCCTCGGACTCTCGATCGTGGCTGCGTTGGTCGCCGCCCATAGCGGCAAGGTCACCGTCACCGACACTCCCGGGGGCGGCGCCACCTTCACCGTCCACCTGCCCCTCACTCCCCTGGGCTGAGGTCAGAGGGCGGGGAAGGTGCGGTTGGCGGACTCGCCGTGTTCGAATACCTGGGCGGCGGGGCCGAGGACCTGGCCGTCCGGGTGCGCGACCAGTTCGAAGTCCTTGTTGTCGTAGTCGTAGAGGCTGAGCACGTGCCGCATGGCCTCGAGCCGGGCGCGCTTCTTGTCGTTGCTCTTCACCACGGTCCAGGGCGCATGCCGCGTGTCCGTGTAGTGGAACATCGCCTCCTTGGCCTCGGTGTAGTCCTTCCACTTGTCCAGCGAGGCGAGGTCGGTCGGCGACAGCTTCCACTGCCGGACCGGGTCGATCTGCCGGATCATGAAACGCGTCTGCTGCTCGGCCTGCGACACCGAGAACCACAGCTTCACCAGCTTGATCCCGGAGCGCAGCAGCATCCGCTCGAACTCCGGTGCCTGCCGCATGAACTCGTCGTACTGCTCGTCGGTGCAGAACCCCATCACCCGCTCGACGCAGGCGCGGTTGTACCAGGACCGGTCGAACAGCACCATCTCGCCGGCGGCCGGCAGGTGCTCGACGTACCGCTGGAAGTACCACTGGGTCCGCTCCCGCTCGGTCGGCTTCTCCAGCGCGACGATCCGGGCGCCGCGCGGGTTCAGGTGCTCCATGAACCGCTTGATGGTGCCGCCCTTGCCCGCCGCGTCGCGCCCCTCGAAGACGATCACCAGCTTCTGCTTCGAGCGCTTCACCCAGTACTGCAACTTGAGCAGCTCGATCTGGAGCAGCCGCTTGTCCCGGTCGTAGACCTCGCGCGCAAGGCGTTCGCCGTACGGGTAGCCCTCGCGCCAGGTGTCGACCGGAGTACCGTCAGCGCGCAGCAGCACCGGGTCGTCGTCCTCCTCGTCCAGCACGCGGAAGCCGAGCTCGTGAACCAGATCAGGGGTGTTCATAACGCCCAAGAATCACCGCACCAGACTGGTCCGCGGTGAACGAGGTCGGATGCACGGATGAACATCGACCCCGTACTACGGCAGGCGGCGGACCTTGACGGTGGCGTCAGGCCGGGTGCTGGGTTGGCCGTCCGGGGATGGGTGTTCGCGGGGATGGGTCTGGCTCAGCAGGATCTCCCACTCGCCCTCGGGGAGCTCGAGGTCGGCGATCACCTCCTCGGGGGTCGGGAAGTGGATGTCGGGGTGATGGTTGTGCTCCCAGGAGGGGAAGCTCAGATGGCCCTCGATCAGCAGGATGCCGCCCGGGGCGACCGCGTCGGCTGCCTTGCGGAGGATCTCCTCACGCGGCATTTCACCGAGCGAGTGCAGGAACTGGGCCGACACGAGGTCGTAGCTCCCCTCGGGGAAGGTCTTGCCGAGGTCGCAGTGCTGCCAGTCGATCCGCCCGGCCACAGCCTGACCGTACATAGTGGCGTGGGCGGCTGCTCGGGCCAGGGCGACAGTGGAAATGTCGACTGCTGTCACCTGCCAGCCCTGCTCGGCCAGCCAGATCGCGTCCGCGCCTTCGCCGCAGCCGAGGTCCAGGGCGCGGCCCGGCGTGAGATCGGTGGTCTCCTGCACCAGTACGACGTTCGGCCGGCCACTCCAGATCTGGGCGCTCTCGGAGTAGCGGTGGTTCCAGGACTCTTCGTCGGACAGCTCATCGGTCGTCATGGACCCGATCGTGTGTCACCACAATGGGTGATGGCAAACCTTGTTGCCACCTTGGCAAACAACTCAGCGGGACGTCACCGGGTCTCCGCGAGTAGCTGTTCGAGCTCGGCGCGATCGCCGGGTTGCTCGGGGACCTCGGAGTTCAGCAGGCGCTGCAGGAGTTCGCCGACGCGTGGCGTGGCGAGCCGGTGCGGGATGGCGAGGCTCAGCTGATCGATCGTTGCTCCAGGCAACGGAGGCTGAGGTGGCTCGAGCGCCGAACGGTCCAGCAGGGCTCGCAATTCGTCGACTGCTCGCTTCGACTCGGCGATCAGGCACGCATGCTCCTGCTCGGTCGGCGCACCGGCTCGTGGCGCGCCGATCAGGTCGAACCACTGCAAGCCCCAGCAGGCCAGCGAGACGTTGGCCAGCCACTCCTCGACGGCCGGCGCCGCGTCCAGCCCGATCCGCAGCAGGTAACCGAAGGCCGTGGCCAGCGCGCCGCCGTGCAGGCTCGGCCCGGCATGCACCAACTGGTACGCGAACTGCTCCGGCGACGCCTGCTCGAACCATCGCCCAACCGCTCCGGCCTGATCGACCAGCCGCAGTTGAGCCGCCGCTTGCAGGAACGCGACGAGATCCTCGGTCGAGAGATTCGCCCACCACTCCCCCGGCTCGAGCAGCCAGTACGACGGATCCGCCCACCGACCGCACGCGAACAGCCCGCGCACACCGAGCGGCGTCAACCGCACCAGCGAGTCCTCGACGATCACCGCGCCGAGCCGCTCGAGTCGCTCAAAGCCCTGCAGGCTCTCTGCGGCCACCTGTCCATCACGGAAGGCGACGAGCAACGTGGGCACGAGCTCGGGCGACTCGCCGAGCACAGCCTGGAAGACCTCGATCCACGGCTCCACCCGCTGCGGCGTGACCAGGTCATCCTCCGGCGACCACGCCCGCATGGTCGGCCCGTACTGCGGCGTGCCCGAGCTGGGGTCGATCAGCCCGGCCAGCACCGCAGTACGCCAGTGTTCGTGGTCGGTTCTGGGGGAAGCGCTCGCTACGATCTCGGTCGCGAACTCCACCAGGTCGAGCATCAAGGGAGCGCTCTCGGCGGCCATGCGCAACGCCGACGGCATGACCGTTGTCGGCCTCGGTGAACCAGGCAGAGGTTCGAGCTGCGACTCACTTCCCACCGCAGCAACCTACACACCACCCACCCCACCGCCTACAGATCAGCCCGGCTCACTGAGGCCGGACGTTGTGGTTGCCGGCGAACAGATTGGCGGGGTCGTACTGACGCTTGACCGCCGCGAGCCGCTGATAGGTCCCGGCCGGATAGATCGCGGCGACATCCTCCGCGGTGTGAGCAGTGAGGAAGTTCGCGTAGGCGCCGTTGACGTGAGGTGCGAGTCTCCCCCAGATCGCCTCCAGAGCCGGCCCAGCTGCGTCGATGGCCGGCTTCGGACCAATGATGCTGGTCACGAACATCAGCTCCGCTTGGCGATGCGCGTAGGCGGTGGCGTCGTCGGAGACTCGGGACACCGCACCGCCGACGCTTCGGACGGCGACGATCGGCGGCCGTTCCGATGCCCCGACCTCAGCAAGGATCCGAAGGACCTCGGGCACCGAATCCTTGTCCACGAAGGCGCTGCGGGTCACCAGCTGGATGCCGGGCGGTGGCGTCATACCATCGACGAGGGTGTCCGCGTAGGGCCGCAGCGCGACATCGTCTTCGAGTATCGTGCCGAGCCGGCGGATCGGGTCGATCGCCTTTGCGGCGAGCTCCGGGTCGTCGCCGTCGAAGGTGACGTGGATCTCGACCGGCGCCTCCCGTCCGCCGGCGAACGGATTGGCGAAATCCGCGATGGAGGTGAGCTCTTCGGGCGCGGTGCGGAGGTAGTCCGCCCACCCCTGGAGCACGGTAGCCAGCTCCGCTGCCGGGAAGGCGATCTTCCCATAGAAGACGTCGGTGGTCGGGTGCGCCGCGAACTCGAAGGCGGTCACGATCCCGAAGTTGCCGCCGCCACCGCGAAGCGCCCAGAACAGCTCCGGGTTCTCCTCCACGGTCGCACGCACGACCTCTGCGTTGGCCGTGACCACCTCCAGGGCGACCACATTGTCCAGGGCCAGACCATACTTCCTGACCTTCCAACCGATGCCACCGGTCAACGTCAGCCCACCTACGCCAACGCTCTTGGTGTCGCCCGAGGAGATCGCCAGGTTGTGCGGGGCCAAGGCGGCCGCGACCTGACCCCAGGTGGCGCCACCGCCGATCCGCACGAGGTGCCGTTCCTTGTCGACGACCTCCACGGTCGCGAGCTTGCTCAGGTCGATCACGACGCCGCCGTCGTTGGTGCCGAAGCCCGGGAAGCTGTGACCGCCGCCTCGCACGGACAGCACGAGTCCCGCGTCGGCGGCGAATCTGACACCTGCTTGCACGTCCCCGAGGCTCTTGGGGCGCAGAACGTAGGCCGGGCTACCCGAAGCCAGGACCGACCGACTGGCCGATTCGTACTCCGCTCCGCCCGGTTCGATGATGTCCCCGCTGAAGTCGGGGCGAAGAGTTTCAAGCGCTGAGCTCATGACTTCCTTCCACAGGACAAATCCGGATGCATACACAGGTCTGACGACACAGACCGGCCAAATGTGACCTGGGGCCGCGTCCTGCCGTCAGTGCGCGACGATGACGGAGTCGTCGCTGGACGGATCGGCAGTCGCCTCAGGCTTGCGGTCGCGAAGAAGAACGAAGGCAAGTACTGCGGAGCCGAGCACCGCGACCGCGGCGATGACGAGGCTGCTCGACATGGCCTCGGCGAAGGCGACCTTGGCGGACCGGCGAGAGCGCTGTCTCCGGTGCGACGGCGAGTGCGTCTCGGATCGCATGCTCGCCCTGTATGAGGGCGGTGGCTTCAGCCTGCTGGAGGCCGACCAGGCCGCGCAGGACTACCCCAGGATGAAGGAGCTCTACGCGGCCCACCGCGGCCACGACATCGTCGGCGGCAGCGAGGACGACTTCAAGTACGGCCTGGCCCGGATCCTCGACGGCCTCCAGGCTCGCCGCGAGCGCTAACGCAGCAGGATCGTGCGCTCCACGAGCGTCCACGTCGTGGTGGTCAGCAGGTAGAGGCCCGCTGCCAGCGGGATGAAGGCGGCTGTAGCCAGAGTGCCGAACGGCAGCAGGCGGGCGATCCCGCGAGACATCGGCGAGGCCGTCTCATCCAGCTGGCGCAACTGCCGGCGGGACGAGAAGTACGCGACTACCGCCAGCAGAACGGCGAGCCCCAGGTACGCCGGGGTCGACGCGAACAGTGGCCAGTGGAGGCCGAGCGGCGCACCGAAGATCGTCCCGGCGAGCAGTTGGTTCGACTGGCCTGCCACGATCGCCGTGGTGAACAGGCTGTACATCACCCAGAAGAACGGCAGCTGCGCGAACATCGGCAGGCATCCGGCCAGCAGGGTGGTCCCGGACTCGGACTGCAGCTTGGCCACCTCACGCTGAACCCGCTCGGGGTTCTTGCCGTGCCGCTGCTGGATCTCGCGGATCTCTGGCATCAAGGCGGCCCGCGACTTGTCGCCGCGGATCGCGGCGAGGCTGAGCGGGAGGAGCAACAGGCGGACGGCGACCGTGCAGAGCACGATCGCCACGGCAGCGGCGTACCCGCCGGTCAGGGGCTCGATCGCGGTCGCGAGTCCGTTGACGAGGTGGTATGCGCCGCTGATCGGCGCGTCGAGGAAGGAAGGCATGGCAGTACTCCACGAGTGAGAAGGGATGGGTAGCGCGAGAGGGGCTGCCGAAGAGACGGCAGCCGGCTACCTTCCCGGTGCTCGCGGACGCGGCCTGCCGGCGGCGTCGGGATCGCGGAGGGAGAGATACGCGGTACGGCGGGAGTTGGCCCGGGTGGCGCTGGCGCGCGCGGGCAGCGGCGACGAGAGCGGACGCTGCGCCGCCGTGCGGGAGACCTGGAGTACCGCGAACAGAACGGCCGCCGCCGTGAGAACGGCGACGGCCAGCAGACCGGAGTCCGGTCCGAGGGCAGGGACCGCCAGCGTCCAGACGCCGGCGAGTGCCCTGCCCATCAAGACCCGATCAGTCCAGGTAGTCCCGCAGCACCTGCGAGCGGGACGGGTGCCGCAGCTTCGACATCGTCTTCGACTCGATCTGGCGGATCCGCTCGCGGGTCACGCCGTAGACCTTGCCGATCTCGTCCAGCGTCTTCGGCTGGCCGTCGGTCAGGCCGAAGCGCATCGAGACGACGCCGGCCTCCCGCTCGGACAGCGTGTCCAGTACCGCGTGCAACTGCTCCTGCAGCAGGGTGAACGAGACGGCCTCGGCCGGCACGATCGCCTCGGAGTCCTCGATCAGGTCGCCGAACTCGGAGTCGCCGTCCTCACCCAGCGGGGTGTGCAGGGAGATCGGCTCGCGGCCGTACTTCTGCACCTCGATGACCTTCTCCGGGGTCATGTCGAGCTCCTTGGCGAGCTCTTCCGGAGTGGGTTCGCGGCCGAGGTCCTGCAGCATCTGGCGCTGCACCCGGGCGAGCTTGTTGATGACCTCGACCATGTGCACCGGAATCCGGATGGTGCGGGCCTGGTCGGCCATCGCGCGGGTGATCGCCTGCCGGATCCACCAGGTCGCGTAGGTGGAGAACTTGTAGCCCTTGGTGTAGTCGAACTTCTCGACCGCACGGATCAGACCGAGGTTGCCCTCCTGGATCAGGTCCAGGAACAGCATGCCGCGACCGGTGTAGCGCTTGGCCAGCGAGACGACGAGTCGCAGGTTGGCCTCGAGGAGGTGGTTCTTGGCGCGACGGCCGTCCTCCGAGATCCACTCGTACTCGTCCTTGACCTTGTCCTTCAGCTTGGTCGCCTCGTCGCCGATCTGCTCCTCGGCGAACAGGCCGGCCTCGATCCGCTTGGCGAGCTCGACCTCCTGCTCGGCGTTCAGCAGCGGGACCTTGCCGATCTGCTTCAGGTAGTCCTTCACCGGGTCGGCGGTGGCACCGGCGACCATCACCTGCTGCTCGGGCTCGTCGGTCTCGTCGGCCTCGGAGACGATGAAGCCCTGGTCCTCGGTGAGCTCCTTCTCCAGCGGCTTCACCGCGTCCGGCGAGAAGTCCGCCTCGTCGACTTCGTCCAGAGCGCGCGGCTTACCGGTCTTCGGGTCGATGGACAGACCCGCCTCGGACACGGCCTTCTTCGCCGGCGTCTTCTTCGCGGCGACCTTCTTCGCGGGGATACCGTCCTCCTTGGTGGACGCAGCAGCCTTCTTGGCCGCGGGGGCGGCCTTCTTCACGGGTGCCTTCTTGGCGGCAGGGTCGGACACTCTGGCGCTGGTCCTCGGGGCCGTGCTGCGGGCGGTGGCGGCCACGGCCCGGACGGACTCGGCGGGAAGGTTCTCGGACGAGCTGGACGACACGAATTACCTCTCGTCTGACGATTCAGTCTGCAGGGTTCTGTACAGCGGTACTGCGGTGCGTTGGTGCTGAGGTGCTGCGTTCTTGCCTGGATTGTGCTTCGATGTCTGCGGCTGCTCGCTGGTCAGGCGGCGGCAACACTACATTGTAATCCGCGGCCCAAGGCCGATCGCCGCGCGACCCCCGGAACGGCGTGCCACCACCGGTACCAGACCGTTGTCGGGACTGGTACCGGCGCCGCCACGATCAAATCTTCAACTGTTCCTGGTCTGCCGCAACGGCCGGGCGACCACCCGTTTCTCGACCTGTTGCTCCTGTTTGAACTGCCTCACCTTCACCAGCGACGCCACGTCGATCACGTCCGCCACCGACTTGTACGCGCCGTCCTCCCCGTACGGCTCGGACGCCTCACGCCAGCCACGCGGCCTGACCTTGAGCTGCTTGCCCAGCAGTGCGACGAAGATCTTCGCCTTCTGCGCACCGAACCCGGGCAGTGCGGACAGCCTGGCCAGCAGGTCGTCCCCAGACTTCACATCGCCCCAGACCGCCGAGGCGTTACCGCCGTACTCCTCGTCCAGGTGTTTGGCCAGGGTCTGGATCCGCGCGGCCATCGCGGTCGGGAAGCGGTGGATCGCCGGTGGGCCGGCCACCACCTCGACGAAACCGTCCGGATCGTAGGTGGCGACCGTGGACGGGTCGAAAGGGCCTTCCATCCGTTGCGCGATCGCAACCGGACCGGCGAAGGCGCGCTCCATCGGGATCTGCTGATCGAGAAGCATGCCCACCAGCAGCGCGAACGGGTCCCTGCTCAGCATCTCGTCGGCGTCGGGCTGCTGTGCGAGGCACAGCTTCTTGCTGCGTGTCGAAGTCACCTCAGTCCTCCCCTTCCTCGGCCTTCACGGCCAGCACCGGACACGGAGCGTCGAGCAGCACCCGCTGGGCATTGCTGCCGAGGATGAGCTTGCCGACCGGGGACCTGCGCCGCAGGCCGATCACGATGAACTCCGCGTGCACCTGCTCGGCGACGGCCACCAGGTCCTCCGCCGGATCGAGTCCACGCACCAGTTGCCGCACCTCGTAGGGCACACCGGTCGAGTCGAGCTGCTCCCGTACCTCCGTCAACGCGGCATCACTCGCCGCGGCCTCGTCGCTGTCGAAGCTGCGTCCGCCCCGGTGCGAGTTCACCACCACCAGCTTGGCGTCGCGAAGCGTCGCCTCCTCTGCCGCCCGCCTGAGCGCCGCGCGCCCTTCGGCCTTCGGCACATAACCCACGACGATGGTCGTCATCGACTTGCCTCACCTCCGGGTGTCACGGTCGACCCGTTCCGAACGATACTGCCCTGAACCCGCTCCGGCATCTGTGGAAAAGCACCACCTGTGTCGCGACCGTGACCCTCCGGCAGTTGTGCCCGCAACACGGCCGGGCCGGGGCGGCCGGACCGACCGGTCAGGGGCACTTCGGTTCACGACTCAATACCCGCGCAGGCACCTTCTAACCTTCGCGAGCTCACACCCTTGCAGTGATGGCCCGACCGTGCCACCGGACGCGCCCGGAGCCGGTACGCCGAGGCTCCAACCAGCGCAGGGATCGCCGGATGTTGCTCTAGGCAAAGGAAACTGTTCCGCCCGGCTGACCCCGGTTCCGCCGTTGTCCTACGTTGTCTCCGGAATCGCCCGGGCCGACGAACGGGTCCGCCGGTCCGGGACTTACTCGGTTAATCGATGGGCCAGTCGTGCACCGGGGTGTTCTCGTGCATGTGCTCGCAGTACCGCCGCACCATCCCGCGCAACGCGTCCCGGCGGCCGTGGGATCCCCTGGTGTACAGCCGGTGGAACTCGTCGGCCTGCCAGGAGGCGCCGTTGCGGTGGGTCAGGCAGCGCTGCTCGATGATGCCCAGCAGCCGGTCCCGCACCGCCGCGTCGACTCCCCATTCGTCGAGTCCCCGCGATGCCATCGGCAACAGCCGCCGCAGTACCAGCTCGGTCGCGCGGGCGGTGCCGACGCCCGGCCAGAACACCTCGGCGTCGATCCCCTGCCGGGCCGCCTCGTGGAAGTTCTCCTCCGCCGCGCTGAACGACATCTGCGACCAGATCGGCCGCTCGTCGTGGGCGAGCGCGCGGACCAGGCCGAAGTAGAAGGCGCCGTTGGCCATCGTGTCGACCACGGTCGGGCCGGCCGGCAGCACCCGGTTCTCCACCCGCAGATGGGGCTTCTCCCGGACAACGTCGTACACAGGGCGGTTCCAGCGATAGATCGTCCCGTTGTGCAGCCGCAGTTCCGAAAGGGCTGGGGTGTCGCCACGATCCAGTACCGCGATCGGATCCTCGTCCGAGGTGACCGGGAGCAGCGCCGGGTAGTAGCGCGAGTTCTCCTCGAACAGGTCGAAGATCGAGGTGATCCAGCGTTCACCGAACCACACCCGCGGCCGGACCCCCTGCGTCTTCAGCTCGTGCGTGCGGGTGTCCGCGGCCTGCTCGAACAACGCGATCCGGGTCTCCCGGTTCAGCTCCTTGCCGAACAGGAAGGGCGAGTTCGCCCCGATCGCGAGCTGCACGCCGGAGATCGCCTGCGCCGCGTTCCAGTAGCGCGGGAACGCCTCCGGAGTCACCTGCAGGTGGAACTGCGTCGACGTACAGGCGGCTTCGGGCACGATGCTGTCGGCGGTGACCTGCAGCCGCTCGATCCCGTCGATGGCGATCTGCACGTCCTCGCCGCGGGCCTGGAAGATCTGGTCGTTGAGCAACGCGTACCGCGGGTTGGTGCTCAGCGCCTCGCGGTGGATGTGCTCGGTCAGCAGCGTCGGCAGGATCCCGACCACCACCATCGACGAGCCGGTCCGCGACGCCTTCTCCTCGGCCGCGTTCAGGCTGTCGCGAATCGACTCCTCCATCGTGACCAGGCCGCTGCCGTCGATCTGGCCCGGCGGCACGTTGATCTCGATGTTGAACTGGCCGAGCTCGGTCTGGAACGCGTCGTCCTCGATCGCGCTCAGCACCTCGGAGTTCTTGAACGCCGGGTCGTGGTTCTCGTCGACCAGGTTCAGCTCGATCTCGATGCCGGTCATCGGCCGCTCCGCGGCGAAGCGCGCCTCGCGCAGCATCCGCGCGAACGCGTCCAGATTGCGGTGCACCTGGTTCCGGAATGCGGTCCGATCCGCCCGGGTGAACTCGACCCGGTC
The DNA here is from genome assembly GCF_004342085.1 of Kribbella orskensis. Lineage (NCBI taxonomy): Bacteria > Bacillati > Actinomycetota > Actinomycetes > Propionibacteriales > Kribbellaceae > Kribbella > Kribbella orskensis. The sequence goes on from NZ_SLWM01000014.1 coordinate 45,805, forward strand.
GACTTCCTCGCCCATTTGCGCCTCCCCTGTCGCCTGCCTGTGGTGCGCTACCTGCCGGTACCTGGCCTCAGTGTGCCTGAACAGTGCCCTTCGTGTGACCTAGGTCGCGTCGCGGCCCACCCGCCGGTACGCCGGTGGGCCGCGCGCAGGTCGTCCGAGGGGGTCGACCAGGTCATCCGACGGGATAGACGATGAAGTGGTCGCGCTCGATCCGCACCGGGGTGTCACCGGCCTGCGCCATCACCTCGGCGAGTTCCGTCAGCACCGCGGGATCCAGCTGCAGCTCGTGCTCGCCGGGATGCCGGTCGGCTCCCATCTCGTAGTCGACGCCCGGCTGGTCCGTCATCTCGATGTGGGTGCCGAGCACCAGCGAGACGGGATTGCCGTCGGCAACGAACCCGGCCAGCCGCGCCACGCTCGCCCGGAACGCGGGCCAGTCGAAGACGTAGAGCCGGCCCGGGTACAGCGAGTCACCCGTCAGCAGCAACCGCGTCGCCCGGTCGTAGAAGGCTAGGTGCGAGGGGTGATGGCCGGGCAGCGGGATTACGTCGAGCACCCGGTCGCCGAGGTCGAACTGCACGATCTGCTCCGGCCAGGAGGCGATCCCGAAGAACTCGGCGACCTCTTCGGCGGTCCGCCCGACGACGGAGTCGAACTGGTCGTCGCCGCCGACGTGGTCGCCGTGACCGTGCGTGTGCGCCACCACGAGCTCGAGGTCGCGGCCTTTCAGCAACTCGTCGACCACCGAGCGCAGGTCGGTATGACCGGTACCGGTGTCGAGCAGGAGGGCGCGTTCGGAGCCGAGCAGCAGGTAGATGAACGGGCCCTCGAAGTTCGTGCGCAGGGCTTGGCGGATGATCGCCGTCCGGTCGTCGTACCAGTGCACCTGATGGTCGGGCGCGGTCGATGTGGTGCCGTCGTCCCAGTGCGCCGGGAAGCTAGTCATGGCAGGAATCCTGCCAGGCGGCGCGGGATTGTCGGTGCGGCCGGGGAGACTGTGACAGTGCGTACCGATCCCTCCATCCTGCACGTCGACCTGGACGCGTTCTTCGCCGCGGTCGAGCAGCGGGACAAGCCCTCCCTGCGCGGCAAGCCTGTCGTCGTGGGTGGGATCGGCCTGCGCGGCGTCGTGTCGACCGCGTCGTACGAGGCCCGTAAGTATGGCGTGCGCTCGGCGATGTCCACGGCCGAGGCACGCTCGCGCTGCCCGCACGCGGCGTACCTGGGGGCGCGGTTCGACGTCTACCGGGAGACGAGCCAGGCCGTGATGGCGCAGATGCGCGCGCTGTCACCGCTGGTCGAGCCGCTTTCGCTGGACGAGGCGTTCGTCGATCTGGCCGCCGCCGGGTTGAACAACCTGACGGTCGAGGACGTGCAGGCGATCTCGGAAGACCTCAAGGCCGCGATCAAGGAGGCCAGCGGCGGCCTCACCGCTTCGGTCGGAGCCGGCACCTCCAAGCTGATCGCGAAGATCGCGAGCGACCTCGACAAGCCCGACGGCGTCGTCGTGGTGCCGGCGGGGACCGAGGCGGAGTTCCTCGCGCCGATGCAGGTGACGGTGATCCCGGGCGTCGGTCCGGCGACCGCCCAACGACTCAGCATGGCCGGCGTGCGGACCGTCGCGGACCTGCAGCAGCTCGACGAGGACGAGCTGATCCGGCACGTGGGTTCGGCCCACGGGTCGAGCCTGCACCGGCTGGCGACGGCCTCGGACGACCGCCCGGTGGTGAGCGACCGGGAGACCAAGTCGATCAGCATCGAGGACACCTTCGAGACCGACATCATCGACCGGTCCTTGCTGGCGGCAATCGGTGACCGGATGGCGCACCGCGTCTCCGAACGCCTGCAGAAGGCCCAGCTGTCCGGCCGGACGGTGACGGTGAAGACGCGGATGCACGACTTCACCACTCACACCCGTTCGTCGACACTGGCCGGTCCTACCGACGACCCCCGGGTGATCGCGCGCGTCGCCCGGCGGCTTCTCGAGGACAGCGACATCTCGGGCGGGATCCGGCTGCTCGGCGTCGGAGTCTCCTCGCTGGCCGACTGGATCCAGGACGACCTCTTCACCGAGAGCGAGCACGCGGAGGCTCCGCTCGAGCTCGTCGACCTGCCGGAGCGCCCGCGGGAACGGCAGGTCGGTTACTACCCCGGCCAGGACGTCACCCATCCGGAGTACGGGCAGGGCTGGGTCTGGGGGTCGGGGCGCGGGCGGGTCACGGTGCGGTTCGAGACGGCCTCGACGCCGGCCGGACCGGTGCGCACCTTCGCGGTCGACGACCCAGCGCTGACCAAGGTGACGACGGTCAAACCGCCACCGGACGAAGTGGGGGGCGACAAAGACGTGGCGACCGGCCAGGATGGGCCAGATGAATGAGGTCCGCGGTGGGGTGTACCCGTTCTGTCGCTCCTGCACCGCGTCGTCCGTGGCGTGGCGGGCACCCGATCCGAACCGGCTGAAGGGCCTCGGCACGCACTTCTACGGACACCACGACGTCTGCCCGCACTGCAGTTCCTCGGTGCGGACGCTGTACGTCACCTTTCTGTGGGTGCCGATCTCGCGAGTCGGTCGCTATCGCATCATCCGGACCGGCGGCCACAGCTATGTCGGTCGGAAGCTCCTGCAGTACCCACTGCCGGTCACGGCGCCGACGGAGCAGCCGCCGTCGGAGTTCAAGAACCATCCCGAGTTGGCCGACGCCACGTACGAGGAAGCGGAAGCGCGCTGGGCGGCGGGCGACTCCGCCAGGGCGCAACCGCTGTACGAAACTTCGCTGGCTGCTTGCGAGAAGGCGCTGAAGGCGGATGATCCGGCGACGTTGCGGGTCCGGCTCCGGCTGGCGCAGGCGCTGCTGGCGACCGGCGACTACGGTGCGGCGATCGCCTGGTTCGGGCTGATCACGCCGCAGTTGGTCCGGGTGTTCGGCGCGGGCCACGAGCTGACCCGGATCGCGATCGAGGGCATCACCAGCGCGCAGTCGACAGTCGGCGGGCCGCAGGACGAGGCCAAGCTGCTGACGGCCCGGCTCGCCAAGCTCGAGCCGTCCCTCGGCCGGACGAATCCCTCGGTACTGCGGACGCGCGGCGCCCTCGGCCGGGCGACGTTGTTCGCGGGACAGCTCGTACCGTCGATCCAGATCCTCGAGACGACACTTGCCGACAGCATCGACGTCTTCGGCGCGAATCATCCGGACACCAACGTGGCGCGGGGCTCCCTGCAGGAAGCGTGCGAGCTGGCGGACTCCAAGAGCAGGAAGGACCGCGAGGCCGCCGCCCGCGCTCGCCGCCGCTGGCTCTGAGATCAGCTGCGGAGACGGACGGAGAGGCAGGTGACGCAGCCTTCGAGCTTCTCGAACTCGCTGATGTCGACGACGACCGGCGTGTAGCCGAGCTCGCGGAACAGCTCCGCCGACTTCGGCGCCGACGCCCCCATCAGCAGCCGCCCCTCCCCCAGCAACACCACGTGCGCGCCGGCTTCCTCCGGCACCGCCAGGAACTTCGGGAACGCGCCCGGGTCGTCGGTGAGCGGCTCGTACCCGATCACGGTCCCGTCCGGCAACGCGGTCACCGCTGACTTCAGATGCAGCACCTTGCTCACCGGTACTGCGATCACCTGCGCCCCGAGTGGTTCGAGGAATCCGCGGAGCTGGTCGATCCCGGTCTGGTTGGTGCGGCCGCCGAGTCCGGCGTACACGGTGCTTCCGATCTTGAGGATGTCGCCGCCGTCGAGCGTGCCGGGCTCGGTGATGTTGGCGGTGCGGTAACCCTGTGCGGCCACGGCGCGTTCCGCCTCGGCTGCTTCGGGCCGGCGCTCGTCCGCGCCGGCCCGGGCGATCACGGCCAGGTCGCGGAAGACCACCATCGTGTCCTCGACGAACACCCCGTCAGGGCAGTCGTCCACCGGGCTCACTTCGACACAGGTCCAGCCGGCCTCGGCCAGCGCGTCGACGTACTGCTGCCATTGCCGTGCGGCGAGCTCCACATCGACGGGTACGCGCTCTATATGCGTGATCAGCCCTTCGGCCAGGCGGGGGCTCGGGCGGCGGATCAGCGCGCGATCGGAGGTCATCAGCGCAGATTAACTGGTTTGGCCGGCCGCCATCCGGGTACCGGCGGCACAGGCGGCCTTCCCCGAGCGCCGTGGACGACTTTGGAGGATGAGACGTGCCGAAGATCCTGCAGCACACCGGCGGTGACGCGGTCGAGGTCATCCTCGCCGACCACCGGTGGTTCGAGGAGGCGCTGCGGGAGCTGCGTGACGAGACGTCCGACCGGGCCGCGGTACTGGCGGATCTGGCCACCGTGCTGGTCGCGCACGCCGAGGCCGAGGAGTCCAAGGTCTATCCGGCGCTGCGGAGGACGAACGCGATCGACGAGGAAGAGGTCGAGCACTCCGAACACGAGCATGACGAGGGCAACGAGGCGCTGCTCGCGCTGCTGGAGGTCGACGACCCGGCCAGCGAGGAGTTCAGCGAGAAGGAGCACGAGCTCTCGGAAGCGCTCTCCCATCACCTCGACGAAGAAGAGCGCGACGTGCTGAACCCGGCCAGGACCGATGTCGACGAGGAGGTCCGCCGGCAGCTCGGTGCGGAGTTCGCGGCGGAGCGGGCCCGGTTGATCGACGAGGACTGCGGCCGGATCGAGAACGTCCGCCGCATCGTCAAGGAGGCCGAGGCACGCAGGAAGTCCTGAGTCCCACCGGAGTTGTGACCCTGCTCCTTTGAGCACGGGCCAGTCGCCAGAATCGGCGTCAGTGCGGCTGGCCCGTGCCCAAGGAGGCGGGGTCAGCTTCTCTGCCTGGACTGCCGGGAGCATAGGTTCTGGTGGGTGAGCCGCCGCCGCTTCCCGTTGCTGGGTTATCCCGCGTACCTGCGGTTCTGGTCGGCGGACGCGGTCTCGATGGTCGGCTCCGCCGTCACCGCGCTCGCACTGCAGACCGTCGCCTCCCTCACGCTGGGCGCGTCCAACACCGAGCTCGGTCTGCTCCAGTCGGCCCGATGGTTGCCCTATCTCCTCTTCGGTCTGATCGTCGGCGTCTACGTGGACCGGCGCCGACGGCAACCGTTGCTGATCGGCACGGACTTCGCCCGGGCGCTCGTTCTGCTGCTGATACCGATCGCTGCCGAGCTCGACCTGCTCAGCCTGCCGTTGCTGCTCGTGATCGTGTTCGGGTTCGGCGCGTTGTCCCTCGTGTACGACGCGGCGCACCAGTCCTTCCCACCGTCACTGGTGCCGGCGCCGCTGCTGACCTCGGCCTACGCCAGGCTCGAGCAGTCGAGCGCCGTGGCACAGACGGGTGGGCCGGTGCTGGCCGGTGCCTTGGTCAAGCTGCTAGGCGGACCGCTCGCGATCCTGATCGACGCCGCGTCCTATCTCGTCTCGGGGATCCTGCTGGCGACCGTCCGGCCACTCCAGCCTGAAGTTGCCCCCGGCACCGATCAGCCGAGGAACCTGCGCCGGGAGATCCGCGAGGGGTTGTCCTGGGTCTACCGCAACAGCACGCTCGGACCGCTGGCATTGACCAGTCACCTTTGGTTCTTCTTCCAGGGCGCCTTCACCGCGGTCTACGTGAACTACGTCCTGAAGACCCTGGACCTGAGCGCCTTCCTGTTCGGCGTCACCTACGCCTTCAGCGGCGTCGGCTCTGTGGTCGGCGCGACAGCGTCCGGGTGGGTCGGTCGCAGGCTGGGGGTGGGACCGGCCATCATCGCGGCCGGCTGGCTGACGCCGATCGCCTATCTGCTGATCCCGCTCGCCGGCGGCGACACGACCGGCTTGGTCCTGCTCTGCGCCGGACAGTTCCTGTTCGGTCTCTCGATCGGTATCGACAGCCCGATCGAGATGGGCTACCGCCAGTCGATCACCCCGTCCGCCTTGCTCGGCCGGATGAACGCGACGATGCGGTCGGTGAACCGCGCCGCGATCGTGATCGGCGCTCCGGTCGGCGGCCTGGTCGCGGACTTCTTCGGGCCGCACTGGGCGCTGTGGTTCGTTGTCGTCGGCATGGCGGTCAAGTCGGTCCTGCTGCAACGCTCCGAGTTCCGCCACGCCCGCCTCCCGGACGAAGACCTCGAGGTCAAGACCTAGCCGTCAGAGGGTGATCGTCAGGCCTTCCTCGGCGGCCAGTACTTCGCCGTCGAAGACCGCGCGAGCTTCGGCAACAGAGACAGCACGATCCGAGCCGGGCCAGAAGTGCGTCAACAGCAATCGTTTCGCACCGGCGGCCCCTCGCGCGGCTTCGGTCGCCGTCATCACATAACGCGGCGTCGTCGGCGGCGATGCCCCCTGCAGAGTCGCGTCGGAGATGAACATGTCGGCTCCGTTCGCGAGCTTCCCCAGCTCCGGCGCCGGACCGCTGTCGCCCGTATAAGCGACCGTGAGATCCGGAGCACTCAGCCTGACCCCGAGGTTGGTCACGTAGTGCGGCAAGAGAGCGGTCTCCAGCCGGAACGGCCCGATCTCCCGCGTCGACGCCAGATCCCGTACGTCGAACACCGTCGCCGGATCGGGCCGCGGCTCCAGCGCTCGCAGTACGTCGAGAACGCCGGGCGGGCAGCAAAGCGGTATCGGGGCGGCGTCGGGAGCGAGGTAGTAGCGCACGCGAGCGAGCGCACTGACATCGACGCAGTGATCCGGGTGCTGGTGCGTCACGATCACCGCGTCGACCTCACCCTCGGGGCAGTGAGTCAGCAGTGCCGGCAACGCGGCGTACCCGAGATCGAGCACGACCTTGAAGCCGTCGTACTCGAGCAGGAAACCGGCACACGCTCTCCCAGGTTCGGGCCAAGCGCCACACGAGCCCAGGACCGTCAGTGTCCGTGCGCTTCCCGGCACGGTCACCGGGTGGCGAACGGCGCGTCGCTGGGGACGATCTCCTTGCCGAGCGGGAGCAGCGAGATCGGGATCAGCTTGAAGTTCGCCAGGCCGAGCGGGATGCCGATGATCGTGACGCACAGGGCGATCCCGGTGACGAGGTGGCCGAGCGCCAGCCACCAGCCCGCGACGATCACCCAGATGATGTTGCCGAGCACCGAACCGGCGCCGGCGCTGGGCTTGTCCACCATGGTCCGGCCGAACGGCCAGAGCGCGTAGTTCGCGATCCGGAACGATGCGATGCCGAACGGGATGGTGATGATCAGGATGCAGCAGATCAGCCCGGCCAAGACGTACCCGAGCGCCAGCCAGAATCCGGCCAGCACCAGCCAGATCAGGTTCAGAATCGTTCTCATACCTGCCAGCCTGCCACCCGGCGGGTGTGTTGCACGGTCAATCGGGCCACGAGTCCGGGATCATTCCGGGGCAACCAGTGCCCTCCCCTGATCACCTGCACGCTGAGGTTCGCGGCCCACCGCGCCACATCGGTCTGCAGCGGAGTGGTCACGAACGCATCGCCGTCCGGCGACACCGCCAGCACCGGTACGTCGGTGTGCCGCGGCTCGGGTCGGTCCCGAGATCGACACGAACGACGCGATCCGGCCGCGCAACCGCTCGCTGGTGACGATTTGCCACGCCTGGATCGAACCCCAGTCATGCGCGAGCACCTTCCACAGGGTGGCGTTGTCCGGGTAGCCGTGGACGCAGACGAGCACCGGCGCGGCGCGGTCGCCGTACTCGTAGAGCGCTATCTCCGTTCCGTCCGCCGATCTCACCCGTCGGGGCATCGGTCAGTAGTCCTCGGTGGCGATGGTCCGGAAGGTGATGCCGGCGTCGACCAGGCGCTTGCGGAGAGCCGGTCCCATCGCGGCCGCCGTGGTGACCTGACCGGCAGTCTTCGGGAGATCGTCGAGAGCGAGGGAGAGCGCGCACTCGCTGAGCATCTTCGCGGTCTCGTCGTAGCCCGGGTCCCCGCCGGCAACCTCGGTGATCACTCGCTTGCCGCCACCCGAACCGATGAAGCGCGCCTTGAACCAGGACTTCGCGCGGCGCTCCACGGACGGACCGTCGCCTGCCTTGATCCTGTTCAGGAGCGCCTTGCGGGCCGGCGGTACCTGCGCGGCGACCACCAGCAGACCGAGTCCGGCGATGCCTCCGGCGACCATCGGCAACCGCTTCACGGCGGCGTAGTGCGAGTAGCGGAAGTCGGGGCCGTAGTCGTCGAGCAACGCGGCCGAGTACGCGACGACCTGCGGGTCGACGGTCGGAAGTGGGACCGCCCAGAAGCCTTGCAGGCGGCGGATCTTGCCGGTGACGAGCTTGACCGAGCGACCCTCGGGGCGTGGCTGGGCCCGGCGTCTCGCGCGGTGAGCGTCGAGGTGCTGCTTGCCGCGCGAGAGGGCGGTGATCGCGGTCTCGAACGTGCCGCCCGAGGGCTTGCCGCCGGCCCGGATCATGCCGTCGACGTGGATGGGGACGTTCTTGGGGAGTTGCTCGACGGTGAACTGGACGCCCAGGTCGTACGGGATCGAGTCGAAGCCGCAGCAGTGGATCAGCCGGGCGCCGGTCTCGACCGCCTTGGCGTGATAGGCGACGTACATGCGGTCGACGAACTCCGATTCGCCGGTCAGGTCGAGGTAGTCGGTGCCGGCTAGCGCGCAGGCGGCGACCAGTGGCTCGCCGTACCGGACGTAGGGGCCGACGGTTGTGACGACGATCCGGGAAGACTCGGCGACCGCTTTCAGCGATGCAGGGTCCTCGACGTCTGCATGGAGGAGATCGACGTCGGCGCCGACCTTCTTCCGTACTGCTTCGAGCTTCGCCTGGTTGCGGCCGGCCAGGGCCCACCTGAGGTCAGCCGGCGCGTGTTCGGCGAAGTACTCGGCGGTGAGGGCTCCGGTGAAGCCTGTCGCGCCGAAGATCACGACGTCGTACCGGCGGTCCTTCTTGACGTCATCGGTCATCGCCGGGCCGCCTTCTCGGTGTCGGCGAGGCCGCCGGCGCCTGAGGCGCGGGAGGATGCGGCGGCACCGCGGGCCTCGATGTCCGCCAGTGCGGCGCGGTCGGCCTTCGGCACGTTGAACCGAGCGCTCAACTCGACCAGGTGCGGCATCAGCGCGCGGAACATCTTGAGGGGACCGATCCAGCCGGGCACGTGAACGACGCGAGAGCGCTTCCTGATGCCCTGATCGAACTTGTCGACCGCGAGTTCCAGCGGGTAGACCCGGCTGACCAGCGGTACGCCGGTACGGACCTTGCCGAAGACCGGGTGCTCGTCGACACCGCGGACCATGTCCGTGTCGACGAAGGTCAGGTGCGCGACGCCGACATCCACGCCGAGGTGCTTCAGTTCCGCGCGGAGGCTGTTGCCCATCGCCTCGACGCCTGCCTTGGCCACGTTGTACGACGCGAGGCCGGGGATGTGGACGACCGCGGCCAGCGACGACACCAGCAGGAGGTATCCCTTGCTCTCCAGCAGGTGCGGGAGAGTCACGTGGACCGTGCGCCAGACGCCGTACAGGTCGACGTCGAGAACGCGCTCCCAGACGGCCGGGTCCATGCTCCGGCTGAAGCCCGGTGCGGCGATCCCGGCGTTCGCGACGACGACATCGATCCGCCCGTACCTCTCCATCACCGCCTCGACCGCTGTGCGCAGTGAGTCGGTGTCGGTGACGTCCGCTTCCCACCAGCCGGCCTCCGGACCGCAGTCCTCGGCCACCTTCTTCAGCTCATCAGGCTCGAGCCCGACCAGGGCCAACCTCGCGCCCTCACTCGCCAGCCGCCGGGCAACAGCCGCCCCGATCCCCCGAGACGCCCCGGTAATGAGCACGACCTTGCCAGCCATCGCTACCTCCGCCTGTTGAGTGGGTACTCAACAGTAAGTGCTTATTGAGCTGACACTCAATAGACTCTCCCCATGACCTACGCCTCGTCCGTCCCCCGCGACCCGGACTCCGGATCATCCCTGCCGCGCTCCGGCGAGGTGCAGGTCGGTACCTCCGAGGTGGGTGTCGGCGAGGCGGGTGTCGGCGAGGCGGGTGTCGGCGAGGCGGGTGTCGGCGAGGCGGGTGTCGGCGAGGCGGGCGTCGGGCAGCGTGCGGGGCGGTTGCGGCCGGAAGAGCGGCGGACGCAGATCCTGCAGGCCGCACGGCGGGTGCTGGAGGCGGATCCGCATCGGGAACCAAGCGTCGAGGTCGTCGCCGCCGAGGCGGGCGTGTCTCCTGCTCTGCTCTTCCACTACTTCGGCTCGAAGAAGAAGTTCCAGTACGCCGTGATCGAGGCGGCCGCCGCCGAGGTGATGTTGCGGACGGCGCCGGATCTGTCGCTGCCGCCGGACGAGCAACTTCGCAGCGGGATCAGGGCGTTCGTCCGCGCTGTTCTGGAAGCACCTCAGCTGTATCGGGCGACTCTGCTGATGTCGGCGGCCGGCGATCCCGAAGTACGGGCTCTGCATTCCGAGCTTCGGCAGGTGTTCAGCCGCTGGGTGATCGCCGCGGTCGCGCAGCGCGGGATCGAGGTCACGCCGGTGGTCGAGCTCGCCTGCTATGGCTGGCAGGGATACGTCGAGCAGACGCTGCTCACCTGGATCGACAGCCCCACGGTCTCCCCCGCCGAGCTGGAACACCTCTGCGAACACTCTTTGGACGCCATCCTGTCGACCGCTCGACCCGACTAGCCCTGAGCCGGCTCCCACTCGTTCATGGCCGTGAGGGCCTGGAGGGCGAACTGCGCGATCAGGTCGGCGTTTTCATTGCCGATGGCATCGAGCAGGCGTTGGTCGGCGGCCTTCAGTACTGCGCGGCCGCGGTCGAGCAGGACCTGCCCCGAGGGTGTCACCTGGAGGTCCGCCGTACGACCGCGTCCAGGGGCGGACAGGCGCTCGACGGCACCGATCTCCTGCAACTGGAGCAGCGTCGACTGCATGCTCTGGGCGGTGATGCCGTCGCGCCGCGCGAGCTCGCTGTACGACAGACCGGGCTGGTGCGCCAGATGCCCGAGCGCGGAAAGGTGCCGCAGTGACAACCCTTGATTGCGCAGCTCGGCATCAGTCTTCTCCCGCACCTGACGCCCGAGCATCATCAGCAGCAACGCCGGACTGATCGCCGCCGGCCTGCCGTTCGCCGCCTCGGAATCCGCCGGCCTGCCGTTCGCCGCGTCGGATTCCGCGTTCTCTTCGACCGTCACGCGCTCATCATCCCAGCAGGCTCGTGCGGCTCGGTTTCAGTTGGACTGAAACTGGAGTTATAGTCTGACTGAAACTGCCTCCGGAGGAGCTGGAGCTCACCTCTGATGAACAAGGTTCTTCTCAGCGTGCACGTGCTCGCCGCGATCATCTTCGTCGGCCCGGTCACCGTCGCCGCGAGCATGTTCCCGCCGATCGCCCGCCGCTCCCTCACCGCCGGCACCGAGAGCGCCGGGGTCGCCGGGACCGGGGATGTCGGGGTGCTCCGCGTGCTGCACCGGATCAGCCGCGGGTATGCGATCGGCGGTCTGACGGTGCCCGTCTTCGGCCTCGCCGTGGGCGCCGGACTCGGAGTACTGGGTGACTACTGGCTGATCATCTCAATGGTGCTCACGCTCGCGGCGGCCGGCGTACTCGCCTTCGTCGTGCTCCCCGGCCAGAGCCGGGTCCTCGCGGCCGCCACCGGCTCACAAGAGCAGCGCGCCGGATCCCTCCCCCAGGCCAAGGCCCTCTCGATGACCACCGGGATCTTCGCGCTCCTCTGGGCCGTCGTGGTCGTCCTGATGATCGTCCGCCCCGGCTCCACCACCGGAGCCTGAGATGACCAATCTGACCGTCCTCAAGCTCGCGGCCGCCGCAGAAGCCATCACCGTCACCCTGCTCTTCGCGAACCTCCTGACCGTGCACTGGCCGGCTGCGTCATCAGCGCTGGGCCCGACGCACGGTACGGCGTACCTGGTCACCGTCGTGACCGCGCTGACGGCGACCAACGCGCCGGCGAAGGCCAAGTGGCTCTCCTTCGTCCCAGCAGTCGGCGGCTATCTCGCCTTGAGGGTTCTCCGCTCGCACGCCTCCGCCGTACCGGCGGCAAGCGAACGTTAGGGTTCTCGGGTGTTGAAGGTCGCGACGGTGAATGTGAACGGGGTCCGGGCTGCCTATCGTCGCGGGATGGCTGCGTGGCTCGAGGAGACCGATCCGGACCTGCTGCTGATGCAGGAGGTGCGCGCGGCCGACGAGGTACTCCGTGACCACCTGGGCAGCGACTGGCACCTGGCCCACGCGGAACCGGCGGTCGAGGGCAGCAAGGGCCGCGCAGGTGTTGCCGTCGCGAGCAGGAGACCGATCAAGGCGGAGCGCGCCGAGATCGGTCCAGAGCGATTCGCCGGTTCGGGGCGTTGGGTCGAGGCGGACGTCGTGCTCGACGACGGGTCCACCCTCACGGCGGTCAGCACCTACGTCTTCACCGGCGAGTTCGAGACGCCGCCGCGCCAGGCCGAGAAGTACGCCTTCCTGGACGCGATCACCGCTCGGCTGACCGAACTGCGGGGCGACGGCCGGCACGTCCTGCTGTGCGGCGACCTCAACATCGCCCACCGCGAGGTCGACCTGAAGGCGTGGAAGGCGAACCGCAAGAAGAGCGGTTTCCTGCCCGAGGAACGCGCCTGGATGGACCGCCTGTTCGAGGCCGGCTGGGTCGACCTCGGCCGCCGCTTCGGTGGCGAGGGGCCCGGCCCGTACTCCTGGTGGTCCTGGCGCGGCAAGGCCTTCGACAACGACGCCGGCTGGCGGATCGACTACCAGATCGCCTCTCCCGAACTCGCGGATTCGGCCACCAGTTGCGAGATCCACCGGGCCCCGACGTACGCCGAACGCTGGAGCGACCACGCCCCCGTCGTCGCGACCTACGGGCTCTGAGGACCACCGCAGCCGATCTCTGTGGAATACCGCAGTACGGCGGGGCGGCGGCGCGGGTAGTCTCGCGGCATGTCCGAGTTGAATCCCCCTGTTGCCGCCCGTAAGCCGATCCAACGCACCCACCACGGAGACGTCTTCGTCGACGACTACGAGTGGTTGCGGGACAAGTCGAGCGACGAGGTGCTCGACTACCTGCGGGCCGAGAACGACTACACCGAGAAGCGCACCGCGCACCTCGAGTCGTTGCGCGAGGCAATCTTTTCCGAGATCTCGGACCGCACCCTGCAGACCGACCTGAGCGTGCCCGCCCGGCGCGGCGGGTTCTGGTACTACACCCGCACGGTCGAGGGGAAGCAGTACGCGATCAGCTGCCGGGTGAAGGTGGACGGCGACGAGCCGCCCGCGGCCGACGGCGAGATCCCCGGCGAGGAGGTGATGCTGGACGGGAACGAGGCGGCCGGTGACTCCGAGTTCTTCTCGCTCGGCACCGTCGACGTCTCCCCCGACAGCCGGCTGCTCGCCTACTCGGTGGACCTGACCGGCGACGAGCGGTTCACCTTGCGGATCAAGGATCTGAGCACGGGCGAACTGCTCCCCGACGAACTGCCGGGCGTGCACTACGGCTCGGCCTGGTCCGGCGACGGCTCGACGATCTTCTACACGAAGGTCGACGACGCCTGGCGGCCGTACCAGGTCTGGCGGCACACCCTCGGCAGCAGCTCCGACGACGACGTGCTGGTGATGGAGGAGACCGACGAGCGGTTCTGGGTGGGCGTCGACCTGACCCGCAACGAGCAGGCCATCCACATCTCCCTCGGCAGCAAGCTGACCAGCGAGGTCTGGCTGCTCGACGCGCAGGACCCGACCGGCGAACCCGTCGTGGTGGCACCCCGGCGCGAGGGCGTCGAGTACGACGTCGAGCATGCGGGCGATCAGTTGCTGATCGTGCACAACGCGGACGCACCGAACTTCTCCCTGGCGACCGCGCCGCTGGACTCCCCCGGCGACTGGACCACCCTGATCGAGGGCGACAAGTCGAGCCGACTGCTCGGCGTGGACGCGTTCGCGGACCACGTGATCCTCTTCCGCCGCCGGGACGCGCTCACCGAGCTCGCGGTGATGCGCCGGGAGTCGGGCGACCCGGAGAGCGCTGCCTTCGGTTCGCCCGAGGTGCTGGGCTTCGACGAGCCGATCTACGCCGTCTCCCCCGGCCGCAACGACGAGTGGCACGAGACCCGGTACCGGTTCAGCTACACCTCGCTCGTGACGCCCTCGACGACGTACGACGTGGACATCGCGACGGGTGAGCGCCGCCTGCTGAAGCAGCAGCCCGTACTGGGTGGCGTCGACCTCGGCGCGTACACGCAGTACCGGGAGTGGGCGACCGCTTCCGACGGCACCCAGGTGCCGATCTCGATGGTGGCGCGCAAGGACGTGGCGAAGGACGGGAACGCGCCGGTCGTGCTCTACGGCTACGGGTCGTACGAGAGCTCGATGGACCCGTGGTTCTCGATCGCGCGGCTCTCGATGCTCGACCGGGGCGTGGTGTTCGCGATCGCCCATGTGCGCGGCGGCGGCGAGCTCGGCCGGCACTGGTACGACGACGGCAAGATGCTGACCAAGCGCAACACCTTCACCGACTTCATCGTGGCGGCCGAGCACCTGGTCAAGGAAGGCTGGACCCGGCCCGAGCGGATCGTCGCCCAGGGCGGCAGCGCGGGCGGCCTGCTGATGGGCGCGGTGGCGAACCTGGCGCCGCAGGCCTTCGGCGGGATCGTGGCCGAGGTGCCGTTCGTGGACGCGCTGACGACGATCCTGGACCCGTCGCTGCCGCTGACGGTGATCGAGTGGGAGGAGTGGGGCAACCCGCTGGAGGATCCCGAGGTCTATCGGTACATGAAGTCCTACGCGCCGTACGAGAACGTCACGGCGCAGGAGTACCCGCGGATCCTGGCGATCACCAGCCTGAACGACACCCGCGTCTTCTACGTCGAGCCGGCCAAGTGGGTGGCGAAGCTCCGGGCCACCGCGGCGGGCGACGTCGACGTACTGCTGAAGACCGAGATGGAGGCCGGCCACGGCGGCCGCAGCGGCCGGTACGACGCCTGGCGGGAGCTCGCCTTCACCCTCGCCTGGGAGCTCGACGCCCTCGGCCTCGTCTGACCCACCCCTGGATCCGCGGTCACACCCCCTGGATCCGCAGTCACACCTCCCGACCCGCAGCACCCCTGGACCCGCGGTATCCCTGGACCCGCGGTATCCCTGGACCCGCGGTATCCCTGGACCCGCAGTACCGCGCTCTCCGACCGGTGAGCCTGGTGCTGCGGGTCCTGCCGTTGGCGGCGTTCTGGTCGCTGGGCTCGGGACACGTTGCCCAGCGCAAATCGGGAACCGACGGGTGGTGACGCAAGGTGGCGGGCGTCGTTTGCCGGGGAAGGTGCGGGGTACCTGGTGCGTTGCATGTGGTGAGTGGGATTGATGGTGTGTCCTGCAACACAATCCGTGGCGGTCAGTGACGACTTGGGAAGGCCATTCCCGCCACTCGGGTGAATCGCCTGGGAAGTGTTGCAGAGGCCTTTGGACGGCGAAAAGCCTGCAGATCAAGCCGATTGAGCTCGCGGCGCCTGGAGAGCGCGCAGAAGCGGTCCGATCGGCGGATTCAAAGCTGGTTTGCGGGTGAGCGGCGGTGCCGGGAAATCTCAGGGAACGTTCAGGCTGTTTACACACTCATCGTGGAATCTTGAACCTCACTCGAGCGTTGCTCTCCATGTAACGACGAAGGGAGTTTCGGTGGCTCGCATGGCTCGTGTCCGTTCCACGGACGACGGTATCGACGGTAAGGACAGCGTCGGTCTCTACCTGGAAGAGATCGCTCGCACTCCTTTGCTGACCGCTGAAGAAGAAGTCGAGCTCGCTGAGACGGTCGAGGCAGGTCTCCTCGCGGAGCAACTGCTGGCCGAGGGGCGGGTTGGACGCAAGAAGGGCGGAGCGCCCAAATATGCCACGGAGGAAGAGCTGCAGTGGCTGGCCGAAGAGGGCCAGCGCGCGCAGCAGCGGTTCGTGACCGCCAACCTCCGGCTGGTGGTATCGATCGCCCGCCGCTACGGACGTTCCCAGATGCCGCTGCTGGACCTGGTCCAGGAGGGCAACACGGGCCTGATCCGCGCGGTGGAGAAGTTCGACTACCGCAAGGGGTTCAAGTTCTCGACGTACGCCACCTGGTGGGTGCGTCAGGCCATCACGCGAGGGATCGCGCAGCAGGCCCGGGTGGTCCGGCTGCCGGTGCACGTGGTGGAGCAGTTGAACCAGATCGGCTCGGCGCGGCGCACGCTGGAGCGCAAGCTCGGGCGGGAGCCGGAGATCGACGAGATCGCGGCAGAGCTGGACCTCGAGGTGGAGCGGGTCACCGACCTGATCCGGATCGGCCGGGACCACATCAGCCTGGACAACCCGATCGACGACGAGGGTGAGACCTCGCTGGGCGACCTGATCGCGGCCGAGACCGCACCGGGCCCCGACCAGCTGGTCGCCGACGCGTCGGATCGCTCGGGCCTGTTCAGCCTGGTCGACCAGCTCGACCCGCGGTCGGCGGACGTGATCCGGCGCCGCTACGGGCTGCACGACGGCCGCCAGGCCAAGCTCGCCGACATCGGCGCGGTCCACGGGATCTCGGCCGAGCGGGTCCGCCAGATCGAGCGCGAAGCGCTCGGCCGGCTCCGCCTCCTCGCCGACCCCACCCTGGCCGCCTAACCCGAGCCCAGCAGCCAGCCAAACCCCCACCCAGGACCCCCGAGCCGCCCTCCCGGCCGGGGGTCCTGCTCATACCCCCAGAACCCCCGGCGCCTCCCCGGCCCGGGGGTTCTGCACGTCTCCACCACTTCCGCACCTACCTGGAGCCAGCGACCGCCACCCCAGGATCCCGGCGCCTGGGTAGACAGCTTGCGGGCGACGGCGTACGCAATGTGGGTGGGTCAGGCGGGGGTGTGCCAGGTGTCTATCAGGGGTGGGAGGTCGGCTAGGTGGGTGATGGTGGCGTCGGGAATGCCTTCGGTGTGGCCTATCTGGTGGGGTGGGATGGCGCTGTGGGGGATGTGGGCGGCTCGCATGCCGACGTTCTGGGCGCCCCAGACGTCGTCGAAGAGGCGGTCGCCGACGAACAGGCAGCGGGCCGGGTCCGTGGCGCCGGTGGCTCGCATCGCGGCCAGGAACGCCTCCGGGTGCGGCTTGGTCCAGGGGACCTCGCTGGTGTAGACGGCGCCGTCGATCAGTTCGAGCACGCCGTCGCGGGCGAAGATGTCCTCGTGGCGTTGCCGGGACCAGATCGTGTTCGACAGCACGCCGATCTTCAGGCCGCGCTCGCGCAGCTCCTTCAGGGTCTGGATCGCGTCCGGCTCGAGCTCGGTGTGCGGATGCCAGCGACGCTCGTACTCCACGAGTGCGGCCGGCGTCATCACCACCTCGGCGAGCAGGCAGACGTCCTCGAGGGTGCTGCTGACGTGGTCGTCCCTCGATCGCGCCCAGGCGGTCTCCTCGGCCTGCACCAGCCGCGCGGCCAGGTCGTCCGCCCGCTCCTTGTCGATGAGCTCCGCCACGGACCGCCACACGGAGTACAGGTCGATGTCGTGCCAGGTGGCCAGGGTGCCGCCCCAGTCGAAGAGGACGGCCTCGATCGGTTCAGTCTTCACGTTCGTCACGGCGCCAACCCTGCCAGATCCGACCGACAGAACTCCTCCGGATTTCCACCGGCGGACTGCCGCCGTCCGGTCAGCTGACCGACAGGAGCTGCCTGCGCTTGGCCAGCCAGGAGACCGCGAAGGCGTAGAACGCGAGGCACGGGATGTCGACGACGAGCAGCGTCCACGGAGCGCCGCCCTGGTCGGCCCAGCCATCGAGCTGACCCATTGCCGCCGGCAACAAGAAGGCGGCGAGGTTGTTGAGCGCGTGCAACGTGATGGCCGCTTCCAGGCCGCCGGTGCGAATCGTCAGCCAGCCGATCACCATCGCGAACAGGAAGATGTCGGCCATCGCCCAGCCGGTGTACCCGTGCGCCGAGACGAACAGCCCGCTGCTGACCACCAACGCCGGCCACGGCGTCCGCAGTACGAGCTTGAGCCGGCGGACGAGTCCGGTCCCGTTCGTGTCGTCCGGGCCGTATGCGCCGACCGCCTGGATCAGCCAGCCGCGGAAGATGAACTCCTCGGCCGCTGACTGGAACGGCACCAGCAGCAGGATCACCAGAGCCGGTCCCACGAAGGCGCTGAAGCCGACCCAGGAGCCGGAGTCCGTGGCTTCGTCGGTGGGAGGGAAGATCGCGTCGACGAGGATGCCGAGGACGTACGACAGCACGATGTAGCCGAGCGCGGGCAGACAGCACAGGAGCAGCCAGCGCCAGCGGATCCGGTTGAGCACCGACGCGACGCTCCAGGCGGGGCGACGCTGGATCAGCCAGGCGGCGAACGGGACCACCGGGATCAGGGCGCCGAGCATGGTGAGCGTGATGGCGAGGTTCTCGGTGTCGCCGGAGAAGAGTTCGTCGCCTGCCGGTTCGGAGAAGTCGCCGGTGATCAGGGCGTGCGCGATCTCCCAGCACACCACGACAGCAGCCGTGACCAGGAACGCGGCGGCGGCCAGGAACGCAGTACCGGCCAGCGGCCGCCACCACCGGTGCTTCGCGGTCCGAGCCAGCCGATGGAACGCCGTCCCCGGCGGAGCCGCCACAATCGCCGGCTCCCGCATCCCGAACGGCACTACGTACCCCGGCTGCCCATACGCCACCCCGTACTGCGGGGGCGCTCCGTACTGCTGCCCGTACTGCGGCTGCCCGTACTGCCCCTGCCCCGGAGGCCCGTACTGCGCCGGCGGCTGGCCGGGCGGTCCGTACTGCGGTTGCCCAGGCGCCCCGTACGGCGGCGGCTGCTGGCTCTGCCCGTACTGCGCTGGCGGCTGGCCCGGCGGGCCGTACGGCTGCTGGCTCCGCCCGTACGGCGTCTGTGGCGGGGGCTGCTGCCCACCCGAGGGCGGCGGCTGCTCAGCCGACCAGAACCCCGGCTGCCCACTCTGCTGATATCCGCCCGGCTGCGCCGGCGGGTGAGCGCCTGGCTGGGCTGGGGGGTATGGCTGGGGTTGCTGGGGTGGGCCGTAGCTCCCGGGCTGGCCCGGTGGCCGAGAACCGGGTTGCGCTGGCGGATAGCTGCCCGGCTGCGCCGGCGGATATGGCTGGGGGTGCTGAGGCGTACCGGCTGCGCCGGGGTGTGGTTGGTTGGGCTGGTCCTGGGGGCGGGGTTGGGGGTGGTTGGGGAAGGCGTGGCCGCCTGGGGGTTGCCAGGGGGCGGGAGGTGACTGCTGCTGGTTGACCTGCTGCTCGGTGGTGCGGGAATCCGCGTCTTCGGCTTCCGGCTGGTGCTCGGGGGTAGAGGAGTCCGGGGGCTGGGTTGCCGGGGGTTGGGCGGGGGTGGGCGCAGGCTCAGGTGAGTCCGGGTGGGGTGGGATGCCTGAGTGCGGGTCCATGGCGTGACTCTATGAGATCGGGGCAAGAGTGGTGGCACAGTTGTGCCTCGGGAGCGGGAATCGCTGGCATGCTTCCGCCGCGCGCTGCTGATCGCGTTCCTCGACCGGCTGATGAGACCCGCCTGACGGTCGAAGCAGGCAATTGCTGCATGCTGTCGCTGACGACACCTCTGGCCCGCCTGTGACCTTGTGAACGACCCGCGAAGGAGATCTCGATGGTGACCGATCCGACTCCCGGACCGACTGCTTCGACGCGCGCGCTGCCGCAGTCGGTCCTGATGCCGCTGACCGGCGCGGCGATCTTCCTGGTGGTCCGGATCGAACCGGGCGGCGAGGAGGCCACCCGAGCGTTGCTGGAGCGCGTCACCGGGCTGACTCGCTCGGTCGGCTTCCGCATCCCGGCCGGCACCCTGTCGTGCGTCACGAGCATCGGCTCCGACGCGTACGACCGCCTCTTCAGCGGTCCCCGGCCCGCCAAGTTGCACCCGTTCATCGAACTGGAAGGGGCCAAGCATCGCGCGGTCTCGACACCGGGCGACCTGCTGTTCCACATCCGCGCCGGTCAGCTCGACATGTGCTTCCAGCTGGGCCAGCAGATCATGAACAAGCTCGGCAGCGCGGCCACGGTGATCGACGAGGTCCACGGCTTCAAGTACTTCGAGATGCGCGACCTGCTCGGCTTCGTCGACGGGACCGAGAACCCCACCGGCGAGGAGGCGAACGAGGCGGTGCTGATCGGCGCCGAGGACCCGGACTTCGCCGGCGGCAGCTACGTGATCGTGCAGAAGTACCTGCACGACATGGCCGCCTGGAACGCGCTGAGCGTCGAGCAGCAGGAGCTGGTGATCGGCCGGACCAAGCTCGACGATATCGAGCTGCAGGACGACGTGAAGCCGTCCAACTCGCACATCGCGCTGAACGTGATCGAGGACGAGGACGGAAACGAGCTGCAGATCCTGCGCGACAACATGCCGTTCGGCACCATCAGCACGCAGGAGTCCGGCACCTACTACATCGCTTACGCCAAGGATCCGGCTGTCACCGAGCTGATGCTGCGGCGGATGTTCCTCGGCGAGCCCGAGGGCAACTACGACCGCATCCTCGACTTCTCCACCGCGGCCACCGGCACCCTCCTCTTCGTCCCCACCGCCGACTTCCTCGACAACCTGCCGCCTGCCCCCTGACCTGCCGCGTTCCCTGGCGCCACCAGACGCCACGGAAACGCGACCACTCGGTCGGATCGGTTACTCGCCGAAGGGCAGCTCTGGATCACGGTGGCGGTTCCGTTGGCGTGACCGACGGCGTACAGGTACGCCGACCGGGTGTCCTTGTCGATGCCGACCAGGAGGGTCCCTGCGTCCCGCACTTCTCGGCGATCAGACTCTCGAAGCCTTGCCAGGTCCCACTGCGGACGATCTTCACCACCGGCTTCATCGGCGAACTGGTCGGGATCCGGACCGTGTAGAGCGTGCCGCCGCGCAGGTTCATCAGGAAGGTGTCTTACGTCCGGGTCTTGCTATCAGTGCCATCGACTTCACCGAAGAGAAGCCGTACGAGCCGGAGCTGTGCCAGACGCCTTTGGTGTCGACGGTCCAGCGGAACAGCTTCCCGTCGTTGCGCAGGCCGTACGCGTTGTGTCGGTAGAAGCTGGTGGGCGGCGCCCAGTACTGCGCGTCCTCGAACGCGACGAAGGTGCCCCAACGACCCCCGAGCCGCTCGAGCTGGGGCGCTCCTTCGAGCTGGAAGTCGGTTCCGGTGTTGTAGCTACTGCGGTACATGGAGTCACCGATGACGACCCAGCCGTCGACATTGGTGTTGGCGATGGCCGGCTCGTACACGAGGGTGCTGCTGAGTCGAGGCGGTGCGGCGTACACGTCGGCGGTGACCCACCACGGCTCGACCGTCGGCGGCACCGTCGCGGTGGCTTGTCGCCGTACCTGGTCGCCGCCTGCCGTGACGGATCCCAGGCTGAGGCCGCAGGCAGCTGCGGCTGTGGTCGACCCCTCCGCGACCAACGGTGCCGCAGCTGCCGAGCCCGGCGCCAGGCCCGCCGACAACAGGACCAGTCCTGCAACGGCGGAGCCACCTCGAATGCCCTTCCCAGCCGCCATTTCTCTCCCCCGAGATTTGGCTTGTGCGCGCCTGCCGGCGCGCAAAAGAGGTGTGCTTCTACTGGGCTTGATGCGTCCTTCGCGCCGGAAGTTGCGTCATTCGCCGAGGAGCATGGGCGCGTCGCCGGGCCTTATCGCCCTGCCAGCTGGAGCCGCGGACCCGCTGGTTGAGCAGATGCCAGGCTTGATGCGGTCCGCGGCGGAAAGTTATGCGGTCGGGCGGATGACCCGGGCTGCCGGGAAATGTCGGTGGGTTGGGTGAGACTGGGGTCATGTTGCTCGCTGATGTGGTCGCCACGTCGACCTCGTTGAGTCAGACCCGGTCGCGCCGCGCCAAGGCCGACCTGATCGCGACGCTGCTGACCACCGCGACCGAGGCGGTGGAGACGGAGATCGTCGTGACGTACCTGTCCGGCGAGCTGCGCCAGCGCCGTACGGGCGTGGGCTGGCGCACGCTGGCGGAGGCGCCCGAGCCGGCGGAGACTCCCTCGCTGACGATCGAGGAGGTCGATCAGGCATTCGCCGAGCTGTCCGAGATCGCCGGAGCGGGATCGCAGGCCAAGCGGCGGGCGGGGGTCGACGCGCTGTTCGGCCGCGCGACCAAGGAGGAGCAGAAGTTCCTCCGTTTCCTGGTGAGCGGCGAGTTGAGGCAGGGCGCGCTCGACGGCGTAATGGCCGATGCGGTCGCCAAGGCCACCGGCATCCCGCTGGAGAAGATCCGCGCCGCCACTATGCTCCGCGGCGCGGCGGCCCCGGTCGCGGTCGCCGTACTGACCCAGGGCGAGGCCGGGCTCGATCAGTTCGGCTTGGAGGTCGGACGGGGTGTGCAGCCGATGCTCGCGCAGTCGGCGACCAGTATCGCCGAGGCGATGGCGAAGACCGGGACGCCGGCGGCGATCGAGTGGAAGCTCGACGGGATCCGGATCCAGGTGCACCTCGACGGCGACCGGGTGGTCGTCTACACCCGCACGCTCGACGACATCACCAGCCGGGTGCCCGAGGTGGTCACCGCCGTGCTGGAGCTGAAGGCGGACAAAGTCGTCCTCGACGGCGAGCTGATCGCGCTCCGCCACGACGGCCGCCCGGAGGCGTTCCAGGTCACCGGTTCCCGTACGGCGACCCGCGCCGCGACCGGTCCCGAGACGGTCCCGCTGACCCCGTACTTCTTCGACATCCTGCACCTCGACGGGCACGACCTGCTCGGCCTCGACAGCACCGAGCGGCACGAGTGGCTGAGCAGCATCGTGCCCGAGGAGCGGCGGATCCCGCGGTTCGTGACCGAGGACGCCGAGGCTGGCGAGGCCTTCTTCACCGACGCGGTCAAACGCGGCCACGAAGGCGTGATGGTGAAGTCCCTGACCGTGCCGTACGAGGCCGGCCGCCGGGGTTCCGGCTGGGTCAAGGTGAAGCAGACGCACACCCTCGACCTGGTGGTGCTCGCCGCGGAATGGGGTCACGGGCGCCGTACCGGGTGGCTGTCGAACCTGCACCTGGGCGCGCTGGACGAGGCGACCGGCGAGTTCGTGATGCTCGGGAAGACGTTCAAGGGGCTGACCGACGAGCTGCTGCGCTGGCAGACCGAGAGGTTCCAGCAGCTCGAGGTGAGCCGGGACGACTACACGGTCTACCTGCGCCCGGAGATCGTGGTCGAGATCGCGTTCGACGGGGTGCAGACCTCGACCAGGTATCCCGGCGGGATGGCGCTGCGCTTCGCCCGGGTGCTGCGGTATCGGGAGGACAAGACGGCCGAGCAGGTCGATACCGTGCAGAGTGTTCGTGCGATCCACCAACCCAGCGAAGGACCTGCCGATGACTGACCGCGATACCGAGCCCACTTCTCCGGCGATCGACCCGCAGTCGGTCGACCCCGACGTGGCCGCCCGGCGGTTGGCCCACGAATCGCTGGAGAAGGACGACCCGACCGCGTGGTTCGAGCGGCTCTACTCTGCCGCCGAGGACGGCCAGGCCGTCGTCCCGTGGGACCGCGGTGGGGCGCATCCGCTGCTGTCGGACTGGGTGCAGACGGCCGAGCCGGACGGCACCGGCAAGCAAGCCCTCGTGGTCGGCGCGGGCACCGGTTGGGACGCGGAACTGGTGGCCGACCTGGGCTACGAGACGACCGCGTTCGACATCTCCCCCACAGCGATCGAGACGGCCAAACGCGCTCACCCGAACACGAAGGCCACGTACCAGACCGCGGACCTGCTGAATCCGCCGACCGACTGGCATCGCGCCTTCGACCTGGTCGTCGAGATCTACACGGTGCAGGCCCTGCCGATCGCGCTGCAGGCCGAAGCCACGAAGCGGGTCGGCGAGTTCGTCCGGGTCGGCGGCTCCCTGCTGGTGATCGCGGCCGCCCGCGCCGACGACGAACCGGACTCGGCCGTCGAGGGGCCGCCGTGGCCGCTCACCCGAGCCGGCATCGACGCCTTCGCCATCGGCGACCTGCGCCTGATCCAGCTGGACCGGTCCCCCAGCCCGAACGACCCGGCCCTCTACCGCTGGAGGGCCGAATACCTCCGCGACTGAGCCGCGAGCCACTCGTCTGACGGCTGATCGGTGCCTGAGGCTGCCTCGAAATCCGGTTAGAACATATGTTCGATAATGAGATATCATCGGAGGTATGGCGGGGCGGACTGAGGCTGGGCCCACGGCTTTGCGGATCATGCTGGGAGCTCACCTGCGGCGACTGCGGGAGCAGGCCGGGGTGACCCGGTCCGACGCGGGCTGGGCGATCCGGGCCTCGGAGTCGAAGATCAGCCGGTTGGAGCTCGGCCGGGTCGGCTTCAAGCAGCGCGACGTCGAGGACCTGCTCAGCCTGTACGACGTGCGCGACCAGCGCGAGCGGGATCGCTTGCTGAAGCTGGCCATGGACGCGAACGACCGAGGCTGGTGGCATCGCTACGGAGACGTCACCCCCGACTGGTTCGACGCGTACCTCGGGTTGGAGGCGGCCGCGGAGCTCATTCGCACCTACGAGATCCAGTTCGTGCCCGGCCTGCTCCAGACCCCGCAGTACACCCGGGCCGTGGCGCGGCTGACGGCGGGCGGCGACCGGTCGGAGGCCGAGATCGAGCGGTTCGCCGCGTTGCGGGAGACGCGTCAGGCCGTGCTGGAGCGGGATCCGCCGCTGAAGCTCTGGGCGGTCATCGAGGAGTCGGTGCTCTGGCGGCCGATCGGCGGCGAGCAGGTGCTGCGTGACCAGCTCAGCGCATTGATCGACGCGGTCCACCGCCCCAACGTCACGCTGCAGATCATCCCGCTCGGCAGCGCCGGACATCCGGCGACCGGTGGTGCATTCAGCATCCTGCGGTTCCCCCAGGCCGACCTGCCGGACGTGGTCTACCTCGAGCACCTGACCAGCGCGCTGTATCTCGACAAGCGCGACGATCTCGACGCCTACACCCAGGTCCTCGACCTGATCGCCGCGAGCGGTCCCCCGCCGCAACAGGCCGAGGAGCAGCTCGCCGCCATCCTCGCCCAGCTCAACGAGGACGCAGGGCACTAGATTGCCTTTGTCGAGGGTGTCCTGATCCGCCTCTGCCGTTCGTCGGTCGGGTGTGAGGAGGAACTGTGAAGTACCTACTGCTGATCTGTGGTGACGAATCCGCGGCGGTCCACGCCAGCGACGGCTGTGAAGGCTGGTCGGAGGAGATGACGAGCCGGGGCGTGGTGGAGGGCGGCGCCGGGCTGGCGCCGCCGAGTGATGCGACCACCGTCCGCGTTCGTGACCACCAGGTGCTGCTGACCGACGGCCCCTTCGCCGAGACCAAGGAGCAGGTCGGCGGCTTCTGCCTGATCGACTGCGAGGACCTGGACGAAGCGATCGAGATCGCCTCGAAGCATCCGGCGGCCCGCTACGGCACGATCGAGATCCGTCCGCTGCTGACCGGCCCGCCGCCTGACCTGTCGTGATCGAGGAGGCCGTCGCAGCGGCTTTCCGGGACGAGTGGGGTCAGGTCGTCGCCACCCTGATCCGGGTGACCGGTGACTGGGACCTGGCCGAGGAGTGCGCCCAGGACGCGTTCGCGACCGCGCTGGAGCGGTGGCCGCGGGACGGGATCCCCGACCGTCCGGGCGCCTGGCTGACCACCACGGCTCGCAACCGCGCCATCGACCGGCTGCGCCGCGAGGCGGTGGGTGCTGCCAAGCTCAAGGAGGTTGCCGCGATGACGTACGAACCGACTCCGGCCGATGACAGCGGCGCGCTGGACGACGACGCCTTACCGGATGACGCTGTTCCGGATGATCGGCTGCGGTTGATGTTCACGTGTTGCCATCCGGCCTTGTCGCCGGAGGCTCGGGTCGCTCTCACTCTTCGCACGCTCGCGGGGCTCAGTACGGCGGAGATCGCCAGCGCGTTCCTCGTCAGCGAGCAGACGATGGCCAGACGCCTCGGGCGCGCCAAGCAGAAGATCCGGAACGCCGCCATCCCGTACCGCGTACCGCCCGCGCATCTCCTTCCCGAGCGAACTCCCGCAGTGCTCGCCGTGCTCTACCTGCTCTTCAACGAGGGGTACTCCGCGAGCGCCGGAGCAGACCTCGTACGCCGGAGCCTCAGCGCCGAGGCGATCAGGCTGGCCCGGGTCCTCGCGACCCTCATGCCGGACGAGCCCGAGGCGTTCGGGCTGCTCGCGCTGATGTTGTTCCACGAGGCCCGGAGCGACGGTCGACTCACCACCTCCGGCGAACTGGTGCCGCTCGAGGAGCAGGACCGGAGTCGCTGGGACCGCGTCAGGATCGCGGAGGCCGAGGCGCTGCTCGAGGGAGCCCTGCGCCGAAGGGATCCGGGGCCGTACCAGATCCAGGCGGCGATTGCGGCCTGTCACGCGGTCGCCGAGCAGGCCGGCGACACCGATTGGGCGCAGATCGCCGGGTTGTACGACCAGCTCTACCGGATCGCGCCGACCCCGGTGGTTGCGCTCAACAGGGCCGTGGCGATCGGGATGGCCGAAGGTCCCGAGGCAGGACTGCTGCTCGTCGAGGACCTCGCCGCCTCGGGCGCGCTCGCCGACTACCACCTGCTGGCCGCCACGCGAGCAGATCTCCTTCGCCGGGCTGGCCGGCACAGCGAGGCGGTGACCGCCTATCGGGAAGCCCTCACCCAGGCCGGCACCGACGGGGAACGCTCGTTCCTGCAACGACGGATCCGAGAAGTCTCCGCCTGACCTGTCCGTCCGCGTCGTCCCCGTTCGTCGGTGGGGTGACGACCTGAGAAGGGAAGGACTATGACCGAGGCCGATATCAGACGGCTCATCGCCGCCGAGCGAAGCGAGATGGCGGCACTCCTGAGGGAGCTGTCTGCCGACCAGTGGGACGCACCGACGCTCTGCGAGGGATGGCGGGTCCGTGAGGTCGTCGCGCACCTGACGATGCCGTACCGCTACTCGACGCCGCGCTTCCTGTTCGAGCTCGCCAAGTCCCGCGGCAGATTCAACCCGATGTCCGACCGGCTCGCCCGCCAGGACGCGGCCGCTCTGACTGCGGACGAACTCGTTGCCACGCTGGAGGCCAACGTGAATCACCCGTGGAAGCCACCGGGCGGCGGCTACGAAGGCGCCCTGTCGCATGACGTGATCCACGGCCTGGACATCACCGTCGGCCTGGGGCTCGACCGCCAGGTGCCGGCGGAACGGCTGAGCGTCGTACTGGGCGGGCTGTCACCCAAGCACCTCAAGTACTTCGGCGTGGACCTGACCGGGACCGAGCTGCGCGCCGACGACCTCGACTGGACCTACGGATCCGGCCGCCCGGTGTCGGGCTCGGCTCAGGATCTTCTCCTGACGGTCTGCGGACGCACCCTCCCGGCGGGCCGCCTGCGAACGTCGTGATCAGTCACCAAGCCCGGGCGTGGATGAGCTGGGTCGACACCTGGCCCGTCCTGAACAGCTCACGCATCCGCCGGTTCTGCTCCTCCGCCTCCTGGAACCGCGGATCGTCTCCGTGAGCCTCGCGGATCACCTGATCGACCCGCCCCGCCCGCTCGGTCCACGACGACGGCACGTCCTCCGGAGCGGTGATCTGTTCGACCACCGAGAACTGCGCATTCGTCAGTACTGCGACCAACTCCTGTTGGCTCGGGAACGAATTGCCCTCGGGAGCCGGCTTCGGATCCGCCGTTTGCGCGACCAGCACGAGCAACCCCAACGGACCTCCGGGGATCAGCAGGCGGTGCAACTCACGCAGCAACTCGTACTTCTCGTCGACCGTGCACAACACGCCCAGCGACCAGGCAGCATCGACGCACATGCTCCGCAGCGGTAGCGCGAGCCCGTCGGCAAGAATCGCCGACAGGCCGAACAGACGCCCCGCCGCTCGGCACGCGCCCGGCATCGGATCGACCAGCACCGGGCGTACGCCGTACCGTCGCCTGGCCCAGGCGGCTGGTCCGCCGACTCCTGCGCCGAGGTCCAGCAACCGCGTGCCGGAGGAGAGTTGGCACGCCTCGGCCAACCAGGCCAAGGCGGTCGGGCTGGCGCTGCCGCGGCAGCCGGCCGGGATGGCGTGGTCGAGTCCGAGCCGTTCGACCGCCTCCGCGGTCCAGCCGGCAAAGTCATCGAACTCGACGTCCATCGCCGAGCCGCCGGACATCAGCCGATCGCTTTGAGCAGCGCCTCGTTGAAGGCGACCTTCTTGCTGTCTGCCATGGCTGATCCTCTCTGGTGTTGGACCGCGGCCGGTACCCGGGCGACCGTCCGCCCACACCTCATTCTGCGCGTGATCTCAGGCTTGGGAGGTGTGCCGGATCAGCGCCGGCACGAAGAGGTCCCAGAGACCGCGCGGTACGCCGTGGCCACAGCCCTCGAGGATCAGTAGTTCGGCCCCGGGGATCGCGTCGCGCAGGGCTTCGCCGTGAGCGAGTGGGAGCAGCGGGTCGAGGTCGCCGTGCACCACCAGCGTCGGCGCGGTGATGTCGCCGAAGCCACCACCCACGGGTCCGTCGACCTTGGCCAGGAAGTGATTCGTCATGGTCGACTCGGGATTGCGCGCGCGGGCGACATCCTGCTCCACCAACCGCCGGGTCGCCTGCTCGTCGAAGTACGGCGAGCCGCCCGCCTCGCGCTCCGCCGAGCGTACGACGTACTCGACCACCGAAGCACGATCCGCGAAATCAGGAGTCGGTAGGTCGAAATCGCCCGTCGGCGGCGGGAGATCGTCGGCGCCGGTGGAGGTGGAGACGAAGGTGAGTGAGGCGACCCGGTCGCGATGGTCGACACCGAGGATCAGCGCGACTCCGCCGAACATCGACTGAGCGACGACGTGGGCACAGTCGATGCCGAGCGCGTCGAGGATGCCGACCGCGTCCTGGGCGAGGTCGCCGAACGAGTACTCCGGTCGCCCCGGCGGGTAGGTCGTCGATCGACCGGTGTCGCGGTTGTCGAACCGGATCACGAACCGGTCGCCGGCCGCGATCCGCGAGCACAGGTCCTCCTCCCACCACAGCATCGAGGCGGCCGCGCCCATGATGAGCAGGATCGCCGGATCGGCGGGGTCTCCGAAGGTCTCGACACACAACTCGGCACCGTTGACCTGGAATGCGGGCATGCCATGACGCTAGACCCGCGACTCGATCGTGAAAAGCGATTGCTTCTGATCATGACGATCGCCCCTGCCGATACTTTGCCGCTACCGTGAAAGGCATGTTCGAGCTTCGCCATCTGGCCGCGCTGGCAGCCGTCGCCGACGAGGGGTCGTTCGGCCGCGCGGCCGCCCGGCTCGGCTACACCCAGTCCACGGTGAGCCAGCAGATCGCCGCACTGGAGAAGACCGCCGGCGGTGCGCTCTTCGACCGGCCGGGTGGTCCGAACGCCGTCCGGATCACCCCGCTCGGCGCTGTCGTCCTGGCGCACGGACGGGAGTTGTTGGCGAAGGCCGAGGCGATGACGGCCGCCGTGGATCGCTTCCAGGCAGGTGACAGCCGGATCGACATCGGCACTTTCCAGAGCGTTTCCAGCACGCTGCTGCCGCCGATCATCCGGCGCCTCCGGGACGAGCACCCGGGCTGCGACCTCCGGCTGGTCGAGGCGGAGCTGGACCAGCCGGAGGTGGGCGACCTGGATCTGCTGTTCTTCGACGGCCGGCCCGGCGGCGGCACGGAGTACAGGAAGTTGCTCGACGACCGCTATGTCCTCGTTGCCCGCCAAGGTGACTTCCCCGCTGGGCCGGTCCGGCTGAAGCAACTCGACGGGTTGCCGCTGGTTGCCTATCCCCCGATCTGTGATCAGGGGCGGATGGAGAACGCCCTTCAGAACAAGGGGATCCGGCCGACGATCGTCTTCCGGACCGCGGGCAACGAAGCGCTCCTCTCGATGGTGCGGGCAGGTCTGGGAGCCGCTTTGATGCCGCTGCTCGCGGCGCGGGGTGCGGGCGCGTTCAACCCAGGCCTAGTTGCCGATGGCAACCATTCTGGCGCCGCTGCGTACCTGGCGGGCGACCAGGAGCTGCTGACCGTGCACGAGCTTCGCCCGGCGCTGCCGCCGCGCGAGATCTTCCTGCTCTGGAAGGCCGGCCGCACCCAGTCCCCACTCGCTCGTCGCGCCATCGAGGTCAGCGTCGCGATCGCCGCGGACACCACATCAGCCCTTGACAGCGCGTGCCCGAGTGACGACTAGTTGTCACGTTACAGCCCAAGAAGGTGCGGCGTGCGCTGATGGGCGCACGCCGCACGTTCAGCACCGCGAGGAAAGCCTGCGAACGCCGTCGAGCCGAACCCCCAGCAAGCTGAGGATCAGCCCACGGCCGCTTCGTCAGTCCTGGTAGAGACGCGACCAGGACGGCGAAGTGCGACCAGAGCCCTGCCATCCACACTATGCGGCCACACTACGGCCTTGGCGGAATGTCAGCTGACGGTGAGGACCTTCGAGGCACGTCAATCCAAGGCGAGCTGCGGTGGCCTGTCGAATAGCCCCCAGCACTCGCCCCGATCCGCGAATGCTATCGACAGACCACCACCGTCAGCGCTCCGGCCGTTGCAACTTCCTGCAACTCTTCGGCAAACAACTCGCCGAACTACTCGGGCACCCAGATCAGGCCGAGCAGCTTGACCGTCTGCTTGCCCGCGATGCCGTCGGCGTCCTGGCCGCGCCAGCCCTGGGCGAGCTGGAACTTCTGCACCGCCTGCTTGGTGCCCGGCAGGTAGTCACCGGTCGGCTTGGGCGAACGGATGCCGATGCCGTGATTCATCAGCGCGCGCTGCAGATTCCAGACGCTGTCGGAGTCCAGCTGCCCGAGATGCATCTTCGACTTGAACACCTTGCCGCCCTGCTTGAAGGCCTTGCCGTCCGGTTGGGCCAGGTCGTTCTTCACCATCACCTTGCCGAGCGGCAGGTCCCGGCCCTGCAGGATCGTCGTCCAGCCCAGCCAGCGCGCCTTGCTCCAGCTCTCGGTGATCCGGGACAGCGGCACGATGTCGATCCGGTCCCGCTTGACGATGTCGTTGCTGGCGATCTGCGGTACGCCGTTGCGGTACTCGACCACGATCGCCACGTGTCCCTCGGCCGACGGGCCCTGCCAGAAGCAGGGCGCCCCGACCGGCGGCAGCTTGTCCGCGTGCCGGCCCTTCTTCGGAATGGAGTTCCACTCCAGCTGGGCCGACCCGTCCTGGGCCGGAAGGTCCCACGCCGACCTGACGAACACGAGGCAGCGCCTCCGCCACCCCACGTCGCCCTTCTTCCCCTTCGCCCACACCACCGCGTCCGTTGCTGTTCTCATTTCGTCCCCCTGAGTCCGGCACCCCTCCCCCTGAGCAGTGCCAGAACCAGCGTCTCCACCGGTCTTCAGCCAGCCTTAAAGCAACCAAGAGCCAGTCTTCAGGCGCTTCCGGGGCGAGGGCGAGTGAGGCCGAGACATGCCTCAGGGCCCGCCCTCCGTCGATTCGCCCGGGCAGGCCCTGAGTGTTCTCGGGTGGTCAGCCTGCGCGGAGCACGCTGACCCGAGGCGTCAGCTCAGCGCGGTACGTCGCCGCGCCAGGCGCCGGTCTCGCCGCCACGCTCCTCGATGAAGGTCTTGAACCGCTCCATGTCGCCCTTGACCCGGCCGTCGATCACGCCGAGCTTGTCGCCGACCGTCTCCAGGAACCCGTCCGGGTCGATGTCCATCTGCGCGGTCACCCGCGTGCTGGTGTCAGTCAGCTTGTGGAACGTCACCACGCCGGCGTGCTGCGGACCGGAGTCGGACTTCCAGGCCACCCGCTCGTCCGGGTGCTGCTCGGTCACGGTGGCGTCGAACTCCCGCGTCGCCCCGCCGACCTTGACCACCCAGTGGTTGTGGGTGTCGTCGAGCTGACGGATCTCCTCGACGCTGTCCATGAACTGCGGGAACGACTCGAACTGCGTCCACTGGTTGTACGCCGTGGTCACCGGGACGTCGACGTCGATCGACTGGGTGATGCTGCTCATCCGAATGCCTCCTGAGGTGGCTCGTTGGTGGCTCGTTGGTGGCTTGGTGTGGACGAACCCCCGGTACCCGCCGCCACCAGACCGACGCGGAACCTCTGCGTGCTCCCGATCACGCCCCACGGCAAGTCCCCGCTTTCCGGGCTGTTGCTTCCGACCTCCTCACAGCAGTCGGCCTACACCGAGCCTGGGACCGCGCCGAACTCGTGATGGCGCAGTGAACCGGCAGCCCCAGCGGCGTCCGGGACCGTCTCCGCGCAGACCGAGGCAGCGATAATGACCTGCGACGTCGGGCGACGGCGATTAAGGTCGTGAATCCCTCTCCAGTAAGGGATTTCCGTTGTCTGTGACCTCCTGGATCACCCGTGCGGAGACTGCTGCCGATGTGGCAGCCATCCGTGACGTCAACCTGCAAGCGTTCGGCAATGATTACGAGCCGGACGTGATCGAGAAACTGCGCGCCGATCCGGCCTCGTGGTTGCCCGGGTTGTCGATCGTCGCGACCAGCGAGGACGGCAAGGTCGTCGGCCACGTCCTGCTCAGCCGCTGCCGCATCGACGAGACGCCCGCAGTCGCACTCGGACCTTGCGCTGTCCTCCCCGACTATCAGAAGCAAGGCGTCGGCAGTGCTGTCATCCGTACTGCGCTGGCCGCGGCGCGGGCTCAGGGCGAGCACCTCGTCGTGCTGCTGGGTCATCTCGAGTACTACCCACGTTTCGGCTTCAGGCCTGCCTCGACCTTCGGGATCGACGCCGCTTCTGTCGAGAGCGGCCCCCACCTGATGGCGCTCCCCCTCGACGACACTCCTGTTCCCGCCGGCACGATCCACTACCCACCGCCCTGGGGCCTCTGAACCGGCCTTCCGTATACAAACCGCCCTCACCCTCCCTGCACCAGAGGTCGGTCAGCGTCGAGGCGAGAGGGCTGCGACCAGCCCGCCGGCCGGCATCCGCCACGGACTATCAGCGGGCCGACCAGCTCCGTCGCGCCCGGGTTGCCGAGCATCTCCTCCGCATCCCGCCCTCGGCCCACCTGCCTCGCGGCACCGTTGGATAACTGTCCAATAACGCTCAGAACCAGGCTCGGCGTCCGATTACTGGACGATTGTTCCGCCAATCGGAACATTCATCAGCGGGTCCCGCCCGACCGCGCGCAGACATGGCGGAATCGCCGACGGCCCTCGCGGCGGCCGACGGCGGGTGGTTGCGGCCTCTCCAGGAGGTGTCCCCGCGAAAAGGTTGAGACAAACTCGCCGAATCACTTGCGCTCCTGCCTTGTATACATGAAACAGTCTGCAGAACCGCTCATTCAGGAGACCGAAAATGCCCCGTCGAACTCCCTCGTCACTGAACCGCTCCAGCCGGCTCCCCCGTCTCCGCCTCGGTGTGGGGCGCATCGGCTCCTTCCGAACCGCCCCGGTCGGCGCCGCGGTCGCGGTGGTCGTGCTGGCCCTCGTCGGTACCGCGTGCTCGTCCGTCGAACCTGCCGGAGAACAGCCGAGCGCGCAGAGCTCGGCGGACCAGGATGTCTTCGGCGAGCCCGCGGACGCGGCGCAGGTGAAGGACGGCGGCACGCTGACGGTCGCCCTGTCCGCGGACCCGGACAAGCTCGACCCGTCGCTGTCGCGCAGCCTCTACTCGCGGTACGTGTTCCACACGATGTGCGAGAAGCTCTACGACCTCGGCCCGGACGCCAAGATCGTGCCGCAGCTCGCCACCGCGCTGCCGACCATCTCCCCCGACGGTCTGAGCCTGACCATCCCGCTGCGCGAAGGCGTGAAGTTCGCCGACGGAGGCACGCTCGACTCGAACGCCGTGAAGGTGTCGATCAACCGGGGTCTCACCATCACCGGCTCCGGCCGCAAGAGCGAGCTCGGTCCGATCACCTCGATCGAGACGCCGGACGCCAAGACCGTGGTGATCAAGCTGTCCAAGCCGTTCGCCCCGCTCACCGCGGCGCTGGCGGACCGGGCCGGCATGGTGCTCAGCCCGGCCGCGGTCAGCAAGCTCGGCGACAACTTCTCCACCGCGCCGGTCTGCGTCGGTCCGTTCAAGTTCGCCAGCCGGGTCGCGCAGAACTCGATCAAGGTGGTCAAGGACCCGCTGTACTACGACGCCGCCAAGGTGCACCTGGACGCGATCGAGTACCGGATCATCACCGACTCCAGCATCCGCTCGGCCAACCTCCGCTCGGGTGACGCGCAGATCGCGGACTCGCTGTCGACCCAGGACGCGCCGACGCTGCAGAAGGATGCCAGCATGACCGTCCTGCAGTCGCAGTCGCTCGGATACCAGGGCCTGACGATCAACATCGGCAACGCGAACGGCGTCGGCAACCCGAAGAAGCAGCTCGACAGCCCGATCGCCAAGGACCCGCGGGTCCGCCAGGCGCTCGACCTGTCGATCGACCGGGCGGCTCTGGTCAAGACGATCTTCAACGGGCTGAACACGGTCGCCTGCTCGCCGATCTCGCCGAAGAGCGAGTTCACCTCCGACGCCGCCCAGGTCTGCCCCCCGCACGACCCGGCCAAGGCCAAGGAACTCCTCGGCCAGGCAGGCGTCACCACGCCGTACAAGGTCGAGATGATCACGTCCAACAACCCGGACAGCCTGCGGTTGGCGCAGGCCTTGCAGGCGATGGTCAAGGACGGTGGGTTCGAGCTGGTGATCAAGCCGGTCGAGTACGCCTCGCTGCTCGACCAGCAGGACCGCGGTGACTTCGAGCTGCTGCAGCTCGGCTGGTCCGGCCGGGTCGACCCGGACGCGAACATCTTCAACTTCGTCGGCAGCGAGGGCAGCCAGAACGTGGCCGGCTACAGCAGCCCCGAGGTGGACAAGCTGCTCACCGACGCCCGGCAGTCGAAGGACCAGTCCGAGCGGGTCAAGCTGTACGGCGACGTGGTCACCAAGCTGCAGCAGGACGACCCGCTGATCTACATGTACCGGCAGCGCAACCTGACGGGCGTCTCGAAGAAGGTGCTCGGCGTGCAGACCTACCCGGACGGCGTGATCCGCACCGCGTTCGCCGCCTACGCCAAATGACGGCGCGGATGCCGGCACACAGCTCGGCTGACCGATGGCAGGGAGCGCCATGAATCGCTACCTGCTCGGCCGGCTCTGGCAGTCGCTCGTCACGTTGCTGCTGGCAACGATCGTGGTCTTCCTCGGGGTCCGGGCGCTGCCCGGCGACCCGGCGCTCGCGCTGGCCGGGGAGGACCGCGATCCGGAGTCGCTGCGCGCGATCCGCGAGCAGTACGGGCTGGACGACTCGCTGATCGTGCAGTTCTGGCAGTTCGTCAGCCACGCCCTCCGGGGTGACCTCGGGGTGTCGATCAGAACGGGTGAGAGCGTTGTCTCGATGCTCAAGAGCGCGCTCCCGGTGACGATGGAGTTGTCCGCGCTGGCGATCCTGGTCGCCAGCGTGCTCGGAGTCGGCGCCGGAGTGGTCGCGGCCGTACGCCGGGGCCGCCCGGCCGAGTGGGCCGCCAACGCCCTGGCGCTGCTCGGGCTGTCGGTGCCGAACTTCTGGCTCGGCCTGATGGCGATCCTGTACCTGTCGGTGGCGCTGGGCCTGTTCCCGGCCTCGGGCTTCGTGCCGTTCTTCACCGATCCGATCGCCAACCTGCACCACCTGGTTCTGCCAGCGCTGATCCTCGGCACGGGTCTCGCCGCGGTGATCATGCGCCAGACCCGGTCCTCGATGCTGGACGCGCTCTCCGCGGACTACATCCGGACCGCCGAGGCCAAGGGTCTGCCGTCGAGCGCGGTGATCGGCCGGCACGCGTTGCGGAACAGCCTGATCGTGGTGATCACGATCGTCGGTCTGCAACTCGGCGCCCTGATCTCCGGGGCCGTCGTGACCGAGCGGATCTTCGCGCTCCCGGGGTTTGGCAAGCTCACGGTCGACGCGGTGTTCCAGCGGGACTACCCGGTGATCCAGGCGGTCGTGCTGGTCACCGCCACGGCGTACATCGTGATCAATCTGCTGGTGGACCTGCTCTACTCGGTGATCGATCCGCGGATCCGCGTGCGAGGTGAGGTCTGATGGCCATCGCAGACGTCACTGTCACCGCCGGTATGCCGCTGGCGTCACGCCGGCGCAAGGTGCTCCGCCGGATGCTGCGCAACCCGCTGGCCATCACCGGCCTCGTCGTACTCGGGATCGCGGTTCTGCTGGCGGTGTTCGCCCCCTGGATCGCGCCGCACGAGCCGACCGAGACCCACCTGGACCTGGCGTTCGCGCCACCCGGCACTCCGGGATATCTGCTCGGCACCGACGACCTGGGCCGCGATGTCCTGTCGCGGATCATGTTCGGCCTCCGGGCGTCCCTGCACGTCGGGTTGCTCGCGGTGGCCACCTCGCTGGTGATCGGCATACCGCTCGGGCTGATGGCCGGGTACTTCCGCGCGATCGACGCGCTGATCTCGCGGTTCACCGACCTGGTGCTGGCGTTCCCGTTCCTGATCCTCGCGGTCGGGCTGGCCGCGATCCGCGGCGCGAGCCTCGGCAACGCGGCGATCGCGATCGGCATCGCGCAGATCCCCGGCGTGATCCGGATCGTCCGCTCGGAGACGTTGCGGCTGAAGTCGCTCGACTTCGTCTC
This sequence comes from Kribbella orskensis, assembly GCF_004342085.1. NCBI lineage: Bacteria > Bacillati > Actinomycetota > Actinomycetes > Propionibacteriales > Kribbellaceae > Kribbella > Kribbella orskensis. The sequence goes on from NZ_SLWM01000014.1 coordinate 82,171, forward strand.
GGCCGCGATCGTCGAGGGCGCCGGAGATCCCTGGGTGCTCGGCCGGCACATCCTGCCGAACGCGGCCTCGGTGATCATCGTGCAGGCGACCGTCGCCATCCCGGCGGCGATCCTGGGTGAGGCCGTGCTGTCGTTCCTCGGCCTCGGCATCCAGCCGCCCGCGCCAAGCCTCGGCACGATGCTGTCCGACGCGCAGCAGTTCGCCGCCCGCGCACCCTGGGCCGCCGTCATGCCGGGTCTGGCGATCATGCTGCTGACCCTGGCCTTCAACATCGTCGGCGACAGCCTGCGCGACGCCCTCGACCCGAAAGCGAGCCGCCGATGAGCAGCGGACCGGTACTGAAGGTCACCGACCTCTCGGTCACGTTCCGGACGGAGGACGGACCCCTGTCGGCGGTCGACCGGGTGAGCCTGGAGGTAGGCGACGGCGAGGTGCTGGCGGTGGTCGGCGAGTCAGGCTGCGGCAAAAGCGTCACAGCGATGAGCCTGGCCGGCCTCCTCCCCCGGTCGGCCACTGTCGAAGGCTCTGTCCAGCTGGACGGAGTCGAGCTCATCGGCGCGGACAAGCGCACGCTGCGGTCGATCCGCGGCCGCGAGGTGGCGTACATCTTCCAGGAGCCGATGTCCTCCCTGAACCCCGTCTTCACCGTCGGCCGCCAGATCGGCGAGGTACTGCAGGTCCACATCGGCCTGTCCCGTCTGGCGGCGCGTAGGCGAGCCGTCGAACTCCTCAAGCTGGTCGGCATCCCGTCGGCAGAGCGACGGGTCGACGACTACCCGCACCAGCTCTCCGGTGGGATGCGGCAGCGGGTGATGATCGCCATGGCCGTCGCGTGCGACCCGAAGGTGCTCATCGCCGACGAGCCGACCACGGCGCTCGACGTGACGATCCAGGCCGGCATCCTCGACGTACTGCGGGCGCTCCGCGAGCGGCTCGGCACCAGCGTCGTACTGATCACCCACGACCTCGGCGTGGTTGCCGACCTGGCCGACCGGGTGGCGGTGATGTACGCCGGTCGCGTGGTCGAGACGGCCGACGTCCACGAGTTGTTCGCCCGGCCCCAGCATCCGTACACGTCCGGGTTGCTGGCCGCCTCACCGTCTGCCGGGAGGCATGCGGGCACTCATCGGCTCAACGAGATCCCCGGCCTGGTCCCTGTGCTGGCGGCACAACCCGACGCCTGTACGTTCGCCGACCGCTGCCCCCAAGCCCTGGACATCTGTACTGCGAAGCAACCCGTCCTGGAACCGGGGGGTCACCAAGTGGCCTGCTGGAATCCCGTGCGAGAACCGGTGGAGGTCTGATGACCGAGTACGCGCTCGAGCTCGAGAACCTCGTCATGCATTTCGGCGCGGTCCGTGCCGTCGACGGTGTCTCGCTGCAGATCCCCAAGGGCTCGGTGGTGGCGCTGGTCGGCGAGAGTGGCTCAGGCAAGTCCACTGTCGGCCGGTGCATCGTGCGTCTGCTGGAACCGACCGAGGGCACGGTCCGCCTAGCGGATGCCGACATCACCCACCTCAACCGCCGCAGGCTGCGTCCACACCGCCGGGATGTGTCCATCGTCTTCCAGGACCCGGCCGGCTCGCTGGACCCGCGTTTGACCGTGGGCGACATCGTCGGCGAACCACTACGGCTGATGCGCCGTCGCGGTGACCTTCCCGCAGAGCAGCGGGACATCTCGTCGGCAGTGGCCGAATCGCTCCGCCGGGTGGGCCTGCGCCCGGAGGTGGCCCAGCGGTCGCCGCACGAGCTGTCCGGTGGCCAACGGCAACGAGTCAGCATCGCCCGGGCGCTGATCTCGTCCCCACGACTCCTGGTCGCGGACGAGCCGACCAGTGCGCTCGACGTGTCGGTGCAGGCGTCCGTGCTCAACCTGCTGGCAGATCTGCAGCGGGACCTCGGCTTCGCCTGCCTGTTCATCACCCATGACCTCTCGGCCGTCGAGTACCTGGCCGATGAGGTCGCGGTGATGTATCTGGGCCAGCTGGTCGAGCAAGGCCCGCGCGAGCGGATCTTCGGAGTACCGGCTCATCCCTACACGCAGGCGTTGCTGTCGGCGGCGCCGGTGCCGGATCCGTCGACGCAACGCTCCAGGCGACCGGTACTGCTCGGTGACGACCTGCCGTCGGCCATCGACCCGCCGCCGGGCTGCCGGTTCCACACCCGCTGCCCGGTGGCTGTGGAACGCTGCAAGACCGAGGTGCCGGAGTCCCGCGTGATCGGCGAGGACGGGCACCGCGTCGCCTGCCACCTGGTGAACGACGACGGCACCGGCCCGGACGTCCGTGACCTACCCACTGCGACTGCCTCTCCGACCGATACGACAACACCAGAACCGAAGTCCGATGGCGCCACTGAAGTGACCACGGCAAGAGGAGCTGCTCGATGACCTTCACGACCCGGCCTACCCTGCGCGGCACGTTCGGGATGGTGTCGTCCACGCACTGGCTCGCGTCCCAGTCGGCGATGCGGATCCTCGAGCTCGGGGGCAACGCCTTCGACGCCGCGGCGACCGCGGGGTTCGTGCTGCATGTGGTCGAGCCGCATCTGAACGGCCCGGGCGGCGAGGTCCCGGCGATCATCGCGACAGCGGCCGACCCGACGCCGCGCGTGCTTGCTGGCCAGGGAGTCGCTCCCGCCGGTGCCACGATCGAACACTTCCGCTCCCTCGGGCTGTCGCTCATCCCGGGCTCCGGGCCGCTTGCGGCCGCAGTACCGGGCGCTGTCGACGCGTGGTTGTTGTTGCTGCGTGACCACGGCAGCCTGCCGCTGCGGACTCTGCTGGAGCCTGCGATCGGCTACGCACGCAACGGCCACCCGCTCGTCGCCCGGGTCGGCGACACGGTCAGGACCGTCCAGGACCTGTTCACCAATCACTGGCAGACCTCTGCCGAGCTCTGGTTGCAGGGAGGCACGCCGCCAAGTGCCAACAAGCTGTTCCGCAACCCGGCCTACGCCGACACGCTCGAGCGAATCCTGACCACGGCCGAAGGAGCCGGGCCGGATCGCGTCGCGCAGGTTGAGCGGGCTCGCACCACCTGGCGGGAGGGCTTCGTCGCCGAGGCGGTCGACAAGTTCGCACGGCTGCCGCACCGGGACTCCAGTGGCGAGGACCACGCCGGCCTGATCACGGGTGACGACATGGCGTCGTTCCATGCGAGCTGGGAGGAGCCTGCGACTCTCGACTGGCAAGGTCATACCGTCGCCAAGACCGGTCCGTGGGGCCAGGGCCCGGCGCTGCTCCAGTCGCTGGCCGTGCTGGCCGAGCTCGGTGATCCGGCCTCGCTGGATCTCACCAGCGCTGAGGCGGTCCACACGACCACGGAGGTCACGAAGCTCTCGTATGCCGATCGCGAGGCCTGGTACGGCGACGGCGCGGACGTGCCAATGAAGACCCTGCTCTCCCCCGCGTACGCCGCGCAGCGGGCTCGCCTGATCGGTCCGGACGCCACCCTCGAGCTGCGTCCCGGCAGCCCGGACGGGCGGCAGCCGCACCTGCCGTCGATTGCCTCCGGCAACAACCAGGGCGACGCGACGACCGGTGAGCCGACGGTGTCGTCCGACGGTGTGACCCGCGGCGACACCTGCCACGTCGACGTCATGGACCAGTGGGGCAACGTCATCTCCGCGACCCCGAGCGGTGGCTGGTTGCAGTCGTCCCCGACGATCCCGGAGCTCGGGTTCTGCCTCGGCAGCCGATTGCAGATGCTCTGGCTGGAGGAACGGGTCGCGTCCTCGCTCGCGCCGGGGCTGCGCCCGCGGACCACGCTGACGCCGACGCTGGTACTGCGTGACGGAGTGCCGGTGCTCGCATGTGGTTCACCGGGTGGCGACCAGCAGGACCAGTGGCAACTGCTCTTCCTGCTGCGGAATCTCGTCGGCGGGCAGGACCTGCAGGAGGCGATCGACGCACCCGCCTGGCACACCACGGGCTTCCCGTCGTCGTTCTACCCGCGGGCGGTCGAGCCCGGCAGCCTGGTGATGGAGAGCCGCCTGGGGACCGCAGTACGGGACGACCTGGTACGCCGTGGGCATGTGGTGACCGAGGCGGATCCGTGGAGCCTCGGGCGGCTCTGCGCGGTCAGCCGCGAGGCGGACGGCGTACTCGCCGCGGGGGCGAACCCCCGAGGTATGCAGGGCTACGCCACCGGCCGCTAGCGATCACGTCAGGCGGTCGCCTGCTGGCGCTGCTGGCGGTCAGTCCGGGTGCAGTGCGGCTGTGGCGGCTGCCTCTACGTGGAGGCGGGCCGCCTCGGCCGCGGCTTCTCTGTCGCCGGCGGCGATCGCGTCGACCACGCGGATGTGCTCCTCCCAGGAGTGCGGCGCCCGCTGGGCCGCACCGAGCCGGAACACCCAGTGCACGTGGTGGTACATCGCGGCGGACAGCGACGTGAGCCAGCGGTTGCCGCTGATCTCGATCACGGCCAGGTGGAGTGCGCTGTTCAGCTCGGCCACCTGGTCGAAGTCCTTGGCCTCGGTCGCCGCGCTGGCTTCCTCGAGCAACCGGCGCAAGCGGGCGACGTCCTGCTCAGTGGCCCGCTCGGCAGCCAGCCCGGCCGCCAGTGTCTCCAACTGCTGGCGCACAGCGAACAGGTCCCGGATCGCCGTCTCGTCCAGGGTCGCGACCACCGCGCCTCGGCGCGGCAGGATCTGCACGAACCCCTCGGTCTCCACCACCCGCAGCGCCTCGCGCACCGGGTTGCGGGACACGCCGAAGTCCTCGGCCAGCCTGTTCTCCGTCAGCCGCTCACCCTGCGCGTAGTCCCCGTCGACGATGCGCCGGCGCAGTTCACTGAGGACCTGATCCCGCAGCGCCAGGTGGTCACCACCGATCGTCCGCGCCTGGTCTCCCCCGTACTGCTGATCCACCCCGAGCTCCCCTCTCACCTGAACCTGCCCCGCATCCCGCTGGACCGCAGTACCGCCGCACGGTTCCGCAGCACACTACCCGGCCGCGGAGCCGCGATCGACGGAAACCCGGTTGCCCGGATCGGACCGGGTTGGCTACGTTGCGGGCTTGTCCATCCACCTCACACCGCTGACCGATCCCGACTACCGGCCGTTCAGCCGACGGATCGCCTGGCTCGCCTCGGACGCCGACGGCAACCCGGTCGGCTCGGCGTACCTCCGGCTGATCAGCAAGGGGACCCAGGAGCACCTGACCGAGCTCGAACTGGCGGTCCACCCGGCCGAGCGCCGCAAGGGCATCGGCTCCCGGCTGCTCGCCGCCGTGACCGAGGCAGCCCGGGACAACGACGCCCGCATCGTCCTCGCGGACGCCACGGCCGGTACGCCGGGCGACCACTTCCTGGCGAGCCACGGCTTCACCGTCGGACTCACCCTGTACTTCGCGAGGTTGCCCGTCGCCGGGATCGACGACGAAGTACTGGCTTCCGCGCTCGAGGCGGATCACCCCGGGTACAGGCTGGGGTCGTGGCTCGGCGTGGTCCCCGACCAGCTCGCGGAGACCTTCGCGCAGGCGCGGTCCGCGATGGACGACGCGCCCGTCGGGGACATCGACTACGGTACCGAGACCTGGGACGTCGAACGCACCCGGTATGTCGCGCGCGTTGTCGAAGAGCGCGGCGACCACCTGTGGACAGTAGCCGCCGTCGAGGAGGCAAGCGGCCAGATCGTGGGCTTCACCGAACTGGTGGTCCCCGGCGCCGGCAAGGGCGACGCGCAGCACTACGGCACCGCGGTACTGCCCGAGCACCGCGGGCGCGGCCTGGCCCGCTGGATCAAGGCCGAGTCGATCCGCCAGGCCCGCGACCACTACCCCGACCTAGCCGGCCTCCTCACCGACATGGCCGACACCAACACCGCCATGCGCCACCTCAACAACACCCTCGGCTACCGCACCACCCACCAGGTCCACCGCTACCGCCTGGAGCTCACAGCGACCCCGCCAGCCGGTACAGCACGAGCGATCCCGCCACCGCCACGTTGAGGCTCGCACCGGTGCCGATCATGGGGATCTCCACCACGACATCAAGCTGATCGAGCGCCTCCGCCGGGATACCCGTGCGCTCATGCCCGAGTACTGCGATCGTGCGGTTGCGCGCCGCGGGCAGATCGGCGAGGCGGACGGCTTCGTCGGCGAGCTCGACACCCACGACCGTGGTCTCACCGCGCTTCTGGTCTGCGAGCCACTGGACCGGGTCGTGCCCGGTCCAGTGCACACAGGTCCGGCGCTTCAGCGTGTTGCCACGTGCCAGAGCTTCGGGGACCCACGGCAGCTTCGGCACTGCGAGGCAGGCGCCCACCGCATCGCAGGTGCGCAACAACGTGCCCAGGTTCGCGTTGTGCTTCGGCCACAGCGGCGCGATCAGCAGGTGGTCCCAGCAGGAGTGGGATCGCCGGCGCCGTTGCCGCTTCAGGTCCTTCGGGCTCCGCACCCGGACCTGCGGCGCGGTCATGCGTGGACGGGAGCAACCCTCCCGTTGAGGATCTCGTGCATGGGAAGGGTGCTTCGCGGCGCACCCGGGCCATCGACGGCAACAGAATCAACCGGCCACCAGGGTAGGGCAGATGCTCGGCGGGAGCTACTCAGGTGCCGAGGATCTTCTGTACTGCGGCGGTGGTGATCGGGTGGTAGCCCGGGCGGGCTGCGGTGAAGACCTGGAGGGCGAAGTCCTTGCCGGCGGGGGTGTCTGCCAGAGCCCGGTAGACGGGTAGGACGAGCTTCATGCGGCCTACCCGGGTCAGGAAGCTCGCGAGTTCCTCGTACGCCGTGGTGTAGGAGCTGGCGGCAACTAGGGAGTACCAGCGGCGGGCGATCTCGCCGTTCGCAGTACCGGTGAGCCCGAACTCGCGGTCGAGCTGCTCCAGTTGCTCGGCCGTCAGCACGTCCGGAGCCGCGTCCAGGAAGCGCAGCCACTCCTGCGTGGTCCACTGCTTCGCCCCGGCCGGCAGCTCACCAGTGGTCAGCCAGCGCCGGCGGAGCTCGTCGACCAGCTGGAAGCGCGCCGAATCCGCCCGCTCCGCGAACTGCGGGATCCCGGGCTGGTCCAGCCAGGCAGCGACCTCCTCAGCCGTCACCACTCCGGGATGGCGGTCGAGCAGCTGCTCCTGCAGGTGTCCGGCGAAGTCCTCCGAGTTGATGCTCCGGAAGGCGAACCGGTCGAAGTACCCGCGCAGGAACGGGTCGAACACCTCGCGGGTGAACCGATCCTCCAGCCAGGACAGGAACCACGCGCCCTTGAGCGGACCGAGCCCACTGGTCCCGTGGTACTCCGTGCCGTGGTTGAGGCCCGGCAGCTCCACCGCCTGCTCCGCGAGGGAGAGCGGGTCCAGCTTGGTCACGGTCGAGTGCTGCTTGATGGCGGTCTCCATCTCGGCCAGCTCGGTGCCGTAGACCGCCTCCACGATCCGGTTCTCCACGTAGGAGGTGAAGCCCTCGTTCAGCCAGATGTCGTCCCAGCTGTCCTGCGTGACCAGGTTGCCCGACCAGCTGTGCGCCAGCTCGTGCGCGACCACGCTGACCAGCGACTTGTCGCCGATCACCACGGTCGGGGTGGCGAACGTCATCCGCGGGTTCTCCATCCCGCCGTACGGGAACGACGGCGGCAGCACCAGGATGTCGTAGCGGCCCCAGCGGTACGGGCCGAACAGCGCCTCGGTGACCCGCATCATCTGCTCGGTGTCGGCGAACTCGGCAGCAGCCCGCTTGGCCATCTCCGGCTCGGCCCAGACGCCCGACCGGTCGCCGATCCGCTCGAAGACGAGATCACCGGCCGCGATGGCCAGCAGGTACGACGGAATCGGCTCGGGCATCACCACGTCGTACGAGCCAGTACGCCGGGATGTCGTGCCGTTGTCGGCGCTCATCAGCACCATCAGCTCGGGCGGAGCCGTCACGTGGGCGGCGTAGCTGAACCGCACGCTCGGGGTGTCCTGCACCGGCACCCAGCTCCGCGCGTGGATCGCCTGGGACTGGCTGAACATGAACGGCAGCACGCCACCCGCGGTCATGGACGGCTCCAACCACTGCAGGCCGGTCGCGGTCGGAGCAGTTCGGTAGCTGACCCGCACTCGCGCGTGCTGCTGCGTGCGGATGGTCAGCGCCGAGCCGAGCTCGTCGTCCGGCACGGACAGGCTGTACTCCAACTGCTCCCAGTCGCCGTCCGCGGCACCCTCCACTGCGCCCTCCACGGCCAGCACGGTGAGGTCCCGGGTGTCCAGCACCAGGCGGTCACCCGGGCCACTCCAGGCGAGCGTATGGGTGGCCGTGCCCGCCACCACCTTGGCGGAGAAGTCCAGGTCGAGCTCGAGCTCGAGGTGGGTGGTGCGGACCAGCGCCGGTTCGGCGTAGGAGTGGCGGTCGTGCGTCACAGAAGCTCCCATGGATGAGGTCGTTCGCAGGACAGTACCCAGCGAATCGGCCGATGACGCGGCCGATTAGAGCCACGGGCAGCACCGTGCCAAACCGGTTCACCCTTTGGGCCGCCCGGCACCATGGAGGCATGCGGGCCGCCGGACTGTCGCTGGCCGTGCTGCTGGCGCTGGCAACAGCCGCTTGTGACAGCAGCACCTCCACACCTGCCCCCAGCCCGACCACTTCGAGCCCGACTGCTGCTCCCCCGCATTCGAGTGCGACGCCTAGTCCGCCTACAACGCCTGGCGGGACGCCAACCTCAAGTCCACCTTCGCGGGCCTTCGACGCCATTGCCGCGACAGCAACCGTCCGCTATCTCGCCGGCGAACTGGGCCCGCGCGAAGCCACCAGTACTGCGTACCGCCGGGCGCTGGCGTGGTTGGGAACCAGGTTCGAGGCCGCCGGCTATCAGGTCAAGCGGCAGGCATTGCAGGTTCCTGCAGGTAACTCCTGGGGTGTTCCCGTCCGAGCCGGCACCACCTGGAACCTGATCGCCACCAAGCCCGGCTTCGACCCGACCGCGCCACATCGGATCGTCGGCGCTCACCTGGACACCGTGCCCCAGGCGCCGGGCGCAGAAGACAACGCCTCCGGCATCGCGGTTCTCCTAGGTACTGCGGAAAGCCTGCCCGCGCCGAAGCTGCCCACGGCGTTCATCGCCTTCGGAGCCGAGGAGCCACGCGGCGATGGCGACAACCGGCACCACTACGGCTCGCGCGCCTATGTGGCGTCCCTGCCCGCCGCCCAGCGGAGGGCACTGCGCGGCATGGTCTCGCTCGACCGAGTAGGTGTGGGCTCGGTGGTACCGGTGTGTACGGCGACCGCTGGGCAGGTGACGCTGCAGCGGGAGGTGCGTGCGGCGGCTGCCCGAGCCCGGGTGCCGACCCGCTCCTGCGTCAACAGATCCAGTGATCACTGGTCGTTCGTCCGCTCGGGAATGCCCGGGGTGAGGTTGGGCAGCACGCCGTACGCGGAGTACCACAGCGCGCGGGACCTGCCGCCCGTAGTACAGGCTGCTCAGCTCGGCCGGATGGGCCGGGTGCTCGCCGGCTGGCTGCAGAGCTGACCACGCGCGAGAGTCAGGCGTTGCGGATGTCGGCCAGGATCTGCTCGGCGCGGGTCCCGCTGACGACGCGCGGGCTGAAGTCGGCACCGATCACGTACGGCGTGAGGCGGGCGGCCTTGAGGGTCTTGCCCCAGTAGGTGAGCTCGAGCAGCACGCCTTCCTGGGTCTGCTGGGAGAAGTCCATGTCGAAGACCAGGTTGCCCAGCGAGTGCGCGATCAGCTTGTTCGGCGGGTACTCGACTGCCTGCACCCAGTGCGGGTGGCCACCGATCACCAGGTCGGCACCGGCCTGGGTGAGGGCCGTGGCGACAGTGCGCTGGGCAGGGACGGGCTTGTGCGTGTACTGCTGGCCCCAGTGCGGCAGCACGACGACGACGTCGGCCGCGGCCCGCAGCGCCTTGATCTGGCGGGTGAGAACACCCAGATCCACCTGGTTGAGGGGCCCTGTCCGCGGCGGCATCCGCACCGAGAACGCCCCCGGTGCCGTCGCCGTCGCGCGCGGAGTCTCGCCGATGGCATTGAAGGCCAGGAAGCCGAAGCGCACGCCGCCCCGGGTCACGACGACCGGGCGGCTCGCCTCGGAAAGGTTGCGTCCGGCACCTACCGGCTGGATGCCGCTCGCCCGGACCCGTTGGACCGTGTCGAGCAGAGCCTGGTTCTCGAAGTCGCCGGTGTGGTTGTTCGCCAGCGACAGCACGTCGACGCCGACGGCTCGCAGCCCGGCGATCACCCCGGGCGGCGCGGCGAAGGAATCGCCACCCTGCTGGGGTCTGCCTGCTCGGGAGAGCGTGCTCTCGAGGTTCACCACGGTGAGATCCGCGGCGGCCAGGCGAGGGCCGATCGCGCGAAGCGGTCTGGAGACGTCCCCGGTCCGCGCCGCCGCGGTCGCCACCCGTCGGCCCAGCATGACGTCACCACCCACGGTCAGATCGATGACCTGAGCGGCGGGAGTCGGCCCCGCAGTACGGAGTGCATAGCGGTCCGGGGCGCTGAAGGGGTCGACTCCAGCCACCGTCAGGGCTCGGACGCTTGGGCCGACCTTCGACGCCGGAGCCAACGCGAGCGCGTTGGGATCGCGCTCCACCAGGCGGAGCGAACTGACCACCCGGAATCCCCGCCACGACTTGGCACCTGAGGCGAGAGCACGGGCAGCGGCCAGATCCACGTCCTGAGCCGCCCGCGTGGCATTCACCGCCACAACGAGAGGCTCGGTCTGAGCAGCGGTCGTCGGCCGTCCAGCACTCGCACTCGGCGCCGGGGACGAGGGCGAGACCGTGGCCGGCGGACCCGATTCCGGTGGCTTGGTGGGCGGCGCAGTACTCGAGCCCGTGGACGAGCAGGCGGCGAGCACCGAGGAGCAGGCCGCGACCAGTATCGGGACAGCCACCACGCTCAATCGACTCCGACCCACCACCCCAACCAAGGTAATCGCCTCACCAAGCCCCACCTCGCCACCTGGAAACCGATGGGCACCGACCAGGTCACCGTGCGCGGCCGCACCCAACCCACCCACCTGGCCGTACCGTCCAGCTAGCCGCGCCTAGCCAGGAAGTCGTCCAGCAATGCCGCTCCGTGCAGCATCGCGCGGCCGCGGCGATCGTGGGCGGCGCGACGCTCGGCCACGGCCGACCGCAACGCCTCGGTGCTCCCGGTCCGGCGCAAACCCTCCAGCACCGGACGGATCTGCTCGAAGCCGTACCGCCCCTGCCGCAGCATGTTGATGATCCGCGCATCCCGCACCTGCAACGGCCCGTATCGCCTGTACTTCGTACCGGGCTCCCGCTCCGGCGACAACAACTCAGCCGCCTCCCATACCCGCAGCGTCGACGTCTTCACACCAAGCTGCGCAGCGAGTTCACCAACGAGCAACGGCCCAGGCACCGCCCTAGGCTCGTCCAGGAACTCCTCCGCAGCCGCCCCCAGCGCCTCACTCGCCGCATCCGTAGCAAGCCTCTGCTCGTGCAACCCGGCGTGGCCCGCATCGATGAGCCGGAGCGCGGTCGCCTCGTCCCCCTCGTGAGCGGCCCGCATGATCGCGGTCGACACCTCAGCGCCGAACCCCGGCGCCAGCGCGCGATACGTCAGCAGGGCATGCAGATGCTCGTCGCCGTACTGCCGGTACCCCGACTCCGTCCGCGGCGCGGCAGGCAAGATCCCTGCCGCCTCGTAGTTCCGAACGGCCTGGGTCGACACCCTCGCTTCCCTGGCGAGGTCCACCGGGCGCAGACTCACCACCAAGCTCCCTTCACCGGCCCTCGGACTCCGACCAACCGGTTGAGACGCTACCGACCGGCTCAGCGGCCGCCGGCGACGTCGACCATCGATCCGGTCATGTAGGAGGCGCGATCGGACGCGAGGAATGCGATCAGCGCCGCGACCTCCTCGACCTTGCCCGGACGTCCGAGCGGCGGGGTGGTGCCGATCCGCTCCAACCGGCCTTCCTCGTGGATGTCCGTCTCGATCAGCCCGGGCCTGATCCCGAGCACCCGAATGCCTTCCTTCGCGACCTCGTTCGCCAGACCGACGGTCAACGTGTCCACCGCGGCCTTGCTGCTCGCGTAGTCGACGTACTCCCCGGCAGACCCGAGCACCGCCCCGCGGGACGACACGTTGACGATCACCCCGCCCTGCCCACCTCGCTCGGTCGACATCCGCCGTACGGCGGCGCCCGCGACCAGGAACGCGCCGATCGTGTTGATCCGGAACACCTGCTCCAAGCGCGCGACGTCGTAGTCGGCGACCCGGCCGGATGGCGACACCACGCCGGCATTGTTGATCACGGCACCGATCTGCCCGAGCTCCGCGGTCACCGCGTCGAAGAGCCGCTCGATGTCGTCCGCCTCCGCCACATCGGCCTGTACTGCGACCGCCCGCCGCCCGAGCTTCTCGCAAGCCGCGACCACCTGGTCCGCTTCGTCGGAACGCGTCCGGTAGTTCACCCCGACGTCCCAGCCGTCCTCGGCCAGCGCGACCGCCGCCGCGGCGCCGATCCCCCGGCTCCCACCAGTGATCAAGGCCGTCCCCCGCCTGGCCGCTGTCCCAGTCGTACGCCCAGTCATCCGCTCACTCACGCCCTCTGCCACGCCCTCTGTCATGCGCTCTGTCATGCGCTCAGTCATGCGCTCAGCCTGCCATGGGCTCGACTGGTCAGCTCGGCCGCTTGTCCAGGCCGACCTGGACCTCGCTGTCGGTGAAGCCGAGCGCGCGGTACAGCCGGATCGCCAGGTAGTCCGGATCCGCCACCATCACCAACGTGTGCGCCCGCATCTCGTCCAGCCCGTACCGCGACGCCTGGTGGACGAGGGTGCTGGCGATCCCGCGACCGCGGTAGTCCTCATGGGTCTGCACATTCTGGAAGCGGGCAACCCCCGAGCCGTCGGAGACGAGGCCGAGCGACGCCCGCAACCGCTCCCCGTCGAAGGCGCCGAACCACTGCGCGTGCCCGGCCTCGACGAGACTGCGTTCCGCCTCGGTCTTGCGCCGGTTGAACTCCTCGTACCCCTCGAGGTCCATCGAGTTGACCGCCAGGCTCAGCCCGACGAGCTGCTCCCAGTCGTCGTCACTGCTCAAGAACCGGTACTGCGAATCGACGTTGGGGCGAGCCGGCTCCTTGACCTGCTTCGCCGTCATCACCGTGCTCCGGTCCGTCTCGAATCCCGCGGCCTTCAGTTCCTCCTCGGCGCCGACCAGCCCGTCGGTGGTGTCGATGCCGAAGGCACCATGTTTCGCCGCCGGGAACTCCTGCCGGAAGACCTCCAGGCGGCCGGCCAGAGCACCCGGCGCGAACGGCGTCCGGTACAGCAGGTAGTTGCCCCACCAGAAGGTCGGATTCGCCGGCGTGCGGATGACGACGTACTCACCCTTGTCGGTCACTTCGCTGCCGCTCAACTGCAAGAGCATCAGGTCGGTCCGGTAGCCGAGGCTGGTGATGTTCACGCATCCATCGTCAGGTGCTCGTCAAGGCGATTTGCGCGACGGCTTCCAGAGCGGCGGGGCGTCGCGCTGGGCGGCCGCGGCGATGTTGTGCTGCATGCCGCCGAAGACGACGCCGTGGAACGGCTTGATCGCCCACCAGTAGAGCTGCCCGGGCAGGCCGTGCGGATGGAAGAGCGCTCTCTGCCGGAAGATCGTGCGCTTCTCGTCGTCCTGGTCGACGATGAGCTCCAGCCAGGCCAGACCGGGCAGGCGCAGCTCGGCGCGCAGGCGGAGCAGCTTGAGATCCTCGATCTCCTCGACCCGCCACCAGTCCAGCGGATCACCGACCGACAGGTCGTTCGGATTCCGCCGGCCGCGGCGCAGTCCGGGACCGCCGAAGACCCGGTCGAGCACTCCCCTGGCCCACCAACCCAGACGCCACGAGTACCAGCCGTTGCCGCCACCGATCCCTTCGATCACCGACCAGAGTCGCTCGGGAGTCGTGGAGACAATGCTCTCCCGTTCGTCGACATACAGCGAGCCGCCGGACCAGTCCGGGTCGCTCGGGAACGGGTCGCTCGGTGCTCCCGGCGTCGCGGCGGAGGCCCAGGTCGTGGTGACGTCCAGGTCCTGCACGCGTTTGAGCGCCAGCTCGACTGCTCGGTCGAAGCCGGTCAACCCGGGCTGCGGATCAGCGACGTACTGGGCGATGTCGTGTTCCTTGCAGACCACTTCGTGGATCAGGCTGTCCACCAATGGGCGGGCGATGCTGCTCGGCACCGGCGTCACCAGACCGACCCAGTGGCTGGACAGCGACGGGGTCAGCAGCGGCAGGGTGACGATCCGGCGGGGCTTGAGGTTCGCGGCCGCGGCGTACCGCTGCATCATGTCGCGATACGTCATCACGTCCGGCCCGCCGATGTCGAAACCGCGGTTGACCTCGGGCGGCATCGACGCGCTGCCCACCAGATAGTGCAGGACATCCCGTACGGCGATCGGCTGGATGCGGGTGCCGAGCCACCGCGGAGTCACCATCACCGGGAGGCGATCGGTGAGGTGGCGGAGCATCTCGAACGAGGCCGAACCCGAGCCCAGGATGACCGCGGCACGCAGTACGGTCGTCGGCACTCCGGAGGCGAGCAGGATCTCGCCGACCTCGCGGCGGGAATCCAGGTGCGGCGACAACTCCTCGTCCGCGGGGTAGAGCCCGCCGAGGTAGACGATCCGGCCCACGCCGGCGTCTCGCGCGGCCGCGCCGAACGTCAGCGCAGTATGCCGGTCGCGTGACTCGAACCGCTTGCCGGTGCCGAGAGCGTGGATCAGGTAGTAGGCGACGTCCACGCCTTCGAGGGCTGCGTCCAGCTGATGCCGGTCGCCTGCATCGGCCTCGACCACCTCGACGTCGTCGTACCAGTCGCGGTCCTGCAGCCGCCGGGGGTTCCTCGCCATCGCCCGCACTCGGTAGCCGGACTTCAAGAGCTCAGGCACCAGCCGCCCACCGATGTACCCGGTAACACCCGTGACCAGAACCAGTTTGTTGTCCATAGACCGGCTCCAGTACCCCGCTCGTGGAAAACCGACTCAGAACACGCCGGGAACCTATGCAAGCCCACCTCCTGCCCTCCCACCTCCTGCCCTCACCCCCACTTGCTGCTCTTCCACCTGCTGCCCTCCCGCCTCACCGCCTCGCTGCCTCGCACCTCGCACTGGCACTCGGCATTGACATGCAACCTCGCGGCTGCCTATGGTGTTCATGCAGCCACAGGGTTGCATGAATGAGTGGAGTGCGATGGATGACGAGGTGTTCCGGGCGCTGGGTGATCCCAGCCGGCGGCTCCTGCTGGACCGCTTGAACCAGCGGAACGGGCAGACGCTGACGGAGCTCTGCGCGGACCTGGACATCACCCGGCAGTCGGTCAGCAAGCATCTGGCCGTCCTCGAGGGCGCCAATCTGGTGACCGTCGTCTGGCACGGCCGGGAGAAGTTGCACTACCTGAACGCCGAGCCGATCAACGCCATCGCCGACCGGTGGATCAACCAGTACGACCGCCGGCGCGCGCATCTGTTCGCCGACCTGAAGACAGCATTGGAGCAGGAAACCGTGAGCGACAACGACTTCGTCTACACGACCTACATCAAGACCACCCCGGAGCGCCTCTGGCAGGCCCTCACCGACCCCGAGTTCACCCAGCAGTACTGGGGTGTCCAGCACGAGACCGACTGGAAGGTCGGCTCCCCGATGGCGTGGAAGCTGGGCGATGTCACCATGGCCGGCCCGGGCCAGAAGGTCCTCGAGCACGACCCGTACCGCCGGCTCGCCTTCACCTGGCACACCATCACCCCGGAGTTCGCCGCAGCCGTCGAGATGAGCGACGAACTCCTGGCCAAGACGAGCAGCGAGCCGCTCTCACGGGTCAGCTTCGACCTCGAACCGGACGACGACCAGGTTCGGCTCACCGTCATCCACACCGGCTTCGAACCGGGCAGCGAGATCCGCGCGATGATCACCGACGGCTGGACCCGCCTCCTGTCCGACCTCAAGTCCTTCACCGAAACCGCCCCCGCCCTCAACCCCACCCCCGCGGCCACGCCCTAGCGCGGGGTGGTCGGTTAGGTTGAACGGGTGGCTAGTGGGAATCGGCTGGGCGAGTATCTGCGGGCTCGGCGGGAGCTCGTTCAGCCAGAGGATGTCGGGTTGCCGTCGGGTGGGCGGCGGCGGGTGCACGGGCTGCGGCGCGAAGAACTGGCGCTCCTCGCTGGGATCAGCAGCGACTACTACATGCGTCTCGAGCAGGGGCGCGACCAGCATCCGTCCGCGCAGGTGCTCGATTCCCTGGCCAGGGTGCTTGGCCTGTCCGCGGACGCCACAGCGCATCTTCATCAGCTCGCCCAGCCGGCCAGCGGTCAGGGAATGGCGAGGAAGGCCGACGAGATCCCGGCCAGCCTCCTGCGACTGATGAACAGCTGGACGACGGAGGCCGCCTATGTGCAGGACCGTCTGTGGAACATCCTCGCCTCGAACGCCCTCGCGGTCGCCTTGTCGCCGGTCTACGCACCGGGCAGCAATCCCTTGCGGGCGGTCTTTCTGGACCCGGACCAGCGGGAGTTCCGCCGCGAGTGGGAGCAGTTGACCGCCGACGGAGTGGCCGGTCTCCGATCCCTCGCCGGCCCGAACGTCGACGACCCCGATCTCCTGGAGCTAGTCGACGAACTCTCCGCCGATAGCGAGCGCTTCCGCGAACTCTGGGACCGCCACGACATCGCCACCCGCCGAGGCGGCATCAACCGCCTCAACCATCCCGATGTGGGTCCCCTCGACCTGAACGCCGAAAAACTGGACATCACGGGCACCGAAGGCCTGACCCTCGTCATCTTCCACGCCACCCCCAACACCCCCACCGCCCAAGCCCTTGCAGCCCTGGCAAGCCGCATAAGCCCACTGGCCGCGCCGGTCGAGTAGAAACCTTGGCGGCCGGTAGCGCACACGCCAGCGGGCGCCCCGCACGGGCTGCCGCGGAGGGCACGTCAGCGGGCGTGGTTCAGGGGCGGCGGTGGAGTAGGAGGGGGAGGACTGCGCCGGCGCCGGCTTCGCGGAGTTTGGCGGTGGCTACGGTGATCGGCCATTGGGAGGAGGAGGCGTCGACGACCAGGAGGACCGAGCGCTCGGTGATTGCCTGGGCTGTCAGGTCGTCGATGGTCACGCCGTCGCGCCAGACCTTTGCTTCCTCGGCTGAGGAGAGGTCGGTGGTGAAGGCGCTCGGGTCGACGGTCAGTTCGGCCCGTTCCAGGCGGCCGATCTCGGCGAGGTGATCCGCGATCTCGGTGGTCAAGCGTCGGTAGCCGGCCGCAGGCAGCGTCACCACCACCTCCGGGCGCCGCGACCACGCGTCACGCCAACGCGACAAAGCTGCCACGCAGCCCGCCTTCAACGCATCCAGGCCTGCCTGGTCCTCGAGATCCGGGCTGAAGGTCGAGCGAATCACCTCGCGCCACTCGGGCGCATCGGCGTACACGATCGTGCGGCCAGGCTCGGCCATCAGGCCGGGCGGGATCTTGCCCTTCGCGCCGAACGCACCACCGGGCCACATCTTGCGCGGCTCGAGGATGTGGGTCTCGCCGCGCAGCAACCGGATGATCGCCTGCACGGTCTCCGGGTCCGGCTTCGCGCTGAGCGGGTCGGGCAGCAGGCCGAGGCAGACCGAGCAGCGTCCGCAAGGCTCGGCTGAGGGATCGTCCAGGGACTCCTGGAGCAGTTGCATGAGGCAACGTTCGCCGCGGGTGTAGGCGCGCATGATGTCGGCCTCGCGACGCCGTACCGACACGATGCCGTCGTAGTGCTCCGCGTCGAAGGTCCACTCGACCGGCGTCCGCACCCAGCCGCGCTCCACCCGCTCGACCGCACCGTCGACGGCCAGCTGCTTCAGCATCAGCTCGACCCGGCCTCGGCGCAGACCGGTCTCGGCTTCGAGCGACGGCACCGTCGCGGGTTGGTCCGGGCCGTACGCCTCCAAGCCCTGGAGCAACCGGTTCACCTGCTCAGGCACCGGGATCGTCGCGGTCGCGAAGTAGTCCCAAACTCCCGCGTCGGCATCCGACGGCAGCAACGCCACCACGGCATGGTCGATGCCACGCCCGGCGCGACCGACCTGCTGGTAGTACGAGACCGGCGAAGGCGGCGAACCGACATGCACGACGAAGCCGAGGTCAGGCTTGTCGTAGCCCATCCCCAACGCCGACGTCGCGACCAACGCCTTCAACTCGTTGTTGCGCAGTGCGTCCTCGAGTCGCTCGCGTTCGGTCGCTTCGAGACCACCCGTGTACGCCGCGACGGGTACCGCCGGGCCGTGCACCTCCTGGATAGCAGCGGCCAGTCGCTGCGCGTCGGAGACGGTCAGGGTGTAGACGATCCCGGAGCCCGGCAACTTCGGCAGATGGTCGACGACCCAGGCAAAGCGGTCCAGCGGCGACAACGCGTCCACGACAGCGAGCTGCAGACTCGACCGGGCCAGTGGTCCACGCAGAACCAGGGTCGACTCCCCCAGCTGCCGCGCGACGTCCTCGGTCACTCGCGCGTTGGCGGTCGCCGTCGTCGCGAGCACCGGGGTCTGCGGATTGAGCTTCTGCAGTACGTCAGACACGCGGCGGTAGTCGGGCCGGAAGTCGTGACCCCAGTCCGACACGGCGTGGGCCTCGTCGATCACGAGCAGGCCGATCTGCCCGGCGAGCCCGTCCAGCACGCGACGGCCGAAGCCCGGATTGGCCAGCCGCTCCGGCGAGACGAGCAGGACGTCGATGGCGCCTGAGCGGAGCGCGCTCTCGATGCTCGACCATTCGTCGACGTTGGACGAGTTCAGCGTCGCGGCGCGCAGGACGGCGCGGGCGGCGGCGGCCACCTGGTCGCGCATCAGTGAGAGCAGAGGTGACACCACGAGGGTCGGTCCCGCGCCTTCGGACCGGCGGATGGCGGTCGCCGCCCAGTAGACCGCCGACTTGCCCCAGCCAGTCGCCTGGACCACCAGCACTCTCGCGTTCGGCTCGCACAGGGCCGCTACCGCGGTCACCTGGTCGTCGCGAAGACGCGCGCCGTCGCCGGCGATCGCGCGGATCACTCCGGCCGCGGTCGTCGCCCGGTCCTCCGAGAGCTTGATGTCACCCATGCCGACGACCCTAGACGCCCGCACCCCCACTCCGCTCAACCGCACTCGGCACCTGTGGATAACCCGGCCGGACTGCCGCAGGCGCTCGGGTGGCAGGGGTTGCCCGAGTCGTCCATCAAGCGCTGGGGGCCGGGGCCCTTGCCGGCCAGGACGTCGTAGGGGTTGGCCAGGCCGCAGCGGTCGAGGGAAAGGCAGCCGCAGCCGACGCAGTCCTTGAAGTCGTCGCGGAGTTGTTCCAGCTGGACGATCCGCCGGTCGAGCTCGGCCTGCCAGCGCTCGGAGATGTGCTCCCAGTCCTGCCGTGTCGGCGTCCGGTTCCCCGGCAGCAGCGCGAGGATCCCGGCCACCTCGGCGAGCGGGATGCCGACCCGCTGCGCGATCCGGATGAGGGCGACCCGGCGGAGCGTGTCGCGCTTGTACCGGCGCTGGTTGCCCGACGTACGGCGGCTGATGATCAGGTTCTGCCGCTCGTAGAAGTGCAGCGCGGAGATCGCCACCCCGCTGCGCTCCGAGAGCTGCCCGACCGTCAGTTCACCCGGCTCGATATCCACTGGTCACCCCTCCGCTAAACCTCAACTAATGTCGAGGCTAGCCGAAGGTCCCCCGCCCGCCGCGACCGCCGTACAAGCAACGTCAGGAGCCGTTCCCAGCCGAGCGGCGGCGGTGGTTGTCGGGGGTGGGACACCAACTCGGGGCCTCGGACATGTCAGGTCTTGTTCGAGGTCCCCAGATGGTGTTCGGACCCACCACAGCTGCTCGGCCGACGAGGCACCCGGGGTGGGGCTGCGGCTGGTGGGGCGTGGCGGCTGGTGGGGGGGTGGTGGCTGGTGGGGGGGTGGTGGCTGGTGGGGGGGTGGCTGGTTGGGGGGTGGTGGCCGCGGCATACGACCTCCAGGGCCAACTGCGGGCGATCGGCCGGGTACGGGCTAGGCGGCCACGGCCAGTTTGCGGCCGACGCTGGCGGACATCAGGGCTGCGGCGGCGCACAAGCCGCCGGCCAGGTACCAGGCGAGGTTGTACGTGCCCTGCGCGTCGCGGATCGCGCCGGCGCCGGTCGCCGCGAACGCCGCACCGATCTGGTGTGACGCGAACACCCAGCCGAACACGATCGGCCCATCCACCCCGAACCACTCGCGGCACAGCGCGACGGTCGGCGGAACAGTAGCGACCCAGTCCAGCCCGTAGAAGATGATGAACACCCAGATGCTCGGCTGAGCGGACGGCCCGAGCAGCGACGGCAGCACCAGCAGCGACAGACCACGCAACGAGTAGTACGCGATCAGCAGGTAGCGGGGATCCCAGCGGTCGGTCAGCCAGCCCGACGCGATCGTGCCGCCGACGTCGAACACACCGACCAGCGCAAGCAACGAAGCGGCCGTCGTCGCGGGCATGCCGTGGTCATGGGCGGCCGTGACGAAGTGGGTTCCGATCAAGCCGTTCGTCGACGCGCCACAGATCGCGAACCCACCCGCCAGCAACCAGAACGCCGGCCGGTGCATCGCCTTCCACAACGCTGTGACCGCGCGCACCGCGCTACTGCCGGTCGTCTCGACCCGCTGCCCGGCCGTGCTGCCCTCGGGAGCCCCGTACGCCGTGAGGCCGACGTCGCTCGGGTAGTCGCGCAGGAAGAGCAGCACCAACGGGATCACCACGAGCGCGGACCCGGCAGCCACCAGCGCGGGCACTCGCCAGCCGTACGCCCCGGCGAGTGCCGCGATCAGCGGCAGGAAGATCAGCTGACCAGTCGCTCCAGCGGCAGTGAGGATGCCGGTGACGAGTCCGCGGCGGGCGACGAACCAGCGCCCGGTGATGGTCGCGACGAACGTCATCGACATCGACCCCGTACCGATGCCGACCAGCAGTCCCCAGCAGATCAGGAGTTGCCAGGACTCGGTCATGAAGACCGTCAGGCCGCTGCCGAGCGCGATCAGCAGGAGTGCTCCGCTGACTACCTGGCGCAGGCCGAGCCGGTCCATCAGGGCCGCCGCGAACGGCGAGATCAGGCCGTACAGCAGCAGGTTGATCGACACCGCCGCCGAGATCGTCGCGTGCGACCAGCCGAACTCGTCGTGCAGCGGATCGAGCAGGACGCCAGGCACGGACCGGAAGCCGGCGGCCCCGATCAGGGTGATGAAGCCGACCGCCGCGACGGGCCAGGCGCGGTGCAGCCTGACCGTCTTCTTCTCCAGGATCTGAGTCACCAGAAGAGTTTGCCGATTCCGCTGCCGCGGAAACAGTGGCCAGAACGCCACCATGTGTCAAGATATGGCCATGACCCGTCATCTGAGCCCTGTCCGGCCGCACCGGATCGCCGTTCTGGCCCTCGAACCGGTCGTCGGCTTCGACCTGACCATCCCGTCGACCGTCTTCGGCACAGCCACCCGCTCCGACGGCACTCCTTTGTACGACGTCCAGGTCTGCGGGCTGGAGGTGGCCCCGGTCCGCGTCAGCGCGGGGTACAGCCTGATCCCGCAGTACGGCATTGAGGCGCTGGCCGAGGCGGACACCGTGATCATCCCGGGCACGTACATCCCGCAGCCGCGGCACGAGGGCACCTTGCCCGACGACCTGGCCGCGGCGCTCGCCACGATCCGGCCCGGCACGCGGATCGCATCGATCTGCACTGGCGCGTTCGTGCTCGCCGCTGCCGGGTTGCTCGACGGGCGTCCGGCGACCACGCACTGGGAGCGCGCCGACATGTTCCGCGCGCTCTATCCGAAGGTGCTGCTCAACGAGGACCTCCTCTTCATCGACGACGGGGACATCATCACCTCGGCCGGACTCGCGGCAGGTGTGGATCTCTGCCTGCACCTGATCCGTCGCGACTTCGGCAGCGAGGTGGCCAACCGGGCCGCGCGACACTGCGTGGTACCGCCGTGGCGTGACGGTGGACAGTCACAGTTCATCGAGCGGGTCGTCCCGGAGGAGGGCACCGACGGCACCGCGCCGACCCGCGCCTGGGCACTGGAGCGGCTGGACGAGGAACTCAGCCTCGCCGCGATGGCCGCGCAGGCGAAGATGAGCGTCCGGACGTTCAGCCGACGGTTCAAGGCCGAGACGGGTCAGTCGCCGGGCACGTGGCTCATGCAGCAGCGCGTCCGGCACGCGTGCCACCTGCTCGAGACCACAGACCTCTCGGTCGACCGGGTCGCCGAAGCGGCCGGTCTCGGCACCGCGGCCTCGTTGCGTCATCATCTTCGCTCGGAGCTCGGCGTTTCTCCTCTCGCTTACCGCAAGACCTTCCGGGCCGGCTGATCCGGCGCGGCAGGTCCCGCGAGGTTCCTCAGACGATCGCCAGCTCGTGCGGACGCTGGTTGACGGACTCGACGCCGCCCTCGGTGACCACCACGATGTCCTCGATCCGCGCACCCCACCGGCCCGGCTGGTAGATGCCCGGCTCGACGCTGAACGCCATGCCTGGTTCGAGAATCAGCTCGTTCCCACTGATGATGTACGGCTCTTCGTGCACGTCCAGGCCGATCCCGTGACCCGTCCTGTGGATAAAGAACTCGCCGAACCCGGCGGCCTCGATCACCTCGCGCGCGGCCGCATCGATCGACTCGGCGGACACCCCCGGCCGCACCGCATCCACCGCCGCCTGCTGCGCCAGCCGCAGTACCTCGTAAGTCGCCGCGACGTCGGCGTCACGCGGTTCCCCGACCGAGTAGGTCCGGGTGGAGTCGGAGTTGTAGCCCTCGGGCAGCGGTCCACCGATGTCGACGACGACCACGTCGCCACCCTCGATCACGCGGTCCGACACGTCATGGTGCGGGCTTGCTCCGTTGGGACCGCTGGCGACGATGACGAAGTCGGCCTCGGCGTGGCCTTCCTCGACGATGGCCGCGGCGATGTCCGCACCGACTTCGGCCTCCGTCCGGCCCGCCCGCAGTAGGGCCGCGACGCGCGCGTGCACTCGGTCAATCGCCGCGCCCGCCTTGCGCAGAGCATCGACCTCGGCCGCGTCCTTCCGCATCCGCAGTTCGCGCACGATCGGCCCGGCCAGCACCTGCTCCGCCGTCGGGAGGGCTTCGCGGAGCGCGAGCACATGCAAGGCCGGGGTGAAGTCGCTCACCGCGACCCGGTCGGATCCACCGAGTCGCTGGGCGGCAGCGGCGTACGGGTCGTCGCCGTCGACCCAGGTGATCACGTCGACGCCGAGCTCATCCATCGGCACATCGGCATACCCGGGCGCTTCGAGCTTCGGTACTACGAGCGCGGGCGCGCCGTCGGCCGGGATGACGAGGGTGGTCAGCCGTTCGAAGGAGCCGCCGGCCTGGCCGAGCAGATAGCGCAGGTCCGAGCCCGGCGCGATCAGCAGGCCGGTGCCTTTGGCGGCTTCGCGAGCGCGGTCCAGCCGGGCTCGCAGTACGGCGGAATCGGGCGCGGGATGATGCAGGGATCGACGTGACATGAGGCGAGCCTAGTTCCCGCCGACGGAAACTGTCCGAGCCATTTGTTAGAACTCGTCGGGCAAGATCGGCACAGCGAAAGGGCACGACATGACGCTCCACCACGTCTCGCACGGCGAGGGCATCCCGGTGCTCGCGCTGCATGGCTGGTCTCCCGACCACCGGCTGATGACCGGCTGTCTCGAGCCGATCTTCGCGGACCTCCCGGGGTACCGAAGGCTCTACCCCGACCTGCCCGGGATGGGGCAGAGCCCGGCCGGATCGATCGACAGCTCGGACGGCATCCAGGCCGCCGTCGAGGAGTTCATCGACGCCGAGATCGGCGCCGAGCCGTTCGTGCTGATCGGCGAGTCGTACGGCGGCTACCTCTCGCGCGGCCTGATCGCGAAACGGCCCGAGCAGATCCTCGGGCTCGGGCTGATCTGCTCGATCGGGATCGAACTGGAGAACGCCGACCGGACCGTACCGGACCACGTCGTCCTGCAGTCGGATCCGGGCGTGCTCGACGGGCTGACCGAGCAGCAGGTCGGCGACTTCACCGAGATCACCGTCGTCCAGACCGCCGAGACGTACCGGCACTATCAAGACGACGTGGTGCCAGGTCTCGACGCCGCCGACACCGAGGCGATGGAGCGGATCCGGAAGAACTGGGCCCTCACGATCGCGCCGGAGAGCGGACCGCGGTACGAGCGGCCCTCGCTGATCCTGTGCGGACGACAGGACTCCGTCACCGGGTACGAGGACCTGTACCCGCTGCTCCACCACTACCCGCGCGCCACGTACGCCGTACTGGACATGGCCGGCCACAATCTCCAGATCGAGCAACCCGGACTGCTTGCGGCACTCGTGCGCGAGTGGCTCGGCCGGGTGGCGAGGGAGGCCGGCTGAGGGCTGCCCAGAATGGCTACCAGCCGGTAATGTCGGGACCATGGTGACTGGGAAGCGTCCGCTCGGGTGGTCTGTGCTGGTGGCGTTGACCAACGGGCGGACGCGGATTCCCGACGATCGGCTCGCGGCTGCCGTGCAGGGCAAGGTCGTCCTGGTCACCGGTTCGTCGTACGGGATCGGCGAGGCGACGGCCAAGCGGTTGGCGCGGGCCGGGGCGACCGTCCTGCTGGTGGCGCGGACGGCCGATCAACTCGAGATGGTCGCCGAGGAGATCCGGGCGGACGGCGGCAAGGCGTTCACCTATCCGGCGAATCTGGCTGAGCCGACGGCGATCGAGGAGTTGGTCGCGAAGGTGCTGGCTGAGCATGGTCAGGTCGACGTCCTGGTGAGCAACGCCGGGAAGTCGATCAGACGGTCGGTCGCGGATTCGTACCAGCGGTTCCACGACATCGAGCGGACGAACTCGGTCAACTACCTCGGTCCCGCCAAGCTCGTGCTGGAACTGTTGCCCTCCATGCGCGAACGTCGGCAGGGGCACATCGTCAACGTGTCCACAGCCGGTGTGCGTACTCCCCCGATGGCACGGTGGTCTGCCTATCTGGCGTCGAAGAGCGCGTTCGACGTGTGGCTGCGGTGCGTGGCTCAGGAGGTTCGCGACGACGGGGTGACGACCTCCACGATCTACATGGGGCTGGTGCACACGCGGATGAGCGAGCCCACTCCCCTGCTCAACAAGATGCCCGGGCTGACTCCGGAGCAGGCGGCTGATCAGGTGTGCGCGGCGGTGGCCGACAAGCCGCACAACATCACCCCGCCGTTCGTCCGACCTGCCGATGCCCTGGGCAACCTCTTCAGGGTGCCGACGGACCGCCTCTTCGAGCAGTACTACCGACGGACCGACCGCCCTCGGAAGGAGCAACCGTGACCGGGCGGATCTGGGGTGCCCGATGAGGAGCGCTCGATGATGGGTGCGATGAGGCCGCGACCGATCGCGCCTATCCGGCCGCCCGGGTGGCTGGTCAAGGGCGCGGCCGAGGTCGGTGGGGTGTCGGTTGCGCTGCTGAGGTCAGGGGTGTGGCGGTCGGCTCGGCCCTCGCAGCTGGTGCCGATCGAGCGGGCGCTGCGGCAATGGGGTCAGTCGATGGCGGCGCTCGGAGTAATCGCCGCGATCCGGTACCCGGAACAGCCGGCGGTGATCGACGAGCGGGGCACGATCACCTACCGCGAGTTGGACCAGCGCTGTTCGCGACAGGCCGCCGCGCTGCACGCGCAGTACGGGATTGTTGCTGGGAGCAAGGTTGCGGTGCTGTGCCGGAACCATCGGTGGTTCCTGGAGGCCACCCTGGCGGCATCGCGGCTCGGGGCGGATCTGTTGTTCGTGAACACGGAGTTCGCGCCGCCGCAGTTGAAGGCGCTGCTCGAGCAGCATCGGCCGGATCTGCTCATCCACGACGCGGAGTTCACCGAGGCTCTGCCCGACGACCTGCCCACCCTGCTGGCCTGGGTCGACGGCCCGAGCGAGGCCGCGAGCCTGGAGGACCTTGCCCGGCCAGACGCCGGCGCTGTCGACCCACCCAAGCCGGACAAACCTGGGCACATCACGATCCTGACCTCCGGCACGACCGGCGCTCCGAAGGCCGCGCCACGCACGCCGACCGCGCTGGCTCTCGCCGGACTGACGGTCAGCGCGCTCAACCGGATCGGCCTGCGCTCCGGTGAACCGATGGTGATCTGCCCGCCGCTCTTCCACGGACTCGGCCTGCTCAACTCGATGCTCGCGCTCTTCCTCGGCTCGCCGCTCGTGCTGTCCCGCCGGTACGACGCTGCGGAGGTTCTCGCCGCGATCGACCGGAACCGCGTCGGCTCGATCGTCGCAGTACCGGTGATGCTGCAGCGGATGCTCGACCTCGGACCGGCGGCGATCGCCGGGCACGACCTGAGATCGCTGCGGGCGGTCATCTCCGGCGCCTCCGCGTTGGGACCGGCGCTGGCGGAGCGGTTCATCGCGCAGTTCGGGCCGGTGCTCTGCGACGCGTACGGGTCGAGCGAGATCGGGATCGCCACGATCGCCACCTCCGCGGACCTGCTCGCGGCGCCGGGCACCGTCGGGCGACCTTGCCTCGGGAGTTCGGTGCGGATCCTCGACGCCGACGACCGACCGGTGCCCGTCGGCGAGACCGGGCACATCTTCGCCGGCGGCGGCCTGGTCTTCGGCGGCTACTCCGACGGCAGCAGCAAGACCGTCGTCGACGGCCGGATGAGCACCGGTGACCTCGGGCACCTCGACGCGTCCGGCCGCTTGTTCGTGGACGGCCGCGAGGACGACATGATCGTGTCGGGCGGCGAGAACGTGTACCCGGTCGAGGTCGAGGACTGCCTGATGAGCCACCCGGCCGTCGTCGACGCGGCGGTGGTCGGCGTCCCCGATGAGGAATTCGGCCAGCGACTGGTCGCGTACGTCGTACCGAGCGGTCCCGTCACGGAGGACGACCTCATCGCCCACGTCCGCGCCAACCTGGCCCGCTACAAGACCCCGCGCAAGATCGTCCTGGTGGACGACCTCCCCCGCAACGCGACAGGCAAGGTCCTCCGGAACAAGCTCAACGAGAGCTGACTCAGGTGCTGAAGGTGCCCCGACCGCTGCTGGACGCCGGGGTTCTGCTCAGCCTGATCGTCATCGTGCTGACCGCGTTGGCGCTGTTCGTCCCGTGCCTGCCGCGTATCGTCGCCCGCATCGAGGCGAGCGGGGACCGGCTCGCATTCGGGGCGGACGACTGATGACGGGAGAGGGCCGAGTGAAGATCCTGGTCGGGTACGTGCCGACGGCCGAGGGCGAGGCCGCGCTGGATGCGGCCGCCGCCGAGGCCAAGCTTCGCGGAGCCTCCGTGCTACTGCTCAACACGAGCCGCGGCGACTCCTACATCGACACCCGCTACGCGAACCAGGCCGAGCTCGACGCCGCCCAGGCACGCCTGCGGGAGCTCGGGGTCGAGGTGACGATCCAGCAGGCGGTCAGCAGCGGCGACGTCGCGCACGAACTACTGAAGGCCGCCGAGGCGAAAGACGTGAAGCTGATCGTGCTCGGACTGCGGCGCCGCAGCCCGGTCGGCAAGCTCATCCTCGGCAGCACCGCCCAGCGCGTCCTCCTCGAGTCCCCCGTCCCGGTCCTGGCCGTGAAGGTGCCCTCGCCCCGCGACTGAGTGTCAAGAACGTCCGGGCCGCTCCGTACTACGAGGTAGGAGCCGCCCTGTCGTGGGCGGCGCGATGAGAGGACGACGGTATGAGTTATCCGCAGGTCGGGGTCGGGTTACCGATCTTGGGGGGCGCAGGCGACTCCGCAGGCGATCGTGGAGGTGGCCTCGGCCGCCGATCGGCTCGGGTTCCATGCGGTGGCCGTGTTCGAGCGGTTGCTGTTGCCAGCGGCACCGGACTGGGTGAACTACGCCGGTCTGCCGGAGGACCCGGCGTACGACGCGCTCGAGACGCTGACGTGGGTCGCGGCGGCGACTGAGCGGGTCCGGCTGCACACGGCGGTACTGGTGCCGTTGTTCCAGCAGCCGATCGTGCTCGCCCGCCGGGTCGCAACGATCGACCACTTCTCCCGTGGGCGGATGGACCTCGGCATCGCGCTCGGCTGGCTGCCAGAGGAGTTCGTCGCGACCGGAGTACCGGAGCGGGGCCGGGCGGCGGCATACGAGGAGGCGGTCGCGGTACTGCGCGCCTGCTGGGGGCCGGATCCGGTGGAGTTCAGTGGGGAGCACTTCACGATCCCGCCGGCCAAGATCGGGCCGAAACCGCTCTCCCCGCTCTCCCTGTACGGCGGTGGGGTGACACGGCCGGCGATCGAGCGGGCCGCCCGGATCACCGACGGGCTGACCCTGGCGTTCCGCGACTGGGATTCCTGCCGCGAGAGCATCAACTGGTACCGCGACGCGGGCGGCACCGGCGACATCATCCTCCGCGCCGGCCCGATGAAACCCCACCCGATGCTCGAAGGTCCACCGGCCTTCACCCAGGACTCCATCCTCGACGACCTTCAGCGAGCAGCCGCCGAAGGCATTACCCGAGTCGACTGGGACCTCAACATCATCGACACCCCGATCCCGGACCAGCTGGCCGCCTTCACGAAGCTCGCGGAGCGTGTCTGGTAAATCCGGGTGAGCGGCTGGGGCGGGGCGCCTAAACTGGCTGGTGACATGCCTGATGCCCGGACCGAATCGACCAGTCCTGCCCCAGCCACCGGTTCCGCACAGGATCCCGGGCGGCCGCGCCGACCCCGCCGCCGGCGCCCAAAGAGACCCGCAGGTACTCAGCCCAACGCACCGACCGGTACTACGGACGCCCCGGTGGCCGCTGGTGTGGCTCAGCTAGCGGCGCGGCTGGAGGGGTTGACTGCTGCCGATCGGGAGCAGTTGGGGCGGCGGTTGGAGCGATTGCGGGGGTTGCGGGAGGACGGGAAACGGCAGGGAGCGCTCTCTGACCTCACCGCGCGGATCGAGCAGGCCGAGCAGCGGGTCGAGCGGCGCAGGCTGTCCGTTCCCGA
This sequence comes from Kribbella orskensis, assembly GCF_004342085.1. Taxonomy (NCBI): domain Bacteria; kingdom Bacillati; phylum Actinomycetota; class Actinomycetes; order Propionibacteriales; family Kribbellaceae; genus Kribbella; species Kribbella orskensis. The sequence continues at coordinate 111,027 of NZ_SLWM01000014.1, forward strand.
GATCACGTATCCGGAAGAGCTGCCGGTCAGCCAGCTCAAGGACGACATCGCCGCCGCGATCCGCGACCACCAGGTCGTCGTGATCGCCGGTGAGACCGGGTCCGGCAAGACCACCCAGATCCCGAAGATCTGCCTCGAGCTCGGCCGCGGCGTACTCGGCATGATCGGGCACACCCAGCCCCGGCGGCTCGCGGCGCGGACGGTGGCCGAGCGGATCGCCGAGGAGCTCCACACCGAGCTGGGCGACGCGATCGGGTACGCGGTTCGCTTCACCGACAAGGTGAGTGAGCGATCTCTGGTGAAGCTGATGACGGACGGCATCCTGCTCGCCGAGCTGCAGCGGGACCGCGACCTGAGCCGGTACGACACGCTCATCATCGACGAGGCGCACGAGCGCAGCCTGAACATCGACTTCATCCTCGGCTACCTCAGGCAACTGCTCCCCCGCCGCCCGGACCTGAAGGTGATCATCACTTCGGCGACGATCGACCCGGAGCGCTTCGCCGAGCACTTCGCGGACAGCAAGGGCGAGCCCGCCCCGATCGTCGAGGTGTCCGGCCGCACGTACCCCGTCGAGGTCCGCTACCGGCCGATCAACGACCCGGACGACCCGAGCACCCTCGACCGCGACCAGACCCAGGCGATCCTCGATGCCGTGGACGAGCTCGCGCACGAGGCGGCCGGCGACGTACTGGTGTTCCTCAGCGGTGAGCGGGAGATCCGCGACACGGCCGACGCGCTCGCCGACCACAACCTGCGCAACACCGAGATCCTGCCGCTGTACGCGCGGTTGTCCAACGCGGAGCAGCATCGGGTCTTCCAGTCGCACGGCGCGTCGAGAAGGATCGTCCTGGCCACGAACGTCGCCGAGACGTCGTTGACCGTGCCCGGCATCAAGTACGTGATCGACCCCGGCACCGCCCGGATCAGCAGGTACTCGCACCGCACGAAGGTCCAGCACCTGCCGATCGAGCCGGTCTCGCAAGCCAGCGCGAACCAGCGCAAGGGCCGCTGCGGCCGGACCAGCGACGGCATCTGCGTCCGGCTGTACTCCGAGGAGCACTTCGAGGGCCGGCCGGAGTACACCGATCCGGAGATCCTGCGGACCAACCTCGCCTCGGTCATCCTGCAGATGACGTCGATCGGTCTCGGCGACATCGCCGCGTTCCCGTTCATCGACGAGCCGGACAAGCGCAGCATCACCGACGGCCTGCAGTTGCTGACCGAGCTCGGCGCGATCGACTCGGCCAAGGCGGCGGACCGCACGCGCCGCCTCACCCCGACCGGGCGGCAGCTCGCCCAGATCCCGCTCGACCCGCGGCTGGCCCGGATGATCGTCGAGGCGGACAAGCACGGCTGTGTCCGCGAGGTGATGGTGATCGCCTCCGCGCTCTCGATCCAGGATCCCCGCGAGCGTCCGACCGACGCGGAGGCGCAGGCCACCCAGGCACACGCGCGGTTCCGCGATCCCAACTCGGACTTCCTCGGCTTCCTGAACCTGTGGAACTACCTCAAGAAGCAGCAGAAGGAGCTGTCCGGCAACCAGTTCCGCCGGATGTGCCGCAGCGAGTACCTGAACTACCTGCGCGTCCGCGAGTGGCAGGACATCTTCGCCCAGCTGCGCCAGGTCGCGAGCCAGATCGGCGTCACCCTCAACTCGGGCGAGGCCGCGGACCCGCAGAGCGTGCACGTCTCGCTGATGGCGGGTCTGCTCTCGCACCTCGGCATGAAGGACCCGGCGAACCAGCACCAGTACCTCGGCGCGCGCGGCACCAAGTTCGCGATCTTCCCGGGCTCCGGGCTGTTCAAGAAGCCGCCGCAGTTCGTGATGGCCGCCGAACTGGTGGAGACGTCCCGCCTCTGGGCCCGGGTGAACGCGAAGATCGAGCCCGAGTGGGCCGAGGACATCGCCCAGCACCTGATCAAACGCAGCTACTCCGAGCCGCACTGGGAACGCAAGGCCGGCGCCGTGATGGCCTACGAGAAGGTCACCCTGTACGGCGTACCGATCGTTGCCCGGCGCAAGGTCAACTACGGCAAGGTGGACCAGGAGGTGTCCCGCGAGCTGTTCATCCGGCACGCGCTGGTCGAAGGCGACTGGGACACCCACCACAAGTTCTTCCACGAGAACCGCAAGCTGATCGAGGAGGTCGAGGAGTTGGAGGAACGCACCCGGCGCCGTGATCTGCTGGTCGACGACGAGACCCTGTTCGCCTTCTACGACGAGCGGATCGGGTCCGACGTCGTCACCGGGCGGCACTTCGACACCTGGTGGAAGAAGGCCCGGCAGCGCGATCCGGATCTGCTCGACTTCGAGCGGTCCCTGGTGGTCCGCGAGGGTGCGGAGGTCAAGGAGGAGGAGTTCCCGCTCACCTGGACGCAGAACGGGATGACGTTCGACCTGACGTACGCCTTCGAGCCCGGCACCGACGCGGACGGCGTCACCGTGCACCTCCCGCTGCTGGTGCTGAACCAGGTCACCGCCGACGGGTTCGAGTGGAGTGTGCCCGGCTTCCGCGAGGAGCTCGTCACCACCCTGATCAAGTCGTTACCGAAGGCGATCCGGCGCAACATCGTGCCGGCGCCCGACAACGCCCGGCAGGTGCTGCCGCTGCTCGATCCGGCCTCGGGTCCATTGACCGATGCGCTGGCTCGAGAGTTCCGCTCGCTGCGGGATGTCGTGATCGAGCCGGAGGACTGGGACTGGACGCGGGTGCCCGAACACCTGCGGATGACGTTCCGGGTGGTCGACGACCAGCGGAAGACCGTGGCCGAGGGCAAGGATCTCGCGGCGCTGAAGGAGCGGCTGAAGCCGAGGACGAAGGCGGCCATCTCCCAGGTCGCGTCGAAGGCGGTCAGCGGCCTGGAGCGCTCCGGGCTGACCGACTGGACCTTCGGCGACCTGCCGCGCAGCTTCTCCGAGCACCGCAACGGTCTGACCGTCGCGGGGTACCCGGCGCTGGTCGACGAGGGCAAGACCGTGGCGATCCGGCTGCAGGAGACCGAGCGGGACCAGGCAGCGGCGATGTGGAACGGCACCCGCCGGCTGCTGCTCCTGACCATGCCGTCTGTCATCGACGTAGTGCAGCGCAGCCTGACCAACCAGCAGAAGGTGACGCTGCTGGCCGGGCCGCACCGCAATGTCGGCGATCTGCTGGACGACGCGATCTCCGCGGCGGTCGACCAGCTGATGGCGGGAGCGGGTGGTCCGGTCTGGAACCTCACCGGTTTCGCCGGTCTCCGCGATGCCGTCCGGTCGAATCTCGCCGACACCGTGCTGACGATCCTGCAGCAGGTCGAGCAGGTCCTGGCGCACGCGCGCACGGTGGACAAGCAGATCTCCAGGTCGTCCAGTCCGGCCCTGCTCGCGGCGCTGTCCGACGTACGGGGTCAGCTGGAAGGGCTTGTGCACCGCGGCTTCATCACCGAGGCCGGAGCGAAGCGATTGCCCGATCTGGTGCGTTATCTGCGCGGGATCGAGCAGCGGCTGGACAAGATCGGCGCCAACGCGATGCGGGACCGGTCCGGGATGGCGATCGTCCAGACGCTGACCGACGAGTACCAGAAGCGGCTGCGCGCGGTACCGACCGGCAAGTACCCGAGTCCGGAGCTGCTCGAGGTCCGCTGGATGCTCGAGGAGCTCCGGATCAGCCTGTTCGCTCAGACCCTCGGCACGCCGTACCCGGTCTCGGACAAGCGCATCCGCAAGGCACTCACGACTGCGTAGCCTCCGGCATCGGGGCGTCGAGGTAGGCCAGCACGACGTCGCGGACCAGGTCGGTGCGGGCGAGTCCGAAGAAGTGGGTCGTGCCCGGGAACACCGCGAGCTGCGACGCGGGCACGCCCACGAAGTCGCCGTTGACGTCGCTGCCCCGCAGCTGCGCGAACTTCACCGCGTGCTCAAGCTTCACGGCGTCGTTGTCGCCGACGGTGATCAGCGTCGGCGCGGCGATCCCGCGGATGTCCTCGTCGGACCAGCCGGCCGTACCGCGGTCGTAGCCGCCGAGCTTGTCGAGCAGCACCTGCAGGTGCTCGAGATCCGGGTGAGGCGACTTGGCCAGGTACGCCGCTTCCATCGGCGTACCGGCGATCATCTCGACCTTCATCTCACCGATCGCGGCGTTCTCCGGCCGCTCGCCGTCGGGGTGGAACGACACCGAGGAGATGATCGCCTTGCGGATCAGCTCGGGGTTGCGGATCGTGAGGTGCAGTGCCACCGCGCCACCCACGCTGAAGCCGAAGACGTCGACCTTCGGCACGTCCAGGTGCCGCAGCAGGCCGATGACGTCCGAGGCCAGGTCGGCGGTCCCCAGCGGGCGGTCGACATCATTGGTGCGCCCGTGCCCCTGGAAGTCGGTAGCGATGACCTGGCGGTTTTCGGCCAGACTCGGCAGCAGCTCCCCGAATTGCTGGTCGATGTCGAACAGCCCGCCGTGCAGCAGCAACAGCGGTGTACCGCCCTCGCCATGGATCTCGTAGTACATCTGCAGGCCGTTCACCGGCGCGTACCCGGTCTGCGGTGCGTTGGTCACGACGCTCTCCCCTGCGGTCGGATGCCCCTTGGATATCAGTTCCAGGGGGCATCCGACCATCCGTCAGAGGTAGCTGACCACGTACCGCTGCCGGCGTGAACAGCTAGCAGCCGCGACCCCGGGACGTCGAAGGTCGCGGCTTCCCGTTCGCCGGGTGATGCGTGCGGATTCACTCCAGGCAGATCCTGAAGGGGTGGCCGGCCGGGTCGGCGTACACGCGCCAGCCGCGCTCGTTCTCGGCGGGCGGGGCGTCCACCGGGTCGAGGGGCTCGGCCCCGAGGGCGACGACCGTCGCGTGTCCGCTGGACAGGTCGTCGACGATGAGGTCGAGGTGAAGTTGCTGACCATCTGCACCAGACGAGCCGGCCGCCCCGGGCCAGGTGGCCGGGACATAGTCCTCCGAGCGACGGAAGCCGAGCGTCGACCCGGGGCCGGTGAGGCTCCGCCAGTCGTCGTCACCGTGCTGGTCGACCTCCAGGCCGAAGAGCGCCGAGTAGAACCGGGCGAGCTCGAGCGGGTCCGGGCAATCCAGCACCACCGAGCCGAGCCGCCCGGCAATGCTGCCCGGCTGCTCTGCCACCTGCGTCATCTGTCCTCCAGCTTCCTTGTCAGGATGATCTACTGAGCCGCGCCCACTCTGGTTGGCAGGCCCGACCGACCGCCAACGATGACAGGTCGCACCGACAGTCCGCATCTTTCGACACGCCTTGTTGAGGAGTCAGTCGTCTCCGGCTGACGAGCACCCAGGCGTTCACACCTCGAGGAGTAACCCACACTCGGGCTTGCCACCTGCGCACTGCTCAGCCTCTTCGCCCTGGGCCAGTACCAGCCTGTGGCCATCGCCCTGCTCACGGCGATCGGCGTGGCTTTCAGCGCGTTCGCCGTCGCCGGGCAGAACAGGACCCTCGACGTAGCACCGGGCAGTACCGACATCGCTCGATGACGAGGGCTTCGTGGCAGAGTGCCGCCATGACCGACGCCTTCGTGAAGGAGAGGCACGACGCTCCGCCCGGGTTCTTCGAGGTCGAGGCCGCCGGTCTGCGCTGGCTGGACGTCCCCGGCGGCGTCCCGGTGGTGCAGCCGCTGCAGGTGTCCCCCGGCCGCCTGGTGACCCCACGACTCCATCCGGTGCCGCCGACGGGCGCTGCCGCTGACGAGTTCGGCCGGCGGCTGGCAGTCCTGCACGACACCGGCGCGCGCCACTTCGGCGTACCGCCTGATGAGTGGGAGACCGACGGTTACATCGGCACGATCGAGTTGCCGCACAGCTTGGAGCCCACGAAAGCGTGGGGTGAGTTCTACGCGTCTCTGCGGGTCCGGCCGTACCTACGAATGGCCTACGACCAGGGCACGATCGACGACCACCAGCTGGCCGTCTTCGAGCGCTTATGCCGCAAGTTGACCGACGGTGCGTATGACGACCCGGCGGAGCAGCCGTGCCGGATCCACGGTGACCTGTGGTCCGGCAACGTCTTCTGGACCGCCGACGGAGTGCAACTGATCGATCCGGCGGCTCACGGCGGCCACCGCGAGACTGACTTGGCCATGCTCGGGCTGTTCGGCATGCCCCAGTTGGAGCGAGTACTGCGCGCCTACAACGAGGCGCACCCGCTGACGGACGGGTGGCGTGATCGGGTCGGTCTGCACCGGCTCCATCCGCTGCTGACGCATGTGGTGATGTTCGGCTCGTCGTACGTGCCCCGGGCCCTCGCGATCGCGCGGAAGTACTGGCGCTAGACCAACTGGCGCTGGCTAGGCTCCGCCTCCTGGCTCCTGGGACTGCAGCACTCGATCCAGGAGCCAGGCGGTCTCCTGGTCGAGGTCCTGCTCGGCCAGAGTCAGCTCCGTCGGCTCCGCGTCGTCGCTGTCGCGTACCTGGAGCTGGTAGACGTACCTGTCGGGCTGCGGGCGCCCGGAACCCAGCCGGGCCTGGTCCAGGCCGCGGGCGACCCGTTCGAGCCGCTCCGCGTCCGGATCAGCCGACGTGTCGAGCTCGCCCCGGGCCATCAGGCCGGCGAAACCACCGCTGCGTACCACTCTGAGGATCAATCCCGGGCCTTCCGTCCGCGTCGTACCAAACCTTTGCCCGCGCCGCGGCGGTTGTCCAGCGCCGTACGACACGCCGGGCGAATTCACATCGGACTTGCGGCCATTACCCGGCGTACAGGGCCCGTTGTCCACCCTTGTCGGGGTCCGGAACCGCCACCACAGCCCTGCCTGAGCGCGAATCTGCAGGTCGGCGGGGGTTTCGTTGTCCATGGGCCAGGCCGGGCCAGCCCGGCGGGAACCAGTCATCTGGGCGACCGGAAAGCCACGGAGCGTGGCGGGCTGCGACTTTCCGCGACACGTGTTCGCGGTCACCCCCCACACGAGGCTCGAGATCGGCTACAGTTATCGCGTTGCAGTTTTGGACTCCCACTGACTTTCGCTGTGCTGTACGGCCGGTTTCGTCGTCTGGGGCCTTTCGGCGACACGCGGTTCATGAGGTGTGGATCGCGTCTTGTTACAAGCCATCAAGGAGATAGACAACAATGGCTGTCGGTACTGTCAAGTGGTTCAACGCTGACAAGGGCTTCGGCTTCATCACCCCGGATGACGGTGGCGCGGACGTGTTCGCGCACTACTCGGCCATCCAGACCTCGGGCTTCCGCTCGCTGGACGAGAACCAGCGCGTCGAGTTCGAGATCACCCAGGGCCAGAAGGGCCTGCAGGCGGAGAACATCCGCCCGATCTGATCTCAGGATCAGGACCTTCTAAGAACTGAATAACGAGAGGGCCGCTCACCGACCGGTGGGCGGCCCTTTCATTTACCCTCACGAGCACCGTCGTACTCCGGTACGAGTCGTTGCCCGTCAGGCGTAGTTGCCGGCTGCTTGTGGGTACCGTCCTGGCAACCGTTGAGGAGACCGATGAGCGACGACCCCCACGCCCACTACCTGCGCGAGCAGGAGGACACCGGCGAGCGACTAGACCGGCAGTGGAACGAGCTGCTGCAGGAGCTGCGGCTGGCCCAGACCGGCACCCAGATCCTGTTCGCGTTCCTGCTCGCCATCCCCTTCACGGACCGCTTCCAGGACGCCGACGCGTTCACCCACGACGTCTACGCCGGCACCCTGATCACCAGCGCGCTCGCGGTCGGGCTGTTCCTGGCCCCGGTGTCGTTCCACCGGATCCTGTTCCAGAAGAAGATGCGCGACAAGATGATCCCGATCGCCGGCCGGATGGCGGCCGGCGGCCTGTTCTTCCTCATCCTCGCGATCAGCAGCGGCGTCCTGCTTGCCCTCGACGTCGTGCTGTCCCGCACGGCCGCGTTCGTGGTCGTCGCGATCGTGCTCGTCTGGTTCGTCACCTTCTGGTACGTCATCCCCCTGTGGATCAGGCGGTCTAGCCGCGCAACCGAGGAATGACCTCGGTCGCGATCTGCTCGAGGGTGTCCTCACTGCCGGCGTAGACGCCTTCGGCGCGGGGCCAGTGGGTGATGACGTCGGTGAAGCCGAGGTCCGCCGCCCGGCCGACGACATCCTCGAAGGCGTCGACGCTGCTCAGGGAGTAACGTGCCGAGTCCAGCGCGAGGTACCGGTCGAACGGCCGCCCCTCCTCCAGTACGTCGTCCAGCCGGTGGCTGAGGTCGCGCACCGAGGAGAACCAGGTCTCGAAGTCGGCCGACTTCAGCCCGGTGGTCACCCAGCCGGCGCCGTACCTGGTGGCCAGGCGGAGGGAGCGCGGGCCGTTCGCCGCCATGATGAAGGGCACTCGCGGCTGCTGGACGCACCCGGGCAGCGTGCGCGCGTTCCGGGTCTCGAAGTACTCGCCCAAGTGGTCGACGCCGTCCGTGGTGAGCAACGTGTCGAGCAGCCCGACGAACTCCTCGAGCCGGTCGACCTTCTGCCGTGCCGTCAGCTCGTCGCCGCCGAGGATGGTCTGGTCGATGCCGCCGCCGGAGCCGATCCCGCAGAGGAACCGGCCCTGCGAGATGTCGTCCAGCGCAAGGACCTCGCGGGTCAGCGTCAGCGGGTGCCGGAAGTTCGGCGAGGTGACGAACGTGCCGAGCTTGACCGTCGAGGTCACCAGCGCCGCCGCGGTAAGCGTCTGCGTGGTGCCGTACCACGGGGAGTCCTGCAGGCCGTGCCAGGTGAGGTGGTCGTAGGTCCAGGCGTGATCGAAGCCGAGCTCCTCGGCCCGTCGCCACTTCGGCTCCGCCTCGGACCAGCGGTACTCCGGCAGGATCGTGATTCCGAATCGCATGATCCGCACAGTAACGGGTAGCCAGCGGACCTCGCCGACGCGGGAACCGCAGGAATAAATTGAGTGTTCAACTACATTGGAGGGAGAAAGAACCCGAGAGGCGGAGACGATGAGCGACACCCTGCAAGTCAGGCGGACGCCGGTGCTGTACCTGAGCCACGGCGCGCCGCCGCTGGCCGACGACCGGCAGTGGACGGCAGAGCTCGCCGCTGTCTCCGCCGGCATCACCAAGCCGAAGGCGATCCTGATCGTGTCGGCGCACTGGGAGGCCGCGCCGCTGACCCTCGCCGCGACCGACACCGTGCCACTGCTGTACGACTTCTGGGGCTTCCCGGAGCGCTACTACCAGGTCCAGTACGCCGCCCCGGGCGCGCCGGAACTCGCGGACCAGGTCCGCAAACTGCTGAACTCCCCCGCGGCTCCCGTGTACGACGACCCCACCCGCGGGCTGGACCACGGTGCGTACGTGCCATTGAAGGAGATGTACCCCGAGGCGGACATCCCCGTCCTGCAGGTATCGATGCCGACGCTGGACCCGAAGCAGTTGTTCGACATCGGCCGCAAACTGGCGCCGCTCCGCGACCAGGGCGTGCTGATCGTGGGCAGCGGGTTCACCACGCACAACCTGAGCGCGGTCAACCTCGGCGGCTCGCCCGGCGGCGCCGCACCGAGCTGGTCGATCGAGTTCGACGACTGGGCCAGGCGAGCACTCGCCGCCCAGGACGTCGACTCGCTGATCGACTTCCTGCACAAGGGACCGGGCGCCTCGATCGCCCACCCGCGGACCGAGCACTTCGCGCCGCTGTTCGTGTCGCTCGGCGCCGCCGAGGACTCGCTCGGCTCGGCCGACACCGTGGTGGACGGCTTCTGGTACGGCTTGTCCAAGCGCTCCTGGCAGCTCGGCTGACCGTTCCTGGCCTTGCGTCCGAAGACCCGAGGGCTATGCCTCGGCTTCTTCGGACGCTAGCGGGTTGGGCGACGCTAGCGGGTCGGGGTGTCGAAGGTCGCCAGGTGGGTGGTGCCGATGCTGCTCAGCCACACCTTCCCGTCGCGCTCCCGTACTCCGGTGGGCATCCGGAAGTCCGGGTGCTTGCCCCGCAGATCGTGCACCAGGTTCCCGTCGTCGTCGTACGCCTGGATCTCGATGATGTCGGCCGCCTTCGGCTTCAGGGACTCGGGCAGACCCCAGACCACCTTGCGCAGTACCGGCGGTTTGGGCAGCAGGAAGTCCAGCAGGGCGTTGCGCGGTGAGCCGACCGCCACCCAGATCAGGCCGTCCGAGCCGCGCGCGATGTTGTCCGGCAGTCCGGGGATCATCGTGACCAGTTCGGGCTCGGCGTCCTCGGTGGTCAGGTCGAGCTTGAACAGGCCGTAGCTCGCGGTCTCGGCGAAGAACAAGGTGTTCTGGTCAGCGCTCAGCGCCACCCCGTTGGGGAACGGGCGGTTGGTCGTCAGCCGGGTGAGCTCGCCGTCCGGGGTGAGCCGGTAGAGGCTGCCGGTGCTGGAGTGCTCGAGCAGGTCCGCCATCCACTCGCCGATGCCGAACCGGGTGGACGAGTCGGTGAAGTAGATCGTGCCGTCGGGCAGGATGTCCGCGTTGTTGCAGAACTTCATAGGCCGGCCGTCGATCTCCGCGAGCAGCGTGGTGATCCGCCCGTCCTTGTCGAGCGTCAGCAGCCCGCGGTTCGCGTCGCAGATCAGCACCCTGCCGTCCGGGAGCCACTCCAGGCCGAGCGGGCGGCCGCCGGTGTCGGCCAGCACGCTGATCGCGCTGCCGTCGGCGCTGACCCGGAGGATCCGGCCGTCCAGCAGGCCGGTCAGCACGCTGCCGTCCTCGTCGATCAACGCGTCCTCGGGTCCGGCGCCCGGCAACGCGACGGTCCGTACCTCGATTGGCTGCGGCTGGCGGGCCGCGGGAGCCGCCGGAGGCGTCCAGCGAACAGGAGCGATGCTCGACTTCGGGCTCATGACCCGACAGTAACGGCTGACACCGTCAACAGATCGAAAACAATCCGGAAGGGGTGTATCGACTCAGCCAGTCGTTGATCTCGGCGAGCGGCTGCGGGCGGAGACTGTAGACCCGCCGTTGCGCTTCTTGGCGAACTTCGACCAGCCCCGCATCTCGCAGCACGCGCAGGTGCCGCGAGACGCCCGGGCGGGCGATCGGTAAGAGCGTCGCCAGCTCACCCGCGGTTGCCGGGCCCTCAGCCAGGGTCTCCAGGATCGTCCGTCGGCTGTTTGTCCACGAGGGCGCTGAGAGCGGTTCCATTGCATGTTTGTACCAAGGCAGTTACGTACCCGTCAAGGTACATAACGAGCCACCCGGGCAGGCGCAGACTGCAGGTGCCGACTATGGGCGGGCCCAGCTCTGCCATCTGAAAAGTTCAGTCAATCCAGGCTGGTTTTTCACCCAGTTCCGAAGGAGCCCACGATGTTCACCTTCACCCGTACCGTCGAAGCAGCCCCGGACCAGGTGGTCCGCTCCTTCACCGAACCGGCATACTTCGCGCGGTGGTTCGTCGCGGAAGGTTTCACTACGCCGCCCGATCGCGTCGCCATCGAGGTCCGTCCAGGCGGGACCATCTCGGCGGTCTTCGTGGCCACGCAGGACAGCACAGAGGTCCCGTTCTCCTTGAAGTTCGGTGAGCTCGATCTGCCCCGGACGCTCGTCATCCACCTGTCCGGGCCTGACGAGGTCGTCACAGTGACACTGTGCGAACTCGCCGCGGACCGGACCGAACTGACCTACCACAGCTCCGGCCTCACCCCGGAACAGCAGGCCGAGGTCGAGTCCGGCGTGTCCCACATGCTCGACCTGCTGGCCGAATCGCACCGCGCCGACCCAGCCTGAGCGGAGCTACTCGCTCAGCCGGGTCGCTCGGTGGACGGCGCTACTCGCCCGTGGAGCCGTCCAGGCGTTCGCGGAGCAGGTCGGCGTGGCCGTTGTGGCGGGCGTACTCCTCGATCATGTGAGCGAGCACCCACCGCAGGGTGTAGCGCTTGCCGTCGTCGTCCCCGATCGTGCCCGGCTCCAGGTCCGTGATGACGGACCGCGCGCGTTCGACGGCTTCGTCGTACCGGTGCAGGTCCGCGGAGTACTGGCGCGGGTCCAGCCCGATCCAGTCGCCCTCCGGGTTCTCGTCCGACGAGTAGGCGTACTCGACCGGCTCGTCCGTGAAGGTGCCCACGAACCAGCCGACCTCGACCTCGGTCAGGTGGCGGATCAGCCCGTGCAACGTCATCGAGGACGGTTCGACCGACGGCGTGCCGAGCTGCTCGGGCGTGAGTCCCTCGCACTTCAACCGGAGAGTGGCGCGCTGGAAGTCCAGGAAGCCGATCAGCGTCTCCTTCTCCCCAGCCTCGGCGGGCGGATCGGGTCTTCCGTCGAGGTCCATGCCAGGAACCTACCTTCCAGAACCGACAACCGCGGGGCAATATCAGCCGTCCGGCCTACATCGGGCCGGCTGCATCAGGTGGGGCCTGGACTGCCCAGCAGGCGGCGGGTGAGGGCGTCCTGGGAGGAGAGGAGTTCGCCGGCGGCCGCGCGGAGTTCGGCGTCCCCGACCGAGCCGGATCCGTTCTCAGCGGCGAGCAGCACAGCCCGCCGTACGAGCTCCCTCGCAAACGAAGCGGTGGTTCCTTCGGTCTGGGCTACCACTTCGTCGACCGTGGACTGGCTGAACTCGAGTCCGGGTCCGTAGAGCGACAGCAGGCGCGCCCGCCCGTCGGAGTCCGGCAGTGGCACCTCCACCGCCAGGTCGATCCGCCCCGGCCGCTGAACGAGCGCAGGCTCGAGGACATCCGCACGGTTGGTGGTGAGCAGGAAGGCCACGTCTGCCTCCTCGGCGAGACCGTCCATCTCGTTGAGTACCTGGAAGAGCAGCGCGTTGCCGCCTTGGAAGTGGTCCCGCGACTCGGCGATCAGGTCACAGTCCTCCAGCACGACCAGCGCCGGCTCGAGCATCCGGGCGAGCGCACAGGCCTCGGCGATGTACCTGATGCTGATGCCGGCGAGCAGCACGACGGTGAACGACGGAAGCCGGGACAGCAGATACCGGACCGTGTGGGTCTTGCCCGTCCCCGGCGGCCCGTACAGGAGCACTCCCCGGCGAAGATGCTGGCCGGCCCGCAGCAGCGTCTCGCGGTGTTCGGCGATGCCGATCACCTCACGTTCGACCCGCTCGAGGACGCCCGGCGGCAGCACCACGTCCTCCCGGCTGAGGTTCGGCCGGCGGTGCAGCAGGAACGGCCCGACGCCGTTGCCGAAGTCGTGCCCCTCGAAGGACACCACCTTGCCGCGGAACACGTTGTGCTCCCGGACGAGATCGGGCAGAGCACCCAGGAAGCGCTCTCCGGCTTCCTTGCCGGTGGCAAGCACCTCCAGCTGCACGGTCATCCGGCCGTACTGCGGGTTGGCCTTCCGCAGCAGCGCGACGTACCGCTCGTCGCCCTGGACACCGAGGTAGAACCCGAAGGCGACGCAGTCCATCCGCTCGTCCACGTCGATCGAGATCCGCTCGTAGTCGACCGCGCCCACGCCGTACTGGCGTTGTTCGGCGACCTCGAGCAGTTCCGACAGGGTGTAGTGGTTCCGGTCCTGTCCGGCCAGCCCGATCACCTCGAAGGTGTCGAACCACGCCTCCAGGGCCAGTTGCACGTTCGGCAGGTCGAACGGGGGGAACCCTGACTCGATCACCGGCAGCCCCTCCGGATCGACGCCGAGATGCGCGAGCAACCGCTCTCTCAGGTTCTCCCGGCCCGCCCCGACCCGCGGTAACTGCATCCGCTCCAGGAACCCGGTGAACAACCTGGCGAACTCGTCGATCTCCTCGCGCTCGCGAAACTGCTCGTGCTCGGGCATCGGGTCCCCCAGTTCGGATGGTGGCCGTACCGGAGGATCCTCCGATACGGCGTATAGGCTCTCCACCATGACATCGACTGAGTCCACTGCCCGTCCGTACAGCGCTTTCCCGGTACGGATCGGCGTTCAGGTTCAGCCCCAGCACGCCGAGTACGCCGACATCCGGCGGACCGTCGCCGCGGCCGAGGAGATCGGCGTCGACGTGGCATTCAACTGGGACCACTTCTACCCGCTCTCGGGTGAGCCCGACGGCCTGCACTTCGAGGCCTGGACCATGCTCGCCGCCTGGGCGGAAGCGACCGAGCGGGTCGAGATCGGCGCCCTGGTCACCTGCAACTCCTACCGCAACCCCGACCTGCTCGCCGACATGGCGCGGACGGTCGACCACATCAGCGACGGCCGGCTGATCCTCGGCATCGGGTCCGGCTGGTTCCAGCGGGACTACGACGAGTACGGCTATGAGTTCGGTACGGCGGGCGGCCGGCTGGACGCGCTCGGCGAGGCGCTGCCGCGGATCGAGCAGCGCTGGACCAAGCTCAACCCGAAACCGACCCGCGACATCCCGGTGCTGATCGGCGGTGGCGGCGAGAAGAAGACGTTGAAGCTCGTCGCGCAGCACGCGAACATCTGGCACGGCTTCGGCGACGCCGAGACGATCGCGCACAAGCACGACGTGCTCGACGGGCACTGCAAGACGATCGGCCGCGACCCGGGCGAGATCGAGCGCTCGGCCGGCGTCGGCGACAAGACCCCCGAGGAGCTGGGCAAGTCCCTGCTCGACGTGGGCACCCGGCTGTTCACCATCAGCACCTCCGGCCCGGACTACGACCTCGGCCTGGTCCGCGACTGGGTCGCCTGGCGCGACGAGGTCAACGGCCAGGTCTGACCACCTGCCGCCCGCGGTCCGCAGTACCGGCGTACTCCGGACCGCGGGCGTGGCGGTGGCGCCTGGCTTCGCTAGGATTTCCGCCATGCCTACGCTGCCTACGAACGGTTCGGTGCTGCCCATCACGCGGTGGGGCGAGGACGTCATGCACCGGCTGAACAAGCCCGTCACCGAGTTCGGCGAGGACCTGCACAAGCTCGTCGCGGACATGGTCGCGACGATGAACGCCGCCGAAGGTGTCGGTCTGGCCGCGAACCAGGTCGGGGTCGACCTGCAACTGTTCGTCTTCGACTGCCCCGACAAGGACGGCGTGCAGCACCAGGGCGTCGTCTGCAACCCGGTCGTCGAGCTCCCCGAGGGCAAGGACCGCCGGCTGGACGAAGGCGAGGAGGGCTGCCTCTCGCTGCCCGGCGCCTTCACCAAGTGCGTCCGCCCGGACTGGGCCCGCGTCACCGGCGTCGACGAGAACGGCGAGCCTGTCACCTACGAAGGCACCGGCCTCTTCGCCCGCTGCCTGCAGCACGAGACCGACCACACCCAGGGCACCGTCTTCGGCGACCGCCTCTCCCGCAAGTACCGTAAGCGCCTCTACGCCGAGGCCGAGGAGCTCGCCCTCGACTACCCGTCCGACTGGCCCGTCTCCCCCATGCTCCACCCTGAGGACCACCAGGAAGAGGAAGGCCTCAACGCCTGACCTGGACACCGGTCCGCCGGGCGCGGCGCTCTTCCAGCCCAGGCCTGGTGTCAGGCGCTCACCACAGGGACGATTTGAGGTCGTCCTCGAGGATGGTGGCGACGGTTTCGTCGGGGGTCTGGCCAGTGGTGTCCAGCCAGAGGCCTCGGCGAGGCGTGTCGGCGAGGCCGGTTTGCAGGGCCTTCACGGCCTCCGCGAGAGTGCCGCCCGGTGGTTGCCAGTCGCGGTAGGAGTTGGATCCTCGGGCCAGTTCGCGTTCGACGATCGAGTCGACGGACGGGGTCAGGACGACCAGGTGCGGCTCGGCCAGGCCGGCGAAGGAGTCGAGCCAGCGGGTGACGTCGTCGCCCATCATGATGTCGGAGCAGACGAAGTCGAAGCCGGCTTCGACGTAATGCCGGGCCACGAGGGCGGTTGCGTCGTACCGGAGGCGGAGTTGGCGGACCGCCTCGTCGGAAGGCTCGGGCGTCATCACCGCGGACCCGGCGACAACCGCGTGGTAGAACACGTCGCCGTCGATGGTGGCGGCGGGTGGACCGAGGCGGGCGGCGAGCAGTGGGGCGATGGTGGACTTCCCGGCGGCCTGCATTCCGGTGATCAGCACGACTTTCCGCATGACGGCCATCCCATCACGAGCGTCCAGCGGTTTTCGGCCATAAACTGCGGCAGTGAGTGGAGCGTCCCGAGGCTCAGGTCCCAGACGGCCGGTCACGCTCGACGATGTCGCGCGGGAGGCGGGTGTCTCGCAGCCGACCGCGTCCCGAGTGCTCAACGGCTCGTCCCGCAAGGTCGCCGAGAGCTATCGCCAGCGGGTCCTGCACGCCGCCCGCGAGCTCGGCTACACCCCGAACCTCCCGGCCCAGGCGATGGCCCGCGGTACGTCGCGAACGATCGCGCTGGTGATCAGCCTGATCTCGGACCCGTACTTCTCCGCGATGGCGGCCGAGATCATGAAGCAGGCCGAGACGCTGGGGCTGCACGTGTCGATCGCCGTCACCGAGCGGCAGGCGGATCGCGAGCTCGACCTGGTCCGTGAGCTCCGTGGCCAGCAGCCGCGAGCGATCATCCTGGCCGGTTCCGGGTACGTCGATCCGCCGTCCGAGCAGCAACTCGTCGACGAGCTCCAGCGGTACGAGGAGACCGGCGGCCGGGTCGTCCTGATCAGCCGGTCGGACCTGCCGTTCGAGACCGTCGACTTCGACAACCACGAAGGAGCCCGGCAGCTGGCACTCCAGCTCGCCGGGCTCGGCTACCAGCGTTGCCTCGTACTCGGCAGCGGCACTCCCCTGCTGAGCATGCAGCGACGCGTCGAGGGATTCGTGGCCGGTCTGGAGGAATCGGGGGTCGCGGACGCCGGCTCCCGGGTACACCACCCCGACTTCAGCTGGTCCGGAGCCCGCGAGTTCATCCTCGGCCTGGGCGACGACCAGCTCCGCGACCTGCAACTGGTGTTCGCCGTCACCGACGACATGGCGCTGGGCGCACTCGCCGGTCTGCGCGAACGCGGCCTTCGCATCCCCGAAGACCTCGGCATCGCCGGCTTCGACGACATCACCACGCTCCGGGACGTAGTACCGAACCTGACCACCGTCCACGTAGCCCTGGACGCCGTCGCCGAGGAAGCCGTCCACCGAGCCACCACCACCGACCCGAACCCCACCCGCCGAACCGCGCCCGCCTACCCAGTACTCCGCGCCAGCACCCCGCCGCTCCCGACCTGACCTTCAGCTCCCGGCGGTTTCCGTCAGGAGGTTGGACCAGGCGGCGGTCGTGATCGAGTAGATGACCGCGTCGAAAGGGACACCGTCCTCGACGAGTTCGGCGGCGTGGTCGAAGGTCATCCCGATCCGCTTCATCACCGCGATGCTCCGGAGGTTCGGCGCGTCGGTGATCGAGATGACCCGCGGCAGGTCGAGCTCGGTGAACGCGTAGGCCAGCCACGACTTGGCCGCCTCCGTCGCGTAGCCATGACCCCAGTACTCCCGGGCCAACCGCCAGCCGAGTTCCATCTCGTCGGGATACCAGGGTTCCCGCTGCAGGCCGCCCGCCCCGAGGAACGCGCCGTCGGACCTGCGCTCGATCGCGAGGAAGCCGATCCCCTCGGCCTCGTGCTGCGCGTTCACCGCCCCGGCGATCCAGTCCGACTTCTCGCGAGTGAGCGGCTCGCCGCCCAGGAACTCCATCACCTCGGGATCGGCGTTCATCGCGGCCCACTCCGGCAGGTCCTCGTCGCGGAACGGCCTCAGCACCAGGCGGTCCGTCGTATGCATGGCGCCTCCTCGCGGCGGGGTCAGGGTCGCGTGGCGTAGAAGGCGACCGCTGCCGAGGATGCCACGTTCAGGGAGTCGACGCCGCCGGACATCGGGATCCGTACGGTGAGGTCGGCCTGCGCGAGCACGTGCGGCTTCAACCCGTGGCCCTCGGTCCCGAAGATCAGCGCGAGCTTGTCGTCGTGCCGGGCCACCAGTTCGTCCAGACTGATCGAGTCGTCGGACAACGCGAAACCAGCCGCCACGAACCCGTGTTCCTGCAACCGCGCAAGGTCTCCCGGCCAACTCTTGAGCCGTGTCCACGGGACCTGGAAGACCGTTCCCATCGACACCTTGACCGACCGCCGGTACAGCGGATCCGCACAGGTCGGCGACACCAGTACCGCGTCGACTCCCATCGCCGCGGCCGCCCGGAACCCGGCCCCGACGTTCGTGTGGTCGACGATGTCGTCGAAGATCGCCACCCGCGCCCGCTCACCCAGTCCTTCGAGCAAGGCCTCCAGCCCGACCGAGGCCCGACGCCTGTACGACGCCAGCGCGCCCCGGTGCACGTGGAATCCGGTCACCTTCTCGGCCAGTTCTTCCGACACCACATAGACCGGCACCGAAGGCCACTTGTCCAGCACATCCTGCAAGGTGTCCAGCCAGCGCGGCGCCAGCAGGAACGACCGCGGCTCGTACCCCGCTTCGGCCGCCCGCCGGATCACCTTGGCGCCCTCGGCGATGAACAGTCCGTGCTCCTCCTCGAGCAGCCGGCGCAGGTTCACCTCCCGCAGCTGGACGTAGTCCGCCAGCCGATCGTCCGCGGCATCGTCGAGCGGGATCAACCGGCTCATGACACCTGCGCGGCCACGTCGACGACGTTGCCGATGACAACGATCGCCGGGGCGCCGACACCGGCGGCGGCCATCGTGGCGGCGATACCGGCCAGGTCGGACCTGACCATCTGCTGGCCCGGAAGGGTGCCATCGGCAATCGCCGCGGCGGGTGTCGAGGCGGGCCGGCCGTGCTCCATCAGCGTCGCCGCGATGGCCGGCAAGTTCTCCACCGCCATCAGCAGCACCAGCGTCCCGGAGAGCTGAGCGAGCGCCTGCCAGTTGATCAGCGAGTCCGGGTGTCCCGGCGGGATGTGCCCGGACACCACCGTGAACTCATGCGTCACCCCGCGATGCGTCACCGGGATCCCGGCCACCGCCGGCACCGAGATCGAACTCGTGATCCCCGGCACCACTGTCCACGGCACCCCGGCCTCGGCACACGCGAGCGCCTCCTCGAAGCCCCGCCCGAAGACGTAAGGGTCGCCGCCCTTCAGCCGCACCACGACCTTGCCCAGCAGCGCACGATCGACCAGGATCCGGTTGATCTCCTCCTGCTGCGCCGACCGCCCACGCGGAAGCTTCGCCGCGTCGATCAACTCGACGTCCGGGTGCAACTCCTCCAGCAACGGCTGCGGCGCCAGCCGATCGGCGACGACCACGTCAGCCTCGGCCAGCAACCGCCGTCCGCGCACGGTGATCAGGTCGGGATCACCCGGCCCGCCGCCGACGAGGTAGACGCCAGGCTGCTTGGCCAGCGATTCACGAGCCCCGAGCGCACCCGTCCGGAGTTCTTCCAGAATCGCGTCCCGTACTGCGGCCGACCGCCGGTGGTCACCGCCACCCAGGACGCCGATCGTCACCTGGTCGTGCTGCCCGGAAGCCGGAGTCCAGGCGGTCGCGCGGGACCGGTCGTCGGAGCGGACGCAGAAGATCCGCCGCTCCTCGGCCTCCGCGGACACCTGATCGTTGACCGCGGCATCATCCGTCGCCACCACCACGTACCACGCGCCGTCGAGGTCGCCCTCGGCGTACCCGCGTTCGACCCAGCGCAGGTCCGGGTTCATCAGCAGACCCTCGATGGTCGGCGTGATCGCCGGCGAGATCAGGTCGATCTGGGCACCCGTCTCGAGCAGCCGGGGCAGCCGGCGCTGCGCGACTCCGCCGCCACCGACCACCACGACGCGGCGGCCGGTCAGCACCAGCCCGGACAGGTACGGCGCGGGTTCCGTCACGCGTCGTCCTCCGCGGTGATTCCGGCAGACTCGAACGTCGCCATCTCGGCCAGCGCCCGGACCGCGCAGGTCAGAATCGGGTAGGC
Source organism: Kribbella orskensis (assembly GCF_004342085.1). Classification (NCBI taxonomy): domain Bacteria; kingdom Bacillati; phylum Actinomycetota; class Actinomycetes; order Propionibacteriales; family Kribbellaceae; genus Kribbella; species Kribbella orskensis. The sequence goes on from NZ_SLWM01000014.1 coordinate 130,651, forward strand.
CAGTACCGCGCCGGTGCCCTCGCCCAGGCGCAGGTCGAGATCCACCAGCGGCTGCAGGCCGAGCGTCTTCAGCGCCACCGCGTGACCAGGCTCGGCCGAGCGGTGCCCGGCGACGCAGTACTCGATGACTGCCGGGTGGAGCGCCTGGGCGACCAGGGCGGCCGCACCCGCGATCACCCCGTCGAGGATCACCGGCACCCTGTTCGCGGCTCCACCCAGGATGTACCCGGCGAGCGCGGCGTGCTCCAGCCCGCCGTACGCCGAAAGCGCTCCCAGCGGATCCGACGCCGGTACGGCGTGCAACGCCAGGGCGGAGCGGACCACCGAGGTCTTGTGGGCCAGGGTGGCGTCGTCGATCCCGGTCCCCCGGCCGGTCACCGCCTCGGCGGTCATCCCGGTGAAGGTGGCGATCAGCGCGGCGGAGGCGGTCGTGTTCGCGATCCCCATGTCGCCGGTGAGCAGGCAGCGGTAGCCGTCGCGGACGAGGTTGTCCGCGAGTTCGAAGCCCACCGTGACCGCGGCCAGCACCTCCTCCTCAGAGAGCGCTTTCTCCGTCGCGAGATCGCGGGTCCCGGGGCGCACCTTGGCGTGCACGATGTCCAGCCTGTCCACGTCACTCGCCACCCCGACGTCCACCACCCGGACGTCGACCCGGTTGTTCACGGCGAACGCGTTCACCGCTGCGCCGCCGGCGGCGAAGTTCGCCAGCATGGCGGCAGTCACTGCCTGGGGCCAGGGTGAGACGCCCTGGGCGTGCACACCGTGGTCTGCCGCGAATACCGTGACGACGGCAGGGCTCGGCACCGCAGGCGGGCAGGAGGCGGTCATCCCGGCCACCCGGACGGACAACTCCTCGAGCACGCCGAGGGAACCGGCCGGTTTTGTCAGCGCGAGCTGACGCTCCGTGGCGGCGCGCATCGCCTGCTCGTCCGCGGGCCCGATCCGGGCCAGAAACTCCTCCACCGCTGGTGCCTCCACTCCAGTTACGGCCACCTGGACGCGGCCAGCACCGATCTTCGCATCTCCGCGCCCGCGACCAGACCTGATCCCGGCCCCTGATGGGTGCTGCCGGGGTGGGGACCGCCTGAATCGGCCAGTAATGTCGGAATCACCACACGTCGCGAGATCCCGGAGGATCACAGATGTCGCTCGAACGGCCGGTCGCACCGGACCCCTACGAACTGCTCCCGAAGGTCGGCTCCTTCACCGTCACGAGCACCGACGTCGCCGACGGCGAGCCCCTCGGCGCCGCCCAGGTGTTTGCCGGTGGCAACACGTCGCCGCAGCTCAGCTGGGAGGGCTTCCCGGCGGAGACCAAGGGTTTCGTGGTGACCTGTTACGACCCGGACGCCCCGACGCCCTCGGGCTTCTGGCACTGGATCCTGGTCAACCTCCCCGCCACCGTCACCGAACTACCGGCCGGCGCCGGCGCGACGCCGCGGCTCGACAACGGCGCCTTCCACGTCCGCAGTGACTACAGCACCAAGGCGTTCGGCGGCGCCGCCCCGCCGGCCGGCGACCAGACGCACCGCTACTACTTCGTGGTGCACGCGATCGACGTCGAGGCCCTGGACGTCGACGACGAGGCCAGCGCCGCGGTGGTCAGCTTCAACCTGGCCTTCCACACCCTGGCCCGCGCGATCATCACGCCGACCTACCAGGAGCCGGCGGCCGACTGAGTTGTGAATGATGAGGCGGGAGCCGGTCAGGGGCTCCCGCCGCAGCCTGTGCGTCAGTCCTTGATGCCGGACTGGGTGACTCCCTGGATCAGGTAGCGCTGCAAGAGCGCATCACCCAGGCGCCGCGCGACTTTCTGGTCGCGCGGCGCCTGGAGACACGAAGCGTCACTATTCAACGTGAACGACCACCGTTGGTGATCGCGCGCAGGCTCAGGCGAACTTCTCCCCGGCCTCGGCCTTGCGGACCAGCAACGCCGGCGGCTCGAAGCGCTCGCCGTAGGTCCGGGCCAGTTCGCGGCTGCGTGCGACGAAGCCGGCCGGACCGCCGGAGTACGCGTTGATGTACTGCAGTGCGCCACCGTGCAGGGGCGGGAAGCCGATGCCGAAGATCGACCCGATGTCGGCGTCTGCGACCGAGCGCAGCACGCCCTCGTCGAGGCACTTCACCGTCTCGAGCGACATCGCGAACGCCATCCGCTCCTGCAGGTCGATGAGCGGTACGTCGACGTCGTCCTGGACGAAGTGCTCCCACAACCCCGGCCACAGATGCTTCGGCCCGTCCGCCGGGTACTCGTAGAAGCCGGCGCCGGCCGCCTTGCCCTTCCGGTCGAACTCCGTCACCAGGCGGTCGGCCACCGCCATCCCGGGGTGCTCGTCGAAGGCGCCCGCACTGTCCCCGGCTGCCCGGGCCGCGTCGCGGATCTTCATCGGCAGCGTCAGGGTGACCTCGTCCAGCATCGCCAGCGGTGGCGCCGGGAAGCCCATCTGGGTCGCGGCCCGCTCGATCGTCACCGGGTTGATGCCCTCGGCAACCATGGCGGCACCTTCCATCACCAGCGTGCCGAACACCCGCGAGGTGAAGAAGCCGCGGCTGTCGTTCACCACGATCGGCGTCTTCCTGATCTGCCGGACCACGTCGTAGGCCTTGGCCAGCGCCCGGTCGGAGGTCTTCTCCCCCACGATCAGCTCGACCAGCGGCATCCGGTCCACCGGCGAGAAGAAGTGCATCCCGATGAAGTCGTCCGGCCGGTCGATCCCGTCGGCCAGCGAGGTGATCGGCAGCGTGGACGTGTTCGAGCAGAGCAGCGCGTCCGGCTCGACCACGCCGGCGATCTCGGCGAAAACCTTCTGCTTCAGCTCCTCGCTCTCGAACACCGCCTCGATCACCAGGTCGCACCCGGCCAGCCCATTCGGGTCCGCCGTCGGCGTGATCAGGCTGAGGAATGCCTCGGCCTTCTCCGGCGTACTGCGGCCCTTCTGCACCTGCTTGGCGAGCAGCTTCTCGGAGTACGTCTTGCCCTTCTCTGCGGCCTCGAGGGTGACGTCCTTGAGGACCACCTCGATGCCGGCCTTCGCGCAGACGTAGGCGATCCCGGCACCCATCATCCCGGCGCCTAGCACGCCCAGCTTGCGAGCCTGGTACTTCGGGACGTCGGCCGGGCGGGATGCCCCGGCGTTGATCGCCTGGAGCTCGAAGAAGAACGCATTGATCATGTTCTTCGCGATCTGCCCGGTGGCGAGGGAGACGAAGTACCGGGACTCGATCCGGCTCGCGGTGGCGAAGTCCACCTGGCTGCCCTCGACGGCGGCGCTCATGATCGCCTTCGGGGCCGGGTAGGGAGCGCCCTTCAGTTGCTTGCGGAGGTTCGCTGGGAACGCGGGGAGGAACGCGGCCAGCTTGGGCGAGGCCGGAGTACCGCCAGGGATCTTGTAGCCGTCGCGGTCCCACGGCTGCTTGGCGTCACCGTCGTACGACTCGATCCAGCGGTAGGCGGCGTCGAGCAGTTCACCGGCCGGGACGACCTCGTCCACGATGCCGACGGACTTGGCGTGGGCGGGCTTCATCCGCTGGCCCTGGAGGAGCACCTTCATCAGGGCGTCCTGGAGACCGAGCAGGCGCACCGTGCGGGTGACGCCGCCACCGCCGGGCAACAGGCCGAGCGTCACCTCGGGCACGCCGAGCTCGATCCGGTTGTCGTCGGCAACGATCCGGTGGTGGCAGGCGAGCGCGATCTCCAGGCCGCCGCCGAGCGCCGCGCCGTTGATCGCGGCGACGACCGGGACGCCGAGCGTCTCCAGCACGCGGAGCTGGCGCTTGACCTCCTCGATCGTCTCGAAGACCTCGGCCGCGTTCTCCGGCTGGATCCGGGACAGCATCTGCAGATTGCCACCGGCGAAGAAGGTCGCCTTGGCGCTGGTGATCACCACGCCCTTCAGCTCCGCCTTCTCGGCCTGCAGGCGCTCGACCGTCGACGCCATCGCGGCGATGTAGGTGTCGTTCATCGTGTTCGCAGACGCCGCCGGGTCGTTCATCGTCAGGGTGACGACGCCGAAGTTGTTGGACCAGTCGATCATGCGGCAAGCCTCTCGATGATGGTTGCGACGCCCATGCCGCCGCCGACGCACAGGGTGGCCAGACCGTAGCGGAGCTCACGGCGCTCCAGCTCGTCCAGCAGGGTTCCGATCAGCATGGCGCCGGTCGCGCCGAGCGGGTGGCCGAGCGCGATCGCGCCACCGTTGACGTTCACCTTCTCGTGCGGGACGCCGAGGTCGTTCATGAAGTGCAGCACGGCCGCGGCGAACGCCTCGTTCATCTCGAACAGGTCGATGTCGGAGACCTCGAGCCCGGCCTTGGCCAGCGCCTTCCGGGCGGCCGGGGCGGGACCGGTCAGCATGATCGTCGGATCGGTGCCGCTGACCGCCGCGGCGACCACCCGGCCGCGAGGAGCCCGGCCGATCGCCTCGCCGGCCTTCTCGTTGCCGATCGCAACCAGTGCGGCGCCGTCCACGATGCCGGACGAGTTGCCCGCGTGGTGGACGTGGTTGATCCGCTCGACCGTCACGTACTTCTCCAGCGCGACGGAGTCGAACCCGCCGTGCTCGCCGATCGCCGCGAACGACACCGGCAACCCCGCGAGCGTCTCGACCGTCGTCCCGGGCCGGACCAACTGGTCGTGGTCGAGGATCTGCAGCCCGTTCCGGTCGACCACCGGCACCACCGAGCGGGCGAAGTACCCGTTGGCCCAGGCCTTGGCGGCGCGCGCGTGCGACTCGGCGGCGTATGCGTCGACGTCGGTGCGGGAGAACCCGTCGAGGGTCGCGATCAGGTCCGCGCTGATGCCCTGCGGGATGAAGTTGGTCTGGATCGCGGTCTCCGGGTCCATCGCCCAGGCGCCGCCGTCGGAGGCCATCGGCACCCGCGACATCGACTCGACGCCACCGGCCAGGATGAAGTCCTCCCAGCCGGAGCGGATCCGCTGCGCCGCCTGGTTCACCGCCTCCAGACCGGACGCGCAGAACCGGTTGAGCTGGACCCCGCCGGTCGTCTCGGGATACCCCGCCGCCAGCACCGCGGTACGGGCGATGTCCATCCCCTGGTCACCGATCGGGGTGACCACGCCGAGCACCAGGTCGTCGATCACGGTCGGGTCGAGCTCGGGGTGCCGGGCGCGGAGCTCGGTCAGCAGGCCGGTGATCAGCTGGATCGGCTTCACCTCGTGCAGGGCGCCGGCCGCCTTGCCCTTGCCACGGGGAGTCCGGATCGCGTCGTACAGGAAGGCTTCACTCGGTGCGGTCATGGGGGTCCCGTCGTCTGCCGCGAGTGCCGTGATGGCTCTGACCAACCGATTGTGACAGTTCTGGTGTCACGATGGTCGAGTGGGGCACTATGATCTGCGCCATGCCTTTGTCGCCAGTGCCTGCCGACGCCGAACAGACCGGTGCGGACGAGGCGATGCTCACCGTCGACGAACTGTCGGCCCGGGTCGGGATGACCGTGCGCACGCTGCGCTTCTACGCCGGCCGCGGCCTGATCCCCCCGCCGGTACGCCGCGGACGCGTCGGGTACTACGGACCCGAGCACATCGCGCGGCTCGACCTGGTCCGCGAGCTCCAGGCGCACGGGTTCACCCTGTCCGCGATCGAGGGCTACCTGGACCGGATCCCGGTCGACGCCACCCCGCAGGACATCGCGCTGCACCGGACCCTGCTGACCCCCTGGATGCGGGACCTGCCGGAGACACTCGATCGCGCGGCGCTGGTCCGGCGCACCGGGCGGGAGCTGACCGACGACGACATCGAGATGCTCGTCGCGCTCGGGGTGGTCGAGCCGACGCCGGACGAGGACGTCTTCCAGGTCGCGACCGCGCACCTCAGCCTCGGAGTGGAACTGCTCGACCTCGATCTGCCCGTCGAGGCGGTGCTCGACGCCGGCCGCATCTTCACCGAGCACGGCCGGGCCCTGGCCGAGGAGCTCACCGAGGTGTTCCGCACCAAGGTCTGGCCGCACTACCGCGATTCCGGCGGTCCGCCCGAGCACATCCAGCAACTCGTCGAACGCTTCAAGCCCGTCACCATCCAGGGTCTGGTCCTCGCCTACGAACGCGCCGTCGGCGAAACCCAGCGCGACACCATCCGCCGCTCCCGCACCAAACCCCCACGCCGCTGACAACCTCGACGCTCCGGTGCGCGGCGGAAGCCGGCCACACCGGCCGTTGTCAGCTGGAGACGTTGGGGATGCGGAGGTAGGTGAGGCCGCGGAAGTCGAGATAGGTATCGCGAGGGGTGGAGACGACGCGGACCAGGACGTCGTCGCACACCTTGCAGCGAGCGACCATGCCTGGCGCATCGAGATACAACCGCGCCTCCGCGAACACCCCACTGTCGCCGCAGCCGGCGCACTGCCCGATCGCCGTGGTGAGGTCGACCGCGAACACCTCGCGCAGCGCACCCGCCGCCGCGTTGCCATCCAAGTACGTGGGTTCGTCCGCGGTCATCGCGGTCCTCCTGTAGGTCCGAAGCGTTCGGTTCTCACCCGGGCCGGGTCGTGGCCCGCGGCGACGAGCAGGTCGGCCACCGTCTCGACGAACGGCGTCGGCCCGCAGACATAGGTGGTCGGTTCGTCCCCCGGCTGGAAGGCGACCGACTTGAGCAACTCCGCGTCGATCCGCTTGGGCTCACGCGACTCCCCCGGCGGCGCCTCGCGGGTGTAGGCGAAGGTGATCGCCACTTCCTCGGACATCGCGACGTCCTTGAGGTCGCTCACGTAGATCACCGAGGCCGGCCGACGCACGGAGTACAGCAATCGAGCCGGCGCGGTGCTGCCGGCGGCCGAGTGGGCACGCAGCATCGCCATCAGCGGGACGACGCCCGAACCGCCGCCGATCAGCTGGACCGGGCCGGGCTGCTCGGGCTTCCAGACGAACCAGCCGCCGACCGGGCCGCGGATCTCGAGCGGATCGCCGACCTTGAGCACGTCGACGAGGTACGGCGAGACCTCACCGTCGGGCACCTGCTCCACGGTCAGCTCGATCCCCTCGCCGGTCCAGGCGGAGGCGATCGAGTACGACCGGGAGGCGCGGTACCCGTCCGGGGCGGTCAGCCGGACGTCGAGATGCTGCCCGGCGAGGTGCCCCGGCCAGTCCGGTACGTCGAGGGCGATGGTCCGGGCGGTCGACGTCTCCTCCCGGACCTCGGTGACGGTGCCGGTCTGCCAGGTCAGTCGCCGGCGTATCGCTGTTCTTTCCATGGGTCTCCGTACTCGTGGTAGCCGGCCGTCTCCCAGAAGCCCAGGTCCTCGGTGTCCGAGAGCACCAGACCGCGCACCCATTTGGCGCTCTTCCAGAGGTACAGGTGGGGAACCAGCAGCCGGGCCGGACCGCCGTGCTCCGGGTGCAGCGGCTCGCCGTCGTACTCGTAGGCGACCCAGGCCTGGCCGTCCACCAGGTCCTCGAGCGGCAGGTTCGTGGTGTAGCCGCCGTAGCTGTGCGCCATGGCGTAGTCGGCGCCCGTCTCCACGTCGGCCAGCAGGGTGTCGAGGGAGACGCCCCGCCAGTCCGTGCCGAGCTTGGACCACCGGGTCACGCAGTGCAGGTCCTTGGTGATGTCCTCGCTCGGCAACGCCGTGAACGCGGCCCAGTCCCAGCGCGAGACCCCGCCCGTCTCGGTGGTGACGGTGAACTCCCAGTGCTCCGGGAGGATGTGCGGGGTCGGGCCGGCCGACAGGACCGGGAAATCGTGAGTCAGGTACTGCCCGGGCGGCAAGTCCGTACCGTCCCGGCGACGGCCGGTGAATCCCGGCGACACAATGCCCATCAGGGGACCTCCCTCAACCTGGAACCACTCCCCCCGAAGTCAACCACGAATTCTCCGGGATCACGGACCGGTCGGGGCCTCAGATTCCCATCGTGCGGCCGATGATTTCCTTCATGATCTCGGTGGTGCCGCCGTAGATGGTCTGGACGCGGGTGTCGAGGTAGGCCTTGGCGATCGGGTACTCGGTCATGAAGCCGTAGCCACCGTGCAGTTGCAGGCAGCGGTCGACGACCTTCTTCTGCAGCTCGGTGGTCCACCACTTGGCCATCGCGGCGTCCGAGACGGTGAGTGTGCCGGCGTTGAGCTCCTCGATGCAGCGGTCCACGAAAACCCGGGCGATCTGAGTCTCGGTGGCGAGCTCGGCGAGCACGAACCGGCTGTTCTGGAACGACCCGATCGGCCGTCCGAACGCCTTCCGGTCCTTCACATACCGCAGGGTCATCGCGATCATGCTCTCGCAGGCGGCGGCCGCCACCACCGCGATGCCGAGCCGTTCCTGCGGGAGTTTCTCCATCAGGTAGATGAAGCCCTTGCCCTCCTCGCCCAGCAGGTTCGCGGCGGGCACTCGGACGTTGTCGAAGAACAGCTCCGCGGTGTCCTGCGCCTTCAGCCCGATCTTGTCGAGGTTGCGGCCACGCTCGAACCCCTCCATCCCGCGCTCGACCACGAGCAGCGAGATGCCCTGGTAACCGGCGGCCGGGTCGGTCTTCGCGACCACCACGACGAGGTCGGCCAGGATGCCGTTGGAGATGAACGTCTTCTGGCCGTTCAGGATGTAGTCGTCGCCGTCCCGGATGGCGGTCGTCTGGATGCCCTGCAGGTCGCTGCCGGCACCGGGCTCGGTCATCGCGATCGCCGTGATCGTCTCGCCCGTGCAGAATTTCGGCAGCCACCGCGCCTTCTGCTCCTGCGACGTGTAGTCGAGCAGGTACCCCGAGACGACGTCGGCGTGGATCGTGAAACCGGGACCACTCGCGCGTGCCTTGGTGACCTCCTCGATCACGACCGCGTTGAACCGGAAGTCCCGCGCGCCACCACCGCCGTACTGCTCCGGCACCATGAAGCCGAGCAGGCCCGCGTCGCCCGCCGCGGTCCACAGCTCCCGCGGCACGATGCCGGCCTCCTCCCAGCTCTCGTGGTGCGGCACGATCTCCTTCTCGCAGAACGCGCGCGCGGTCTCGCGGAAGGCATCGTGATCGGCATCGAAGAGGTGACGTTCCACGGGCGGTCTCCTGGGTCTGAGAGGGTCAGTCGGCCTGTACTGCGGCGCCGGAGCGGAAGAGTTCGTCCACGTCGGCCACACCCCAGTCGGTCAGGGCAGCGCGGGTGTGCTGCCCAGGCCGGGCCGGGGGTTCGGTCAGTTGCGAGGGCGTGCGCGAGAACCGGGGAGTGGGCGCGGCCTGCCGTACGCCGTCCTTCTCGACGAAAGTGCCTCGGGCGGCAAGATGCGGATGCTCGCCTGCCAGCGGCAGGACGGGTGACACGCAGGCGTCCGAGCCGTCGAACACCTCGGTCCACTCCGCCCGCGTGCGCTGCGCGAAGGTCTCGGTCAGCACCTTGCGGAGCTCCGGCCAGCTCGCCAGGTCGTACCGGTCCGGCACGGTGATCCCGAGCAACCGAATCAACTCGTCGTAGAACTGCGGCTCCAAGGCACCGACAGCCATGTACTGCGAGTCGGCCGTCTCGTACACGTCGTAGAAGGGCGCACCGGTGTCGAGGAGGTTCGTCCCGCGCTCCTGCTTCCAGCTCCCACCCGCCTGCGCGCCGAGCAACATCGTGGTGAGGTGGGCCGCGCCGTCCACGATCGCGGCGTCGACGACCTGCCCCTGACCACTCCCCCGTGCTTCGACCAGCGCGGCGAGCACGCCGACCACGAGGTACAGGGAGCCGCCGGCGAAGTCGCCGAGCAGGTTCGCCGGCACCTGCGGCGGTCCACCCGCCCGGCCGATCAGGTGCAATGCACCCGACAGCGCGAGGTAGTCAATGTCGTGCCCGGCCGTCTGAGCGAGCGGTCCGTCCTGGCCCCAGCCGGTCATCCGCCCGTAGACCAGTTTCGGGTTGACCTCGTGGCACGCCTCGGGACCAAGGCCGAGCCGCTCGGCGACCCCGGGCCGGAAACCCTCGACCAGCACGTCGGCGCCCGCGACCAGCTGGAGCACCGCGTCGATCGCCGCCGGGTTCTTCAAGTCCATCGCGACGTTGCGCCGGCCGCGGTTCACCAGTTCGAGCTCGGGCGGCCCCATCGCGAGGCCACCGCCCGGCCGCTCGATCCGGAGCACCTCCGCGCCGAGCTCGGCCAGCAGCATGCAGGCGAACGGCGCCGGCCCGATCCCGGCCAGCTCGACGACCCTCACCCCATCCAACGGACCCATGCGAGCCATTGTGACAGTACGACTGTCACAGTAGTCAAGTCACCGTCCGGCGCGGCAGCGCTCTGACGGCCAGGGTGATCACGCCGAACGGCAGCAGCACCGACAGCACCACGGCGACCAGCAGCCCGGCCGACAACGCCGGCGAATCGCCCTCCAGATGCTCCGCGTGGAATATCGCATGCGGGAAGGAGAAGGCCAGGTAGGCCAGCAGGGCGACGATCACCAGGCGACGCTCCAGCCAGATCGCCGCGGCGATGACCACCACGGCCAGTCCGAGCGTGGCGCCGCCGAAGTCGCGGAACAGATGCTCGCTGTACGGCGGGGTCCAGTCGACCGTCGGCACGTCGTCGTAGAAGCTCGCCGGGAACAGCAACGTCCAGACCCCGAGCACCACCTGGATCGCGGCCAGCACGATCAGGCCCGCCCTCACCAGGCCCCTCACGCTGACACCCCGAAGCGGTCGGCCAGGAAGTCCGCGAAGGTCCGCCGCCCATAGCCGGCCCCCGACGCATAGGCAGCACCAGCGCGGTACGCGCCGAAGGCCTTGCCCGGCAGCCGCAGGGGAACCACCGGCCGACGCGATCCCTTGGCTTGTTTCCAAGCGCGGGCCAGAGCCGGGAGGTTGGTCTGCTCGGGGCCGCCGATGTCGGGGAGCCGCCCGGCGGGCGCACCACCGGCGATCTCGGTCAGCCGTACGGCGACGTCCTCGACCGCGATCGGCTGAGTCTTCACCGCCGGAGCGAGCAGCACGGGCAGGAACCTCTGGGCGCTGAGAATCTCGTCCACCAGATTGTGGAACTGGGTGGCGCGCAGGATCGAGTACGGGACCTTCGACTCGGTCACGAGCCGCTCGATCTCCACCTTGTCGCGGTAGTACGGCATCGGAATCTGCTCGATCCCGACGATCGAGATCAGCACCAGATGGCCGATCCCGGTGGTACCGACGACTTCGAGCAGCCGCCGCAGTTGGGCGACGTCCTGGTGACCCCGGCTGGTCGCCAGATGCACGACGGTGTCCACCTCGTCGACGGCCTCACGGAGGCCCGCGCCGGTGGACAGATCACCGGTCAGCAGATCCGGCCTGCGCTGACGGCTCAGCACCCGTACTTCGTGGCCGGCCCGGCGGAGGCGTTCGACCGTCGGGCGGCCGACCGTACCTGTTCCCCCGGTGACGAGGATGGTTCGCATGGAATGGTGTCCTTTCGTTCACCAGCCCAGACTCGACAGCCCTCCGATTCGTGACAACTGCCGCTCGGTGAAGCTCAGTTTGTCCGGATTCATCGCCAGCTCCAGCGCCACGAGCCGGTCCTGGTCGTCGAACCGGAGGAAGCACACCGCGCGTACTCCGTCAGGGCCGACGGCAACCACCGCGGGCTCGCCGTTGACCTCGGCGAATCCCGGCACGACGCCGGCGCCGAACTTCTCCAGGGCGCCGATCAGGTAGCGAGCCACCTTCTGCCGGCCGATCACCGGGTTGCGGGCCGCGACGACCTTGCCGCCACCGTCCGCCCGGGACACGACGTCCTCGGCCAACAACGCCTCCAGCCCGGCGATGTCGCCGAGCTGCGCTGCCGCGATGAACCGTTCCACCAGTTGCCGCCATCGCCCCGGATCCACCCGCCGCGGCGGCGTCTCGGCCGCGACTCGCCTGCGCGCCCTCGAGTGCAACTGCCGCGCGTTCGCCTCCGTAGTACCGATGAGCTCGGCGACCTCGCGATGGCTGTAGCCGAACGCCTCGCGCAGCACGTACGCCGCACGCTCGGCCGGGCTGAGACGTTCGAGCAACATCAACAGGGCCATCGACACCGACTCGCGCTCGGCCACCACCTCGAGCGGGCCCAGGTCGTCCAGCCGTGGATCGGTCAGAACCGGCTCGGGCAGCCACTCGCCGACGTAGGTCTCGCGACGGGCGCGGGCGGTCGTCAGCCGGGTCAGGCAGAGGTTCGTGACGGTCTTCGCCAGGTAGGCGGCCGGGTCGTCCACGCGGGAGCGATCGATGGCCTGCCAGCGGAGCCAGGCGTCCTGCAGCACTTCCTCGGCATCGGTGGCCGTGCCGAGGATCCTGTACGCGATACCGAACATCCGGCCTCGTTGCTGCTGGAACACCTCCAGCCCGTCCACGTCGACTGACACCGCACCATGATCTCAGCACCCGCGGGGATCTCAGCACCCGCGGGGATCTCAGCATCCGCGGGGCAGCCGGCGGACGGTCAGTCGCGGAATGTCTCCGCGGCCTGTCGCACCTTCACCAAGTAGGCCTGCCAGTCCTCCTCGTCGAGCATGTCCGCATCGGAGCCGCCCTGGCCGTCGATCAGTTCACGGACGACGTCGGCGTGGCCGGCATGGTGCGCGGTCTCGGCGACCATGCGGATCAGCAGCACGCCTAAAGTTGTCTTGCGCCCGCCCTCCGGCCAGTGCGCCACCTCGCCAGGGGTGTCCAGGTCGAGCTCGGAGACCGTCTGGTCAGCGAAGGCGCAGGCCCGTTGATACAGGCCGATCAGGTAGTCGCTGCTCTCCGACGGCAGCGCCCACATGTCCGCGCCCTCCCAGATCGACTCGTCCTCGACCCACGCCAGCTTCTCCCCGGGCGCCCGCCCGAAGCTCTCCCCCAGGTACGTGTACTCGAGGCCGGCCAGGTGCTTCACCAGGCCGAGCAGGTTCGTCCCGGAGGGCACCAGTGGTCGACGGCGGTCGTACTCACTCAGACCGTCGAGTTTCGCCAGCATCACCGCGCGGGACTCCCGGAGTTTGCTGTGCAGTTCTGCCTTGATGTCCGTCATCCGAAGAGCCTCCCAGTCGAGTTCCCGGCGACGCTAGTCCACGCTGCCGACAGGTTCCGTCGGTGCGCCGGGCGGGACGAACGGAACCCCGGCAGGAGCGCCGCCCTCGATCAGCGCCAGCAGAGCGGCCGTGTCCAGGTGCTCGTCGATGGCGTCGGCGAGCCGGTCGAGCCGCGACTCTCGCAGCGCGGCGAACGACACGGATCCGTCCGGCGCAGCCTTGCCCGCCAACCCGGCCACCTCGGTCAGGAAGGCCCGTCGAGCCGCGTCATCGTCGAGCAACCCGTGCCAAATCGTCCCCCAGACCACCCCGGACCGGCACCCACCAGGGAACTCGCCGGCCTCCCCGGTCACCGTCACCACCCCGTGATGGATCTCGTACGCCGTCGGCGCCGGGCGGGCCAGCACCTTCTCCGCGCCGAACTCCGTTGCCACCGGCAACAGCCCGAGGCCGCGGTGGTCGCCGCCACCCTCGACTCCCAGCGGATCCGAGATCGACTCCCCGAGCAACTGGTAGCCGCCGCAGATCCCCAGCACAGGTCGTCCCGCCGCGACCCGACCGGCCACGGCATCCGCCAGACCGGTGGAACGCAGCCAGGCCAGGTCCGCGGTCGTCGCCCTGGACCCCGGAAGCACCACCAGATCCGCATCGCGGACCTCGGCCGGACTCGCGGTGAAGAACACACTCGTGGTCGGTTCGACGGCCAGCGCGTCCAGATCCGTGAAGTTGCTGATCCGCGGGAACCGCACCACCGCGATCGTGAGCACCTCGCCCTCGGTGGAGGAGGCACGGCGGGCCGGTACGTCGAGGGCGTCCTCGGAGTCCAGCCAGAGATCCGGCAGCCACGGGATCACCCCATAAGTGGGACGACCGGTCACGCCCTGGAGCATGTCGATCCCGGGCTGGAGCAACGACACGTCGCCGCGGAACTTGTTCACCACGAACCCGCTGATCAGCCGCTGGTCCGCCGCGTCGAGCAGGGCCACCGTGCCGAACATCGACGCGAAGACCCCGCCCCGATCGATGTCGCCGACCACCACAACGGGCGCCTGGGCGTGCTGGGCGAGCCCCATGTTCACGTAGTCGGCCCGCCGCAGGTTGATCTCCGTCGGACTCCCCGCGCCCTCGCTGATCACCACGTCGTACCGGCTCGCCAGGTCGTCGTACGCGGCGAAGGCAGCCTTGGCCAGCTCGGCCCGCTCGGTGAGGAAGCCCCGGGCGGTCAGCTCACCCCAGGGCTCCCCCATCAGTACTACGTGACTGCGACGGTCGCTGCCCGGCTTCAGCAGGACCGGGTTCATCGCTGCCTCGGGTTCCGCCCCGGCGGCGACGGCCTGGATCCACTGGGCCCGGCCGATCTCGGCGCCGTCGGCACAGACCATCGAGTTGTTCGACATGTTCTGCGCCTTGAACGGCGCCACCCGGACGCCTTGCCTGGCCAGCCACCGGCACAAGGCGGTCACGACGGTCGTCTTCCCCGCATCGGACGTCGTACCGGCGACGAGAAGTGAACCCACGCCGAGATCTTAGGCTGACGGTTCCTCCGGCTCCCCTTACTGGTCGGGCAGGAGCACCGAGGTGATGCGGCGACCCTTGGCACCGGCGGGTAGTCGAACTTCCGCTGGACTCGGTACCGCAACGGTCACGAACCTAGAACCCACCGTCATCCGGACGGCCGGATCGCCTTGCCGGGGGGCTGATTAGAGTGGCTGGTATGGACAACGAGATCACCATCGCGGACGCGCCGGACAGCAGCCGGTACGAGGCCCGCGATGCCGACGGCAACCTGATGGGCTTCGTCGACTACAAACTGACCAGCTCGGCGATCGCCTTCCTGCACGCGGAGACGTTGCCGGACTACCGCGGCCGCGGAGTGGCGGGCAAGATCGCGGTCAAGTCGCTCGAGGACGCCCGGGACACCGGGCTGCGGGTCAAGCCGCTGTGCCCCTTCTACAAGCAGTTCCTCGAGGAGCACACCGAGTACGCCGACCTCGTCGGCGCCCCGGAAGCGAAGTGACCGCGCCGGTGCTCGGCAGCCTCGAGTGGAAGCCCGCCGCCGAGGTGCCCGAGCTGCTGGCCGAGCCGGTCCGCGCCGCGCTGGGCGACCTCCCCGCCTACGCCGTCGCGATCGACCCCACGCTGGCCGACACCGCCGCCTTCTGTGCGGAGTACGACGTACCGATGGCGGCGTCGGCGAACTGCGTGATCGTGCACGGCAAGCGCGCCGGTGAGTCGACGTACGCCGCCGTAATGGTGCTCGCCACCCACCGCGCGGACGTGAACGGCGTGATCCGCAAGCACCTCGGCGTCCGGAAGATCTCCTTCGCGGCGCAGGACGACGCGGTGGGTTCGACCGGGATGGAGTACGGCGGCATCACCCCGATCGGGTTGCCCACCGACTGGCCGGTGCTCGTCGACGAGGCCGTCGCGCAGGCCGGTCCGGTCGTCATCGGCAGCGGGATCCGCGGCTCGAAGCTGCTTGTCGAAGGCGCCGACCTGGCCAAACTGCCGACCGCCACGGTGCTCGCGCTGGCGTCGGCGAGCTGAAGTTCCGGATAGCATCGGAACGCTCTCATTGTGCTGGCCCGGCCGCGGCTGACCGGGCATGACCTACGGGGACGTGATGACCGCGTGACGGTGGCTGGTGGCGAGGGTGGCCCGACCGCGCTGCGGATCATGCTCGGCGGGCACCTGCGCCGGATGCGTGAGGCGGCGAAGATCAGCCGTGCCGACGCCGGCTGGCAGATCCGCGCCTCCGAGTCCAAGGTCAGCCGGATGGAGCTCGGCCGGGTCGGCTTCAAGGAACGTGACGTCAGCGACCTGCTCGACCTGTACGACCTGAAGGACCCCGAGGAACGCGAGCGGCTGATGGACCTGGCCCGCGCCGCGAACAACCCCGGCTGGTGGTCGCGGTACGGCGATGTGATGCCGAGCTGGTTCTCGAACTACGTCGGGCTCGAGGTGGCCGCCAAGCTGATCCGGACCTACGAGGTGCTCTTCGTGCCCGGGCTCTTGCAGACCGAGGACTACGCCCGGGCGGTGGTCCAGCTCGGCAAGGCGTACCTGCCGGCCGAGGAGATCGAGCAGCGCGTGGCCCTGCGGGTGGCCCGGCAGCAGATCCTCACCCGGCCGGACCCGGCGAAGCTCTGGGTGGTCATCGACGAGGCCGTCCTGCACCGGCCGGTCGGTGGACGTCCGACGATGCGCGAGCAGATCGAGTACCTGATGAGGATGGCGAAGCTGCCGAACATCACCCTGCAGGTGATGCCGTTCAGCAGCATCGGGTACCCGGGCGCCGGTGGTGCCTTCAGCATCCTGCGGTTCCCGGAGGGCGATCTGCCGGACGTGGTCTACATCGAGCACGCGGCGAGCGCGCTGTACCTGGACAAGCTCGAGGACGTTGACGAGTACACCGCGATCATGGAGGCGCTGACGATCTCGGCGGCGCCGGTCACCGCCATCCAGCCGATGCTCGCCGAGGCGCTGGAACGCATGTCCTGAAAGGCTTCGGCCCCTCTGGAGCAGTGCTCCAGAGGGGCCGATTCGACCGGGCGTCAGGCGACGACGAGGCCGACCTTGATGTTGCCGCGGGTGGCGTTGGAGTACGGGCAGACCTCGTGGGCCTTGGCGACGAGCTCCTCGGCGATCGCGCGGTCTACGTCCGGCAGGCTGACGACGAGCTCGACCTCGAGCCCGTAGCCGACGCCACCGTTGATCGGGCCGATGCCGACCTCCGCGGTGACCGTCGAGTGGTCGACGTTCTGGCGGGCCCGGCGCCCGACCACCTTCAGCGCGCTGTGGAAGCAGGACGCGAATCCGGCCGCGAACAACTGCTCGGGGTTCGTACCCTCGCCGTTGCCACCCATCTCCTTCGGCGGCGCGACGGTGACATCGAGCTTGCCGTCGTCGCTGGCGGTGTGGCCGTCACGACCGCCGTGGGCGGTGGCGCGGGCGGTGTACAGAACCTTCTCGACTGCGATGGTCATCTGTTAGGACTTCTTTCGGGGGGGTTGTGAGGGGTGATCAGTGGGCGGGATCAAGCACGAGCTTGCCGACGGTACGGCGGGCTCGCAGGTCTTCGTGGGCGGTGGCGACGTCGGACATCGCGTAGTCGCCACCGACGATCGGGCGGAGCTTGCCGGCACCGGCCAGCTCGAACAGTTCGGCCAGCGGGTCGCCGAGCAGCGCCGGGTTCTTGAAACAGTCGGCCAGCCAGAAGCCGGCGATCGTCTTCGAGCCCTTCATCAGCCGGCCCGGCTCGATCGCGTTAGCGCTCTGGCGGGAGGCCGCGCCGAAGGTGACCAGGCGGCCGAACCGGCCGAGCGCGGCGAACGACTCGTCGAACACCGGACCGCCGACCATCTCGAGCACGATGTCGACGGGCTTGCCGCCGTTCGCCTCGAGGATGCGGTCCTTCAGGCCCTCGGGGCCGCCGTCGATGGCGGCGTCCGCGCCGAGCTCCAGAGTCTGCTTGCGCTTGTCGTCGCTGGAGGCGGTCGCGATCACGCGCCCGGCGCCCCAGAGCTTGGCGAGCTGGATCGCGAGTGAGCCGACACCGCCGGCGCCCGCGTGCACCAGCACCGACTCCCCCGCCTTGAAGTGGGTCGAAGTCTTCAGCAGATGCCAGGCGGTCGTGCCTTGCAGGACCAGCGCCAGTGCCTCCCCGTCGCTGACACCTTCCGGCACGTCGAACACGTACGGCGCGTGCGCCACCGCCTTCTCGGCATAACCACCGGACCCGACGAGCGCGACCACGCGACGGCCGTCCGCAGTACGGCCGACGACCTCGCCGCCCGGGATCAGCGGCAGCTCCGCCTTCGACAGGTAGCTGTTCTCGACCTGATGGGTGTCGGCGTAGTTGATCCCGGCTCGGTCGACGGAGATCAGGACCTGCCCCTCACCGGCCGTCGGCTCCTCGACATCGCTGACCTTGAGGACCTCGGGTCCACCGAACTCGGTGATCTGTACGGCTCGCACGCTGCAGAATCCCTTCGCCTTGTCCAGCTGCTCTACGGTGTACTATACATCGTACGGTAGACGTTCCGTAGTGATCTACGACCCATCAGGGAGGCACCCCCGGATGCCGGCGAAGACCCGCACTCCGCGCAACACGCTCAGCTCCGAGCTGATCGTGCGGACCGCGCTCGACCTGATGGAGGGCCAGGGCTCCGACGCCTTCAGCCTCCGCGGTCTGGCCGCCGAGCTGGGCGTCGGCCCGATGGCGCTCTACACCTACTTCCGCAACAAGGACGACCTGTACGACGCGGTCCGCGACCACCTGATGGGGCTCATCCCGCCGGTCCCCGAAGGCGTCGCCTGGCCGGACCAGGTCCGCGCCGTCTGCCGCGGACTGCGCGCGTTGATGCTGCAACATCCTTGCCTCGCGCAACTACTTGCCGGCCGGCCGCTGAGCGGCCACGAGACCGCCCGGGTGGCCGAAGACCTGCTCGGCGTACTGCGGTCGGCCGGGTTCGATGCGCAGACGGCGGCCCGGACGCACACCACCTTGTTCACCTATGTCCTCGGGGCGACGTCCTGGGAGATCCAGATGGCGGCCGAGCGGCAGGACCCGCAGGAACGGCGCCGGCTGCGGGCCACGATCGAGTCGCTCTCCCCCACCGAGTTCCCGACCGTCGTCGAACTGACACCGGAGCTGTCCCGGACGACCGGCGGCGACGAGCAGTTCGACTACGGCCTGGACCTGCTGCTCGCGGGTCTGCAGGCCGGCGGATAGTCCTTGGTCAGAAGACCATCGTGACGATGGCGATGATGCCGATCACCACGATCAAGACGCGCAGAGCTGTCGGGTGGAGCTTGCGGCCGTAGCGGGCGCCGACGAATCCGCCGATCGTCGAGCCGACCGCGATCAGCGCCGCGGCCAGCCAGTCCACGTCCGCGACGATGATGAACAGGATCGCCGCGACCGTGTTGACCACCGTGGCGAGCACGTTCTTCAAACCGTTCATCCGCTGCAGATTGGCGTCCATCCCGATGCCGAGGATCGCCATCAGGAGAACACCCTGGGCGGCGCCGAAGTACCCGCCGTACACACCGGTCGCGAAGACGGCCGGAATCACCCACCAGACGCCACGATGGGTGTGCTTGGGAAGGCTGATCCGCTTGGACAGCCACGGCTGCAGCGCCACCAGGACACAGCCGAGCAGGATCAGCCCGGGAACGATCGCCTCGAAGGCGGACTCGGGCAGCTTGAGCAGCAGGATCGCTCCGACGATGCCCCCGAGCAGCGATGCCGGGATCAGCCGCAGCATCCGGCCACGCTGGCCTTCGAGTTCGCGCCGGTAGCCGATCGCGCCGGCCGCGGTACCGGGTGACAGGCCGACGGTGTTGCTGACGTTCGCCACCACCGGCGGGATGCCGACAGCAAGCAACGCGGGGAAGGTCAGCAAAGTGCCGGAACCCACCACCGCGTTGATTGTGCCTGCGCCCATGCCCGCCACGAAGACGAGCAGCGCCTCGAACCATGTCATCGCTGCCAGACTCTACGCACCTGACAGACGTACCTGCTCGTCAGTCCGACCAATGAACCGGAAAGTGCAGTGGACGTCACACGGCCCGGCTCACACCCTGAGGTGTGAGCCGGGCCGCGATCAGTACGTCGTACCGAGGCTGGTCAGCGCTCGACCGGCGGTTCCGCCGACGGCGGGACGTCCTGTACGGCCGGCTCCGGGCTGGCCGTCACCGCCGGGGGCGCACTCTGCTGCTGGCTGCGCGAACTGACAGCCGCGTTCTGTGCCGCGGCGATCGCTTCCTGGACCGCGTGGTCGGCCTCGGCCACGGCGGCATCCGGAACCGCCGCCGAACCCATCCCGCTCTCGACCTGGATCGCCTGCGAGTCGCCCAGATCGGGCTCCGGGAACGGACCCTCGGCCTTCTGGGTGATGCCGGCGATCTGGCCGACGGCACTTCCCAGACCCTCCATCGCCTTGCCGATCTCGCTCGGGATGATCCACAGCTTGTTCGAGTCGCCTTGAGCGATCGACGGCAGCATCTGCAGGTACTGGTAGGCCAGCAGACCCTGGTCCGGCTTGCCGGCGTGGATCGCGTTGAAGACGGTGGTGATGGCCTGCGCCTCACCCTGGGCCTTCAGGATCCGGGCCTCCCGCTCGGCCTGCGCGCGCAGGATGCGGGACTCCCGATCACCTTGCGCGGTGAGGATCGCGGACTGCTTCTGACCCTCGGCCGACAGGACGGCCGACTGCCGCATACCTTCGGCGGTCAGGATCGCGGCGCGCTTGTCGCGGTCGGCGCGCATCTGCTTCTCCATCGAGTCCTGGATCGACGGCGGCGGGTCGATCGAGCGGAGCTCCACCCGGTTCACCCGGATGCCCCACTTGCCGGTCGCCTCGTCCAGCACGTAGCGCAGCTTCTCGTTGATCTCCTCGCGGCTGGTCAGCGTCTGCTCCAGGTCCATGCCACCGATGATGTTTCGCAGCGTCGTCATGGTGAGCTGCTCGATCGCCTGGATGTAGTTGGAGATCTCGTACGTCGCCCGCACCGGGTCGTTCACCTGGAAGTAGATGACGGAGTCGATCGACACCATCAGGTTGTCCTCGGTGATGACGCCCTGGGGCGGGAACGCGACGACCTGCTCGCGCATGTCGATCGTGTAGCGCACCTTGTCGACGAACGGGGTCAGCAGGTTCAGGCCGGGCTGCAGACCCACCTTGAACTTCCCGAACCGTTCCACGATGCCGACGGTCTGCTGCTGCACGACCCGGACGGACTTGATCAGTGTGACGACCACCAGTAAGGCGACCAAAGCCAGCACTATGAGGAACGCGGTCACGTGACCCTCCCACTCGATGAACCCTCAGGACGGACAGTCTTTCCTATCGACGGTCCACTGGGGGCAACGGTTCCTTCACGATCCGGCTCCCTGATCAGTCAGGTTCCGGACCGCCGGACCGCCGGCCGAAGCGTCGCCGATGGCAACGATGTCCTACTTCCGACAGTACTTCGCGCGCACCGCCGCACAACGCCACCCGACCAGCGCGCCACAGTACGACTGTGCATCGGCTCGACCGCCAATGGCTCGGGCAGGCCGACCGTCGAGGGCTCGCACCGGGCGCCTGCTGCCGAGCATTAGATGGCGGCAGTCGGCGGGGAGGTCAGGAGTCGTTCTTCTGGTCGGTGGGGTCGGGCTGGCCGAGCTCGGGGCGGTGGGTGAGAGGCTCGCCGACCGGATAGACGACCGCGGTGGCGCCGTCGATGGCCATCACCTCGACGCGGGTGCCTGGCGGAATCGTGGAGACCTCGTCGTACGGGCGGGCGGTCCAGAGCTCACCGTTCAGCTTGATCGAGCCGCCGCCGTCGGGATGGATCTCCTTGATCACGACACCGTTGCGGCCGATCACGTGTGCCGAGCCGGTCTTCAGCTCGACGCCGTGGTGGATCTTGCGGACCAGCAACGGACGGATGGCGGCGAGCATCGCGGCCGAGGTGATCAGGCCGACGACGATCTGCAGCCACAACAGGTGCGGGAACACGGCGCTCACACCGGCGGCCGTGATCGCCCCCGCCGCCAGCATCAGCAAGGTGAAGTCGAGTGAGGCGAGCTCAGCCAGACCGAGTACGACGGCGATCCCGAGCCAAGCCGCCCAGACGTTGTCCCGCAGCCAATCCATCATCTGCCAACTCTATCCGCGATCAGGACCTCCAGCAGGTCCACCAACCGTCCGACGCACCCGGACGGTTCGAGGATTCCCTCCTCACCTACCAGCCAACACCCCACCCACAAACCCACCCGCCGCGGAGAGGTGATGCCGTACCAGGGCGGTGTAGCCCCTCGTCCGGTCGAGGGTCAGAAGGCTCGGACGATGAAGTCGACGGTCAGAGGGCTCGGGCGGTGTAGCGGCCGTCGATGTGGTCGAGGGCAAGGGGGATGTCGAAGGTTTCGCTGAGGGTCTGGGCGGTCAGTGCGTCGGTGATGGGGCCGGCGCTGACGATGCGGCCCTGCTTCAGGAGCAGGGCGTGGGTGAAGCCGGGCGGGATCTCCTCGACATGGTGGGTGACGAGGACCATCGCGGGCGCACCTTCGGCGGTCGCGATCTGGCTGAGGGAGCGGACCAACTGTTCGCGACCCGTAAGGTCCAGACCGGCCGCCGGCTCGTCGAGGAGCATCAGCTCGGGGTCCGTCATCAGGGCCCGGGCGATCTGGACGCGCTTGCGCTCCCCCTCGGACAAGGTGCCGAAGGTGCGGTCGCTGAGGTGACCGATCCCCAGCTCGGTCAGCAGCTCCTTGGCCCGCTGGTGGTCGAGCTCGTCGTACTCCTCGCGCCAGCGACCCAGTACGGCGTACGAGGCGGAGACGACGACGTCGGCGACGCGTTCGGAGCGCGGCACGCGATCCGCGAGGGCCGCGCTGGTCAGGCCGATCCGTGGCCGGAGCTCGAACACGTCGACCGCGCCGAGGACCTCGCCGAGCAGCCCGACGACTCCCGTGGTCGGGTGCATCTGGGCCGCCAGGATCTGCAGCATCGTCGTCTTGCCCGCGCCGTTGGGGCCGATCACCACCCACCGGTCGGCCTCGTCGACCTCCCAGTCGATGTTGTCGAGCAGACGCGCATCACCGCGGACGATCGAGACACCGGCGAGCTCCACCACTGCAGTCATGGACCAAAACCTACGGGGTCGGCCGCGGCGAGGTGCGCCGACCCTGGTGGTGTCGGGCCGGCGGCCGCCGGGTGGGACAATGTCAGGTGTGCTGACCACTGCCGCCTCGGTGCGTTTCACCGTCTGGACCAACGCGATGCTGACCGGCGCCTGCGACCCGGACACGGCGGCCCACAAGATCCTCGGCGACGACGTCGGCCACCACGTGTCCGGCCTCGCCGCCCACCCGGCGCCCGCGACGTTGCCGGTGGCACTCAACCTGCTCCGCGCGGCCGGCGCCACCCAGGCGCATCTCGCCCTGCCGATCCCCGGCGACCCGATCGGGCTGGCCGGACCACCTCCGTTCAACGAGGCCGCGCTCGAGACCGGCGAGGCCGTAGTACTGACCGGGACTGAGCTCGGGCTCGTACCGGCGTACGTCGGACCGGCGGTGCAGTGGACGGTGTTGCCCGCGACCAGTCCCCCACTGGCCGACCTCGGGGAAGCCGACCGGGGACTGCGGGCCGCGCTGATCGAGGCGGCCGAGTCGCTCGCCGCCTTGGACGTGGCGAGGTGGAAGCCCGAGGTCGCCGACGCGCTGATCGACATCCGCAGGATCGGCTCCGGCAAGGGCGACGAACTCGCTCCCGGCTACGAGGCCCGCGCGGTGAAGACCGCCGCGACCGCAAGGCGCCTGCTCGCGATCGCGGATGCGGCGCTCGAGGACGACGGAGCGGCCGTCACCGGCGCCGAAGCCGACGCCAGGCGCCGCACGCTACTGGATCTGGCCGCTGCCGCGCGCCGCGCACTGGTCGCGGCATGTGGACCGCCCACTCCCCGTTAACCATTCTTGGGTAGCGTCATCCTCGTCATGACTGGACAGGCTGAGCACGACGCGCACCCCATCGATCGCCCGACCCTGCTGGTCACGCTGACCGGCACGGACCGCCCGGGCCTCACCTCCGCCGTGCTGTCGACGCTGGCCGGCCGCGGCCTGGACGTGATCGACGCCGAACAGGTCGTACTCCGGGGCCGGCTGGTGCTCGGCGTGCTGCTGACCGCGCCACGGGACCACAAGGAGCTGAAGCAGGACCTCAAGGCGCTCGCCGAGAACCTCGAGGTTCAGATCGACGTCTCCAAGGGCATCGGCGACAACGAACCGCGCCGCAAGGGCCGCAGCCAGGTGACCGTGATCGGCAATCCCCTGTCGGCCGCGGGGCTCGCCGCGATCGCCGGCCGGATCGCCGACATCGGCGGGAACATCGACCGGATCAGCCGGATGGCGCGCTACCCGGTCACCGCGATGGAGATCGCCGTGTCCGGCGCCGACCCGGACGCCCTGCGCGCCGTCCTCGCGCTCGAAGGTGTCGCCCAGCGCCTGGACGTCGCAGTACAGGCGGGTGGTCTGTATCGCCGGGCCAAGCGGCTGATCGTGATGGACGTCGACTCGACCCTGATCCAGGGCGAGGTGATCGAGATGCTCGCCGAGCACGCGGGCCGGCTCGCCGAGGTCGCCGCGGTCACCGAGCAGGCGATGCGCGGCGAGCTCGACTTCGCCGAATCGCTGCGGCACCGGGTGGCGACCCTCGAAGGGCTGCCTGTCTCCGCGCTCGACGAGGTGTACGACGCGATCGAGCTGGCGCCCGGGGCTCGCACGCTGGTGCGGACGCTGAAGCGGCTCGGGTACCAGTTCGCGATCGTCAGCGGCGGGTTCAGCCAGATCACCGACCAGCTCGCGGCCGAGCTCGGCATCGACTTCGCGGCGGCGAACGTGCTGGACATCGTCGACGGCAGGCTGACCGGCAAGGTGGTCGGCGAGATCGTCGATCGGGCCGGCAAGGCGACTGCGCTGCGGCGGTTCGCGGCGGCCTCGGACACCCCGCTGTCGCAGACGGTGGCGATCGGCGACGGCGCGAACGACCTGGACATGCTGGCCGCGGCCGGCCTCGGCATCGCCTTCAACGCCAAACCGGTCGTCCGCGAGGCCGCCGACACCCACCTGAGCGTCCCCTACCTCGACACGATCCTCTACCTGCTCGGCATCTCCCGCGAGGAAGTAGAAGCCGCCGACGCCGACGGCGCCCTCACCTGAGGTCGACCTCGGTGCGCACAGCGGATTGCCCGGGCAGTCTCAGCTGACTTCCCCGATCTCCCCAGCCGACGGCGCGACGATCGGCACCTGCTGCCCGAACGCGCTCAACGTCACCCTGACGTTCGCGGCGTAGCCAGTGGTGAGGCTGAACAGGCACTCGATCCGACGCCGCAGGTCGTTGCCATCGATGGCGATCGACACGCTCAGACCCTTTCGTGTCGTCTTCGCCACGCGCTCGTTGAGCATCTCCCCCACCGCACGATTCGCGGCCGCCTTCCCCAGATCGATGGTGAAGATGTACTCCTGCGCTTCGCCGGAGGTGTCGATCATGGGCTGCCCGCCCCTCTTGAAACCTGTCGTGTACGCCGTGCCGCCGATCACCTGGTGTGCCAGGGCGACCCCGATCGTCAGCTTGGCGAGCTTCAGCGCTTCCTGCTCGGCCGGATTCTTGCTGCGTTGGTTCAGCCTGGCCCACGGACGCTTCGCGCTGCCGGTCAGCTTGTCGTCTCGCATGTACACCGTGTCGCCGAGCCTGATCACCGAGATACCTCCGGTCACGAGGGCCACATCGGACACGCCGGCCCTCGTCCGCACATCCGCCGTGAAGTCCGCGACTCCCCGTTGGCCTTTGCCGACCAGCGCGCCGTCCACGTGGAATGAGCCCTTCGCCTCGAGCGCACCCAGCACTCTCGGGGCGAAGGTCCCGGTCGTCAGCTCAGCCGAGGTGGGCGACGTGTTCGAGGGCGTGGCCTTGACCGCCGGGCTCTCGTCGGCACCACCACAGGCGACCGGCAGGACCAACATCGCGGTCAACGCGATCGCGCGCGGCAGGGTGATACGCACAGCAGACTCCCGGGGAGGTTCGAGGGTCACGCTGCAAATGAGGTTCAGGCAGACCCGAGGAGTGATGCTGACACATCCGGCCCGCGAGCGCAGGACAGCTGGATTGCAACAAGCTGCAAATCCGGGGCCTATTTGCCAAGAGCAACCGGGCGGATGAGGATCTGGGCATGGCTGTCCTTCCCAAGGTGCCGGCCGGGTTCAGCGGCCGGGCGGCGAGCACCACCGATGTCGAGGCGATCCATCGGCTGGTGGTGGCGGTCGAGAACGAGCTGCTCGGGTACGCCGAGACGTCGGCGGACGGGATCCTGGCCTCCATCACCCGGCCCGGGCTCGAGCTCGCCGACGACACGCTGGTCATCCACGACCAGAGCGGCCGGCTCGCGGGATGGGCCTGGCTGAATCGCGGGCGGCGAGCGCAGATCGACGTCGATCCCGCCTTCCGGGGTCAAGGCGTGGGGACCGCGCTGATCGAGTGGGCCGAGGCGCGAGCCACTGAGCTGGGCAGCGACTGGATGGCCCAGACTGTCGACGACGCGGACGAGGCCGGGACCGAGTTGCTGCGCTCGCGCGGGTACGAAGTACTGGCGACGAACTGGCAGCTCGAGATGCCGATGCCGGTCGAGCCCGTCGTACCGGCACTGCCCGCGGGGATCACGGTGCGGCCGTTCGAGGATCGTGACGCGGCGGCGGTTCACCTTGTGGTGGAGGACGCCTTCGCCGACTGGCAGCCGCGGCGGAAGTCGTACGAGGAGTGGGCTCGGCTGAACATCGAGCGGGAGACCTTCGCCCCGGCCCTCTCGCCGCTCGCGTTCGCCGCTGACGAACTGGTCGGGGTGGTGCTGAGCCTCGAGCTGCCCGACTCCGATGAGGGGTACGTCGAGCAGCTCGCGGTACGGCGTGACCACCGCGGCCAGGGAATCGCGCGAGGGTTGCTGACGGTCGCGAGGCACGGGTTCTACCAGCAGGGCCGGCGGAACCTGATCCTCTGGACGCACTCGGGGACCGGCGCTCTGGCGATGTACGAGCGCCTCGGGATGAGCGTTCGGCGCAGTACGACGGTCTACCGCGGAAGCCTTCCCGGCGGGAATCCTTCGGGCGGGAACGTTCCCTCGCAGTCTTGACGCGATCCAGCGTGACGAGCCGTTGACACACGGCCATGAGAGCGCTCCCATAGGTACTTCGTACCTTTCGGCGCCGGACTGGTGATGGCGCCGGTCCAAGACCGTGGAGGTCGCCATGCGTTCCCGCCCGAACAAACCATCCACACGTCGCCGAACCATCCTCAGCGCCCTGCTCGCCCCCGTCCTGGTCGCCGTCCCGCTGACCATCGCGGCCCAGGCGAGCGTGCCGCCGCCCGCCGCCGGCTGGACGACGGTCTGGAGCGACGACTTCGACGGCGCCGGAGGCTCGCTGCCGTCCAGCGCCAACTGGATCGTCGACACCGGCCACGGCTACCCCGGCGGCCCCGGCAACTGGGGCACCGGCGAGATCCAGAACTACACGAACAGCACCAGCAACCTCGCGTTGGACGGCGCCGGAAACCTCCGGATCACGCCACGCCGGGACGGCGCCGGCAACTGGACGTCGGCCCGGATCGAGACCCAGCGCAGCAACTTCAAGCCACCCTCCGGCGGCGTCCTCGCGATCGAGGGCAGGATCCAGATGCCGAACGTGACGGGCAACGCGGCACTCGGGTACTGGCCCGCCTTCTGGGCGCTCGGCCAGCCGTACCGGGGGAACTACTGGAACTGGCCGGGCATCGGCGAGTTCGACATCATGGAGAACGTCAACGGGATCAATTCCGTCTGGGGCGTCCTGCACTGCGGCGTGAACCCCGGCGGCCCGTGCAACGAGACCAGCGGGATCGCCGGCAACAGGGCCTGTCCCGGCTCGTCGTGCCAGTCCGCGTTCCACACCTACCGGTTCGAGTGGGACCAGAGCATCTCGCCGAACCAGTTCCGCTGGTACGTCGACGGCCAGCAGTTCCACTCGGTCAGCCAGGGGCAGTTGCCGGCCGACACCTGGGCCAACATGACGAACCACGCGGGGTACTTCATCCTGCTGAACCTCGCGATCGGCGGCGCCTTCCCCGACGCGCTGAACGGTCCCACGCCCCGGGCCGAGACCGTGCCGGATCGCCCGATGATCGTGGACTACGTGGCGGTGTCGACGAAGGGCGGCGGCACCC
Source organism: Kribbella orskensis (assembly GCF_004342085.1). NCBI lineage: Bacteria > Bacillati > Actinomycetota > Actinomycetes > Propionibacteriales > Kribbellaceae > Kribbella > Kribbella orskensis. The sequence goes on from NZ_SLWM01000014.1 coordinate 158,311, forward strand.
CGCCCACCACGCCGCCCACCACGCCACCCACCACTCCCCCGCCCGGAGGCGGAGGCAGTGCCTACAGCACCATCCAGGCCGAGTCCTACACGCAGCAAGGCGGTACGGGCGTGGAGACCACCACTGACTCAGGCGGTGGGCAGAACCTCATGCAGCTGGCCAACGGCGACTGGGCAATGTATCGCAGCATCGACTTCAGCAGCTCGGCGGCACATCAGTTCAGCGGTCGGGTCGCATCAGGTGCCTCGGGTGGTGTCAGCGGCCTCGTCGAGGTGCGCCTGGACAACAGGTCGAACGCACCGATCGGCAGCTTCGCCATCGCCAACACCGGCGGCTGGCAGAGCTGGCGGACAGTCCCGGCGAACATCGGCGCCGTCACCGGGGTGCACGACGTGTACCTCACTTTCACCAGTGGTCAGCCGGCTGACTTCGTGAACCTCAACTGGTTCATCTTCGGCCACTGACATGCGCGCGAAGAGGTCCTTGCCACGGGGGACGTGCTGGTCGCGGCAGCCGCCGCAGTACTGGTTCATCAGCAAGCCGAGGCCGCCCCGGAGCACCAGATGGTGGACCACTTGAGAGTGAACCACGGGCAGGCGCCTGATGCGACGGAGGCCGCGGCAATGGCTCGACTGCAATGACCCGACGTGGTGCCGGGTCGTTCCGGCCCGGCGCCACGTACGGTCGGGAGCATGCTGGCTCTTACGAAGGCAGGGTCGTCGGTTGCGCTGACGCCCGTACCCGACCCCATGCCTCTACCGCACGAGGTGCTTGTCAAGGTGAATGCCTTCTCCCTGAATCGGGGTGAGGTTGAAGATCTCCGGAAACTGCCCGAGGGGGCCCCGGTCGGGTGGGACTTCGCGGGGACACTCGAAGCGGGGCCGGCCGACGTCAGCAAGCTTCAGGACGGCATGGCCGTCGGTGGGCGGGTGGTCGGCCTGGTCCGGAGCCGGGGTGCATGGGCGGAGTACGTCGCCGTCCCCGCCAACTGGTTGACCGTGCTGCCTGGCAACGTGACTGACGCGCAGGCCTGTGCTCTGCCGACTGCTGGGCTCACTGCGCTGCGCTCGCTCGAGGTCGGCGGGTTCCTGCTCGGCAAGCGAGTGTTGGTGACCGGGGCCAGGGCTGGGGTCGGCCGGTTCGCTACTCAACTGGCGAAGGCGGCTGGGGCACACGTAACAGCCTTGGTCCGTACGGCGGTCGAGCTGCCGGGGGCTGACCTCGTCACGACGGAGGTCCGAGGTAGCTACGACCTCATCGTGGATTGTGTTGGTGGGGAGGTCTTCGGGGATGCGATCGAGTGCCTGCGGCCGCGTGGGGTGCTGGTCAATCTTGCGACGCCTGATCCGGATGAGCGGATCAGCTTCCGGGCCGGTGGGTTCGATCGGTCGGCGGGGGCGCGGATCTACACCTTGAACAACTTCGACGAGTTGACGGCGCATGACAGCGTCCAGGACGACCTGACCCGGCTGCTCGGACTGGTGGCTGGGTTCAAGCTCGATGTCGGTGTCGAGGTCGAGGCGCCCTGGGAGGAAACCCCGGCGGTGATCGAGGCGTTCCTTTCTCGCCGGATCACCGGGAAGGCGGTCTTGCGGGTCCACTGAGGGCTGTTCGGGGCTGGAGCACTTATTGTTCGGCTATGTCTGAACAGCAGGGTGGGGTGACGACGGGCGGGCCGGGGGCTCTGTTCGCCATTGGTGGGGCCGAGGACAAGCTGAAGAAGCGGATGGTCCTGCAGGAGTTCGTCGAGGCGGCGGGTGGCTCGAAGGCGCGGATCGTGGTGGTTCCGACGGCCTCCGCGCTGGGGCCGGACGTGGTCGACGTGTACTCGGCGTTGTTCGCGGCGCTCGGCGCCGCCAGCGTGGTCGGCGTACGGCCGGAGAACCGTGAGGACGCCGACGACCCCGCCTTCATCGAGCCGCTGAACGAGGCGACCGGGATCTTCATGACCGGCGGCAACCAGCTCAAGCTGAGCGGCGTGGTCACGGGTACCGCGTTCGGCCGGGCCGTGACCGCCGCTCATGCCCGGGGCGCGGCCGTCGGCGGTACGTCGGCCGGCGCGAGCATCCTGGCCGAGCACATGATCGCGTTCGGGCGCTCCGGGGCGACCCCGCGGCAGCGGATGAGCCAGTTGGCCGGTGGGCTCGGCCTGGTCCAGGGCGCGATCGTGGACCAGCACTTCGCCCAGCGCAACCGGTACGGCCGGCTGCTGTCCCTGGTGGCGCAGTCCCCCGGGCTGCTCGGGATCGGCGTCGACGAGGACACCGCGGCCGTCGTACGGGGGTCTCATCTGGAGGTCGTCGGGCGGGGTGCGGTGACGATCTTCGACGGCAGCCGGATCACCTCGAACGCGCACTACGCGAGCCGCTCCGAGGCGATCCTCGCGTCCGGCGTCGTCCTGCACGTGCTCCCCGCGACCGCGACCTTCGACCTCAAGGCCCGCGTGCTGCTCTCGTACGGCGCGCAGCCGCCGGCCGAGGAGATCGCCTCGATCGAGGCCGCCGGCGCGGATCTGCGCAACCTCGCCAAGGAGATCGCCGCCGAGGGCGTCTCTCCGGCGTACTACGCCGAGCGCAAGCGCCGGGCCGGACGCCGGACGGCGAAGGCGGCGCCCGCCAAGAAGGCGGCCACGGCGAAGTCCAGATCGTCGGCCGCCGGGCAGTCCAGACCGGAGGCGACCGAGCCTCTGAGCGCGGGCGCCGAACTCAGCCGACCAGACTCCGAGCCAGGGCCGACTCCAGGGCCGCAACCAGACAGTGGGACCGCATGACCGATACCGCCGCCGACCAGACCCAGGGCACCCCCAGCCCGGACCTGAAGATCATCGAGACCCGGGTCTACCGGGGCCCGAACGTGTGGAGCTACGACCCCGCCATCCAGCTGGTGGTCGACTTGGGGTCGCTCGAGCACTTCCCCTCCAACACGATCGACGGCTTCACCGAGCGGCTGCTCGAGCACCTCCCCCGGCTGGACCAGCACCACTGCTCGCGCGGCCGCCGCGGTGGCTTCATCGAGCGGCTGCAGGAGGGCACCTGGCTCGGCCACATCGCCGAGCACGTCTCGCTGCAACTGCAGCAGGAGGCCGGCCACGACATGCGGCGCGGCAAGACCCGCCAGGTCAAGGGCGTGCCCGGCCGCTACAACATCGTCTACGCGTACGCCGACGAGGCGGTCGGCCTGGCCGCGGGTGAGCTCGCCGTCCGGTTCGTGAACCACCTGGTGCAGCCGGATCCCGGGTTCGACTTCACCACCGAGCTCGAACGGTTCATCAAGCAGGCCGAGCGGACCGCGTTCGGGCCGTCCACCCAGGCGATCGTCGACGAGGCGGTGTCCCGCGACATCCCGTGGATCCGGCTGAACAAGTTCAGCCTGGTCCAGCTCGGGCAGGGCGTGCACGCGAAGCGGATCCGGGCCACGATGACGTCCGAGACCGGCTCGATCGCGGTGGACGTCGCCAGCGACAAGGACCTGACCACCCGCTTGCTCGCCTCGGCGGGACTGCCGGTGCCGCGGTCGGGTTCGGTCCGCGACGTCGAGGACGCGGTACAGCTGGCGAACAAGATCGGCTACCCGGTCGTGTGCAAGCCGCTGGACGGCAACCACGGTCGGGGCGTCTGCCTGAACCTGAAGGACGCGGACGAACTGCGTGAAGCGTTCCCGATCGCGGCCGAGCAGTCGCGGCGGGGCTCGGTGATCGTGGAGAACTTCGTCACCGGCAAGGACTATCGCTGTCTGATCATCAACGGCCGGATGGAGGCCATCGCCGAGCGGGTGCCCGCGCACGTCGTCGGCGACGGCGTGCACACCGTGGCCGAACTGGTCGACATCACCAATGCGGACCCGCGGCGAGGCGTCGGCCACGAGAAGATCCTGACCCGGATCACGGTGAACGCGGCCGCGCGCGAACTGGTCCGCAGCCAGGGCTTCGAGCTGGACGACGTACCGCCCGAGGACACCATGGTGAAGCTCACGCTCACCGGGAACATGTCGACCGGCGGGATCTCGATCGACCGCACGTTCGAGGCGCACCCGGAGAACGTCGAGATCGCCGAGGAAGCGGCCCGGATGATCGGGCTGGACATCGCCGGCATCGACTTCATCTGCCCGGACATCACCCAGCCGGTCCGCGAGACCGGCGGCGCGATCTGCGAGGTGAACGCCGCCCCCGGGTTCCGGATGCACACGAACCCGACGATCGGCGACCCGCAGTACATCGCCAAGCCGGTGGTGGACATGCTGTTCCCGCCGGGCGCGACCAGCCGGATCCCGATCGTCGCGGTCACCGGGACCAACGGCAAGACGACCACCTCGCGGATGATCAGCCACGTCTTCAAGGGGATGGGCCGCAAGGTCGGGATGACCTCGACCGACGGCATCGTGATCGACGAGCGGCTGGTGATCCGGTCCGACGCGTCCGGGCCGAAGTCCGCCCGGATGGTGCTGCAGAACCCGCGGGTCGACTTCGCCGTGTTCGAGGTGGCTCGCGGCGGGATCCTGCGCGAGGGCCTCGGCTACCAGCGCAACGACGTCGCCGTGGTGCTGAACATCCAGCCGGACCACCTGGGCATGCGCGGGGTGGACACCCTCGAGCAACTGGCCGACGTGAAGGCCGTGCTGGTGGAGGCGGTGCCGCGCAACGGGTTCGCAGTACTGAACGCCGACGATCCGCTGGTTCGCAAGATGCGACGGAAGTGCTCGGGCGAGGTGGTGTGGTTCAGCGTCTCCGAGCCCGGCAGCGAGGTGCGCGACTACATCGAGGGCCATTGCCGGCGCGGTGGTCGTGCGGTCGTGCTGGACCGCTCCGACCTGGGCGACATGATCATCATGAAGCACGGCCGGCGGTCGATGCAGCTGGCGTGGACCCACTTGCTGCCGGCAACGTTCGGCGGGCGGGCGATGATGAACGTGCAGAACGCGATGGCCGCCGCCGCGGCAGCCTTCGCGGCCGGGGCTCCCCTGCACGACATCCGGCAGGGCCTGCGGACGTTCAACACGTCGTACTACCTGTCCCCCGGCCGGCTGAACGAGATCGACGTCGACGGGCGGACCGTCATCGTCGACTACTGCCACAACGCCCCGGCGATGCGGATGCTCGGCGACTTCGTCGACAAGCTCGGCGAGAGCCTGAACGCGTCGTCCGAGCTCGGCCGGCCGTCGCGGATCGGCGTGATCGCGACCGCGGGCGACCGCCGGGACGACGACATGCGCGAACTGGGCGACGTCGCGGCGCAGCACTTCGACGTCGTGATCGTCCGCGAGGACGCGCGGTTGCGTGGTCGCAAGCGCGGCGAGTCGGCCGAGTTGATCAGCGAGGGCGTCCGTACGGCGATGGAGAACGGTGCGCGCTGTCGTCAGGTCGAGACCGTGATCGACGAGCTGACCGCGATCCGGCACGCGCTGAGCAGATCCAACCCCGGTGACCTCGTGGTGCTCTGCGTCGACCAGCACCAGACCGTGCTGGCGGAACTCGAATCGGTGTCCCACCTCGCCCAGGCGGGCGCCCGTTCGGGAGACGAGGGCGGCGATCCGGACTTCGTCCGGTCGGACGAGGAAGCTTCCCCGTCAGAGGAGTAGACGGACCGTGAGCGGGGACACACCGTGTGTCCCCGCTCAGGGGGAACTCGGGTAAGCGAAGCCTCGTTGGCCTGTCCGTGAAGACCAAGTTGCTGACGGCCTGTCTGGCCGTCGCCCTCCCTCTGTTGCTGTCCTCCTGCGGATCGTCGGCTCCGACCCAGGCCTCGACGGATTCCGCGACGCAGGCCGCCGCCACGACACCTGGTGTGCTGATCGAGGATGCGTGGGTCCGTGCGACCGTCGGCGCCAAGGACACCACGATGACGGCCGCCTTCATGTCCCTGACCAACCCGGGCGGCACGGACGTCAGGTTGACCTCGGCAACCTCTCCGGCGGCGGGCGTGGTGCAGCTGCACGAGATGGCGATGAAGGACGGCCAGATGATGATGCAGGAGAAGGCCGGTGGCATCAACATCCCGGCCGAGTCCCACGCCCATCTCGCGCCGAGCGGCGACCACGTGATGCTGATGGACCTGAAGCAGGCGCTCAAGCCCGGTGACGAAGTACCGCTGACGCTCAAGTTCTCCGACGGTTCCTCGCACGACCTCACGGTGCCGGTGAAGGCGTTCACCGAGGAGGAAGAGCACTACCACCCGTCCGCCACACCCACCAGCACACCTTGACCGCGCGGCCGTCTCGACGGCAACTCTTCGGGTACGCCGGGGCTGCCGTGGCTGGCGCCGCCATCACCGGCGGAGCTGTTGTGCTGGGCAAGGATGACCCCGCCGCCAGCAGCACCGAGGCCGCAGTCGTTGTCCGGGATATCGAGCCGTATGGCGATCACCAGCCTGCTGTCGCGGCGGCGTCACCCAAGCACGCCGAGCTGGTCGCACTCACCCTGCTGAGCGGCACCGATCGGGCCGCGCTCGGTCGGTTGATGCGGCTCTGGACGGCGGACATCGTTGCCCTGAGCGCCGGTCGTCCCGCACCCGGCGACACTGCCCCGGAGCTCGCCCTCCCTGGCGTCGCGCTGACGACGACTGTCGGCTTCGGGCCTCGGGTGTTCAGCCTGCCAGGGCTTGCTGGGTTGAAGCCTGGTGGGCTCGACGACCTGCCGGTGATGTCGCACGATCGCCTGCAGCCAGCGTGGTCTGGTGGTGATCTCCTCCTGCTCGTCGGCGCGGACGACCCGGTGTCGGTCGTTCACGCAGTACGGCGTCTCGTGGCTGATGCGGCTCCGTTCGCGCGGCCGGTTTGGCGGCAGACGGGGTTCTGGAACGGCGCCGGCGCCGACAGGAAACCTGTCACCGGGCGGAACCTCTTCGGCCAGGTGGACGGCACCGGCAACCCCGCACCCGGTACTCCGGAGTTCGACAGCACGGTGTGGTCGACGGACGGACTCGAGTGGTTCCGGGGCGGCACGACGCTAGTGGTCAGGCGGATCAGGATGAACCTGGACACCTGGGACGAGCTCACCCGGTCAGAACAGGAACGCGCGGTCGGCCGGAAGCTTTCGACCGGTGCTCCGCTCACCGGATCGGTCGAGCACGACGAACTGGATCTCGAGAAGCGGGACGCCGACGGTCGCCTGGTGATCGCCGAGAACGCGCACGCACGACTCTCCCACCACTCGACGAACGACGGCCGCCGGATCTTCCGCAAGGGCCTCAACTACGTCCAGGACACGGGCGCAACCCGTGAGTCCGGCCTGATCTTCCTCAGCTACCAGGCCGACATAGCAGGCCAGTTCCTCCCGCTGCTGGCTCGTCTCGACGCGGCGGACGCCCTCAACGAGTGGACCACCACCATCGGCTCAGCCGTCTTCGCCATCCCACCGGGCTTCCACCCAGACGAATGGCTCGCACAGGCCCTGCTGCGCTGACCCCCACTCCCGCACACCCGCTCCCCACCAGGCCTTCCCCGCACGCCCACCTAGGCCCTCCCACCTGACGCCACCTTGTGCACCGGCTAAGCGTTTCCGCCGCCGGAATCAGCTCAGCCGGTGCACAAGGTCCTCCCTCGCCTCGATCCCGCCTTGGACTGGCCGACTTTGTGCAAAACCAAAGCCCGGCGCCGCCAGGGGCGGGACTGTCCCGAGTTTGTGACTGGACAGTTGTGTCTCGGGTTGATCCGGACACTTTTCGCGCGGCCCAGGGACGGAAGAGCCAAGTGGCTCCCGCGGGGAGGTGTGAGCCGGCTTGGAGGTGGTGCCAGGCTCCGGCATGCCGTCCTTCGGGGTTTTGCCGTCTAGGTGTGGGGTGTACCGAGTGACAGGCAGTACTGAGTTGCTCGCCGGGGTCTGAGGGGGGTGTGGCCGCGCTGGGGTGGCCTGGTGGCAAGGACGTCCTGTCGCTCGGTACGCGACCCGGCTGAGTCCCGTAGCGCCTGACCTGCGCAGGCGTGCCGTGTCAGCCGACGGGTTCGCGGCGGGGCAGCAGCCGGCGCTTGGGCTCTTCGCGGTCGATCCAGTCCAGGTCGTCCGACAGCACCGCGTCGTTGCCGCGGTCGTCGTACGGCGAGGGCGGCGGTGGGGGCGGCGGCAGCGCGCGGATCTTGAGCGCCACCATCGGGATCGCCAGGAGCACCGCCAGCACGAGCCACGGCCAGTACTCCCGGAGCAGCGGCTCGAAGGTCTGGAAGAACGCGTCCGTCCCCGCGTCGGCGATCTCGTCCGTGCTGCGGCCCCTTGCCTCGGTGATCGCCTGCGCGCCATCCACCACGGCGAACGACGCGACGTAGACCGCTGCCAGGGGCACCCAGCAGTCCGCCGAACGCCACCCGCGCCGCCAGCAGGCGACGTAGAGGAGCAGGGCCAGACCGGCGGCGACCAGCAGGCCATTCAGTTGCCACAGCCAACGCCAGGTCTCCAGCTCGGAGGCAGGGCGCAGCGCGTACCACGCGACCGGCACGGCGAGCGCGAAGGCGGCGACGACCGAGCTACGGGTGCCCAGGGCTCCGAAGAACCCGCCGATGGCGCTTGCCACCAGCAACGCGGCCAGCAATCCCTTGTCCGACAACTGCCCGTCAGTCAGTGCATGGCCGCTCAACCACCAGGCGCCGCTGGCAACCACGAGCACGAGCGGCACCACGATCCGGATCCGACGGATGAGCAGTCCGGCCACCACTCCCCCGGCGAATCCGCCGAGTACGAGCAGATCGATCCGGGCCGGCACGAACATGGTCGAGCCGTCGGGCAGCGCGTTCAGGTACGTCGGCGCGAAGCCGACCACGAACCAGGCGATCACCGCCGCCGGCACCGACCACAAGTAGCGCATGACACCTCGTTCCGGCCCCGGGCGGAGGGGGCCCGGGATCAGTGTTGTGCTCGCTCGACCTTGCTCTTCAAGGTCTCCGGGTTATCGACGGTAGCCCCCTCGGACCGCAACCAGGCGTCAAGACTCGCCCGATCCTGCAGAGACATCACGGCGACCACGTCACCGGGCTGCGCCTCGCCGACCAGCGCCTTGGCCGCGTCGAGCTCGCTCGGGAACGCCGGTACGTCGTCGACGCCGACCGAACTGGTGCCTTCGCGGAACACCGCCTCGAGCTCCTCCGGCGGCCGGCCGCGGAGGTAGTCACCCTTGTGCCCGATCACCACCCTGTCCGCGCCGCGGGCACCGATCGCGCCCATCGCGGTCACCATGTCGTCGGCCCGGTCACCCGGCGAACCGAGCGCGAGCAGCAGCCGGGCACCCGGCTCCCGGACGCCGTTCATGATCTCCAGCAGCGCCTCGAGCCCGGCCTCGTTGTGGGCCAGGTCGATCACCACGGTGAAGTCGCGGATGGAGTACATATTCATCCGGCCCGGGTTGTTCTCGCCCGGGGTGAACGTGGTGAGTCCCTCGATCACCGCGCTGCGGGACAGGCCGAGCCCGAGAGCGGCCGAAGTCGCCGCGAGCGCGTTCTCCACGTTGTAGTGCGACAGGCCGGACAGCGTCATCGGGACGTCCACGACCTTCAGCAGCGGTTCCGCGTCGCTGGAGTTGTCGAGCACGGTGATGAACCCGTCCAGCACCGTGGTCGCGCGGCCGCCCTCGTCGAGCACCGTGCGGATCGACGGCGAGTCGGGGTCGCGGGAGAACACCCAGCACTTCGCGGGCGACCCGAGCCGCATTCCGAACGTGCGCGGGTCGTCGCCGTTCACGACGCACCAGCCGCGCGGCCGGGTGATCTTGGTGACGACCGCCTTCACCTCGGCGAGCTGGTCGACGGTGTCGATGCCCCCGAGCCCCAGGTGGTCGGCCGTGACGTTGGTGACCACCGAGACGTCGTTGTAGGCGACGCCGATCCCGCGCCGCAGGATGCCGCCGCGGGCCGTCTCGGTGACCGCCAGTTGGACCCCCGGCTGGGAGAGCACCTGGCCGGCGCCACTCGGACCGGAGAAGTCGCCGTACTTGACGAGCTCGCCATCGAAGTACACGCCATCGGTGCTGGACCAGCCGACGTGCAGCCCTGCCGCCCGGCCGATGTGCGCGATCATCCGGGACGTCGTGGTCTTGCCGTTCGTGCCGGTCACCGCGACCACGGGGACCTTCGGCCGCAGGGTCGACGGCGGGTCGCCGGCCGGCTCGTTGCGGACCCGGTCACCGACGGAGGCGACCAGTTCTGGCAGCTCATCTGCGCCGAACGCGTCGACGACGTCGACGATCGCCTGGCCGAGCGCCCGGGCACGTCCTTCGTGCGCCCACGGGAACGCGACGACCAGCCGGTGCACGTCCGACTCCGAGCGGACCCGGACGCCGATCCGGCCGATCCCCGCCTCGCGGGCGATCCGGCGGACGATGTGGCCGACCACCCGGACGGCGAACCGCTGCCGGAAGCCCGACCCGATCCGGCCCGGCCGGGTGGTGCCCAGGCCGAGGGCCGAGGCGTACGCCTTCGCGGCCGGCGCCGGGGCGTCGATCAGCGCGGTCAGGTCGAGGGTGAGCTTGACCGCCGCGCGGCTGAAGTAGAGGTTGGCTCCGTCCAGGACACGGAGCTCCACCAGGGACGTGGACAATTCAGGCACCCATCGCGTGGTAACCGCCGTCGACGTGGATGATCTCGCCGGTGGTGGAGGGGAAGAAGTCGCTGAGCAGACCGACGATCGTCTTGCCGGTCGGTTCGAGGTCGGACGGGTCCCAGCCCAGCGGCGCGCGGTCCAGCCACGGCTCCTCGAACTTCTCGAAGCCCGGGATCGCCTTCGCCGCGAGCGTCTTCAGCGGACCGGCCGAGACCAGGTTGCAGCGGATCCCCTGCGCGCCGAGGTCTCGCGCGAGGTACCGGGAGGTCGACTCCAGCGCGGCCTTCGCCACGCCCATCCAGTCGTACCCCGGCCAGGCGACGGTGGCGTCGAAGGTCAGCCCGACGATGCTGCCACCCGGGCTCATCAGCGGGGCGCACGCCACCGCCAGAGACTTGAGGCTGTACGCCGAGACGTGCACGGCGCGGGACACGTCGTCCCACGGACCCTCGAGGAACTTGCCGCCGAGGATCGTCTCCGGGTTGCCATAGGCAATCGAGTGCACGACGCCGTCCAGGCCGTCCACGTGTTCGCGGATCGCGTCCGGCAGGGCGGCCAGATGGTCGGCATCGGTGACGTCCAGCTCCAGCACGGGCGGTTCGACCGGCAGCCGCTTGGCGATCCGCTTGGTGATGTTCAGCGCGCGGCCGAAGTTCGAGATCAGCACGGTGGCGCCTTGTTCCTGCGCCACCTTGGCCGTGGCGAACCCGATCGAGGAGTCGAGCGTGACGCCCGCGACCAGGATGCGCTTGCCGTCGAGGATGCCCACGGGCAGTGCCCTTTCTGGAAAATGTCGAGCTGGGAGGGGTGGTACGGAGGGCGGGGCTAGTGGCCCATGCCGATGCCGCCGTCGACCGGAATGACCGCACCGGTGATGTAGCCGGCCTCGTCCGAGGCCACCCAGCGCACCACCTTGGCAATCTCGTCGGTCAGGCCGAAGCGGCCGAGCGGGATCTGGCTCAGGTACTGCTTCTGGGTCTCCTCGGGCAGCACCGCGGTCATGTCCGTCTCGACGAAGCCCGGGGCGACCACGTTGGTGGTGATCCCGCGGCTGCCGAGCTCGCGGGCCATCGACCGGGCCATCCCGACCAGGCCGGCCTTGCTCGCGGCGTAGTTCACCTGCCCCGGGGAGCCGAGCAGGCCGACGACGGAGGAGATGAAGACGATCCGGCCCCGGCGCAACCGCAGCATGCCCTTGGCGGCGCGCTTGGCGACCCGGAACGAGCCGGTCAGGTTGGTCGCGATCACCGCGTCCCAGTCCTCGTCGGTCATCCGCAGCAGCAGCGCGTCGCGGGTGATGCCGGCGTTGGCGATCAGCACCTCCACCGGGCCGTGCTCGGCCTGGATGGTGTCGAACGCGGCCTCCACCTGCTCGGCGTCGGTGACGTCACACTTCACGCCGAGGAAGCCCTCCGGGGGCTCCCCGCTGCGGTAGGTGACCGCGACCTGGTCGCCGGCCTCCTTGAAGGCCGTCGCGATGGCGAGTCCGATGCCCCGGTTCCCACCGGTGACGAGTACCGATCTGGCCACGAATCCCTCTCCTCACAGATATCTACGGCGCCGTCGAGGGCGCTGCCGCACGAACGGTATCGCCCGCACCCGCCCGTACCGCGAACCGGGCGGGCCCGGGCGGTTCGCGCTACGCCCGGGCGTGGTTCGCAGTACGGCGTTGTCAGCGGTACGGCGCGGTTCGGCGGACTCCGGGGATCAGGAGTCCTCGAGGCGGAAGCCGACCTTGAGGCCCACCTGGTAGTGGTCGATCGCGTTGTCGACGATGTGGCCGCGGACCTCGGTCACCTCGAACCAGTCCAGGTGCCGCAGCGTCTCGCCGGCCCGGGTGATCGCGTTCGTGATCGCCTGGTTGACGCCTTCCTTGGACGTGCCGACGATCTCGGTCACGCGGTAGGTGCGATCTGTCATCGGAGTTCCCCTTCGCCTGAGTGTGCCACCACGTCCGTGGCGGCGTACCGTTGGGTGTTGGTGAGGAGGATAGATGCCGCGACGCCGTGACAAGGCCGACGAGACCGTCATTTCGGTGACGAGCGCTCAGCCGGGCCGGTCCGAGGATCTGGACAGCAGAATCGTGCGGTACGCGTGGATGATGTCCCTGCGCATCGTCTGCTTCGTGCTCGCCGTGGTGACCCCGTCTCCCTGGCGCTGGATGTTCATCGTCGCCGCGGTCTTCCTGCCGTCGATCGCGGTCGTGCTCGCCAACGCGCGACGCACCTCGAAGGTCACCGGAGCGGCGGTCTACCTGCCGCCGGCCCGGGGCGAACTGGGTCCCGATCTCGACACCGAAAAGTGATCCGCGCCGGGACTGGATTCTCACGACTGATCCGTGTCAGAATCTCCCGCGTGCTCTGAAGTTCACAGATGGAATTCAGAGACTTGATGCGGCGTCGGACGGCTCCCCCCGTGGCTGTCCGACGTCGCTTCATTTTGTCCAGGCTATTGATAATTGAGTGGTCAGGAACAATTGCCTGCACTGACAGAAATGCCCCCGGGAGACCTCGCTGATGACTGAAGAAGAGCTGCCGTCCGTCTGCTCTGCAAAGGGATGCGGCAAGCCGGCGACCTGGGCCGTGCGCTGGAACAACCCGAAGATCCACACCCCCGACCGGCGCAAGACCTGGCTGGCTTGTGACGAGCACAAGGAGTCCCTGTCGGACTTCCTGGCGCGGCGTTCTTTCCTGCGCGAGGTAGAGCCTTTCGAGGCCTGAAAGTCCGCCTCGGCGCGGTCTGCGTGTGTTAGCGACGCAGGTTACAGCTGAAAAAGTAAATTTCCGGTTCAGAAAGGGGCGGTGGCCGATGGGTCAGCCGCCGGGGGTCAGCCGCCGATGGCCGACATCGGCCGGGCCGGCTGCAGGAAACTCGGGTCGGCGATGCCGTGGCCGGGCAGTTTGCCCCGCATCGCCTTGCGCCAGCGCTCCGCCAGGTCCTCGTCGTCGGCGCCTGCCCGCAGCGCGGTCCGCAGGTCCGACTCGGTCCGCGCGAACAGGCAATCGCGGACCTGACCGTCGGCCGTCAGCCGCACCCGGTCGCAGTCACCGCAGAACGGACGGGTGACGGAAGCGATGATGCCGACGGTCGCCGGACCGCCCTGGACGGTGAAGGACTCCGCCGGAGCGCTGCCGCGGGTCGCCGCGTCGACCGGTTCCAGGTCGAAGCGCTCGCCGAGGTGCTCGAGGATCTCGTCGGCGGTGATCATCGTGTCCCGGCTCCAGCCGTGCTGCGCGTCCAGCGGCATCTGCTCGATGAACCGCAGTTCGTAGCCGTGGTCGAGGCAGAACTGCAGCAGCTCCGGCGCCTGGTGGTCGTTCACGCCGCGCATGAGGACCGCGTTCACCTTGACCGGGGCCAGGCCGGCGTTGTGGGCCGCCTCCAGGCCGTTCAGGACGTCCTTCAGGCGGTCCCTGCGGGCCAATTGCTGGAAGGTGTCCGGCCGGATCGTGTCGAGGCTCACATTCACCCGGTCCAGGCCGGCCTCCTTGAGCGCCTCCGCCTGCCGGGCCAGCCCGATCCCGTTGGTCGTCAGGGACACCTCCGGCCGGGGGTGCAGTTGCGTAGTACGGGCGACGATGCCGACCAGGCCGCGGCGGAGCATGGGTTCACCGCCGGTGAAGCGGATCTCGTCCACGCCGAGGCGGGTGACGGCCACCGAGACCAGGCGGACCACCTCGTCGTCGGTCAGCAGCTCGGGTTTGGCGAGCCAGTCGAGCCCTTCCTCGGGCATGCAGTACGTGCAGCGCAGGTTGCACCGGTCGGTCAGGGAGACCCTCAGATCGGTGGCAACCCGGCCGTGGTTGTCGGCGAGGCCGAGCGTCGTACTGGGCACTGTCACAGGGCCCAGACTACGCGGCCCGGGCAGCCGAGCGCGGGGCATTCCGGTGGATGGCTTAAGTTCGAAGGGTGCCGAGAACGCCGCGTCGTCTGTTGAATCCCCGGTGGATCGCCGCCGCGTTGGTGATCCTGGTCCTTGCCGGGGTCTGTGTGCAGCTCGGCCGCTGGCAACTGCACCGGCTGGACGAGCGCAAGGCCCGCAACGAGGTCACCCGCAGCAATCTGGCCGCTCCCCCGGCCTCGCTGGCCGAGATCGTCGGACCGCAGCGGGTGGTCGGCGAGCAGCACGACTGGCGGACCGCTGTGGTCACCGGGCGCTACGACGCCTCCAAGCAGGTCGTGATGCGCTACCGCAATGTGGAGGACCGCCCGGGCTTCGAGATCGTCACGCCGTTGGTCCTGGCCGACGGCAGCGCAGTACTGGTCGACCGCGGGTTCCTGCCGCGGCAGGGCGCTGAGCTGGCCCCGGGCAACGTCCCCGCCGTACCGTCCGGAGAAGTGACCGTGACGGGTCGGCTGCGGCGCAGCGAGCGCGGCGGCCACACCAGCGGCGGTACGCCGGTCGACGGCACCGCGCGGCTGATCAACGGGCCGGAGTTCGCGTCCGCTCTGGGGCTCACCCTGTACGACGGGTACCTGACCGTGGATCGCCAGGTGCCGGCGGCCGATCCTGACTTCGGCGGGTTCCCCGGTCCGGAGATCGACGACGGGCCACACTTCTTCTACGCGCTGCAGTGGTTCTTCTTCGCCCTGCTGGCCGTCGGCGGATTGGTCTACTTCTCCAGACAGGACGTCAATGGTGACAAGTCAGAAGACGGCAGCCGGTCAGACGGCAGGTCCGGCGGAACCGGCGGAGAAGGCGGCTCCGGCGGAGAAGGCGGCTCGGGCGGAGAAGGCGGCGGCGGGGGCAGCGGAGAAGGCGGGAGCGGCGCGGGTGGGGCCGGTGGAGGTGGGGTCGGCGGAGAAGGTGGATCCGAGCCGGCGACGGTCACTGCCGGACCGGCGGATCGAGGACTACGCGCTGATCGGGGACCTGCAGACGGCGGCCCTGGTCTCGACTGACGGCTCGATCGACTGGCTCTGCTTCCCGCGGTTCGACTCCCCCGCGTGCTTCGCCGCACTGCTCGGCACAGACGACAACGGCCACTGGCGGCTGCGCCCCCGCGACGGAGACGCCAAGTGCAGCCGGCACTACCGCGGTGACACCCTCGTGCTGGAGACCGAATGGTCCACGCCGACCGGCTCGGTCCGGGTGCTCGACTTCATGCCGCCCCGCGACGAGGCGCCCGACGTGGTCCGGATCGTCGAGGGCATCAGCGGCACCGTGTCGATGCGGTCGGAGCTCCGGCTGCGGTTCGACTACGGCAGTGTGACCCCGTGGGTGCGGCGGCTCGACGGGCAGATCGTGGCGGTCGCCGGTCCCGACGCGGTCGCCCTGCGCAGTGACGTGCACCAGTACGGCCGGGACTTCGCGACGTACGCCGATTTCACCGTCGGCGCGGGTGATCGCGCGTGGTTCGTGCTCACCTGGCACCAGTCGCACCAGCCCGCTCCCGAACCGACCGACGCACTCGGCTCGCTCGAGCCCACCGAGAGCTTCTGGACGGAGTGGATCGGCCGCAGTACGGACGCCGGCGAGATGGCCGAGGAGGTGACGCGGTCGCTGCTGACGCTGAAGGCGCTCACGTACATGCCGTCCGGTGGCATCGTCGCGGCACCGACCACCTCGCTGCCCGAGTCCCTCGGCGGCCGGCGCAACTGGGACTACCGGTTCTGCTGGCTGCGCGACGCGACCATGACGCTGGCGGCGATGCTCCGCTCGGGCTACACCGAGGAGGCCCAGGCCTGGCGCGACTGGCTGCTCCGGGCCATCGCGGGAGCACCCTCCGACCTGCAGATCATGTACGGCGTCACGGGCGAGCGCAGGTTGACCGAGTTCGAGGCCGGGTGGTTGCCCGGGTTCGGCGGTTCCCAGCCGGTGCGGATCGGGAACGCGGCGGCCGACCAGCTGCAGATCGACGTGTTCGGCGAGGTGATGGACGTGCTCGCCCTCGCCCGCGAGACCCAGACCGGGCCGAGTGAGGAAGCCTGGTCGGTGCAACGCGGGTTGATGCGGCATCTGAGCGAGGTCTGGCCGATGGCGGACGAGGGCATCTGGGAGGTGCGCGGCGGGCGCCAGCAGTTCACGTACTCGAAGGTGATGGCGTGGGTGGCGTTCGACCGGGCCGCCCGCGCTGTCGAGCGGTTCGGGATGGGCGGTCCGGCCAAGCAGTGGCGCGCCACGGCCGACGAGATCCACCGTCAGGTCTGCGCCGAGGCGTACGACGCCGAGCGGAACACCTTCACGCAGGCCTACGGCAGCAAGGCGCTCGACGCGTCGACCCTGCTGATCCCCCAGGTCGGCTTCCTCCCGCCGGACGACCCGCGGGTGATCGGCACGGTCGAGGCGGTCCGCAAGGAACTCGCCGTCGACGGCTTCGTCCGCCGTTACCTCACCGAACACGTCGACGACGGTCTCCCCGGCGACGAGGGCGCCTTCCTGATCTGCTCCTTCTGGCTGGCCGACTCCCTCGCGCTGATCGGCCGCACCGGCGAAGCCCGCAACCTCTACGAGAAGTTAGTTGCCCTCCGCAACGACGTGGGCCTTCTCTCCGAAGAGTACGACCCCGTCTCCAAACGCATGCTCGGCAACTTCCCCCAAGCCTTCTCCCACCTAGGCCTGGTCAACACCGCCTGGCACCTGACCACCTCTGACCACACCCCCCTCCGCCCTTCCGCCTACTAACCCCTGCGTCCCCAGCCGGGCACCCCGCAGTACTGGCAAGCCGGCCCGGCATCGGCTGCGGCGAGCGGCTGCTGCTTGCCTTCGGCCACCAGTCGGGACGAGGTACGGCGTGTCGGCGGAACTGGTGGGTGAAGGGAGTTGGTTTCGGCGGGAGTGGGCGGGGGTGGTTGAGATTGCTGTCCGAGTACTGAGATCGATGCCACAGGGGGCGGTGTGGCCGGGGAGCGGGAGTGGGGCGGGTGAGGCAGGATGGGTGCGTGGACCTTGGACTGCGTGATCGCACCTATATCGTCACGGGCGCCAGCGGCGGCCTCGGATTCGCTACGGCTAAGGCTCTTGCCGATGAGGGCGCGCGGCTGGTGATCTCCAGCCGGAACCAAGAGTCGATCGCACGAGCCGCCGCGGAACTGGGCGAGAACGTCGTGGGCATCTCGGTGGACAACGCCGATCCGGAGAGTGCTGAGCGACTCGCCGCCACCGCCATCGCCAAGTGGGGCGCGTTGCACGGAGCACTGATCAGTGTGGGTGGACCTCGGCCAGGTACTGCGCTGGAGACGGCTGAGGACGACTGGCGGGCGGCGTTCGACAGCGTGTTCCTTGGTGGGCTGCGGATCGCGCGGTCGGTGGCTCGCGCGGGCTCGGAGGGTACTTCGATCGCCTTCGTGCTGTCGTCGTCGGTGAAGTCGCCGATTCCCGGGCTGGCGATTTCCAACGGGTTGCGGCCGGGGCTCGCGATGGTGGCGAAGACGCTGGCCGACGAGCTCGGGCCGAACGGGATCCGGGTCAACGGGCTGATGCCGGGGCGGATCGCCACGGATCGGTTGAAGGAGCTGGACGGGAAGAGCGGGGACCCGGACGCCGCGCGGCGGGCTTCGGAGAAGACGATCCCCTTGCGGCGCTACGGGAATCCGGAGGAGTTCGGACGGGTGGCCGCGTTCGTGCTGTCGCCGGTCGCGTCCTATGTGACGGGAGCGATCATCCCGATCGACGGCGGGGCTTTGCGGACGTTCTAGTTTGTTGTGGTTGGGGTCAACTCGCAGAGCGACTGATCGTCGGCGGAGCGCCCTGGGCGTGCGACAGCTGGCCACCTCGCGGTGCCGCCCGTGCAGGAGCGTGTCGGGTGGGGGCTAGTCCTTGGGGCGGTCTCGGTCTTTGGAGGGTTGGACTCGTTTGGGTTCGCCGGGCATTTTGGGGTATTCGGGGGGATAGGGGAGGTCGGCTTCGCCCAGGTCTCGTTCGTGTTTGGCGGAGAGGTCCAGGAGGGAGTCGAGGGAGAACGCCTTTTCGGCCACTGCGGCGTGGAGGTCGCCGACCTCGGCGAAGCGGGTGGGCATGGTGAGGACGTCGAAGTCGTCGGGGACCACGTCGTCGAGCTCTTCCCAGCGGAGGGGCGCGGAGACGCGGGCTCGGGCGTTGGGGCGGACGGAATAGGCGGAGGCGATGGTTCGGTCGCGGGCCATCTGGTTGTAGTCGATGAAGACTCGTTCGCCGCGTTCCTCCTTCCACCAGTTGACGGTGACCTGTTCGGGCAGGCGGTGCGAGAGCTCGCGGCCCAGCGCGATCACCGCGCGGCGGGCTTCGACGAAGGTCCAGCGGGGTTCGATGGGCACATAAACGTGCAGACCGCGGCCGCCGGAGGTCTTGGGGAAGCCTTCCAGACCGTGCTCGGCCAGCAGTTCGCGGAGGGCCGGGGCGACGGCTACCGCGCTCTTGAAGTCCGTACCGGGTTGGGGGTCGAGGTCGATCCTCAGCTGGTCGGGTGAGTCGAGCTCAGGGCGTCGGACCGGCCATGGGTGGAACGTGAGGGTGCCGAGGTTCACCGCCCAGGCGACGACGGCCAGTTCGGTCGGGCAGACCTCGTCCGCGGGCCGGCCGCTGGGGAACTTGATGGTCGCCGTCTCCACCCACTCGGGAGCCCCCTTGGCGACCCGCTTCTGGTAGAACGCGTCACCCCTGTTGTCCATCCGGGTGGACAGCTTCGCGCCCTCGAACCAGCCGCCGGGCCAGCGCTCCAGCGTGGTCGGGCGGTCCCGGAGCGCACCGAGGATGCCGTCGCCGACCGCGACGAAGTAGTTCACGATGTCCAGCTTGGTCAGTCCACGGTCCGCGAAGTACGGCTTGTCCGGGTTGCTGACCCGCACCGTCCGCCCCGCGATCTCCAGCTCGATTGCCTTGGTCGCCGCCATGGCGCGACGCTACCGCCCGGCTCGGACCAAAAGACCGCGAGCGCGCGGGAAAGGCAACTTTTCCCAACCTCTGGCCACCCTAGGTGACCGGGCGGTAACGTTCCAGCACCTCGGTGGCGACGTCGTGGTCCACCAGGCCAAGGACGGATCTTGGAAGGGCGCCAGCCTGACCCTGAGCCGCTCTGCCGACGTCAGCCGTACTCCGAAGGTCTCCGTGGCTCAGGCCACCGCCAAGGCGCTCACCGGTGGCTTCAAGGCCGAGGGAAAGCCGTCTCTGGTGATCGAGGCCCGCAAGGGCGCCCCGAGACTCGCCTACCTGGTTGTCCGGCTCCTCCATCGCGGAGCGAACCTCGGCCCGCGACGAGCAGGCCAGTAGGCAAGCGTCGCCGGTCCTGTCCCACTGGGGTGGACAGGACCGGCGATCAAACGTATGACCCGTTGCCGAGCCCGACCGCCGGACTTACTGTCACAGGATGGGTGGGGTACCCGGCGGCAAGCCGAGTCTCCGGGCGGCGAGGCCACTGCTGCTGGTGGTCGATGTCGACCCGGAGCGACTGGACCGGCTCGAGAGCGAGCTCGACCGAAGTTTCGGAGTCGACTTCCGGGTCCGGGGCGAACTGACCGCGCCCGACGCGCTGCGCAGTCTGGAGCTCGCGCACGAGCTCGAGCAACGCGTCGCGGTCGTCATGGTGGACCACGAGCTACCGGCCACCGAGCGATCCGAGGTCCTCCACCGGGCCCGCAGTCTGCACCCTGACGCGCGCCGCGCGATGCTGATCCCGTGGGGCGCCTGGGCCGACCGCGACACGGCCGCCGCGATTCTGGCCGCGATGGCCGTCGGCGACATCAACTACTACGTCCTGAAGCCGTGGATCAACCGCGACGAGCTCTTCCATCGCACGGTCGCGGAGTTCGTCCAGGAGTGGTCCCGCAACGAGACCGCGAACTGGCGCGAGGTCGTCGTCGTCGCCGACCAACACTCGGCCCGGGCCCATGCCATCTCGAGTCTGCTGAGTCGCAACGGGATCCCGAATGCCTTCCGGCCGAGCGGCTCCCCCGAGGCGAACGACGTCCTGCACGCGATCCACGAGCCGGATCCCGGGGCCGGAGTACTGGTGTGGATGGCCGCGGTCGGCGGCACGATCCTGCACGATCCGACCGATGCCGAGGTCGCCGAGGCGTGGGGCGTCCGCACAACTCTGGCGGACGAGCGGCGCGCGTTCGACGTACTGGTGATCGGTGGGGGGCCGGCTGGACTGGCTGCCGCCGTCTATGCGTCGTCCGAGGGGCTTCGGACGCTCGTGGTCGAGCGCGAGGCGATCGGCGGGCAGGCCGGGACGAGCTCGCTGATCCGCAACTACCTCGGGTTCTCGCGCGGTCTCACCGGGTCGGAACTGGCACAGCGCGGCTACCAGCAGGCGTGGGTGTTCGGCGCGCACTTCCTGCTCATGCGGCAGGTGACGCGGCTCGAGGAGAAGCCGGGCGGCTTCCTGGCGGAGATCAGTGACGTCGGCGAGGTCACGGCTCGCGCGGTCGTCCTGGCGACGGGGGTCGCCTACCGCCGGCTCGGCGTACCGGAGCTGGAAGAGCTGACCGGCGCCGGCGTGTACTACGGCGCGAGCGTGTCCGAGGCTCATGGGCTGACCGATCGGAATGCCTGTGTCGTGGGCGGCGGCAACTCGGCCGGGCAGGCTGTACTGCACCTGGCCCGCTACTGCCGTCAGGTCAGCATCGTGATTCGGGGCGAGTCGCTCGTCCAGAGCATGTCGCGCTACCTGATCGACATGATCGACGCGGCCCCGAACGTGGTCGTCCGTACGTCGAGCGAGATCGTCGGCGGAGGTGGCGACGGCAGGTTGCAGAACATCGTGCTGCGGCATCGTCGGACCGGCGCGGAGGAGACTCTCGCGGTCGACGGGCTGTTCGTGATGATCGGGGCCGAGCCTGGGACGCGGTGGCTGCCGGAGATCGGGCGGGACGAGCACGGGTACGTCCTCGCCGGTTCGGACGCGGCGGCCGATTCCCTGTGGACGCAGTCGCGTCCGCCGAAGCCCTACGAATCCACCATTCCCGGGTTGTTCGCGGTCGGCGACGTGCGCTGCGGCTCGGTCAAGCGGGTCGCCTCCGCCGTCGGCGAAGGCTCGGTGGTGGTGTCGCAGATCCACGAGCACTTCAAGGGCGCGGATGGCTAAGCGCCGGTTCGTCTACTCCCCCGCGATGCTGGTGGCCACCGCTGTGGCCCTGCTGGTTCCCTTGGCGGGGTTGGCGTTGCTCATCCGGCGACCACAGCTCGACGTTCACTGGGAGCACCACCCGTCGCACTTCTGGCTCGTGCTGATCACGGCGGCGCTCAGTGCAGTACTGGCTTATGCCACCGGGGCTGCTGCCTTGCAGCGTGGGGATCCGCGAGTGCTGTTCGTTGCGCTGGCGTTCCTGTCGACCGCGGGGTTTCTGGCGTTGCACGCGCTGGCGACACCCGGCGTACTGCTCGATACGCCCAATGTCGGGTTCGTGCTGGCCACGCCGGTCGGGATCACGATCGGCTCGATCTTCGCGCTGTTGTCGAGCCCGAACCTGACTGGTCCCCGGCTGCCGAGGGCGATGCGGTGGGGGCGGTTGCTGCGCACGGGACTGTTCGTCCTGATGGCGTTGTGGGCGGTTGCCTCGGTGACCCGGCTGCCGCCGTTGCACAGTACTTCGGTGCCCGAGAGCGCCGATGGGATCCTGACCGCGCTCGCTGTGCCCGCGATCTTGCTGTACGCCGTGACCGCGATCCGCTACCTAGGGCTGTGGTGGAAACGGCCGTCGCTGATGCTGTTGTCGATGATCGCGGCCTTCGTCCTGCTGGGCGAGGCGATGGTGGCGCTCGTCTTCGCGCGGAACTGGGCGCTGTCGTGGTGGGAGTGGCACGTGCTGCTCCTGCTCGCGTTCATCCTCGTGGTCGCCGGGGTGCGGATCCAGTGGCACGAGGAGCGCTTCTCCGACCTGTACCTCGCTGACACCGTGTCGGGTCGCCGCGAACTGAGCGTGCTCTTCGCCGATCTCCAGGGCTTCACCGCCTTCTCCGAGAACCACGAGCCGGGCGAAGTCACCGCCATGCTCAACACGTACTTCGAGGTCGCCGTACCACCGGTGGTCCGCAGGCACGGTGGCGAGGTGGACCGGATCATCGGGGACGCGCTGATGGTCACGTTCAACAAGCGCGGTGATCAGCCGGACCACGCCGCGCGGGCAGCCGCGGCCGGGCTGGCGCTGCAGGAGGCGGCCGCTGTTGTACGTGCGGCGCATCCTGACTGGCCGCAGTTCCGGGTCGGCATCAACAGCGGAGTCGCCTCGGTCAGCCTGCTCGGCACGGAGGGCGGCCGGACCCACACAGTCATCGGCGACACGGTCAACGTCGCCTCCCGGATCGAAGGCAAGGCACCCTGCGGCGGGGTTGCCATCGGCCCCGGCACCAAAGCCCTCCTCCCCGAAGCCGTCACCGAGTCGATCGGCCTCCTGGACCTCAAAGGCAAAGCCGAGCCCCTCCAGGTCCATCGACTCATCTCCCTCCGCCCCAGCCCTGCTCCCAACCCCCCACCCACCGACACCCTCACCTGACAACAGCAGCCACGGGACCGTGGGTGGGCCGGCCCAGCAGGCGCGTTCAGCGGCCGGAATCTGTGGGTGGGTTCGACGGGAGGGTTCGGCTCGTGGGGTGTCGGGTTGAGGGTGCGGGGTGCGGAGGGGGTGGGGCGAAGGGGAACCCGTGGGTTTGGGGTGTTCATCTGTTGGGGGTTGGCGGGGGGTGGTGGGGGTGTGAGAATCCGGCACATGTCTGCCCAGAACCGATCACGGCGCCGCCTTGGCGCCCTTGTGGTCACCTCCAGTCTCGTTGTGTCGGGTGTCGCCGTGATCGCGGCCGCACCGGCACTCGCCGCCTCGTCCACCGTGGTCATCACCGAGGTGTACGGCGGTGGCGGCAACTCCGGCGCTCCGTACACGAACGACTTCATCGAGCTGACGAACAACAGCAGCTCCCCGGTCGATCTGACCGGGTGGTCCGTCCAGTACGGGTCGACCGCCGGAACCACCTGGACGAACAAGATCAACCTGACCGGCAGCCTTGCTCCGGGCGGCGTCTACCTCGTGCAGGGCGCAGGCGGGACCAACGGACAGCCGTTGCCGACCCCCGACGTGACCGGCAGCATCAACATGTCCGCCTCGGCCGGTAAGGTCGCGCTGGTCCAGTCGACCGACAACCTGGCCTGTGGAGCGGACTGCGACACCGCCGCCGGCGTCGTCGACTTCGTCGGCTACGGCAGCGCGACGAACGACTCGGAGACCAGCCCCGCGCCGGGCACCTCGAACACCACCTCGGTCACCCGCAAGGACCCGACCAAGGACCTCGACAACAACGCCACCGAGTTCGAGGCGGTCAACCCGTCGCCCAAGACGCTGACCTCGTCTCCCCCGGACCCGGACCCGGTGGATGCGAAGATCCACGACATCCAGGGCGCCGCGCACCGGTCGCCGCTGGCCGGCAAGCTCGTCGCCAACGTGACCGGCGTGGTCACCGCGAAGAGCGGCAACGGCTTCTGGTTCCAGGACACCCAGCCGGACGACAACCCCGCCACCAGCGAAGGCCTCTTCGTCTTCACCAGCTCGGCTCCGACCGTGGCGGTCGGCGACGCGGTGACGGTCAAGGGCACGGTCGCCGAGTTCCGCCCCGGCGGCTCGGGCGGCACCGACAACCTGACCACCACCGAGATCACCAACCCGACGGTTGCCGTGACCGGCACCGCCGCCGTACCGGCCGCGACCATCGTCGGCCCCGGCGGCCGGGTGCCCCCGTCGACCGTGATCGACGACGACTCCACCGGTGACGTCGAGACCACCGGCACCTTCGAGCCGGCCACCGACGGCCTGGACTTCTGGGAGTCGCTGGAGGGCATGTGGCTCGGCATCAACGAGCCCGAGGTGACTGGCCCGACCAGCTCCTTCCGCGAGCTGTCCGTCGTTCCGAAGGGCTCGAGCCTGCGGACGGTCCGCGGCGGCATCCTGCTGCAGAAGGCCGACAGCAACCCGGAGCGGGTCCTGCTGGACGACGTGCTGGCACCGGTTCCCGACGCCAAGACCGGGGACAAGCTGGCAGGTACCGTGACCGGCGTCCTGGACTACGGTTTCGGCAACTTCAAGTTCCTCGTCACGCAGACCCCGACCGTGATCGACGGCAACGTCCAGCGTGAGAAGACCAAGCCCTCCTCTCCGTTGCAGGTATCGGTCGCGACGTTCAACGTGGAGAACCTGGACCCGTCCGACGGCGACGCCAAGTTCGACGGTCTGGCCCAGGCGGTGGTGAAGAACCTCGCCTCACCAGACATCCTCGGCCTGGAGGAAGTGCAGGACAACGACGGCGCAGTGAACTCGGGGACCACCGGCGCGGACCTCACACTGAACACGCTGGCCGCGGCGATCCTGAAGGCCGGCGGCCCGGAGTACGCATGGCGGCAGATCGATCCGGTCGACGGCGCCGAGGGTGGCGAGCCGGGCGGCAACATCCGGGTCGCGTTCATGTACCGCACGGACAAGCCGGTGAAGTTCGTCGACCGCGCCGGCGGCGGCTCGACCACGGCGACCACGATCACCACCGACCGCTTCGGCCGGCCGCACCTGAGCTCCTCGCCGGGCCGCATCGACCCGGCGAACCCGGCCTGGGCGGCCACCCGGGTACCGCTCGCGGGCGAGTTCACCTGGCACGGTCAGAGCCTGTTCGTGGTGGTCAACCACTTCAGCTCCAAGGGCGGCGACGACCCGCTCTGGGGCCGGATCCAGCCGCCCGTGCAGAGCTCGGCGCCGAAGCGGCACGAGCAGGCACAGTCGGTGCGGACCTTCGTCGACCAGATCCTGGCCAAGGACACCGGCGCGAACGTGATCGTGCTCGGCGACCTGAACGACTTCGACTTCTCCCAGACCGCGGACATCCTGATCGGCTCCGGCAAGACCGCGCTGATCAGCCTGCCGAAGACGTTGGCGGCCCCCGAGCGGTACAGCTACGTGTTCGAGGGGAACAGCCAGATCCTGGACCAGATCCTGATGTCGCGGAACCTGCAGCCGGCCTCGCAGTACGACATCGTGCACATGAACGCCGAGTTCCCCGACCAGATCAGCGACCACGATCCGCAGGTCGTCGACGTGATCCCGTTGCCGTCCTGGGTCCGGTGAGTCGTCGGCCGGCCGTCGGCGCACGATGACGGCTGGCTTACGTCGGCTGCCCGGGCGGGATTCTGCTTGAGCGACCGCCGATACTGGAGAGGAGCCGGATTCCCCTGGGATTCCGGCTCCTCGACTGAGGAGGTCTGATGACAGACAGCAGCACCAGGCAGTACGCCGTACAGAAGTCCGACGAGGAGTGGCGGGCTCAGCTGTCGCCGGCAGAGTTCCAGGTGCTCCGCAAGGCGGGCACCGAGCGGCCGTTCACCGGTGAGTACACCGACACCAAGACCATCGGTGTCTACAAGTGCCGGGCGTGTGACGCGGAGTTGTTCCGCAGCGAGACGAAGTTCGACTCGCACTGCGGCTGGCCGTCGTTCTTCGCGCCGCTGGCCGAGGACCGGGTCCAGTACATCGAGGACCACGCACTCGGCATGAAGCGGGTCGAGGTCCGCTGCGCCAACTGCGGCTCCCACCTCGGCCACGTCTTCGAGGGCGAGGGCTACGGCACCCCCACCGACCTCCGCTACTGCATCAACTCGGTCAGCCTGGCGCTGGCCCCGGCGGAGTAATCACCGCACAAGCCCGCTCTGCCCACCGGCAGGGCGGGCTTTCGCTTACCCGGAACACGCGGCCACAGCAAGTCGGCCCGCACCCGGATCAGATCGGCGTGGCGAGGGCGATGGGGTTGTTGTCGGGGTCGGAGACGTAGGCCTGGCGTTCGCCCCACGGCATGGTGGCCGGTTCCTGGAGTACGGCGTAGCCGGCAGTGCGGAAGGTCTCCACCTGGGCCTCGACGTCGTCGACGTACACGAAGAGCTCGAAGCGGGGAGCGGTGCCGACGGTGATGCCGAGCTGCGCCTCCGGCCAACTGGAGTCCGCGATGCCGAGCGACGACTCGCCGCGCTCCAGGCCGACGTAGTGCGGATCGCCCTCCAGCGGGAACTGGTACCTCGACTCGTAGCCGAGCAGGCCGAAGAACTCGACGGATCGCCGCACGTTCGCGACGTACAGCACCGGGAAGGCTTTGCGTTCCATCTCAGCGCGTCCCCGGTCAGGCCAGGTTCGCGACCAGCTCGCTGAGCTCGGCCCGCTTTCCGGTGTAGAAGGGGACTTCCTCGCGCACGTGCCGGCGGGCCGTGGACGCGCGCAGATCGCGCATCAGGTCGACCATCCGGTGCAGCTCGTCGGCCTCGAAGGCGAGCATCCACTCGTAGTCGCCGAGCGCGAACGACGCCACCGTGTTGGCCCGGACGTCGGGGTAGGTGCGCGCCATCTTGCCGTGCTCGGCGAGCATGAAGCGGCGCTCCTCGTCCGGCAGCAGGTACCACTCGTACGACCGCACGAACGGGTACACGCAGATGTAGGCGCGGGCCTCCTCGTCGGCCAGGAACGCCGGGATGTGGCTCTTGTTGAACTCGGCCGGCCGGTGCAGCGCGAACTGCGACCAGATCGGCGCGAGGTGCCGGCCGAGCCGCGACCGGCGCAGCGCGTGGTACGCCTTCTGCAGCGCGTCCGAGGTCGGCGCGTGCCACCAGACCATGAAGTCCGCGTCCGCGCGGAAGCCCTCCACGTCGTACCAACCGCGGATCACCACGTCGTCGTCGGCGGCGAGCTTGCCGACGATGTCCGACAGCTCCGAGGCCAGCTCGTCCCGGTCCGCATCACCCAGCGGCGTCTCGACCTTGAAGACGGACCACATGGTGTAGCGGATCACGTTGTTCAGCTCGCGCGCCTTGGGCTTCGCGGACTGGGTGTTCTCGGGCTTTGCGGCGGCTGGAGTCTCGGTCACCTGGCCATTGTCGCCAATGCCTCCAGATGAGCCTGCACCCGGGTTACCGCCTTCCCTGCTGAGGCGACGCAGGCAGCGATCCCGACACCCCGGTACGCCGCTCCGCAGACCGCCAGCCCTGGTTGCTCCGCCACAGCGGCTTCCACCCGGTCAATGCGGTTCAAATGACCTACTGCGTACTGCGGGAGGCCCCCGCCCCACCGGGTCACCAGTGCGCCGACCACAGGTGCATCCAGGCCCACTGCCTCGCGTAGATCCGCTGCAGCGAGTGCCGTGAGCTCCTCGTCCGACCGCTGGAGCACGTACTCCTCGCCGAGCCGCCCGACCGAGCACCGCAGTACTGCGAGGTCTCCCCCGGCGTCGGCGGACCACTGCCACTTGGCGTGCGAGAAGGTCGACGCTTTGATCGTGCGGCCCTCCACAGAAGGGACCAGGAAGCCCGAGCCCGTCGCGGACTCCGGCCAGTCCCTCTTGCGTACCGCGAGTGTGACGATCGCCATGCTCGCGTAGTCGATGGCCGCCAGCTCAGTGGAAGCCTGCGGGACGACCTGGGCGAGCATCCGAGCCGCCGGTGTCGCAGGGACCGCCACGATAACGGCGTCGGCCTGCAGCATTGTGGGAGCCGGCACAGGGCCTGCCTCCAGCTCGTAGACGCCACCCGGGCCACGGCTGATTCGCCGTACGGTCGCGTTGCGGTGGATCTGTACACCGCGCGCCTGCAGGTCCTGCTCCAGCGCGGTGATCAGGCGGTGGATGCCGCCGCGGATTCCGGCAAAGACCGGGGCTCCATCGGCGTTGCGGCGCTGGCCGGTCTCGCGCAGCTCGGCGGTCGCCGCCAGCAGACTCGGCGCGGTACGGAGTTTGGCGAACAACTCGGGGACGGCCGCGGCGAGCGAGATTTCCTCGGCCCTGCCCGCGTACACCCCGCCGAGCAGCGGATCGACCAGTAGTTCGGTCACCGCCGACCCCATCCGGTCTGCGACGAATCGCCCGATGGCGACGTCCTCGGTGAGCGCTGGCTCGGCCAGTTCGGGCTCGTGCGCGACCTGGTCGGCGGCTTCCTCGCCGAGCACATCGATCGTGCTCGCCGGATCGGTCGGCACGCCCATCACCGTCGGCGGGATGGAGCGGATCCGGTCGCCGATCCAGAGCCCGGCCGAAGTCGTTGCCGGATGCACCAAGTCGTCGGCGAGCCCGACCGCAAGGATCAGGGCCACCGCTTCAGGTCGGCGGGCCAGGACGGACTCGGCGCCCAGATCCACCGGGACGCCTTCGAGCTCGGCGCCCGCCAGCTTGCCGCCTAGTCTCGGCGACGACTCGAGAACAGTGATCCGCGGTGGATTCGGTCCGCTCGCCAGCGCAT
The DNA here is from genome assembly GCF_004342085.1 of Kribbella orskensis. NCBI lineage: Bacteria > Bacillati > Actinomycetota > Actinomycetes > Propionibacteriales > Kribbellaceae > Kribbella > Kribbella orskensis. The sequence continues at coordinate 186,985 of NZ_SLWM01000014.1, forward strand.
GCGCCGCAGCCAGTCCACTGATCCCGCCCCCGACAACCACCACAGACCTTGGTTCCACGCCCCCATCTTCACCCGCCGCCGCAACGCGACTTGAGGCAGGCCCCGGTCAGGAACGGGCGGACTTGGCGTGCACCGCCTGGACGACCTTGTGCAGTACGTCGGGGTCCGTGTTCGGCGGGACCCCGTGGCCGAGGTTGAAGATGTGGCCCGGGGCGGCGCGACCCTCGCGCAGGATCCGGTCGATCTCCGGCTCGATCGCGTCCCACCCGGCGAAGAGAAGAGCCGGGTCGAGGTTGCCCTGCACCGGCTTCGGCGGAGTCCCGTCAGCGGCGATCCGGCGTACGGCCTCGTCCAGCGGGACGCGCCAGTCGACGCCGACAACATCCGCACCGGCCGCGCTCATCAGTCCGAGCAACTCGCCCGTGTTCACCCCGAAGTGCAACCTCGGCACGCCGTACGGCGCGAGCGCGGCGAACACCTTCGCCGAGTGCGGCTGGACGAACTCCGCGTAGTCGCGCGGCGACAGCGCGCCCGCCCACGAGTCGAACAACTGGATCGCCGAGGCACCCGCCTCGATCTGGACCGACAGGTACGCGATCGCCACGTCCGCCAGCCGGTCGGCGAGCGCGTGCCACAGCTTGGGATCGCCGTGCATCAGCGCCTTCGTCTTGGCGTGGTCCTTGCTCGGCCCACCTTCGACCAGGTACGACGCGACGGTGAACGGCGCCCCGGCGAACCCGATCAGCGGGGTCCCACCCAGCTGCGACACCAACTGCTGCACCGACTCCGTCACGTACGACACGTCCGCCGGCGTCACCGGGCGCACTGCGTCGAGATCACCCAGTGAGCGAACCGGCGAAGCCACCACCGGACCCACTCCGGGCTTGATCTCCAGGTCCACCCCGACCGCCTTGAGCGGGAGCACGATGTCGGAGAAGAAGATCGCCGCGTCCACGCCGTAACGGCGTACGGGCTGCAGCGTTATCTCCACGACGAGGTCGGGTCGCGTACAGGACTCGAGCATCGTGGTGCCTTCGCGGATCGCCCGGTACTCCGGGAGCGAGCGACCCGCCTGGCGCATGAACCAGACAGGCGTGTGCGGGACCGGCTCACCGCGAGCCGCGAGCAGGAAGGCGGACTCGGCGAGGACATCGGCAGCGGTGGGTGATTGAGCGGGCTGGGTTATGGGCACAGGTCCGATAATCCCATGCCCGGAAGCGGTTACCGGCGCGTCGCCGTCGGCGTCGGTGAGTGATCAGTCGTAGGCTGCGGTGCATGGGTGCCCGCAAGCAGGTCGACGCGCCACCCGCGGAGTTCGCCGAAGCACTCACGCAGTTGCGTGGTGCGCGGTTCCGGCCCGAGGTATTCGTCGAGGAGATGCCCGCACCGCAGCGGATCGCACCGCACGCGGCCGCGGTCAGCGCCGACGTGACGGTCGACGGTGACGATATCGCCACCGGCCGTCTGGTCATCCTCTACGACCCGGACGGGAACGACGCCTGGCAGTCGACCTTCCGCTGTGTCGCGTATGTGCGTGCCGCCGTCGAACCGGAGATGGTGACGGACGCACTGCTCGGTGGCGTTGGCTGGACCTGGCTGATGGAGGCGCTGACCGACCGGGGCGCGGACTTCTTGGCCCCGAGCGGTACCGTCACTCGCGTGGTGTCTGAGAGTTTCGGCGGGATGGCCGATGACGAGGCGACGGCGGAGATCGAGATCCGTGCGTCCTGGAGCCCTGTGCCGGGCCCGGGCGGGATGGTCGACGTGACCCGTCATGCCGAGGCGTGGGGCGAGGTGCTCTGCACTGCGGCCGGACTGCCGCCGGTTCCGCCGGGGGTGGTCCCGATGCCGACCCGGCGCGGTCAGCGGGGCAGATGAGCCCGGCCGAGACCCAGCAGCAGCCGCCCGTCCCGGACGACCCGACCGAGAACCTGCCACTGCTCGAACTGCGCGACGGACTCTCAGACGTCGTGGACACCGACCCTGCCCTGGCCGAGGTGGTCGAGGCGTTCCGGTCGGGTACTGGTCCCGTCGCGGTCGACGCCGAGCGCGCCTCGGGGTACCGCTACTCCCATCGCGCGTACCTCGTGCAGTTGCGCCGTGAGGGGTCCGGCTCGGCCCTGGTCGACCCGATCCCGTTCGGCGACCTGTCCTCGCTCGGCGACGCGATCGTCGACGCGGAGTGGATCATCCACGCGGCGAACCAGGACCTGGCCTGCCTGGCCGAGGTCGGCATGGTCCCGCGCACCGTCTTCGACACCGAGCTGGCCGGTCGGCTGCTCGGCTACCCGAAGGTCGGACTGGCGTCGCTGGTCAGCGAGGTCCTCGGCTACAAGATGCGCAAGGAACACTCGGCCGCCGACTGGTCGACCCGCCCGCTGCCCGGCCCCTGGCTGATCTACGCGGCGCTCGACGTCGAGATGCTGATCGAACTACGCAACGCGATCGAGGACGAGCTCCGCCGCGAGGGCAAGTGGGAGTGGGCCCAGCAGGAGTTCACCGCGATCCTGAACGCTCCGCCGCGCGAGCCGAAGCCGGACCCGTGGCGGCGTACCTCCGGCATGCACCGGGTCCGCAACCGCCGCAGCCTGGCCGTCGTCCGCGCGCTCTGGGAGGCCCGCGACCAGATCGCCGAGTCCGCCGACATCTCCCCTGGCCGGATCCTGCCCGACGCCGCGATCGTCGAGGCCGCCTCCGCGATGCCGGTCGACCGCGACACCCTGCAGCGCCTCACCGCGTTCAAGGGCCGCGGCGCCCACCGCCACATGCGCACCTGGTGGGAGGCGATCGACCACGCCCGCCGCCTGCCGGACTCCGAGCTCCCGAAGCAGGGCCCCCGGTACGACGGCCCGCCGCCCGCCCGCGCCTGGGCCGACCGCGACCCCGACGCGGCAGCCCGCCTGTCCGCGGCCCGGACCGCCGTCAGCGAGATCGCCGAAGCCCACCGCCTCCCGACGGAGAACCTCCTCTCCCCCGACACCATCCGCCGCCTCGCCTGGACACCCCCGGCCGACGCGGACCTGCCCGCCGTCAACACCTTCCTCAGCGACCACGGCGCCCGCGAATGGCAAATCGGCCTAACCGCCGAAGTCCTCACCGACGCTTTGGCCACGGAAGCCCCGCCGGCGGAACAGCTCGACGACTAACGGCAGCGTGCCTTTCCCTGGCAGTTCAGGTGGTTCCGCGGGGCATGGGTGGGGGTGGTTGGCGGTCTCCGCTGCGTGATGGTGCTAGTCGGGCTGGGGTGCGTCAAGAGCGCCTTCGGCGTCCCTTCGGGATCGAAACAAGTTTCGACTCTTGACCCACCCCAGCCCGACCAGGGAAGGACGCAGCTACGCGGATCCCGCGGGGGGGTGTGAGCCGGGTTGGGGTGGTGTTTTCGGGGGTGGGGTGTGCCGGGCGACGGAGGTGTGAGCCGGTCCGGGGTGGTGTTTCGGGGTGGGTGTACCGACCGACAGGTAG
>NZ_SLWM01000015.1:0-186117 GCF_004342085.1 Kribbella orskensis
GCAGCAACGCCAGGCGATCACCCACGCCCACCCTCCCAAGCAGTACCGTCAACGAGATCCACGAACCACAATCTGCCCATCGGTGGATCGAGGCTAAGTCGTCACGGACGAACGCGGATGACCGTCTTCCCCTTGACTCGCTCGGTCGGGTTGAAGGCGGCGACGGCGTCGTCGAGGGTAGCGACTTGGCCGATGTTCGTCCGCAGTCGTCCGTCCCGCACCCGCCGGGCGATCTCACCCAGTTGGCGGCGATCAGATTCGACAACGAAGTCGATCGCTAGTCCGTCGGCGGGCCGCGCCTCGGGTGGGCCGGCGATGGTCACCAGCGTTCCGCCGGCCCGAACCAGACCCGCGGAGCGCTGCCCGATGTCGCCACCGAAGACGTCGAAAACCAGATCGACTCTGCCGACGTCTTCCAGAGAGTCGTTCTCGAGGTCGACGAACTCCTGCGTCCCGAAGCCGAGCGCCGTCTCACGGTCGCCCGCACGCCCGGTGCCGATGACGTAGGCGCCCGCCTCCCGGGCGAGCTGCGTCACCATCGATCCCACTCCACCGGCCGCGCCGTGCACGAGGACGCTCTGCCCCGCCCGGAGGCGGCCGTGCTCGAACAGCCCCTGCCACGCGGTCAGACCCGAGATCGGCAGGCTCGCGCCCACCGTGAAGTCGAGGTCGCCCGGCAGCGGCGCAAGGTTGCGCGCCTCGACGGCCACGTACTCCGCCAAAGTGCCGTCGCGAGTCCAGTCCGTGAGGCCGAACACCCGCTGCCCCACCGACAGCCCCGTCGTGCCATACCCGAGAGCGCTGACCACCCCGGCCAGCTCGTGCCCGGGGATCGACGGCGTCCGGTCACGGCCGAGGCGATCGGTCCAGTTCGAGGGCCATGACAGCTCACCCGGGGTGAATCCCGACGCATGAACCTCAACGAGGACATCGTTCCCCGCCGCCTCCGGCTCGGGCCGCTCCACCAGCGTCATCCCGGCCGTCCCCGCGGCCTGATCCGTCACCACAATCGCCTTCATCCGGCACCTCCCTGTATCAATTCTCGCCTCTATGATCTTTTCGGTTCACCAGTGTTTGTGGCACCAGATCTCGGCGTCTTACCCACGCTGATCAGTAGCTGTTGTGATCCAATGCCAACGTCGTTGACAGCTGGTCCAGGTTGCCATCCCCGCCGGGCCCGTCCGCCACTCCTAAGATCGTCTCTCCCCGTACGCCACGAGAGCCGCCATCCATGTCGGTGGGGCTAGGGCCTCGGCGCGGCTTGGTGTCGCCGCGCGGTGTGGCTCAGAGCAGTATCTCCAGGGCCTCGCGCAGCGGGGTGAAGGCACGGACCCCGCAGGTGGGCGAGGAGGGCCTCGATGATGATCTCGGGCTGTTCGTCGTTGGCGAGATGCGCAGACTGCGGTACGACGAGGAGCTGACCGTCCTGCACTGATTCGGCAATCGCCTGAAGGTGGGGGACCGGCGTCGCGGGGTCATCGGCGCCTGCGATGGCCAGAGTCGGGGTGCTGATCGAGGGCAGGTCGGCTCGCAGATCCATGGTCGCGATCACCTCGCAGCACGCCGCATAGGCGTCCGCTGGGGTTGCGGCCACGGTTTCGACCGCGGCTTGGATCCGTTCGGGTTCACGGTCGTGGAAACCTTCCGTGTACCAGCGACGGACGACCGCTTCGGCGACTGCACCCGTTCCTTCGGCGCGCACCACCGTCGCGCGCTCGCGCCAGGCCTTCGCCGGCGGCAAATGTGCCGAGGTGCAGAGCACCGCGAGCCGATCGACGCGATCAGGATGCGTCGCCGCTAGCCGGAGTCCCGTCATTCCGCCCAGCGAGAGTCCGATGAAATGAACCCGACCGAGCCCGAGGGTGTCTAGCAAGGTGACGACATCGCCGACAAGATCGTCGATGGTGTCCGGACGAGTTGAGGGCACCGAGAGCCCATGGCCGCGCAGGTCGTAGCGGAGTACGGAGAAGTGCTCGGCCAGTGCGTCGACCTGACGCTCCCACATGCTGAGCGTCGAACCGAGCGAGTTGGACAGGACGACAGTCGGTGCGCCCTCGGGGCCAGGGATGAGTTCGTGGTGAATCATCGCGGTCAGAAGAAGCCGTCGCGCGGTACGGATCGGGTGCCCGCAACACGATGCTCGACCAGGTCCGCCGAGATCCCGTCGGCTGCTTCGAGCATGAGTGGGACGACTTCGCCGGTCACCTGGGCCAGCGTGCGCCGGCCGACCGAGGTCGAGTAGGCAAGGGCGGCGACGACAGTTCCGTCGGAATCCCGCACCGGCACGGCCGCGGAGAGCAATCCTTCTTCGAGCTCTGACTCGACCACGGCGTACCCGCGTTGCCGCACCTCGTGCAGCGAATCGCGGAGCCGCACCGGATCGGTGATGGTCTTCGCGGTCAGCGGATGGAGCCCGGCTTCCACCACTCGTTCCACGATCGACGGCGACGCCCAGGCGAGGAGCACTCGCCCCATCGAGGTGGCGTGGGCGGGCACTCTGGATCCGACGTCGATGCTGATGCTCATCACCCGGCGCACCTGGACGCGGGCGACGTACACGACATCGGTGCCGTCGAGTTGGGCCAGTGACGCGGACTCGTGGGTGGCCTCGGTCAGCCGCAAGAGGTGCGGCTGGGAGATCTCCACCACGCCGTGGGTGGCGGCGAAATGCTGGCCGATGGTCAGTACCCGCGGGGTCAGACTCCATCGCCCTCCGGAGCTGGTCAGATAGCCGAGCCGCTGCAGCGTGAGCAGGATTCTCCGTACCGCGGGGCGTGAAAGGCCTGTCCTGGCAGCGACTTCGGCGAGTGAACCGCTCGGCAGGTCGGCATCGAAGGCGAGCAGTACGGCGAATCCGCGCTCGATGCTCTGGATGTAGTCCCGCTCGTTCTCGCCGGACTCCGCCGGGCCATCGCCGGATCCGTCTCTCGCCGTCGCGCTCATGATCCTCATCCTTACCACCGACCTCTTGACAGCCTCCGATGCCGCACCGCACAGTGGCCTGAACGCACAGCGTACCAAATGTACGCACAGCGTACAAGCAGATTCGGAGGTGACGGTGATGGACCCTCGCGAACTTCGCAACGCGTTCGGACGTTTCGCCACCGGCGTGACCGTGGTGACGTGCCGCAACGCGACCGGTGACCCGCACGGCGCGACGGTGAACGCCTTCACGGCCGTCTCGCTCGAACCGGCGCTGGCCCAGGTGACGCTGGCCCGGACCTCGAAGGCCTGCCAGTTCCTCGACGGGCGGCCGTTCGGGATCAACATCCTCGCCGCGGACCAAGGACACGTCGCCTGGCACTTCGCCGGCCGCCCGGCAGACCAGCCGCCGGCCTGGCTCGAAGGCCCGACAGCACCACTCGTCGAAGGGGCGGCGGCGACGATCTCCTGCCGTCCTTGGCGTACCTACGACGGCGGTGACCACCTGATCGTCATCGGCGAGGTCGCGAGCGTGGACATCACCGACGTCGACCCATTGCTCTTCCACTGCGGCACGTTCCGCCACCTCCGGCCGCTCGAGACCGGCGCTCACTGGTTCGGTTCCGCGGACTGCCCCGAGCGCGGCTGGTTCGACGCGGCCACTACGTTCGCTCCCTTCTCTCCTCGTGCACGACAAACCACCAAGGAGTTCGCATGACCACTCAGGAAGCGCCTGTCGCAGCGACTGCCGGCCAGGTCCCGGCCGCTCCCATCGAGGCGACCGCGAGCCAGCCGATGACCGGCGCGGAGTACCTCGAGTCCATCCGCGACGACCGCGAGGTCTGGATCTACGGCGAACGTGTCAAGGACGTGACCGAGCACCCGGCGTTCCGCAACCCGGCCCGGATGGTGGCCCGGCTCTACGACTCCCTGCACGACCCGGAGAACAAGATCACCGTTCCCACCGACACCGGCAACGGCGGGTTCACCCATCCGTTCTTCCGAACCCCGCACAGCTCGGCGGATCTGCTGCAGGACAAGGCCGCGATCGAGAACTGGGCCCGGCAGACCTGGGGCTGGATGGGCCGCAGCCCGGACTACAAGGCCAGCTTCCTCGGGACGCTGGGCGGCAACAGCGAGTTCTACGCGCCGTACGAGGAGAACGCGAAGCGCTGGTACAAGGAGAGCCAGGAGAAGGTTCTCTACTGGAACCACGCGATCATCAACCCGCCGGTGGATCGCAACCTGCCGCCGGACGAGGCCGGCGACGTCTTCATGCGGGTGGAGAAGGAGACCGACGCCGGGGTGATCGTCTCCGGCGCCAAGGTGGTCGCGACCGGCTCGGCCATCACCAACTACAACTTCATCGCGCACTACGGACTCCCGATCAAGAAGAAGGAGTACGCGATCATCTGTACGGTGCCGATGGACTCACCGGGCGTCAAGCTGATCTGTCGGCCGTCGTACGCGATGCAGGCTGACGTGATGGGCAGCCCGTTCGACTACCCGCTGTCGAGCCGGCTGGACGAGAACGACACCATCTTCGTCTTCGACAAGGTGCTGGTGCCGTGGGAGAACATCTTCCTGTACGGCGATGTCGACCGGATCAACGGGTTCTTCCCGCAGTCCGGGTTCATCCCGCGGTTCACCTTCCACGGCTGCATCCGGCTCTCGGTCAAGCTGGACTTCATCGCCGGCCTGCTGATCAAGGCGCTGGAATGCACCGGCAGTAAGGACTTTCGCGGTGTCCAGACCCGGGTCGGCGAGGTGATCGGCTGGCGCAACCTGTTCCGCGCCCTGTCCGACGCGATGGCGATGAACCCCGACGAGGGACCTAACGGCAGCGTGCTGCCCAAGCTCGACTACGGCCTGGTCTACCGCCAGTTCATGATCCAGGGATATCCGCGGGTCAAGGAGATCATCGAGCAGGACGTCGCGTCCGGACTGATCTACCTCAACTCCAACGCCGTCGATTTCAAGACGCCCGAGGTACGGCCGTACCTCGACCGCTTCGTCCGCGGCTCCAACGGCTACGACGCGGTCGAGCGGACGAAGCTGATGAAGGCCTTGTGGGACGCGGTCGGCAGCGAGTTCGGTGGCCGGCACGAACTGTACGAGCGCAACTACTCGGGCAACCACGAGAACGTCAAGGCCGAGATCCTGTTCGCCGCCGAGGCCCAGGGCCAGGTGGACCAGATGAAGGGGTTCGCCGAGTCGATGCTGAACGAGTACGACCTCGACGGCTGGACCGTTCCCGACCTGATCAACCCCACTGACGTCAGCCGCATCGCCAACCGCGTCGTCGACCTCTGACCCAGAGCAGGAGGAGCCAATCATGACCACCACCCAGGATTCACCCACGGCCGCTGGTTCAGGTGCCAGCGCCAGTGATGCCTTCAAGGCCAGCAAGGAACGCCGCGGTGACGCGGCCGTCGCACCCGAGCGTGTCGATGCTGTCGTCTCGGCCATCCTCAAAGGCGTGCACGACACCATCCGCGAGCACCAGGTCAGCTATCCCGAGTTCCAGGCCGCCAAGGCGTGGCTGATGGAGGTCGGCGAGACGGGCGAGTGGCCGCTGTTCATGGACGTCTTCGTCGAGCACGTCATCGAGGAGGTCGCTGCCGAGCAGCAGCAGGGCACCAAGGGCTCCATCGAAGGCCCGTACTACCTGCCTGGCCAGGCGAAACTCGGCTCGGCCTGCACCCTTCCCTGTCGCGACGACGAGAAGGGGGACCCGTTGGTATTCGAGGGACAGGTTCGCGCCCTCGACGGTACTCCGCTTGGCGGTGCCGAGGTCGACATCTGGCATGCCGATGCCGACGGCTACTACTCCGGCTTCGCGCCCCACCTGCCGGAAGGCAATCTCCGTGGTGTCGTGATCACTGATGGGGACGGGCGATTCACGATCTCGACCGTGCAGCCCGCGCCGTACCAGATCCCGACCGACGGTCCGACCGGCAAGCTCATCGAGGCCGCGGGCTGGCACCCGTGGCGCCCGGCGCACCTGCACGTGATGGTGCGGGCCGAGGGATATCGCACCGTGACGACGCAGCTGTACTTCGCCGGCGGTGAATGGCTCGACTCCGACGTCGCCGAGGCGACCAAGCCCGAACTCATCCTCGACCCGGTCGACGACGGCACCGGAACCCGCCGTTCGTCGTACGACTTCAACCTCGAGGCGCTGTGACCGATCTGGCCCGGGCTGACGAGTTGGTCGTCGAGAGGATCGAGACCGTCATCCTCGACGTCCCGCTGCGGCGGCCGCACAAGTTCGCCCGGGTCACCACTGATGTGCAGCCGATCCTGCTCGTCTTCGTCCACACCGGTGGCGGCGTCACCGGTGTCGGCGAGGGTGTCGTGCCGGGTGGGCCTTGGTGGGGAGGCGAATCGGTGGAGTCGATGAAGGTGACCATCGACACCTATATGACTCCACAGGTGCTCGGCCGCCAGGTCAATGACATCGAGAACATCTGGCGAGACATCTGCGATCAGGTCAACGCCAACCTCTACGCCAAGACCGCCGTCGAGGTCGCCCTCCATGACGCGTGGGCGCGGTCCCTCGGCGTACCGGTCCACACCCTCCTCGGCGGTCTGTCCCGCGACAGCATCGACGTCACCTGGGCACTCGGCGCCGAACGGGAGGAGGTGGTGATCGAGGAGATGCAGCGAATCCTCGAGGCCGGGACCCACAGCAGCTTCAAGCTGAAGATGGGTGCGCTGGACCCGGTCGCTGATACTCAGCGGATCGCGGCCATCGCCGAGAAGATGGCCGATGCCGCGAGCTTGCGAGTGGATCTCAACGCCCGTTGGGATCTCGAGACCTCGCGCGAGTTGCTCCCACGGCTGGCCGCAGCCGGCATCGCGCTGATCGAACAGCCTGTACCTGGGGAGCAGTACGAGGCACTCGCCGAACTCAACGCCTTGCTCCCGATCCCTGTCATGGCTGACGAATCTCTGCGTACTCCGGTCGATGCCGAACGCCTGATCCGGCTGCGGGCCGCCGACGTCTGGTCGATGAAGCTGACCAAGGTCGGCGGCTTCCGCCGCGCCCGCGACATCGTCGCCATCGGCGCGGCCGCCGGGATCCCCAGCCACGGCGGCACGTCGATCGAGAGCACCATCGGCACCGCCGCTTCCCTGCAATTGGCCTGCGCAGCTCCCGGGGTGACCTGGGGGAGCGAGCTGTTCGGGCCGCTGCTGCTCGCTGAGGAGGTTGCACTAATCCCGCTGTCGTACTCCGGGGGCCGGCTACTGCTACCCGACGGCCCCGGCATCGGCGTCGAACCAGACCCAGCCGTCGTCTCCGCGTTGCGCCGACGACACCTCACCAGGGACTGATCGGATGTTGTTCCACGTCAGAATGGACGTCACGATCCCACCCGAGCTCGACCCCGACGTCCGCACCCGCCTGGTCGCCGAAGAGCGCGAACGCGCCCTGGACCTGCAACGCTCAGGCGTCTGGCCACAGCTGTGGCGCATCGTCGGCAAGTACTCCAACATCAGCATCTTCGACGTCACGACCGGCGACGAACTCCACACCCTCCTGAGCTCGCTACCCCTCTTCCCGTACATGACCATCGAGGTCACCGCCCTGGCCACCCACCCCTCCAAGCTGATGCCCTAGGGATGGCTGGAGCGGCAGCGGGCGGCCTAGCGGATCAGCCCCCTCGGTTCCGAGGGCCCACGCGGTAGACAACGACGGGTGGTCGCGGGCGAGGCATCGAGATCGGCTCTGCGTCTGGTGGGCGCATGCGTCGCCTGGAGGAAAGGTTCGGTGGCAACGGCGACACAGGGGTGGTATGTCGATGGAATCTGTTGCTAACTCGGTACAACTACCGCCACTGGACAACCCGCACGAGCGGCAGGCGGTGGGTGGTGAACTAGAGGTTGTGTTGCAGGAGCTGATCGGTCTGTCGCTGATCGGGAAGCAGTTGCACTGGAGCGTGATCGGGCCGGCCGCGCGCAGTGTGCACCTGTTCCTGGACGAACTGGTGGGGGAGTGGCGCGAGCTGGCGGATGTCGTCGCCGAACGCGCGGTGACGCTCGGGTTTGTCCCGGACGGTCAGGCCTCGGCGGTGTCGGACGGGTCGCGGGTCGAGCCGGTGCCGGTGCGTTCGGTGGTCGATCACGCGGTGATCTGGGAACTGGCTCGGCGGGTCGCGGCGGCAGCCGAACGGGTCCGGGAACGGCTGGCCCGAATCGGGGCGGCAGATCTGGTGACGCAGGACGTTCTGGTGGACGTGGTCCGCAAGCTCGAGCAGCAGCAGTGGTTGCTGCGCGTGCAGCTTGGGGACAGGGCCTGATGGCTGTCACGAGAGGCTTCCAGGGCCGAGGCGCCGGGGTGGATCCGTCGCGGGTGCCGCCTGGACAGTACGTGACGAAGGACTTCCCGGTGCTGTCGGCCGGGCCGACACCGCAGGCGTCGCTGGATTCGTGGGAGTTCACGATCCGGGACGCTGTGGACGAGCCGGTCTCATGGTCGTGGGCGGAGTTCCGGGCGTTGCCGCGGGAGACGTTCACTGTCGACATTCACTGTGTGACGAAGTGGACGAAGGTCGATACCACGTGGTCCGGCGTATCGCTCGACACTTTGCTCGCGGCGGTCGGCACGGCAGCGTCGTACGCGATGGCGTTCGCGGACGGTGGCTACACCGCGAACGTGCCGCTCGACGATCTGCGCGGTGGGCGGGCGTGGGTGGTTGACGAGTACGACGGAAAGCCGCTGGCGCCTGAGCACGGCGGACCGGCCCGGCTGCTGGTGCCGCACCTGTACTTCTGGAAGAGCGCGAAGTGGGTGCGGGGGCTGGAGTTGCGTCCGTTCGACCAGGCCGGTTTCTGGGAGATGTTCGGCTATCACAACTACGGAGACCCGTGGAAAGAACAGCGCTACAGCGGCGACTGACGTGGCAGACGGGCATGGTGGTCGACACGGTGCAAGAGACGCCGCGGGCCAGGCCGGTTGTATTGCCGTGAGCCCGATCTCTTATGGACTATTACGTCCGGAGATGAGGTCTTGTCGCGCGCGCTGGGGTGCCGCGTTGCGCTAGAATTCTTGGCGTATGCCGCCTCCGAGGTTGCTAGTCCGATCCAAAAAGTGGACTTGACCGACCAGTTCTGCGCGACTAGGTTCGGGGCGTCCGACTGGGACGCGTCTGCTGGCGACGAACTGTCCGACTTGGACCAGCCGGCGCCGAGTTCCACGGACGTCGAGCCAGTCCCGGGGAACCGGCTTCTGTCAACACAAAATCGCGATTCGGTGGGAAGGAACAACTGTCATGAGTGAGAGCTTCGAGGGCCGCAAGGTGGTGGTCGTCGGCGGCAGCAGCGGTATGGGTCTCGCCACAGCCCAGCAGGTGGTCGCCGCGGGCGGCACCGCCGTGATCACGGGCCGAGACCAGGACAAGGTCCGGGCCGCGGTTGAATCGTTGTCGCAGAACGGAAAGGCGTGGGGCATCACCGCGGAGCTGACCGACCGTGACCAGGTCCCCGAGGTCCGAAAGCAGCTCGCTGCCGAGCACGCTGACGCGACTCTGCTCGTCAACGCCGCGGGTTTCTTCATCCCGAAGGCGTTCAGCGAGTACGACGAATCCTTCTATGACTCGTACAACGAACTGAACCGCGCGCTGTTCTTCATCACGCAGACCGTCGTCGCGAGTATGGTCGCCGGGGGCCAGGGTGGCGCCATCGTCAACATCGGCTCGATGTGGGCGCACCAGGGCATTGCGGCGACGCCGCACGCCGGCTATTCCGTGCAGAAGGGCGGCATCCACTCGCTCACCAAGGCGCTCGCGGTCGAGCTGGCGCCGCACGGTATCCGGGTCAACGCGGTCGCGCCCGCGGTCGTGAAGACACCCTTGTACCGGGGCTTCGTCCCAGCGAACAAGTTCGATGAAACCGTCGACAGCTTCGACAGCTTCCACCCGCTGGGCCGGGTCGGCAGCCCGGAAGACATCGCGAATGCGGTGTCGTTCCTGCTGTCGGACAAGTCGAGCTGGATGACCGGCGCCATCGTCGACGTCGACGGCGGCATCATGGCCGGCCGCAACTGACCCTCGAAAGCGTAACGCCCGAATTGCATCGGCGGGGCTGCGGACCTGACCGTACGCGTCTGTAGCCCTGCCCGCGGGGAAACCAATGCCGGTGAACCGAACATGCTGTGCAGGCGAGGATTGGATACCTGGAGGTGCCAGATGAAGGCGATTGTGGTGACGGATCGGGCCGCGGGGACGGCCGGGATGACGCTGGTGGAGCGGCCTGAGCCGGATGCGGCGAGGCTCGCCAGCCTTGAGGGCGCGAACTACGGCGACGTCGTCGTGGAAGTTCATGCGTCGGGATTTACCGGGAATGAGCTGGAGTGGCCCTCGACCTGGACCGATCGCCTCGGCCGTGACCGGACGCCGTCGATCCCCGGACATGAGCTGGCCGGAGTGGTCACTGCGCTCAGCTATGGAGCGACGGGGCTGTCGGTGGGGCAGCGGGTGTTCGGCCTCACGGATTGGACTCGCGACGGCACGCTCGCGGAGTACGCAGCCGTCGAGGCGCGTAACCTCGCGCCGCTGCCGGGCGACGTTGATTTCACGGTGGGCGCGGGCGTCGCGATGACGGGTCTGACCGCGTGGCAGGGGCTGTTCGAGCATGGCCGCCTCCGGGCGGGGCAGAGCGTCCTCGTGCACGGCGCGGCAGGCGCAGTCGGTTCGATGGTGACGCAGCTCGCGCGGGAGGCCGGCGCCTACGTCATCGGCACCGGGCGCGCTGCTCACCGGCAGCCGGCGCTCGACTTCGGGACGCAGGAGTTCGTCGACCTCGAGAACGACGCGCTGGAAGACGTCGGCGGAGTCGATCTGGTTTTCGACGTCTTCGGTGGCGACATCGGGAGGCGGTCCGCGGGTCTGGTTCGGGCCGGCGGAACGTTGGTGACCGTCGCCGGGCCGCCCGAGGCGCGGCCCGCTGATGGCCTGGCGATCGACTTCGTTGTCATGTCGGATCGTGCCCAACTGGGTGAGATCGCCCGGCGGGTGCGGGACGGACGACTGCGGGCGAACATCGGCCAAGTCGCCACCCTCGACGACGCCGTCGCCGCCTTCAACCCGACTGCGCGGATCCAGGGAAAGACGGTCATCCGCGTTCGTCCGTGAGAACTCGGGGACAGCGAGCGGTCCTGCCCTCCTTGTGGACCGGCGTCAGCCGCGTGGCCAGGTCGGGCGACTCACACCGGCAGACGTCATCGGACTGGTCCGCTACCGACTCTCGAAACGTATTGCCGGAATCATGCCGCCGGCATGGGGACGTTCCTGGGTCCGCAGCCCCGCGCCCGCGGGGAAAACTACCGGGCAATGTCGGCGAGACCGTGGCTCGGCCGACCCGTACGCAGTCGTGCTCGAGGAGGCAGTGATGCGAAAGATCCTGGTCGTGGGCGGCGGCTATGCCGGCTTCTACACCGCTTGGAAGTTGGAGAAGAAGCTGCGGACCGACGAGGCGTCGGTGACGCTCGTCGATCCGCGGCCGTACATGACCTACCAACCGTTCCTGCCCGAGGTGACGGCCGGCTCCATCGAAGCCCGGCACGTCGCAGTCTCGTTGCGCCGGCACCTGCCGCACACGCACCTGATCGTCGGCAGCGTCGTCCACATCGACCACGCGGACCGGATTGCCACCGTCCGGCCCGCCGACGGCCCTGAGCAGGAGCTGCCCTACGACACCATCGTCATCACCGCCGGAGCAGTGACCCGGACCTTTCCCATCCCGGGTGTCGCCGACGATGCCATCGGGATCAAGTACGTCGAAGAGGCCGTGGCGACCCGCGACCGGCTGCTGACGGCGTTCGAGCGGGCGGCCACGCTGCCGCCCGGCCCGGAGCGGCGCAAGCTGCTGACGGTGACCGTCGTCGGCGGCGGTTTCACCGGCGTCGAGGTCATCGGCGAGATGCTCTCGCTGGCCACGGCCCTGCTCAAGCACTACGCCGAGCTGAGCGTGGACGAACTCGACTTCCATCTGGTCGAGCTGCGCGACCGGATCCTGCCCGACGTCGCCGCCGAGCCCGCGCGATGGGTGGTCCGGCACCTGGAGAAGCGCGGGGCCCGGGTCCACCTCGGCGCGAGCCTGGTATCCGCCAAGAACGATCACATCGTGCTGTCCGACGGCACGGAGTACGACAACCACGTGCTCGTCTGGGTCGCCGGCAACCAGAGCAACCCCGTCGTCGCCCGGCACACCGACCTGCCAGTCGACCGTGCCGGCCTGTTCCGGGTCCGCACCGACCTGCGCATCGGCACCCCAGACGCCGCCATCCCGGATGCCTGGGCGGCCGGCGACAACGCTGCTGTCCCCGATCTCGCCTCAGACATCCCCGGCGGCTCGTTCGCCGTCCCCAACGCCCAGCACGCGGTCCGGCAGGGCAAGCGGCTGGCCAAGAACATCGTCGCCGACCTACGAGGCCGGAAGGTGAAGCCGTACAAGCACCACAGTCTCGGCACCGTCGCCACACTCGGCCTCGGCAAGGGGATATTCCAGTACCGCCGGATCGTCATCAAGGGCCCGCTCGCCTGGCTCATGCACCGCGGCTACCACGTGCTGGCGATCCCGACGTGGGAGCGCAAGGTGCGGGTGGCACTCGTCTGGGCGGCGGCGCTGTTCTACGGGCGCGACATCGTGTCGCTACTGTCGGTACAACACCCGCGGGCCGAGTTCGTCGCCGCCAGCCTCGGCGCCCGTCAGCGGAGGGAGGCCGGCGAGCCCACCGAGCCCTTGGCGGCGGGCGCACCAGCGCAGTCGGCTGCGTCGTCCGGTACCGACAAGGCGACCGCCGCGGCACCGCGAGAACGATCGGGGTGACTAGCCGCCGCGTATTCCCCGCCCAGGTACCTGACGCGCATGAGCTGACCGGCGATCACATCGCTGGCGCCCGGAGTCATCCGGGCTAGAAGGAGTGTGTCCTTCCGGCTGTTCGACAGCGGGACGTCGC
The DNA here is from genome assembly GCF_004342085.1 of Kribbella orskensis. NCBI lineage: Bacteria > Bacillati > Actinomycetota > Actinomycetes > Propionibacteriales > Kribbellaceae > Kribbella > Kribbella orskensis. The sequence goes on from NZ_SLWM01000015.1 coordinate 12,884, forward strand.
CGTTGCGCGACTGCGTGGCTGGGACCTGATCCACCGCCAACTGTGGGGCGCACCGATAAGCTCTCCCCCGTGCCCGAGACACAGAACGAGCTCGACCGCCGCCTGACTGCCCGCGGCGCGGTCACCCGAGCCCGGATTGTCGCAGCCGCGGACGAGTTGATGTCCCTCAAGGGTGCCGCAGCCACCACCCTCGACGAGGTGACCGCAGGGAGCGGGACGAGCAAGTCCCAGTTCTACCGCCATTTCAGTGACAAGAGCGCGTTGGTGCAGGCGGTCATCGCGCTCCGCGGCAGTCGCGTCATGGAGCGAGAGGAGCAGTATCTCCGCCGCGTCGACTCGCTCCGCGGCCTGGACAGATGGCGCCGAGCCGTCATCCAGCGGGTCACGGTGCGCCGAGGCGCACTGGGGTGCGAGCTCGGGTCGCTGTCGACTGAGCTGTCCGATCGGGACGAAGACGCCCGGATCGACCTCGACGCTCATCTGACCGCCTGGATTTCGTTGCTGGCCGACGCCCTGGAGCGAATGCGGGCCAACGGTACCCTCCGACCAGAGGCAGACGCGCAGGCACTGGCAACGGGCATCATGGCCGCACTCCAAGGCGGCTATGTCCTCGCTCAGGCGGCCCGCGATCCGGGTCCAATGGAGATCGCGCTCGAGCTGGCAATGGCTTCAGTCCAGGCACAGGCCACTCGATCCAACATATGAGGTCGTACGCCGACACGCGGCATCGTTCAGGTCTGTCGATTGGATCCCGCATCGAGGTTCATCGCAGTGTTGTGGGATCTGCCAGCAACATTGCATCGATGACTGCCTGATATCTCCCCCCAGATTGACCGTTCGCTCGAGTAAGAGACGGCGATCGTGCTGACTCCAACAAATATGCTCGCGCTCTTGAATCTCCCGAAGCCTCTCGCGGGCCGAGTTGCCCTGGTGACAGGCGCCGGGGGTGGGATCGGGCGGGCGATTGCCGAGGAACTGGGGGCAGCTGGTGCAGCGGTCGCCGTTGTCGTGAGGCCGGAGGCCGACGCCGGCGCCACGGTGAATGCTATTCGGACGGCTGGTGGCCGCGCCGTACAGTTCAGTGCTGACCTGTACGACCTCGGTTCGGTGCCGCCTCTCATCCACGGAATCGAGCGCGAGCTCGGCGAGGTTGACGTTCTGGTGAACAATGCCGCGACAGTCATGCCGCTAGGCCCGGTGACCGGGGTGCGCCCGGAGGCGGTGCTCCGTGCTCTCACCATCAATGTGGGCAGCGTGATGACACTCTCGGGTGCCGTGATCCCGGCGATGGGCCGGCGCGGCTGGGGACGGATTACCAACATCTCCGGCGTCTTCGGCAACTTGGCCTCGATACCTGGTGGCAACGTATACGCTGCGTGCGTAGCCGCGCTGGAGACTCACACCTTGAACCTGGCAGCGGAGCTGGCTGGGACTGGCGTGACAGTCAACGCGTTGCGCGTGCAGAGGATCTGTACATCCCTGCGTGCCTGGCTCAAAACCATTGATCAGGATCAAATCGAAGACCCGCTGATCCGTCGCTTCGTCAACAGTCAGATCGACGTCGCTGTGATCGACTCGGTAGGCCTTGCCAGGACACTGCTCACACAGGTTCTCGGCACGGAGTCCGGCCATATCTGGGACACGATCCATCCCGATCCGGTGCAGTAGTCCGATCCGTCTCGGTCTCACTGCAGGCCGGACCATGACGGCGTCAACCGGTCGGTTTGGTACGAAAACCCCCGCTCCGACGTAAGACGCCGGAGACTCCGGGAGGCTAACTCGATACGAGTGCCAACATCAGACCGGATTCCGGTCGTCCCGGCTGAAGCGCCGGCGAACAGACGCTCACCCCAGACCTTTGAAGATGAGCATGGAGTGCCCATGACGAGATTTCGTACTGTGTTCGCCGGTGGGTTGGAGGTCTTCTATCGCGAGGCGGGCGAGCCCGGCGCGCCGAAGCTCCTGCTGCTGGGTGGATTCCCATCGTCGTCGCACCAATTCCGGAACCTGATGCCGGCCCTCGCCAACCGATTTCACCTCGTCTCGTTTGACTATCCGGGGTTCGGGAACACCGAGATGCCGGATCCGCGAGAGTGGGACTACACCTTCGACCACCTCGCCGAGATCGTCGACGAGGCACTGCTGGCGATCGACTTCACCGGCCCGATGGGACTGTACATGCAGGATTACGGAGGCCCGGTCGGCAACCGGCTGATATCCCTCCACCCGGACTGGCTGCGGTGGCAGATCATCCAGAACGCCAACACGTACGAGGAGGGGTTCACCGAAGCGTGGGACAGCATCCGTCATGTCCTCTGGTCGAACCGCACTGCCGACACCGAGGCTCTGGTGGAGGCATTCCTGGAACCCGAGACGGTGAAGGCGATCTACCTGTACGGTCACTCAGACCCGACAAGGATCAGCCCTGACAACTGGAACATAGATCTGCACTTCCTGGCCCGACCGAACGCGCATCGGGTGCAACTGGACCTCTTCTACGACTACCGCACGAACGCCGAGCGGTATGTGACATGGCAGGCGCGGCTGCGACGCGACCAACCGAAGACGCTGATCTTCTGGGGCCAGGGCGACATGCTCTTCAGCCCTGCCGGCGGTGAGGCGTACCTCCGTGATCTCCCTGACGCCAAGCTCGTGCCGTTGGCTTCAGGGCACTTCGCGCTAGAAGACTGCCTCGCCGATATCGTTGCCGGCATCAACAGTTTCTACGATGAGAACGTCAAATAGCGAACCAGCCAAGCAGATACTTGTCCATCACCCCGGGCCGCGGTGGCAGCTGTATGAGATGACGACGCACTTCCTCGGATCCGAGCACGCGTACAACCCCGTGCCTCTGGTGAAAGAAGTGGGCCGAACACCGTAGCGACCTTCGTCGTCGATCGTGCACACCGGCTGACCTTGCTGGACCGGACCGCAACCGGACAGACGGCCACCTGCAGGGATCGTTGCTGACGGCACCCGGTCCTATGTCTCCAACGCCGGTAGTGGCTCACTCTCCGGCTTCGTGGCGACCCGCGCTGGTGGTCCTGTCGCGCTGGGCGACACATCGGCAGGGCCGTCGTTTCGCTTCCAATGGTCCACCGCGCCCGAGGCAAGGCCGACGCTGGTCACCGACACAGAGGACAGCAAAGGCAATCGACGCCGCATGGTGCTATCCGGCGCCCAAGCGATCCGCCATCGAAACCGTCGGGCATGGCTTCACCGGCTACATTGCTTTCGACACAGACCGGATCACCGTCTCCTGACCCGGGCAGAATCTGCGTTATCAGTCGAACCCTCACTGCCCCAAGATCCAGTCGTAGTCCTACTCTCACGGGAGGGAGTGCGAAGGTTGTGGTAGCCGAGGTCCCAGCCGAGTCCCGCAGATACGGTCACATCTCTGCGACCGCGCAGCCGACCTGCGGGGAATACAGATGTGACGAGGAGCCCGCCGATTCGTCGTGCAGAACGCCCAGGTCCTTGGCTCCCGTGTTGATGCACGGCCTAGCTGTCACAATCACCAATATCCTCGCAGACCAGCGTGCTTGCGCAACGATGGCACCGCGAGTTACGTGGTCGGCACACACGTCGGTTCCCATCACCGCGCCGCAAACGCGGTCGAGTAGATCTGTGCTGAGGAAGGTCCTAATTCAGCTGACCTTCCGTCCCGGAAGGTAGCCGGCGTCGACCAGCGCAGTTCGCAACTTCCGGCGTGCGTCGAACATCACCTTGTAGATCGCGTTATGTGTTGCGCCCATCTGGTCTGCCAAGACGTCCGTCGGCATCCCATTCAGCAGAGCAACGAAGACGAACCGTTGCTTCTCTGTCAGCTTTTCGTCGACTGCACGGTGCACTGCATCCATCAGATCTCGTCCCTCGGCGTGGGTCTCGGGCTCGAGACCACATGCTGCCGGTAGACGATCCCAGTCTTCCTCCTCGAACGCGATGCTGGCGCCGGCGCGCTGCCAGAAGTGACGACTGACCTTCGCGGTGACGTCGAAGACGACGAACTTGTACGCCCACGTCGTGAACTTGCAGTCCCCGCGGAATGTCTGAACCTTGCGACAGATCGTCAGCAGTGCGTCGGCAGCGGCCTGGTGCGCGATGTCATCCAACTCTGGGCCAGCCAGTCGCAAGCGTGAGGCCCGCCGCGCCACCTCCGCCCTCGCCGCCCGGAGCAGAATTTCATGCAGCCTACGACTTGCTGTTTCGCCACGAGCGCCACCGACACTCAAGTCGTGAACCCAGGCACGATTCTCTACCGCCACCTCCGTGGAGACTCGCACCTGCGAGCAGGGCTCGAAAGCATCGCCGTCCACAGGATCTCCCCGCGATCAATTGCGCTGAAGTCATCGCTCTCCCGATGACAATGACCAGGGGCCTGGCACCTCCGTGTCGACCCGGTGAGGCAGTCTACATGGACGATATCGTCCATTATCTGGTCGAGTCCAATCGGCTGAACCTGCGGCACAACGCAGTGGGTGGCACAACATATCGCTCGTCGCCTCACGATGCCCTTGAGTCTGTACTGATCTATATCGTCCTCTTCTCCGTCTCGAGTATGCGTCGGCAAGACCAGGCGCGCGATCGGCCACTGTCTGTTATGGCGCAACAGACGCTTGCCGCCTCGGGCCGCTGTCGGCCATCCCACTCCACGCAAGCACCCCGAGTACGAGTCAATCGTCGATTCCACCAGGCCGGAAGGCGACGCGGGCCGGCTCGATCAGTCAGCCGTCGCCGGTCTCAGCAGAACTTGATGCGAAGGTGGTAGCCGCATCCGGACGCACTCCGGCCGGTTGCCCCTACTGACGTAAGAGCGACGATGTGTCGGCGCACCAACGTCGTACAACGATCAGACTTAGAGAACGGATCGGGCCGAGTGTGGACGAACTCACCGCGATTCACGATGAAGTAGTCCACGACGCGGCGAATGCCTGGGCGACCGAACGTGGGTACGAGCCTGTCTACTCCGTGTCGCCACGATCCAGGATCGTGATCATTGGCCAAGCACCCGGCAAGCTCGCGCAGGATAGCCAGATCCCTTGGAATGATCCAAGCGGAACCAAGCTACGGCGATGGCTCGGTGTCACTGAGGAGCAGTTCTACGACCCGGACATGCTCGCGCTACTGCCGATGGACTTCTACTACCCGGGCAAAGGTGCCCATGGCGACCTTCCCCCACGACCTGACTTCGCACCTACGTGGCACCCGCGCATCCTGAAACAACTGACAGAACTGCGCCTGATGATCCTCATCGGAAGCTACGCGCAGAAGCACTACCTCGAGGCCGCCGCCAAGCAGACCTTGACCGAGACGGTACGCGCCTACCGTGACTATTTGCCCGAGCGGATTCCACTGGTGCACCCCTCGCCTCTGAACTTTCGATGGCAGTCCAGGAATCCATGGTTTCAGGCAGAGGTGATTCCAGCGCTCCGGCTACTCGTCCAGGCAGCGATCGCAGGATCCAACTGATTGCGGATCCACCACCAGACCTCAGGCCGAGGATCACGTCGTTGACAGGTCAGAGGTGCCCTGAGGTTCCCGGACAGCGACTCAACTTCCTCACAACCACGAGGGACTTGACCTGGAGGACTGAATCTCGGCGACAGGCGCTTGGATGGACCGAGGTAAGAACCTCCCCGGCCGACGGCACTGAACCACGGTACGGTCACCCTCGGCGTGCAAGGAGCTCTGCCAAATGACTATCCTGATGGACGACCAAGACGGCCAAGTTCTCGTCGTCGAGGACTCTGACCTGGCCTATTACGAGCTTCGGCTCGAAGGCGCGGCAGTCGGCACACTGGACTTCCGAGACATCGAGGGTCGCAGAGTCCTTGGGTTGACCGAGATTCGCCCTGACCTTCGTGGCCGCGGTCTGGCCACGACGTTGATCCACGTTGTTCTTGACGACCTGCTGAGGCGAGGCATCCAGATCAGCAACTACTGCCCCGCGGTCGACCGATTCCTCCGGACGCACTCGGAGTACAACGTGGTGGTCGACCCCGCAAGGCCAGGGATGACAGACAGCCGGACGCTGCACAAGGCCGGTCCAGCTGAATCCGCGTTAGACGCCGCGATGCGCTCGGAACATGCGAGGCTGCGCGATTTGGTCGACGAGTCTCGGACTGGCGAGACTCCGCTCACACGCCGCAGGCACGACGCCGACTTGTTCTCGGCCTACGCGGCACAGCATTTGGCCGCGGCGACGGAACTCCTCCTCAGACACGCCAGCAGTTGGCCGGCCGACGACGTATCCGCCTACCTGGGCAACACAAAACAGCTCGAAAAATCTCTCCGCGTGCTCAAAGGACGCCAGTACGGTGACAGCCGATACCTCCATCTTCGATTTGGCGAAGTCTGGGAGGTCGTGATCCGGCTGCTGTCCGAGCACGAGGAACTCGAGAATCGCGTGACGGCTCGGATCCAGGACGAGTTCGATCAGGGCATCATCAAGTCCCTGGCCGAAGAGCTCCTGCTGAAGCAGGACAAGTCACCAACTCGTAGCCATCCATCGTCGCCGCACATGGGAGTCATCGGCAACGTCGCACGCCGGCTCTGGCGCATCGCCGATACCACGACGGACGACCTCGAAGGTCGCCTCGTTCCGACGCGCTATCACCGGCATCCCAAACGTGACTCCTCGTTCTCCCATTACCTTCGCGGCACCCCGATCGATGGTGACGACGCGGCGACATGATCTGACTCCGGCGCTGTCGGTCAGCATTATCAGCTAGCAACGGGCGCGATCGATCACAGGTGCGAGCGCCGGGAACAGCAGACCTTGTGGCTCCGTGACGTGCCAGGACAGCCCGATGCGTGCGTAGTTGTCGGGGTCATCGATGCGGGTCTGATCGACGAGTTGCGTGCGCAGGTTCCGCTGACGACCTCCAGCATGTCCTACCTCCCCGAGCAGATCGTCAGCGCTGCCTTCTGGACGCGGTGCGCGACGATCGCCACGCCGAGACCGGTCCCACAGATCAGCAGGCCCCGGTCCGCGCGGCCCTCTGCAATCAGCCGGGCTGGCCTCACCGCGATGTGGGGATAGGCAAGGTTTCCAGCTGCCAACTAGAGATTTGACTCGATCGGGTTGGCGGTGCGCAGGTGGATCCAGTGCTCGGTGGGTAGTCGTAGAACGCGCTCAGTAGGTGGAGGTCGTCGACAATCTTGGCCACTGCCTTGTGCCACTTCGCCCCGTACTCGGTCGCGAAGGTGTGGGCGGCCACCGCGACGAGGCCTGTTCAAGATCCACTGAAATGGCAAGTGACACCGAACGGATTCCCGCCCTTGCGGCCGAACCACCTGACACCCCGCAGCTCACCCCGGCCTCACACTCGCCGACTGCTCGCGGGGCAGACACCGCGCCCTTGCACGACGTCCGACGCCTGGGTGACGTTCCCAGCACGCGGTAGGCGACTGCGTAGAGGAGACGTGGTTGCGCGGCGAGGTGCCTGGTCCGTCACTGTGGAAGGCCGGTGAGGTCGGCCATGAGGGCCATGTGGTGGTCGAAGTACTCGGTGCGGGCTTCGATCATGTCGTTGAGGCGCCCGAAGACTTCGAAGTTGAGTACCCCGTAGAGGTGGGTCCACGCGACGAGGACGCGGTCGAGGCGTTCCTCCGGGAGGTCGCCCTGACGCTCATTGATGAGGCGGCGGAGGTCGGCGCGGAGGGGGAGCGCGATCGGGGAGGCCGTCAGTGGTTTGAGTCGGTCGCCGGCGTCGATGACGACGCCGGCGAGCAGCATGATGACCTTCGACGCCGGCTCGACGGTGTCGGGCGGGGCGGCATAGTCGGGGACCGGGGCGCCGTAGATGAGGCCGTACTCGGCGGGGTGCGCGAGGGCCCAGGTGCGTACGGCGCGGCAGACGGCCAGCCAGCGGCCGCGGAGATCGTCGCGTGGTACGGCGGCGTCCGCCTCGGCGGCGGCCGCGGCCAGGGCGTCGTACGCGTCGATGATCAGGGCGCTGAGCAGGGCGTCGCGGCTCGGGAAGTAGCGGTAGAGGGCCGAGGCGACGATGTCCATGTCCCGGGCGACGGCGCGCAGGGACAGGTTCGCGCCGTCCGTGGCGAGGCGCCGGCGAGCGACGGCCTTGATTTCCTGGCTCATCTCCGAGCGGACCCGGGCGCGGAGTGACGGTGCGGACATGCCCTCAGTCTGACACAGACTCGAGAACACTGACACGTGGCGAGAACAGTGTTCTTGACTGCCGAGTCGCGTACTGCGTACAGTGAACCTATTCGAGAACACTGTTCTCGCCAAATCTGAAAGAGGAGTCACCCGCCATGTCCCTGCACGTCATCGTCGGAGCCGGCCCGGTCGGCTCGGCCACCGCGCGGCTACTCGCCGCCCACGGCGAACAGGTCCGCCTGATCACCCGCAGCGGCAGCGGCCCCCAGTCGGGCGTCGGCGGATCCAGGCCGAGCGACGGTGGCTTCGCGCGGGGCGGCGGGGAGGCTGGCGTTGGGGGCATCGAGTGTGTTGCTGCGGATGCCAGTGACGCCGAGGTGTTGTCTCGACACACCGAGGGCGCCGTGGCGCTCTACTCGTGTGCGGGGCCGGCTTATCACCGGTGGCCTACTGACTGGCCTCCCATGGGAGCGGCGTTGGTGCGGACGGCTGAGGTAAGCGGAGCCGTGCTGGTGACTACCGCGAACCTCTACGGCTATGGCGAGGTCGACGGGCCGATGACGGAGGAGACCCCCTTGCGGCCCAACTCGGTCAAGGGTCAGGTTCGGGCCAAGCTGTGGGAGGACGCGCTGGCGGCCCATGAGGCGGGGCGGATTCGGACTGCGGAGGTGCGCGGGTCGGATTATCTGGGTGCGCGGACGGTCTCGCCGTTCAGTGTCATGGTGTTGCCGAAGGTGCTGACTGGCGGACGGGGTTCGATGCCGGCCGACTTGGATGCGCCGCACAGTTGGACATACGTCGGTGATGTCGCGCGGACACTGATCGCGGTTGCCGCCGATGAGAGCACGTGGGGTCGGCCGTGGCACGTGCCCACCCCCGAGGCGATGTCCGTCCGCGCGCTGGCCACACGCGCCGCCGAGCTTGCGGGAGCGCCGGTCGCGCGCGTCAGCAAGATGCCGGCGGTCGCCTTGCGTCTCGCCGGTCTGTTCAACCGGGATGCGCGCGAGATGATCGAGACGCAGTACCAGCGGCAGCGCCCGTTCGTCCTCGACTCTACCGCCGCAACCGTTGCCCTCGGCATCGAACCGACCTCCACCGACGAGGCTCTGCGCGAGACCATCGACGGCATCCGCACCCAAAGCGCCACCTGAAGCCTGGCCGCGCGCTGCCGCTAGCATGCCGTGCGCCCTACAACGCTCGACGCAGAGCCGGCGTGATCGAGTCCAGCCGCCGCAGCTCACCGGCGAGGAACTCCAGCGAGCCGGCAGCTCCGGCCGCGTCGATCGGCCAGTGCTGCACCTGCTCGACCATCTTCAACTTCGCCTGCTGCAGCGCGGGGATGATCGTCGGCCGGTCGGTGAGTCCGTAGGCGTCGACAAACACCCGGAGCCGGTGGGGCACGTCGGGCAGCGGATCGAAGCCGGTCTCGGCGAGCTGACGGTCGGACTCCAGCGGCAGGAAGGCCCAGGCTGCGGATGCGAGATCGAGCAGCGGGTCGATCGGCCCGGCTGCATCCCAGTCGATGAAGGCGACCGGCACACCAGCTCGATAGACGGTGTTGCACGGGCCCAGGTCGCCGTGCGACACGATCTCGCCGGGATTGGGCGCGTGGGGATGGAAGCGGTAGCCGGTGTGCTGCGGCTGGAAGCTGCGGGACGCCTCGTGCAGGTCGCGAAGCAGGTGCCCTACGGCGGTCAGTGCATCGTCTGTCCGGGCGTACGCCGGGAGTGGGTTACCGCGCCCCGGCTCCCACTCCGGATCCGCGAGTATGTCGCCTTCGAGGAACGTCAGCACCTCATGGTCGCCCTCGATGCCGACGACCCGGGGTGCTCCGTGGAAGCCGACTGACTCGAGGTGCTTCAAGTACTCGTGCACGGCCGGCATCCACGGGCCGACCGGGCGGAGCAGGTCGGAGCCGCGGCGCTCGAGACCGCTCGTCATCCGGCCTCCCAGGAGCTCATCCAAGACTCGGTGGCCCCAGCTTGATGCGGGAGGTCGCGAGCGCTGCAGCAGTCGCCACCCAGCCGACCGTGTGGGCGTCGGCGAAGTCACCGAAGTTCGGGATGTTGATCGAGAATCGCATCGTCGCGCCCAACCGTAGTAGGACGAACTGGATCGTGTCGCCCGGGAGCAGGTCCGTCTCCACTTCGACGAATCCGTGCCAGCTGCTCGGCGTACTCGAGTTGGTCGACCAGGTCGACTTCGATGGCGGGAGCGTATCCATGCCAGGACCGCAGGCCCGGCCGCCGGCGGGGCCAACTCATCGGTGCCTAATCGCTCGGCTTACCAGTTACGCGGAATAGTGCAGATTCCAATAACGCCTACTCCCACCGTCTCGAGCGGAACTACTGCCGGAGGACGTTCCGCCAGCGGTTAGGGAGACCTGCCGCCACGTCTCCCATCTACCTCATCTAGTACAGCCGGCAGGCTCCGCGCACATCGGCGTAGAGCACGGCGAAGGTGCCGCTGTGGTGACCGATCAGCCAGCGGCCTTGAGGAGATCCTGCTGGAGGTTCGAAATGGTGGCGGCCAGCCGGGTGTCGGGGCGGAGGCCGTCGAGGGTCTGGCTTGACTCGGTCACCGTCACCTGGGCGAGGACGTTGCCGACGACAAAATTCACGTTCGCACCTGCCGTGAAGCGCGTGGGAGACGACTTCTTTGTCAGTCCTGAGTCCGTCCAGGTGCGCGAGATGCCCCGGACCGTGAACGTGTCGCCGTGCTCGTACTGTCCCCAGAAACGGTTCTGGAGCGTCACAGCGCCCTGATGAGAACGGAACCGGTACAGGCAGACAACCAGTCGTCGGTCGTCGGACGACATGCGGATGCTGACGTACCCGCGGACGAATCCGGTCCGGGCGAGCAGTTGGCGATCCTCCTGCGGGGTCCCGGACAACTTGCCGACGAACCGCTCCACGTCGAACGCACCGACCCGTTGCCGATCCCAGTCCCGGGACGACGTTCGAGTGAAGGTGGCGGATCGGACCACCAGCCGCGCGAGATCGGCCTGCCGTGGCGTGGCAGTCGGCGCGGTCGGCCGCGGCGATACGGCTCGTGACGGTGTCGCCGCAGGAGCCGACGCCCGTGGTGCGGGAGTCACCGAAGCTGTCGCCGATACCGTCGGTGGCGGCGCGCTCAGCTCGGAGGAGCCGCCGCAGCTGACCAGCAGTGGCACAGCAAGCAGGGCAAAACCGGCGCGCATCATCTTGTGTTCCTTCCTCTCCGCCGGACTCGCTCGCCCGGCCGAAAGCAGACCCTACCCAGAGACAGGGTGCTTGTGCGCACTCGCGCGACGCGGGTAGTGGAGCCGGAACCAGGTGGAGGCGTAGAGCGCCGGACCCCGCTCGACGATCCTCAGCAGCGCGACCAGGCGCCACTCGGTCTCAGCGTCATCCTCCGATCCCTCCGCCCGGTGTATCGCTCACCGGGGCGCCGCCATTGCCGCAGTACAGGTACGGACCGGCACGAGCGGGCTCGAACTTCGCTCCTGGCAGGCTTAGCGCAATGCAGTCCCCGACCGTCAGCCCGCACTCGCTGGGATCGCGACCGGGTGCCGCCGACGATCGGATCTCGACCGCGTAGGCTGCCGAGATCCTCGGCGTCGACCGGGACAAGGTGTACCGGTTGATGGCAAAGGGCCGGCTCCGCACGCATGGGCAGCCGCACATGTTCAACCAGCTTCGAGGTGGTGACGTCGAAGAGCACCGGGATCGCGGCGAACCGATCGCGCTGGCTGTGGCAGCCCGGATCCCACTCATCTGGCACAGCGGTTCAAGGAGCTCATCGGCGTCACGCCGAAGCGGCTGGCCCGCACCTGCCGCTTCGCCGCCACCGTGTTCGCGATCAACCCCGCCGGACCGATCGACTGGGGCGACCTCGCCGCTGGCGCAGGCTACTTCGACCAGGCCCACTTCGGGCACGAGTTCCGGGCGTTCACCGGGCTCACCCCGACCCGGTACGTCGAAGTCCGGCGGCGGTTCCTGCGCGAACATCCCGGCCACGCGCTGGACAGCTGGCCGCTGCCGGCCGATTGATTTCTTACAAGAGCGACAGCTCACGACACGCTAATTTGGGGGGGCACCCCAGAGCAAAGGAGAGCCCCGTGGGCAAGGTAGTCATGTACAGCTCGGTGTCGGTGGACGGCTTCGTCGCGGACAAGAACGATCAGCCCGGACCGCTGTTCGATTGGTTGTCCAACGGTGACGTCCCATTGGACGAGAGCGGAGAGCTAAAGGTGTCGCAGGTGTCCTACGACTACACCCGGGCGTACTGGGACCAGATCGGGGTGACACTCGTCGGCCGCCACGTCTTCGACATGACCGACGGCTGGGACGGGAAGCCTCCGGGCGGGATCGACCACGTGGTCGTCGTGACACACCGGCCGAAGCCCGAGGGCTGGGACCCAGAGGCGCCGTTTCACTTCGTCGACGGCGTCGAGGCAGCCATGGCCAAAGCGCAGGAGCTTGCCGGTGACCGCATAGTCGAGGTCGCCGCTGGCGAGGTCGGTGGCCAGGTGCTTGCCGCAGGTCTGGTCGACGAAGTGCGCATGGACGTCGTACCCGTCGTGTTCGGGTCCGGCAAGCGCTACTTCGGGTCAGTCGACGCGCAGCACCTGTTGGAGGAACCTGACGTGGTGATTCAGGGCAACCGGGTGCTTCACCTGCGCTATCGGGTGCGCCGTTGACCGATCTGAGCGGGTACGCGAAGAAGTCCACTGCGAACGGTGACACAAGATCGGGCCTCCGGCTGCGTTTGCGCATCGCCGTCCCTGGTCGGGCAGCCGACGCCGATCCACCCCAGCACCTCACCTGCGGCAAGTTCAACTCAAGATCACTGGTTGCCGGTTTCCGTCGTATCTTGGCCGACCCCTCCCCGAGGCTTGAGCTCGCCGAGCCAGGCGCGGTCCTTGGCTTCGACGAGTCGCGCCTCGGCGTTGCTGGTCATGTCCTCGACGGGAGAACACGCGCCACCGCAGCCCCCACCTGAACTCCAGCACCCGGCCCAGATCCACTAACGACACCGGCACACCCTCTCCAGCCACACACTGGCGCGCCACCCGGCGCGCTGAAGAGTTCAGTCAACTAGTCGCTGCACCATCGTTCGGCGCGGTGACCAAGCGAGGCTGTGGTCACGGCAGCGCAAAGACCTGACCGATCGGTTCCCCGACGTCGAGGCCGCCGCCGCACGGCAACTGCCCGACGGCGTCGTACTGGACGGCGAGTTGTTGATGCTGGTCGACGGCCGGCTGTCCTTCGACGCTTTGCAGCGCCGCATGGTCACAGCACCGGCCAAAGCGAGGGAGCTGGTCGCCGCCGCACCGGCGTCGTACGTCGCGTTCGACCTGCTCGCGGTGGCCGGGGTCGAGCTGCGCACCCAGCGGTGGATCGTACGCCGCGGCCGATTGGAGCAGCTCGCCACCAGCTTCTCGCCCCCGCTGCAGCTGACACCGGTCACCGCGGACCTCGAGGAAGCCCGGGAGTGGTTCGACGTATTGCCCGCGGCGAAGGCGTCGAGGGTCTGGTCGTGAAGGGCGCGGCCACCGGTACGTCGGCGGCCGCCGCGAGTGGCTGAAGGTGAATTCTGTCGGGGTCGGCGGTGTCCGCCAGCTGGCCTGCGCACTAACCGGCCTGGTCAGGCGCTGGATTGTGGTGGTTCGCACGTGCACGACACTTGTCGTCGATGACAGGTCGACGCGCACTCAGACAAGCCCTTAGAGCCTGTTCAGAAGTTGGTCGGGCAGATCGATCCGGCCGTACCTGGCGGTGGCACGCAGCCAGGCGCGGCGGTGAATGCGGAAGCGGTACGCCCGGAATGGGGCCTAGCATCTGGCCATGGATCATGAGTTCATCGGCGAGGTCATCGAGTGGCGTGGTCCTGCGCCGTACTACTTCGTCTCCGTGCCGGAGCAGGAAAGTGTCGCGCTGCGGGCCACGGCCTCCGCCGCCAGCTACGGGTGGGGGATGCTCCCGATCCGCGCTCGGATCGGCAACACCGAGTGGAAGACGTCGCTGTGGCCGAAGGACGGCGGCTACCTGCTCCCGCTGAAGGATGCCGTGCGCAAGCCCGAAGGACTGGACGCAGGCGACACGGTGGACGTTCGGCTCACGTTCGACGCGCTGCCCCGTAAGCAGAAGCAGCAGAAGCTGCCTTCGGTCAAGGGGGTTCCCGTTCCCCGCCCAACGGGCTCGCGGGACCCGGTCACCGCCGAGCGGCTCACGATCGTTCCGGCCAACCAGGCGGCTTGGGAGGACCTGCGGGCGGTCTTCGGCACATCCGGCGACACCGCACGGTGTTGGTGCCAGCGGTTCCGGATGCTGCCCAAAGAGTCCTGGGCGTCTGAAGGTCCCGAGGAGCTCGCTGCCCGTCTTCGCGACCAGACCGCCTGCGGAAACCGAAAGGCACGGGCGACGAGCGGCCTGGTCGCGTATCTCGACGGTGAGCCCGTCGGCTGGTGCGCCGTCGCGCCGCGGGCGGATCACCCGAGGCTGCTCCGCGACTACCGCGTCCCCTGGCTGGGCCGCAACGAGGACAAGGCCGACACCACTGTCTGGGCCGTGACCTGCTTCGTCACCCGCGTCGGCTACCGGCGCCGAGGGGTCAGCCGCGCACTCGCCCGCGCCGCCGTCGGGTTCGCCCGTGAACGCGGCGCCCGCGCGGTGGAGGGCTACCCAGACGTCGTGGACGGCGGGTCCGTCGGCACTCTCGCGATGTTCGCCGATGCCGAGTTCGTCGAGGTGAGCCGGCCGGGCAAACGCCGCGCCGTCATGCGTATCGACTTCTGACCCTTCTGCGCTCTGTTCGTCCACGACCCGCCGCAGGCGTTGCTTCCGGAGCGGCACCGCCCACTCTGCGCTAGCCCGCGGCAGGGACGAATCCTCGCCCGTTCTGGAGGGACCAACTGCAGCGATCGGTCGGCCGGGCCGTTGAGCTGGGTCATCAACTCGCGATTGGCCGCGCGGTGGCGGTGCGTTCCTCGAGTTGACGGCATAGCTCGAGGACTGTTGCTGATGTCGTGCACGGGTCGATGACCTGCCCCAGCACGACAGTCTTCCTGGTGGGCGCCCGGGGCGTTGTAGCGTTGCGCGCGGTGGTGCGGCGTTGATTGGGGAGGCTCGAGTGCCTGAGCGGTTTGTGGGTCGGTTGGTTACGGCCGGAGTCCTGTGCGTTGTGCTGGTTGCTTGTTCCGGTGGGGAGCGTGCGGAGCCGGTGCCATCGCCGCGGTCGACTGTTTCTGGTTCGGCTGTGGACAAGGCCGCGGTGGCGCAGGCGTTCTCCTCGTACCGTGAGGCCCTGCTGGCGAAGGACGGCAGGACGGTGGCGGCGTTGCTGACGGCGGAGAGCATCGAGTACTACGCAGGGATGAAGAAGCTGGCCTTGACCGCGCCGGAGTCCTATCTCAGGCGAGCCAGGATGAGCGACCAACTGGCCGTGATCCTCCTGCGAGCGACGGTTCCGGCCGAGAACATCCGGAGCTGGTCGACGACTCAGTTTGTCATTGATGCGGTGCGGCGGGGGCAACAACGGAACTGGAATTTTGGGGCGAACCTCAAGGCCGCGGCCGTGGAGCGGATGTCCGCGGGCACGGTCGAGGTGTCCGGCGACGTCGGCACAGTGCTGGTGAAGCTGGACGGCAAGGAGAGCCCGGTCTCGTTCACCTTCTACCGAGAAAACGGACGGTGGAAGTTCCGCTTGATACCGCTGCTCGACGCAACCGAAGGCGCCTTCCGGGCACGCGTCCAGGAACAACACATCACCGAACGCCGCTTGGTCGACGAGTCCCTAGCTGCAACCCTGTCCCCCGAAGATATCCGCGCCGCCTGGCTCCCGGTCGGCTGACACCTCAGTGCGCCGTACTGGCTACGAAGCCGGAGGCCCGCGGGCGACGTACGAGCGAGTCGCGTTCATCAACATCCGCGGGTGCAAAACCAGCGTGCCCTCCGTTAGTTCGAGGGGACCAGGCAGTCCGACGTCACGCCGCTCGGGCGGCCCAGACCGCTAATGCTTGCAGCCCTCTCGCGGTTCGGCAGACACTTCGTGACAGAACACTTCTTGGAAGGACTCCACCGCCTTGTTATAAGCCCGCCAATCAACATGCCCAGCCTCGTACGCGGCGATGTCGGCGCGCATCACCTTCGCGAGTTCGATGTGTCGCTTCCAGCGTCCTCGCTGCCATAGACGAAGAGAAGGTCCACCTGGCTCCGCCAAGCTGCTTCGACTGTCGCCAAGGCCGCCGCTGGGTCGGCGCCCGCGCGAGCTGTTGGCCGCGGTCGTTGAGGGCGGTGGCGACGGCTTTGCGGAAGGCGTGGGAGGTGATCCAGGTGAGGGTGTCTGCGGGTACTGGCTCGGCGGCTTGGTCTACCTGGGCGAGGAGCGCGTCGGTGGTTTCTAGGGTGGGGTTGTAGGTCCAGAGGAGGGTGGTGGACATAGTCCGGTCGACCTTGATGCGGCCGGATTCGATGAGCTCGATTCTGTTCTTGGGCCAGTTGAGGGTCTTCGTGATTGATGGTTGCCGGTAGCACGCGATGTTGCCGGTGACCTGCGATCCCGCCAGGCGGCGGGAATGCTGTCGCCGAAGGCGACGTCTTCCTTGCTTGGGAAGTACCGGGGGAATTAGGAAGACACCGAGCACGCCTCCGGGATGGTCCTTCGCGCCCGGGCCATCGTCAACACCGCGCTGAGCTGCATCGAGGTCGCTCTGATGCGACGGACGGAAAACGACCGGTCGCTCACCGACCTCCTCCACCAGGTCTTCACGATCGTGCAGATCCCCTGACTGGTCTCTCAGCCGTCCGGCTCGCGCGTCTCTCCGGGGTGGGCGTTGAGGGTGTTGGCGAGTTGGACGCGGGATTGGATGCCGAGTTTGGCGAAGACGGCGCGGAGGTGGGTGCCGACGGTGTTGATGGAGATGCCGAGGGTCGAGGCGGCCGATTTGTTGGTGTGGCCGGCGGCGATGAGTTTCGCGACGCGTTGCTCGGCGTCGGTGAGGGCTTCCCAGCCGGTGGCAGGGCGGGCGGTCGACTGGTCCCACTTGGTACGGCGGGCACCGGCGCGGCGCATCGTAGCCTCGACACCGTTGCGGCTGTCCAGCGAGCCCATCGCGTGGTAGACGTCCCAGGCCCGGTCCAGCTGGACCATCCCGGCGTCGCGATCGCCCGCGGCTAGCAGCGCCCGTCCGTAGCTTGCGGCGCCGACCGCTAGGAGCGCTGGTCGCGGGCTCGAGGCGAGCACCTCGGCCGACCGGGCCACGAGGGCGAGGTCGTCCTCGGCGCGGCCGCGCAGGTTCAGAGCGAGTCCTTCGAAGCTGATGACCCCAGGGTTGCGCTCGGCGCCGAGCTCGGCGAGGTCGACCGCCTGCCGGGCGAACTTCGGCTCGCCGGCGGCGGTCCCGATCTCGTAGAACACCGCCGTCCAACCGGGCCACCACGGCCAGAACGTGCGTGATTCGGCCGCAGTGTCGAGCAGTGGGCGGAGGATCGCGGTCGCCCGATCCAGGTCGCCTCGGGTCGCGGCCAGCCAGCCTCGCATCAGCGGTACGGCGGGCTCGCGGATGTTCTCGTCCGCGTCGGTGAGCCTCGCCGCCGCCTCGACCTGGCGGTCCGCGGCTTCGTACTCGCCGCGGGCCAGCTGGACCGCGGCGTGGATCATCATCGCCTCGAGCGCGTGCACGCTGGTGCCGAGCTGCCGGCCCAGCTCGATCAGGCCGAGTGCGCCCGCGCCGGCGTCGTCGAGCCGGCCCAGATTGAAGTCCTGCCACACCTGCGCGTAGGCGAGTGCGGGCAACGCGCCCTCGACGGCCGACTCGCTGTCCTTGCGGGCTTGGTCCAGCAGGGTCTGCGCGTGCTCGTAGCGGTCGAGGAGCTGCAGCGCGATGATCTCTTCGGCCAGGTACGACGTTCCGAGCAGCGGCCGCAGGTCGCGGAAGTACCCCAGACTCGCCCGATGCCGGCCCTCGTTCTTGGCAGCCTCCCCGCACGCTTGCAGCGCCAACGTGATCGCCTCCTGGTCGCCCGCCGCCTGAGCTGTCGCCAAGGCCATCCGGGCGCCGTCGGCCGCCTGCGCTCCGGGGATCATCCGGGTCTGCGCGAGTGCCCGGGCCGCGGTGAGCCGCGCTGCGATCGCCGGAGCCAGTCCAGGCAACCGCAGGACGCGATCGCAGCGCTCAGTGAGCTCGGCGACCTGGCCGCCCAGCCACAGGGCACGAGCCGTCACGGTCTCGACCTGCCCGATCACCTCGGCCTCGTCGGCGCGGGCGAGCAGTTGATCGGCGACCGTCAGTGTCTCCGCGACGTGCTGTGTGCGGGCCAGGACCGCCAGGCAGCGTTGGCCGATCTCGAACCACCGGTCGTGACTGGGCCGCAGGGTCCCGAATGCGAGCATCGCGAGCTCGCTGGCATCGTCGGGGCTGATCGACGTCAACTGCTCCGCGGCGGAGGTGAGAATGAGGGCGCTTCCGAGATCGCCTGGGATCGTCGCGGCCTTGACGTGCGATGCCGCGAGCAACTCTTGGCCGGCGACTCGCAGCAGATGATCTGCGATGCGCAGATGAAGCCCGCGGACGGTGCGTCCGGCGATCGTGGCAGACACCGTCTCGCGAATCAGGTCGTGCCGGAACGACAGCGTTCCCGACGTCTCGGCGACCAGGCCGCTGAGTATTGCGTCGCCGACGAGCTCCGGTGTGAGCTCGGGCTGGAGTAGGACGAGGTCGTCGATCGGCAGTGTTCGCCCGGCGACTGCGAGCAGTTCGACGGCCCACCGTACCGTCGGATCGAGCTCGGACAGACGGCGATGGATCGCAGCGGTGAACTCGGCCGGAACCGCGTCCTCCCGGCCCGCCGTCCGCGCGATCCCGTCGATGATCTGCACCGCGAGGAACGGGTTGCCGTCGGATGCCGCCAGGAGTTGCTGGGTGTGCCGGCTCGGTACGCCACCCAAGCGGTCGTGTGCCATCGCGGCGAGGTCCGGAGCGGTCAGCGGCGTGAGCAGCAGGTGGTGGAACCGGACGTGATCCACGCTCTCCAGCTCGGATTTGAGCCGCCGGTCACGGCTGGTGAGCACCCACAGGACCGGCAGGCCGATCAGCCGCGGGATGAGCGAGCGCAGCAGGAACAGGCTGACCCGGTCGGCCCAGTGCAGGTCGTCGATCGCGATCACCAGCGGCCCGCCCGCGGCCGCCTTCTCCAGGTACGTCGCGATCCGGTCGGCCAGGACCAGCGGCTCGATCTGCCCGAGGTGCTCGTAGTCGTCGGCCGAGATTAGGGGATCCCGGCCCGAGCGCAGTACGGCGATGACCGGCGCGCCGGGCGAGACCTGTTCGATCTCGTCGCACTTGGTCCGGGCGACGCGGAAGCGCTGGACCGCGGCCTGGCGGCAGATCTCGGTGAGCACGGCCGTCTTGCCGATCCCGGGCGCGCCGGTGACGAGTACGACGCCGGACGCGCCGATCGCACGGACCCGGCGTACCGCACTGAGCGCCAGGCCCAGCTGCTCACTGCGTCCGCGCAGCGGCCGGCTCTCGACCATCGTCGTCTCCGCTCATCTCCGGCCCCATCGAAGCAGACCGGACAAGCGCAGGACAGCAGTCATCCCGCGAGCGCACGCCGGATGAACCCGGCGACCGCGACGGGCCGGGCGATGAACACTGTGTGCGAACCGGCGATCGTCGCGGTCGTGGCCCGCATCCGCTCGGCCATGAACCGTTGGGCGGCCGGCGCGATCGCGTTGTCGTGGTCGGGGATCAGGGACCAGGACGGTGTGGTGTTCCAGCCGGCCGCGGTCGCGCTCTCGGTGAGGGCCGCCAGGGTCAGCGGTCGCTGGGTGGCGAACATCGCCGCCGCGACGTCGACCGGGGCGTCGGCGCAGAACGTCTCTCGGAACTGGGCCTCGGTGATGTAGAGATCGGGTCCGCCCGGCCCGCCGGGAGCGTCGTACGGCGTCGGGGCGGACGTCTTGGCCAGCAGGGTCGGTGGGAACGGCTCGTGGACACTCGCGCAGCTCTCGCCCACGTCGATCCCGAATCCGGCGAGGTAGACCAGGCCGACCACGTTGTCGAGCTCGGCCGAGGCCTGCGTGATCACTGCGCCACCGTACGAATGGCCGGCGAGCAGGACCGGGCCGTCGATCGCCTCGACCATCGTGGCGATGCCGGCGGCGTCGGATGCGAGACTGCGGAGCGGGTTGGGTGGGGCGATCACGGTGATGCCCGCGGTCTGGAGTTCGCGGATCACGCCGGCGAAGCCGGACGCGTCCGCGAACGCGCCGTGCACGAGAACGACCGCGGGTTCCATGTCTGTCAGCTTCCGATCTCGGCGATCTGGGCTCTGGCCGCGGCGACCAGCTCTTCGTTGGTGTTGGCGTGGCCCGCGAGGCCCCAGCCGCCGTCCGGTGCCTCGGTGAGCAAGACCCAGGTGCGGTCGGCCAGGATCGGATCGCCGGCCGCCTCGGCCACGATGCTGGTGAGCTCGGCGACGACCGCGAGCTGCTTCTTGCGGTCGAGCGCTCCGTGGTTCGTGAGCACCTGGACGCGGACGTAGGTGTTCTCACCGTCGACGTTCGCGAGGCCGGCTGTGTCGAGTTCATGGACGAAGGCCGCGGTGTTCTGCCGAAACATCGGGATGTCCGGCACCTCCTCGATCTTCATCAGCGTCGTCGCGAGGTCGACCGCGAGCTGATGCTTGTCGCCGAACGTGCCGGCTACCGCATAGACGTCGATCATCGGCATGGCAGTGCTCCTTCAGGTCGCTGATGTGCCAGAGCCAAGCACCTGACGGCCGGGACGATCCATCACCTGATCGGGTGATGGCGTCCACCCGGGCGGTCGCGTTGGATGGCAGCCGCCGAATCGGTCGACTTCGCCGTACTCGGGTACGCGATCACCTCGATGGAGACCGAGATCTACCGGCCGTCCAGGATCATCCTGCTCGGGGAGGACGCGTCGCCCGAGGCACGCCGGTCGACGTCACTCGACGTGCTCGTGTCACCTTCGCCGCCGCCGTTCTTTCTCTGGCACACCGCGGAGGACGTCCGGGTGCCTCCGGAGCACAGCTATCGGTTCGCGGCGACGCTGGCCAGGTACGACGCACCACGCACGGTGCACGTGTTCGCGCACGGCCCGCACAACCTCGGGCTGGCCGAGGGTGCCGGTGATGCGTCCGGTTGGACGGCGCTCGCGGAGGCCTGGATGTCCGAGCAGCTCAGATCAGGAAGGCGTTGACGTCGGCGGCGAATTCAGCGTGGTGCTGGACGAGGAAGCCGTCGGCGGAGTCGGGAGTGGGGGATCAGGCCGGCCAGGAGGTACGAGTAGTGGGGGAGGATCATCGGGTCGCTGTCGCCGTTCGCGACGAAACGGGGACCTTGATCGCGCTCACCCGTTCGAGGAGTGCGTGGTCGGGAACTCCCCAGTCACAGACGGCGTCGTACTGCGCCAGCCGGGTCGCCCACGTGGTTTCGACGAGCTCGGCGTACCCCGGTGGGAGGAACGAACCCGCGACGAAGCCGGCCGCGTCGGTCTGTACCCGACGACGAGCACACTGACCGAGACCGAACGCCGGGTCGCCGAGCTCGTCGCAGTCGGCCGGTCGAACCAAGAAGCAGCCGCGGAACAGTTCATATCCGTCAAAGCAGTAGAAGCCAACCTGACCCGCATCTACCGCGAACTCTCCGTCCGCTCGAGAACGGAACTCGCCAATCACCTGAACAGGTGATTGGAATCGGCCGTTGCGCACCATCTACTGATCGCGATGAGTACCGTAACTTCGGGGCCGGCGTCGTTGGTGCGCGTCTTCGGCCGGCCGATGGATCCTGCGTCCTATGTACTGCGTGACTTCTTGAGCCGCAGCGTCGCGCAGTACACGTGGACCGAACTGGCCACCGACCACGACTGTATCCGAGCGCTGGGCGTTCCACTCGACGGCGTCGAGTTGCCAGTTGTCCAACTGCCCGGTGGGGAACGACTGGAGGCGCCGGATCCGGAGACACTTGCCAAGCATCTCGGCTGGGTCGTTCGGCCTTCGACCGACGTGTACGACCTCTCGATCTACGGGGCTGGTCCTGCTGGACTTTCCGCTGCCGTCTATGCCGCGTCGGAGGGGCTTCGCGTGGCGGTGATCGAAAGGAACGCCGTCGGCGGGCAGGCGGGCTCGAGCAGCCTCATCGAGAATTACCTCGGGTTCCCGACCGGAATCTCGGGTGCCGAGTTGGCCGAGCGAGCCCGGCAGCAGGCGGTACGGTTCGGCGCCGAGCTGCTCCAGATGCGCGCTGGACTCGAGGGAGCCTTCACTGACGGACTCCTTCGGGTGAACCTCTCCGACGGCTCGGTCATGGCGTCGCGGTCCAACATCTGCGCGACGGGTGTGCGTTGGCGTCGGCTCGGCCTGGATGACGAAGAGAAGTTCTTCGGCGCGGGGCTGTACTACGGCTCGGGGATCGGCGAGGCGCCGCAGTGCGCAGGCCAGCAAGTCGTGGTCGTCGGTGGAGCGAACTCCGCGGGCCAGACCACCATGAATCTGTCGCAGTACGCCGAGAAGGTGACGCTGCTCGTGCGGGGCCTGGAGCTCTCCAGGAACATGTCGGCGTACCTGGTCGATCGGATCGCGGCCCAGCCCAACGTGGAGGTCAGGACCGGAACCACGATCAGGCGTCTGGTGGGCGGCCGGGAGATCATGGCGATCGACCTACAAACAGGGGACAGGGCCACGGTCGAAGTCCCGGCCACGAGGGTGTTCGTGTGCATCGGCGGCGAGGCCAACACCGAGTGGGCGGAGGACTCCGATCTGATTCTCGACGAGCACGGTCTGTTCCTGACCGGAAACGATCTTTCGCCCGCGATGCTCGAGGGCACCTGGTGGCTGGATCGGCGGCCGTTCGACCTCGAGACGAACGTGCCCGGCTTCTTCGCCATCGGCGACGTCCGCAAGGGCTCCATCAAGCGCGTCGCATCCGCGGTGGGCGAAGGTGCGCTGGCGGTCAGCTACGTCCACCGCTTTCTTGCCGGGACCGACTCAGCGACCTGACAGTTCAAGTCATCAGCTCTCGCTGCAGGATGATGGCCGTGCCACCAGCCCCATGGCTCCTACGAGCGCGGTCACGATCCCGAACCTCACGGCGACGTTTCGCACGCCGGCGGCCGAGGACACGAACATCCCCGCCACGATCGCGGGACCCCGAAGGAAGGAGCCAACGCGACATCGGCGCGACGCCTGTCAGGCTCGGAGTTGCTCTAGCGCCGTCGACCAGTTCTCGATGTGGTAGACCGTGGCAAGCTTTCCGTCGCGGACGGTGAACAGGTCGATGGCCATTGTCCGGAAGGACCTGCCGGTCGGCGCAGCTCTCCAGAACTCGGCCATCGGCGTACCTGTCGCCTCACCGCGCACGATCATCAGGTCGTCGACCACGTGGATGTCGACGACTTCACGCCTCGGCAAGCAGCGCTGACACGTCCTTCTCGGCCGGCCTGTTCAGTGCCTCGTAGAGCGGAGCGGAGATCTTCCGTGCCTGCTCCACCGTCATCACCGATTCGTCGCTCTTGGTCATAGCAGCTGAGCCTGCCCGAGCCGCCGCTGAAGGAGCATCACACGTTCGCGTGATGTCGCCGCATCGCCGGACGCAGGAAAGTCGCGCTGTACGAGGCGTGGTGATTTGAGGAAAGGCAAGCAGATGAGTGTTCCAGAAGCCGTATCGATCCAGACCTACTTTCGGGTCTGCGACGGAGTACGCGTGCGCTACGCGGATACCAGGGCAGAGTCCGGCACAACCGTGCTGATGCTCGCGCCGTGGCCGGAAAGTCTCTTGGCCTTTCGCCGGATCTGGGGCAAGGTAACCCCGCTGGGGCGGGTTGTCGCCATCGACATGCCGGGCTTCGGTCATTCCGACCAGCACCGCCCGGAGCTCATCGCTCCCGACGCCATGGGAGGGTTTCTGGCGCGGTTGATCGACGAGTGGGGGCTCGGCGCACCCCACGTGGTCGGTCCCGACGTCGGGGCCGCGGCAGCGCTCTTCCTCGCGGCCACAGCCCCGGACCGTGTCACGAGCCTGACCGTCGGCGGCGGAGCCGTCCGGTACCCGATCGATGCCGGAGGGGCCCTCAAGGACGTCATCGAGGCGCCCGACCTGGACGTCATACGCGCGTTGGACGCAAGGACCAACATCGGCTACGCGGTCCAGGCGGGTGCGGGTTCCGACAGCGAGCCGGAGGTCCACGAGGACTACGTCAGCGCCTACGACCTCGGGCGGTTCGCCGAGTCGGCCCGGTTCGTGCGGCACTACCCCGAGCAGAACCCGGTACTGCGTGATCTCCTGCCAACCATCACCACGCCGGTCCAGATCCTCGCCGGAAAGGGCGACGACCTCGTGCCCTGGTCGAACAACCAGTTCCTGGCCGACAACCTGCCGCACAACGAGGCCCATCCGCTCGATGCCGGCCACTTCGCTTGGGAAGAAGCGTCCGACGAGTACGCACGGCTGCTCGTGAACTGGATCAGCGGCGGCTACCAGCGCGTTGGAGCCTAGGACCCGCATACTTAATGCAGCAAAAGTATCTTCGGCGTGCCTGACGGGCATGGAAGCGTCATGCGGTGGTTCAGTGGAGGTTTCAGGTGCGCCGGGATCGGCTGCGGCCGACGGATTCGGCTGGAACGGCGTCGTGGTGTACGACCCCCCAGCAGGCAGATCTGCCAGTCGGCCGCGGTCCGTACATGTGGGACGGTGCCGCAGGCACCTGGTTCTGGGTCGACCCTGAACATGATCTGCAGTACACCGGCTTGATCCAGTTGCTGTCGCGCAGCGCGCCTCCACTTCACGCCATCGCCCAGCGCGTGATGGCTGACGCGATCGTTCGTTAGGCAGGAGCATCTCGCGTAGACGTGGGGCACGCTGCTCGCAACTGCTCAGCGGAGTCCGCCCTGCTTCGAACTGCCGCAACTGCCGCAACTGCTAGTACGTCACCTTTTGCCGGAACAGGCTGCGGTACTCCTGGGGCGAGGTGCCAACGCGTCGGTGGAAGGCTGCGCGCACGGATGCCGGATTACCGAGACCTGTGAGACGTCCGATGCGCTCGACCGGCTCTGTTGTGGTCTCCAAGAGCTCGCGTGCGCGGTCGATCCGTGCGTCGTTCAGCCAAGCCATGGCGGAGGTGCCGGTGTCGTCTCGGAAGCGGCGGATCAAAGTGCGACGTGACATGTGGACGCGTGCGGCGAGCACATCGATGGTTATCGGCTCTGCAAGGTTGTCGAGCATCCATTCACGAACGCCGGCGAGCTCGTGACCGGTCGGCTGGCTGCGTAGGCGTTCGACGTACTGCGCTTGGTCGCCGGCTCGTCGCGGTGGCGCCACAAGTCCTCGGGCGGCGGTGTTGGCGGCAGCCGCGCCGTGGTCGATGCGGATGAGGTGGAGGCAGAGGTCAATGCCTGCAGTCACGCCCGCCGACGTCAGGACGTCGCCATCATCGACGAAGATACGGTCCGGCTGTACGTCGATGAGGGGGTATAGCTTTCGAAGTCGATCAGCGACCTGCCAGTGGGTTGTAGCGGGTCTTCCATCGAGCAGACCCGCTGCTGCCAAGACGAAAGCTCCGGAGCAGATGGACACCATCCGTGAGCCGCGTTCGTGTGCGGCGCGGACGGCGGTCAGCACCTTGTTCGAGATTGCGGCATCGAGATCCTCGTATCCCGGGACGAAAACGGTGTCTGCGCGCTCGAGAGCGTCGAGGCCCTCAGTTCCGGTGAGGGCGAATGTTTGGTGGGCTGTCGGTTCGACCCGCCCCTGGGTCGCGACCACCAGCTCGTACTTCGGATTCATCGAGAAGATCTGTGCCGCGATGCCGAGTTCGAGGGGTAATACGCCGGGCAGACACAGGACGACAACGCGATGGCGCACGAGCTCGGAGTGAACGGCAGACGTCATGGCCCGATTCTAGCGGTTGAAGTCCCTCGGGCCACTGTCGCAGGCGGCAGCGATTACATAGCCTCGGACCGTGAACAACTATCTTTCATTGCCAACTGGCACTCTCGCGGAGGCGGCTCTCTCAATCGTGCGGGACACGGTGAGCAAGCCGATCGTCGACCACAGCCTCCGTAGCTTCTACTTCGCGCGGCTGACGGCCGAGCACGAAGACTCCCTGACCGATGCGGCGTACGACGAGGGCCTGCTGTTTGCGGCCGCCATCATGCACGACCTCGGGCTGGGATCGCTGGCCCAAGGAAAGGCTCGCTTCGAGGTCGAAGGAGCGGACTTGGCTGCAACCTTGCTGACCGAGCACGGGGTCCCTGCCGCTGACGTGGGCCGGGTCTGGGAAGCGATCGCCCTGCACAGCTCCGTCGGGCTAGCCGACCGTCTGGGCCTTCTGACCTACTTGACTCACAAGGGTGTCTTCACTGACGGTGGCCGCGTTGCGGAGCTTCCCGCCGACGCGCTGGAGCCCGTCCGTGTCGCTTACCCGCGGCCGGTCGACGACCGCTCGCTCCGGGATGCCATCGTCGAGCATGCGCGCAGGTCTCCGGCCGCAGCACCCCCGTTCTCGATCGCGGCTGAGCTCCTCAGACAGAGCGCTCAACGCTGAGCAAGTCGGCGGCCCGTGTTCGGGTTGCTGTGGCTCGCCGCCAAGATTTCGTACCGTCGGGATACCCGATCGGTGACGTGGCTAAGTCCTTGGTGGAGCTCCCGTCGAACGTGGGTAGCGGTCATCGTCCGCCGAGAGTCGAGACTTCGCTGTTGTGCGATTCTTCCGGCGATGCGAGTGATCGTGCGCCGCGAACATCCACACCCCGGCGCGCCCTCGTCGCTGTTCGAGCAAGATCACGGGCTGCGCTGCCAGTGCTTCGCCACCGACACGCGTTGCGGGCAGCTGGCCCACCTGGGGGCCCGGCACCGCGCCCACGCCCGGGTCGAAGACCGGATCAGTAGCCAAGGACACCGGCCTGGGCCGGTTCCCGTCCAGACTGTTCGCGATCAACGCCGCCTGGCTGGAACTCGCCCTGACCGCGGCCGATCTGATCGCCTGGACCCAGACCACCCGTCGTTGTCGAGGACGGTGGCGGTGGTTTGCGGAAGGCGTGGGAAGTGATCCAGGCCAGGGTGTCTGAGGGTGCTGGCCCGGCGGCCTCGTCGACCAGCGCGAGGAGAGCTGTGGACGTCTCGAGTTGGATGCCGTAGGCGCGCAGGAGGGTAGTAGCCACCTCTCGGTCGACCTTGGTGCGGCCGGTCTCGATGAGCTCGATCCTGGTCAGGGGCCATTCCAGCGTCTGGGCGACGTCCTTGCGAGTGATGCCTGATTCGCGGCGGGCGGCTCGGAGCGAGAGGCCGAGGTCCCGACGAGCGGTGCTGCCGACAGGGGAGAGGGCCTCGCGTAGGGAGCGGCGCACGTTGGAGGGGTCTCGGAATCCGCCGAGTGTGTCGGCGAAGATCGGGTTCGTCGAGGCGGATGCCGGCGGCGAAGCGGACCCGGAGGATGGCGAGTGGCCAGTCGGGCAGGCCGAGTTCGCGTTGACCTGCTCTTGATTTGGTGGTCTTGCGGAGCAGGCCATCGCCTTTGACGCGCACGATCGTGTGGGTGATCTTGACCTTGCCGGTGTCGAGGTCGGCCTCGGACCAGAGGACAGCCAGGGCTTCGCCGATCCGTACGCCGGTTCCGAGCATGAAGGTGACCAGGTCAGGTAGGCCGGCATGTACCGCTCGCTCGTCGGTTCTGAGGTGCTTCCTGAGCAGCTGAACCTCCTCTGCGGTGAGGGCTCGGGGAAGCTTCTTGGCGTTGTGTTCGATGCGGTCGACTTCTCGCACGGGGATGACGGTGAGAGCGCCGTAGCGGACGGCGAGGCCCATCACGCCGGAGATGATGCTGCGGCAGGTCCGGGCTGTCGGGGCGCTGGCGCGCTTCTTGATCTCGGAGATCACGCTGTCGATCCGAGGCATGGTGGCTTCACCGATGCGGACCTCGCCGAGGGCGGGGAGGACGTGGTTCCGGATGGAGCGCCGATAGGTGTCGAGAGAGCTCGGAGACCGCTGACCTCCGGCGACGAGTTCCGCGAACTTTCCTCCCAGATTTCGATCGCCTGCCGGATGCGGTGCATTGCGGTCAGCTCGCTCGCTTGACTGGCCCGGGCTCGGTCCTTGAGCTTCTTCAGCAGGTTGGTCTCGGCGGCCGTCGTGCTCTTGCCGAACGCAGACACGGGCCGGGTCTTGCCATCGTCGGGCTACGCAACCGTGGACCGAATCAGCAAGCATGGCTTCCTCAACGGCACGATCAACGTCATCGGATTCCACCGCGTGTATGCGGTCGTCACACCGACACCCTGATCCAAGTCACCATCGCTGGTCGCCACCGACATGCCGCAACAGGAGCGCCGTGGTCACCAGCCGGCAATGGTCGCGGTCAGGCCTGCCACGGTCAGCAGGCGGCCGACCCTTTTGACACCAGGCGGCCCGCGATCGCCGCGGAGATCGCGACCCCGATCGCGAACGGAGTCAGCGCCAGGCCCGAATGCAGCGGCGAGTAGCCGACGCCGTCCTGGAAGAACAGCGCGAGCACGAGCCAGATACCGGTGAAACCGATGAAGTAGACCAAGCCGATGACTGAGCCGGCCGCGAAGCCGGAGGTGTGCGCCAGCCGTGGGTCAAGCACTGGCTCCCGTGCCCGGCGTACGGTCCGGAGCTCCCACCGGGCGAACGCGGTGAGCAGCACAACAGCTGCGACGAGCAGCCACCAATCCTGGCCGAAACCGTTGCTCTCGGCATCCACCACCGGCAGCAGCAGGCAAAGCACGCCCTGGAGTCCTGCTGGCAGAAGCATGCCGCCGGCGACGCCTTGCAGCAGCCGGGCGGCAATCAGCAGAGCAATGGTTGGCGCGGCACCGGTGAAGCGCTGGTCAGCACGAACGCTCCCAAGGCGATCAGGAACATGCGGCGTCGCCCCAGCACGTCGCCGAGTCTGCCGGCCGGGCCGAGCGCCAGCCCGAAGCTCAGCGCATAGCCGGACACAACCCACAGCGCGGTTCCTGCCGACACACCGAGCCCTCGTTCGATCGATGGCAGCGCCACGTCGACGATGCTGACGTCGAGCAATGCCATGAACGCGGCGAGCTGGCTGACCGCCAACGTCCGCCAGCGCATCGGATTGCACGTTGCAGCAGAGCTCCCGATCCGCCTTGCAGAGCGCTCCACGGCGCTCATCCGGCCGTCTCCTGCCAAGTGGGGCCCTACGGCGCGAACACCTCGTGCAGCAGGCGGTCACTCTCCTCGTCATACCGCACCGTGTAGACGGCGGTCTGGCGCATTTGCTGAATGGTCAGCGCGACGCCCGCTGTGCGAGCGACGTGGATTTCGACGGCCCTGTGCATCGCCACGATCGTGGCCGCGGCGAGCAGGGCGACCCACAACGGCCAGCCAACCGGGGACCTCGCGCGGGAGTACGGCTTCAGCAGGGCGTTGACCACGGTGGCGAGCAGGTACAGGTTGATGCCGGCGATGAGTATCTGGGCGAAGGCGAAGCTGAGCGCTTTGACCAGGGTGCCAGGGCCCGATGCGCCGAAGCATGCACTCGGAACGCTGCGCACCTTGGACCCGAGGTTGGCCGAGATGAACGCGAGCCCGGTGATCCAGGCGGGCAAGGATCTTCCTGACAGGAAGAGGCGTGACTGCCGTAGACCCGGCGGCGAGCTGGCCAGCCGATCAGCACCACGACAGCGAAGTAGACGAGCATCACTGTGTCGTCGAGGACATCGGCGCTGAGTTGCAGTCCATTCTCCACACTGACCACGATTGCTGGCGGGGCGGCTGGCGGCGTGGCTGTCGGGCGTCGCGACCAGCAGCCATCTGCATCGCTCTCGAGGAGGTAGCCCACACCTTTGCTAGCTGGTGGGGCCTGGTCGGGCTCAAGGACCCGTTCCCGTCAGCGGCAGCATCCAGCCGCCGATCCCGACGAGTCACCGATGACACCTGGGTCGGCGGACTCTCGCCGCCGACCCAGGGTGTTCGGTGAAGGTGCCTTCGGATTACGGCTGGCTGGAGTCGCTGTAGCGGCCGCCGTTGTTGTTGCTCCAGACCCGGCGGTTGGACATCTCGGAGTCATAGTCGATGTGGGCCTGCAGTGGCCAGGAGAGCTGGTTCCAGCTGCCGATGAGGTAGGTCATGTTGTATGGCCCCTCGCCCGGAGAGTCGAGGAACGTCGGAGCGACCGCCTTGTAGTAGTCGTCCACCTCGGTCGGGAGTGTGCTGTTGCTGTCGGTCGTGACGAGCATCGGCGCGTGGAAGCCGAGGTGCGACAGCGGCGCCGACGCGACCGCGCCCTGCCAGTTGCTCACGTTCACCAGGGTGAAGCCGTGCCCCGGGCCCAGGATGCCCCACCCGACCTGGCCGGCCGGATCGTGCATCTTGGCGAAGGCGACGCTGATGTTCTCGGGCGTCGTCGTTGCCGGCGTGTTGAAGGCCACCGGGTCGTCGGCGGTGATCCGCTGTACGGCGCCGTAATGGCTCAACTGCTGGACCACCGAAGCCGAGACCTGGTTGGGACCGCCGAAGACGTAGATCAGGGCGTGGCCGTTGCGGCGCTTCAACGCGTCGACGGTCGCCGACGGAAGGCTGTTCCGGTGGCTCCAGAGCATCCCGGTCGGCATGTGCGACGCCCAGTGCGTGGCCGGCAGATAGTACTGCCAGTCGTTCCCGTCCGCCGAGCCGACGAACACGTTCTGCATACCGTTGCCGCTCGAGCTCGCGCTGCCGCCCATCTGCGGTACGCCGAGGTCCGGGTTCTGTATGCTGCCGTACAGCTTGTCCACGTTGTCGGCCAGGCTGAAGACATCGCTGCCGGTGACCGTCTTGTACTTGATGCCGATGGCGGTGAGCTGACTTTCCACCTTGGCATTGGCGGCGGCGCCGACCAGGAACACGTCCGCGTTGCTCATTGGCGGACGAACGATTCCGGTGTCGCCGAGCCGCTTGATTTCATTGAGGGTGACGTCCGGAACGCCGTTGTTGTTCACGAACAGGACCGGGGCGTCGTCCGGGAAATGGATCAGCGGCACCGCACTGATTCCGCTGAGCGGGTCGTCGGGCGTGATCAAGGTGATGCCCCACGGCCGGTCGGGGACGTTGTTGGTCTCGTTCGGAGCGTTCTCGGGCAGGGCGGCCGGCCAGATGTGCTGGGTGACCGAGACCGCTTCCTCGTACGGGTTCGAGCCGTAGATCCGGGTCGTCGTCTTGGTCGTGTACGTCGGCGACAGCGTCGGTTCCTGCGGTGGCGCAGGGACTTTCACCGCGACGCCCCCGGTAGGCGCACCGAACGGATAGAGATTCGGATCAGTTGCACTCGGCACCGAAGCCGACGAACTGGGGGACGGGCTGGCGGTGGGAGCCGCGGCGCCGGCGGTGGCCGACGTGACGGCGATCCCGCCCAGGCCGAGTACGGCAAGGACCGCCATTCCGCGGGCCACCCGGTGGGACTTGGACATTTTGCTCCTCGGTAGGGGTGTTCTGAACAGTCAGCACCGGAGTCCGCTGTTCTCGCCTACGAAGCGAGAAACGACTTTG
Source organism: Kribbella orskensis (assembly GCF_004342085.1). Classification (NCBI taxonomy): domain Bacteria; kingdom Bacillati; phylum Actinomycetota; class Actinomycetes; order Propionibacteriales; family Kribbellaceae; genus Kribbella; species Kribbella orskensis. Next base: position 44,514 of record NZ_SLWM01000015.1, read on the forward strand.
CGGCGAACCGGGGCGACTTTCCAAGAGTCCCCGCAGAAGAGCGAGACGTCGCCGTTGCCAGCAGCAAGTCATGACCCCCGAGGGCATGAAGCCTCCGCTGCAGGCTACCCGGAATGCGGATGGGTGTTTGCCAGGTGGCACCGGCCGACCGCCGCACGAACGATGGTCCGGGGGTGGTCCAACGTTCGATACATCTGTGGCAAGGGAAAGATCATGAGTACAGCCCTCACTACGCGCCCACGCCGTCGCGGCGCGCAGGCCGTCGTCGCGCTGGTGGCCCGCTGTCGCCGTGTCACCCGGCGAGACCTCCAGCTGGTTCTCGGCGTGCTGTGGTTGCTCGACGGCGTCCTTCAGGCGCAACCGTTCATGTTCACTCGCGGCTTCGCCGAACAGGTGGTCGGGCATACCGGCGAGGGCCAGCCAGGTGTGGTCTCGGATCCGGTTCACATCGCGGCGATGATCATCGCCGCACAGCCGTTCTGGTGGAACCTGTTCTTCGCGACTGTCCAGCTCCTGCTCGGCGTCGGACTGCTTGCGCGCCGGACTGCTCGAGTCGCGGTGATCGCGTCGATCGGTTGGGCGTTCGGCCTCTGGTATCTGGGTGAGGGCCTGTCCGGGCTGGCCAGCGGGCATGCAAGCCTGCTCACCGGCGCTCCGGGCTCGGCGATGCTCTACGCGGTCATCGCTGCGGCTGCATGGCCAAGTGGCAGAGGCGACCGGGCGCCCGCGCCTTGGCTGGTATGGGGTTGGGCCTTTTTGTGGGTTGGCAGCGCCGTTCTGCAGTTGCTTCCGGGCCAGAACACTGGCCAGGGCCTGTCGAGTCTTCTGAGCACCAGCGCCGGGCAGGCTCCGCACTGGCTGGCGAGGCTTGATCTGTCCGCGGCGATCTGGGCGAACCACCACGGAACGCTGGCCGTGTACGGCCTCGTGGCCGTGGAGTTCCTCGTGGGCATCGGGGCACTGACACGCAAAGGCCGGGTCTGGGCGCTCGTGATCGGGTTCTTGTTGATCATCGCCATCTGGGCCGTCGGCCAGGGATTCGGCCTGCTGTTCAGCGGGCAGGCTACCGATCCGAACAGCGGGCCGTTGGTCGCCTTGATGGCCATCGCCCTGCTGGCCCCTGCATCCCGGATCCGACGCCGCACGACGACCTGCCCGCCAAGCTTGCTGAGGCCGACATCTCGGTGACGGCGACCGCGGCCGCCGTACCGGTCGTAGCGGCCGACGAGGTGCGGGCTGCTCGAGCGCAGGCCGGCGGTCGGCCACCGTTCGTGCTTGACGTAGGGATGCCGTCCTGGCCCGGCTCAGCCTCGGCCACACGGCCGCAGACGGGCAACGGTTCGATCGGTCAGTGACACAGGTGCGGTGTTGGCCAGTGCATCATCGAGTGAACCGCGATGGCGCGATCACGGCTTGGAAGTGCGGACCTGCTCAACAGTCGTCTTCACCTGCCGCTGGCCAGGCGGTCGAGGACGGTGAAGACCGCGGCGATGTCGCGCTGGTCGTTTCGTTCGCCGCTACGTGGACGAGATCGTGACCGTTACCGATGCGCAGATTCTCGCGGCCGTGCGGTATCTGGCAGTCGAAGGCCGGCTTGTCGCCGAGCCCGCTGGGGCGACCGCGGTCGCGGCATGCCTCAACGACAAGGTGCCCGTTGGCCCAGGCGCCGCGGCGATCGTCTCCGGTGGGTCGATCGATCCGAAACTTCTGTCCTCGGTGCTCGAGTCATGAGCGGAACCGAGGCGCATCCCTACAGCGACGCGGTGGTCGCGGGCGGGCTGGTGTTCGTGTCCGGATCGCTGGCGCTGCGACCCGATGGCGTCGTCGGCGGCCGGGCCGAGGCACTCGCGGAGGCCATGGAGACGGTACGGCGCCGGCTCGCGACCGTGAACGCCCGGATCGAGGACGTCATCAAGGCGACCTACTACCTGACCGACATCACCTTGCGGGACGAGGCGAACGCCCAGTTCTGCGAGGTGTGGACCGCGCCCCGACCGGCCCGGACCGTGGTCGAGGTGGCCGACCTGCCGTACGGGTCGGTCGTCGAGATCGACATCGTGGCGCTGGCCCGATGACCACAGCGGCCGGCCGACGGATCGGCGTACTGGGCGGAATGGGGCCTGCGGCAACCGTCGACTTCTACACGAAGCTGATCCAGGAGACACCGGCCGGCCGCGACCAGGACCATCTCCCCGTCGTGATCTGGGCCGACCCGCGAGTTCCTGTTCGCAGCGCGAATCTGTTGGATGGCGTAGCAGCCGATCCGACGCCGTGGTTGCGGCGGGGGATCGAGGTGCTCAGACACTCAGGCTGTGACGTGCTCGCCGTACCGTGCAACACGGCACACGCGTTCGTGCCCGCGCTGGCGGCGGACGCCGGACTGGAACTCGTGAGCATCGTCGACGTGACGGCGGCGGCGATCGCGGCGGACGGTGCGCGGACGGTCGGATTGCTGGCCACCACCGGCACGCTCCGCTCCGGCCTGTACTCGGCTGCCCTGGGGGAGCGGGGCGTTGCCATGATCACGCCGGGCACTGGCGATCAGCAGCAGGTGATGAACACGATCGCAGCCGTGAAGGGCGGCCGAGCCGGACCGGCCGAGGCTCATGCGCTGACGTCTGTCGCCCGTCGGCTCACCGCTCGCGGGGCCGAGCAGGTCGTTGCCCCCTGCACCGAACTCGTGCTGGCCGTCCACGCGGGCGAGCTCGGCCTTCCACTCGTCGACCCCGCGCGCTTGCTGGCCCGCACGATCGTCGAGCTCGTCGCCATGGAGCCGATCCCGTCTTCCTGCTGGCTGGAAGACCGATTGGAGGCTGGCCAGGGCGATGTGCGCCCGCTCGGTGCGCGATGCTGACCTTTCGTAGTCTGCTGGACCGGAGGATGAAGATGAAGCGTGGGCAAAGTCGCGCTGACCGTCGGCGCTTGTTAGCTTTCCTGACGCGCGTCAGGGTGCTGCTGGCCGCTGGACTCGGTGTCGCCTGGCTCATCCCGCTGCTGATCCGTGGTCAGCACCCCGCGCTTCGCATGGCGTCCGCCGTGCCGCTCGTCGCGATCATCGGCTACGCGGCCCTGGACGGCACGAGGGCGGTACAGCGGTCGGTGCGGAATCGGCGCCTCACAGCCATGGTGGAGCCGGCCGGTCCGCCGATCGAGGAGATCGCGGCGTCGCTTCGGCAATTGCTCTGGGACCATGACGAGATGCTGCGGTCCCGCGAAAAGGTCGGGCCCGCGGGGCGGCTGCTGCACGAGTTGGCATCCGCCGGGCTGGTTCTTCCGCGCTCCGTCGTACTGCTCGCGCCGGACAACCTGCTCTGACGATGTTGTCTTGGCGTTGTGCGCCGAGAAGTGCGGTGGGAGGCTCGACGGGTGGTGAGACGTGCCGCCGAAGCCTGGTCGGGTTCCACGGGCGGTCGACCCGACGAACCGCGCGGGGTCACCCCGAGATGGGGCCTGGGTCGCGAGCGGTTCCTGCTGCACTGCGCCGTCGCGCTGCCTGCCGGAGTCGTTGCGTTCGTGCTGGCCGCTGTTGTGTGTTCGGTGGCCCGCGACCGGGTGCCGGCTGTGGTTGTCGGCGTACTCCTGCTCGTCGTTGTCCTCGGCATCGCCCGGCTCGGCGGGATCATGTACGCCCTCCCGGTCGGCGTCGTCGTGATTCTGGCGTTCGACTGGTACTTCCTGCCTCCACTGCGTGACCTGGATGCGGCCACTGTGCTGCTGCTCGTCTTGTTCCTGGTGATGTCGGTGATCGTCGCCGCGGTGACCACCGAGGCGGGCCGCCGTGCGGTCGAGGCCGAGAGGGCGCGGGGCGATCTGGCCGACACGCAGGCGTCGCTGCGCCGACTGGCGATGCTGGTCGCGGCGGCCAAACCTCCGGAGGTGGTGTTCGCGGCGGTGACGACGGAGGTGGCGCGGCACTTCGGTGGCGACACGGCGCGGATGATCCGCTTCGAGCCCGGTGGTTCCGCGACGCTGGTCGCGAGCGAGGGTACGACGGGACCGCATGTGCGGATCGGTGCGCCATGGGAGGGCTATCCGCCGACCGGCCTGACTTCGACCGTACTGCGCACCGGGCAGGCTGCCCGGGTTGACGACTACGCGACGGTCCCGGGCGGCGAGCCCTACCTGCGCGAGGGTCTGCGTGCGGCGGTGGCGATGCCGGTTCACGTCGACGACCGGGTCTGGGGGCTGATCGCACTCGGGTCCGGGCAGGGTCCATTGCCGTCCGGCACCGAACAGCGGTTGACAGACTTCACGGATCTGGTCGCGATGGCGGTGGCGAACGCGCAGAGCCGGGCCGAGCTGATGACCTCGAGGGCACGGCTGGTGACTGCGTCGGACGAGGCCCGTCGCCGGATCGAGCGGGACCTGCACGACGGCGCTCAGCAGCGTCTGGTCTCGCTGGCGCTTGGTCTGCGGTCGGCGGCGACCGGCTTCACCGGACCGGAGGAGACCCGTGCCGAGATCGAGCAGATCGCCACCGAGCTCATCGAGATGATCGACGAACTCCGGGAGATCTCTCGCGGGATTCACCCGGCGATCCTGTCCGAGTCGGGACTGGGCCCGGCGCTTCGCGCGCTGGCGCGCAGGTCGATCGTCCAGGTGGACCTCGACGCCCGGATCGACGGCCGCCTCCCCGAGGCACTCGAGGTGGCGGCATACTACGTCGTCTCGGAGATGCTCACGAACGCCGCCAAGCATGGGCAGGCGACCGTCGTCGAGGTGACGGCCGACGTCTCCGGCGGCAAACTCCGGCTGACCGTGCGCGACGACGGCCTCGGCGGCGCCGATCCGGCTCTGGGCACAGGCCTCGTCGGCTTGAAGGATCGCGTCGACGCCATGGGCGGCACCTTCACCCTCGACAGCCCACCCGGCCGCGGCACGACAGCGACCTGTGAGCTCCCGATCACCGTCGCCGGAAACACTGGCTGACCGCCCCAGCCCGAGATCGCCACCAGCCAATGCTTCAAGCAACCGTCATCGACGGCCCAAGTGAAACCGGTGGAAGCCCACCCAGCTGCCGTCCGCGTGGACCAAGACCACAGCCAGGGCGACCGCTGAGACGGCCATGGCGGCTAGCAGAAGCCAGCGGGTCCAGGATCCGGGTACTGCGGCGGCAGCGCGACCGGGTGCCATTGTGATGCGGAGCGCCGGGACGATGCGGCCCAGGAGGTGCAGTCCGGTCGCAGCTCCCCAGACCGCGAAGGCCGCCTGGTGAACAGTCAGCCAGTCGATGCGGAAGCCGAGCACATCAAGCAATGACCCGTGGGCACGAGTGGGACCTAGTAGCACGAGCAACACTCCCGAGCCGAGCAGTCCCAGCGTCGAGACCACCACGAGCGGTCCAAGCAGCCGCAGCAGCATCGGCGGCGGCCCGGCCTTCACGTAGGGCTGGTTCCTGGTGTAGTAGCGGATCATTCGCCACCCGGTGCTCGCGGTCTTCATCAAGGCCGGCGGCACGAGCAGGGCCCCGATGGCCACGTGCCACGAGATGAGGCCGTTGACGTTGAACAGCGTGAGCAGTTCGGCCACCGAGCCGACGAGCAGGACGAGAGCGGTCCATGCGGTCAGCAGTGCGTTGCCGGCGGGGCCGCCCGTACGCGCGAGAACCGGGTCGGCCCGGACTTTGTGGCCGGCTGCTTCGGAGACCGCATCGGCGACAGCCCCGGCGACAGCCCCGGCGACAGCAGCACCGAACCTGCCGCCACGACGCTCGTCTTGAGGGATGTGCATCGTTCTCCTTCTCGAACGGAGGGCAGTGCGGAAACTCCCCCAAGGCGGCAAGCGGTCCGACTGGCGCGATCGGCTGGGGTTGCTCTTCACTATGACGTGGAACGGTCTGGTCAGTCATTGCGGCAGGCGCCCAACCCGACATCTGGGTAGCCGGTAGCGGTCTCAGATTGAGCCGTTCGGCGTCGCCCGCGTGGTCGCGGTCGTCGGTCCGCGAGTAGATCCGCTGGAGCGTCTTCTGGCCGGCCGCGCGGCTGGCCTCCGAGGGTGCGTCCGCCCGCGAAGCCGGCCCAACCACCAGGTCGCCTCACGGCGCTTGGGCCCTCACCGATCCCGCACCACGTGTCGAGGCTCCCCTGCCGGCTACGCCGGACAACGTCCCGCGAGGATTGCCCGCTACGGTGCGGACCTATGGGCGCGGGCGTCCTCGTGGTGGGCGGATGGGAGCGATGGCGGGCCCGTGGTGCCGCCGTGGGCCCGACCAGAGGGCCGGTACGGCGTCGACCGCGGCGGCTACCGCGTAGGCGGCCTCTTCGTAGGTGACCCGCCAGCCGACGAAGTCCGGCCAGGCGTCGGCTGGGTCGCGCTCGATCGGAAAGTCGACTGCTCGCATCCGGGTCACGGCGTCGAGGAACTCCTGATAGCTGAGGCTGATCCGGCCGGTCGGGTCGGGCTCATCGGGGAGCCGGATCCCCATCGTCTGCGCGATCCGCCGGAAGCAGAGGAACCCGGCGCGCAGGCAGAGGCGGGCCGGTACGACCGGCGCGGACTTCGGGGCGAGCGCCAGAAACAGCGCGGCGGAGTCCAGCACGGCCAGTAGTGCCGTCACCCAGGACGACAGTGGCCTGGGTGAGCGGAAGCGGACGAGCGGCAGATACGTGGTGTGGCTTTCTGTGACGTCGGCGGCCCAGCGCTCCCACCGCGTGTACAGGTCAGGGAGCGTGTCGATCGTCGAGACTCCTGATCCAAGTGCGTAGTGGGTGCGGGCCAGCAGTTCAGGACCCCAAGTGGGTACGCCGGCCCGCGCATTCAGCAGCGCCACCTCGGTCTCCCTTCGGTTGAACGCTGCGTACAGGGTCGGCAGGTAGGCGATCTGCAGGGTGACGATCGCCAGTCCGGTCGCCGCCGCGGCGAACACGATCGCAGATGGTACGGCGCCGTCCGGCTCCGCGAATCCCAGGGTGAACAGAGCGGACCCGGCGGCGGTGAAAGCGGGAGCCAGGCCGTCGACGAACGGCCATAGCAGGAGACCATATCCAATGCAGGACAGCCCCAGCCAGGCGGCCAACTGCCCAAGCAGAATTGCCGCTGCTTGACCCGCCAGCACCCGGTCGCGGCGTTGGTAGTCGGTGATGATGCCGGTCGCCAACGAGAACGCGCCGTTGAGGCTCCCGTCCACCCAGCGGGCGAGCCAGCCCCTGACCGGACGAGGCACAATCAGCTTGCCGATGACACTGGCCGCCACCGTGAGCACGAGCGCGACCCCGCCGAACGCGGCGACCGAACGGCCGATGAGCAGAAGCATCATGACGCCTCCTTTGTGGGGGGCCGATCAACCGGCCGGCGAAAAGAGAACCAGCTGAGGGCAGCGGGTCACCGAGGCGCCTCGGCCGGCTGATACGTGATGCCGAACGGTGCGAACACCTCGTGGAGCTCACGGTCGTTCTCCTCGTCGTACGTCACGGTGTAGACCGCCGCATCGCGAAGTTGCCGGATCGTCAGTGTGACGCCGGCCTTCTCGGCGATGTGCATCTCGACGGCCTTCTGCATCGCTACGACGGTCCGCATTGCCGACGCCTGCTGAGCAGACTGCCAGACCCTCAGCCAGACCGGCCGGGTCGTTGCCTCGCGCATCATCGAGTAACCCACCGCACACCCGCCTTCATGACGTGGATGGCAGGCCATGGTTTCTCGGCCGCCTCTGGACACGTGGCGTCATCCTTGAGAAAAGCCGGGTCGGCTGGGCAACGGATCGGCGTAGCAATGGTCACGCAGTCGAGCATGGTCCCGCCACAGCTGTCCCCTTCTACTCGGCCCTGCCCTGAGCGGCGGCGGCCACCGGCTGCCACTCGCGCCAGGAAGCCAGCCGGGACTCGTAGTCCGCTGCCGCGATGCCGAACGGCGCCTCGCCGAGGAACAGGCGAAGTGGTGGCTTGGGGCTGTCGACAAGTTGAAGAATGGCGTCACGCGTCGCGGACGGGTCGCCGTACGTCGTGAAGCGCTGGGAGCGCGCCTCCACCGCCTGCTGGCGGACGTGTTCGTAGGCGGGCAATGGTGTCGCGCGCTTGGCCGACGATCCGGCCCAGTCCGTCGAGTAGCCACTCGGCTCGATCAGCGTGACCTTGACGCCGAAGACCGCGACCTCCTGAGCGACGCTCTGGCTCATGCCTTCCAAGGCCCACTTCGAAGCGTGGTATGCGCCGGTGTTCATGAACGCCGAGATCCCGCCGATCGACGAAACTTGCAGGATGTGCCCGCTGTGCTGTTCACGTAGGTACGGCAAAGCGGCCTGGGTGACCCACAGTGCGCCGAGCAGGTTCGTCTCCAGCTGCGCGCGGATCTCCCGTTCACTGATCTCCTCGACCATGCCGAACTGGCCGTACCCGGCGTTGTTCACAACGACGTCGAGCCGTCCGAAGTGCTCGTATGCCTGCTTCACAGCGGCGAAGTCCGCGTCGCGGTCGGTGACGTCCAGCCGGATGGGCAGGATCGCATCGCCGTACTTGGCCGCCAGGTCGTCGAGGCTGGCGATGTCGCGGGCGGTCGCCGCCACGTTGTCGCCGCGTTCGAGCGCCGCGATCGCCCATTCGCGGCCGAAGCCACGCGAAGTTCCGGTGATGAACCAGGTCTTGATCGCCGGGATGCTCATTGAGTGCTCCTTTCGTTTCGCACAGAACCAGCCTCGCGACTCGCCTGTGAGACGACATCGTCGCTAGCGGCCGAAGCGAGCTGGTGCCAGCAGCAATCCCGGCGTACCGGTCAACGGGTAGACGGGGACCGGCGCACCGTGTTCGACTCAATGGACGACAAGAAGCGTGTCGACGGCGACTGCCCATCGGACGACTTAGCGCCCGATCCGGTTGAACAGCGGCTTGTTTGGTCCATCGCGAGATTGATCGGCCTGCTGGACGAGGCGATTGACTCGGCGGGCGCTCAGCTAGCGCGGTCAGCAGGTCTGTGGGACGACACCGTACAAGACAAGCCGGCGCGCAGCACGACCCGCCAACTGCGACGCAAGCCACAGGGATTCGAGGCGTCGACCACCGAGTCCTCATTCGAGCACGGGCCAGTTGAGCGCGAGTTCGAACTGACCTGAATACCGGGTCGCCGCCGAACACCTCGGCGACCACGACTGGTGCCCCACCGTCCTCGAACCCGGCGACGACTACACCGCTGTCGTCCTCGGCGAGACCACCATCGGCCGCTACTGCATCGGCTGCGGCTACCACCTGTTCGGCACCCCAGAACTCGAACCCGCCCCGGCCCGCACCGCCTGACACGTAACCGTCAAAACCGGCTCAAGCATGCGGCTGACCCCGGCCTTTGGGGGGAGGCGCGAGGTCAGCCCGACTGGCTCCGTATGTGGGTTCGGGAACGATGCCAGCCGGTTTACCGGTACCCCGGTGGCCGGAAACGGAATCCGCGGCACGAAAGGAGGCCTTTCATGACCGTCACCAGCACCGGCCGGATCATCTCCACCCGCCACACCGACGACATGCCCGATGGGGCCATCTACAAGGCCTGCGGCAACCGCCGCGCAGCTGTCTGCCCGTCCTGCGCCGAGGTCTACCGGGGCGATACCTACCAACTCATCCTGGCCGGCCTCACCGGCGGCAAGGGCATCCCCGCCACCGTTCAACAGCACCCGTGCGCGTTCGTCACCTTCACCGCACCCTCCTTCGGCCCGGTCCACTCCGCCCGCAAGGCCCGAGGATACGACGGGCAACTCCGCAACCAGATCTGCCGACCGCGGCGCAAACCGGAGTATTGCCCGCACGGCATCGACCTGCGTTGCCACCAAACCCACCACGACGGCGAGAAGGTCCTCGGTACGCCGTTGTGCCTGGACTGTTACGACCACGACCACCAGGTCGTCTGGAACGCCCTGTCAGGCGAGCTGTGGCGCCGCACCATGGACCGCGCCAAGGACACTCTCCGCCGCTGGGGCAAACGCCACGGCGTACAGATCAAGCTGTCCTACGGCAAGGTCGCCGAAATGCAGGCACGCGGCGTCGCCCACTTCCATGCCCTCGTCCGACTCGACGGTATCGACGCCTTCCAGCCCGACCAGTTGGCCGTCCCGCACCTGTCCGCCGATCACGCACTCCCGCACCACGCGATCCGGACAGCCGTCGAAGCGACCAGGTCCCGGTCCCTGCCCCACCCGGACAACCCGGACGGCTGGCTCATCGAGTGGGGCAGCCAACTCGACGTACGCCCCGTCCGCCAAGCCGTCGACGGCGTCATCACCGAAACCGCGGTCGCCGGGTACCTCGCCAAGTACGCCACCAAAGCCGCTGAGGCCACCGGGCACTCGTCCGCTCGGCTGACCAATGCCACCGTCCGCCGCTACGCCACCAGGCAGACACACGCCGGCCGATTGGTCGACGCCTGCTGGCGACTCGGTCGACCCGGATCGGATCTCGACCTCGAGGAAGCGGCCAAGAACTCCGGGCGGCTGTCGTACCGGCGACTGCAACGCTGGGCGCACATGCTGGGCTTCGGCGGTCACTTCTCCACCAAGTCCCGGCAATACTTCACGACTCTCAAGGCACTGCGAGAGGCCCGCGCCGAGTGGAGGCGTGAACGGCACCGGACGGCCGACCACACCGACGACGTCGAAACCACGCTCATCGTCGGCGACTTCACCTATGCCGCCACCGGCTGGCGAACCATCGGTGACGCATTGCTCGCCAACACCGCCGCTGCCAAGGCACGCGAGGCACCGGCGTACGGCGAAGGAAGAACTCGAACGACTCGCAAACGAAGGGATCGATGCATGACCGTGCTTCAGCGTGGTGGCGAAGTTCCGGTCCGGCGTCGTCGGCGTGGTCAGTGAGTTGTGCGCGGCCTGGCTTCTGGCCCAGGCCCGCCACTTGTCGGTCTGGTAGCCCGCGTGACCGCCGTCAACGAGGATCTCGCGTCCCCGCGAGGTGTATGTGATCGCCATGTGGTCGTTGTGCCCGTGCTTCTCGCGGGCAGGCCCGAAGCGGATGCTGTAAGTCGACTCCTGCGTGAACGGGCGGGTCTGTCCCCAGCCGGTCCGGCCGAACACGTAGCCGGCGTCGAAGATACCGATCCGCTGGGTCGGCGCGACTCCCTTGGTCCCGAGCTAGGCGGCGTACTCGAGCGGGGTGCCGGGGTCCGACATCGTCTTGACGGCCTCGGAGTCGCCGATCTGGTGCAGCCGGCCGAGCGAGTTGGTGGCGAGCGCGAGCCAGCTCGCCATCAGGGCCCGGCGTTTGCTGATCGTCGTACCGGGATCGGCGCCACACTGCTTCAGGACCGCTTCGGCCCGGCCCCAGAGCGTGTAGTTGAACTGCGCGTAGGCGGTGGACTGCTCGTTGGTGGAGCCCTGGCTGTCGATCGCCGTCTTGATCGCGTTCGTCAGCCGGCCCTCCGCGGTGCGAAGGTAGGACGGCCGGTTCAGCGTGCACCCGACACCGAACAGCGCCAGGGCCTCGTCCGTGCCGTGGTTCCCGTCTCCACTGTAGTTCTTGATCAGGAACTTCGCATGCTCGACCAGCGCCTTGTCGAGCCAGGAGTAGCCGGCCGGCAGGGTGGGCACCCCGAGCCCGGACAGGATCGCCTGCCGGGTGCAGATCAGCACGTTCGTGCGGTGCATGGTGGACTCGTAGGCGCCGACGTCCTTCTTCCAGGAGTACGGGTTGTCGTGCACCCAGTCCTTCACGATCGCGGTCACGTGGGCCAGCGCCGCCCTGTCACCCCTGCTGCCGGCGCTGATGCCGAGCCCGAGCCACCGCAGCGAGTGCAACCACATGTACCAACTCGGGTTCTTGTGCGGGTTGAGCCGCCAGTCGATGTCGCCGTTGCCGTCACCCACCTTGACTGGCCCGAAGTTGCCCCACGTGTAGGTGTCCTTCATCAGGTCCGTGACCGGGTTGATGTTGTCGATGCTGCTGTAACCCGGGCAGGTGTAGGTACCGGTCACTTGCGCCCTCGCCTGCAACAGGTCCCGGATGCCGTGGTTCGCCACCCCGGTCGCCGCGAACACGGTGACGACGGCGAACACCACCACCCCGCAGATCAACCGGCCGTGTCGCCAAGCCGTCTTCCGCTTCCTCACAATTCCACCCCAGACGGGCGCGACTCAGCTGGAAATGGGCAGGCTGAAGCGCCTCAGGTCGTTTTGGCGCACAAAAACGTGCGTGAGCAGCCGTCGACCGAACAATCGACGGCTATCAGATCCGTCCCGTCAGCGGCCGGATGTCTCCACGGGTTTCGAAATGCCGAGGAGTTTCATTCAGCCGGGCGAAGGAAGATCACCGTTCCGCCAACCGCAAGCACTGCGTCCAACGATGCACCTTCTTGCCGGACAGTGAATTCACAAGCCCCCTACTCATCACGACGCGGACAGTGCGGCAGGAATTGTCACCGCATACCTGTCTTGTGTCGTGATCGCCCTATTGGGTTCCCGGCGATCACGACATAGGTTTCCGCGGCAGGTGCTGGTCCGCGTCAAGGCTGCGGGTATCCAGCCGTTCGACAACTACTTCCGCAGCGGTGAGATGGCGGCGTTCCTTCCCGCGCAATTTCCTCAGCAGCTGGGCAACGAGCTGGCCGGCGTGGTGGAGGCCGTGGGTGACGGCGTGACTGGAGTCGGTGTCGGTGACGAGGTTTTGGGGTGGGTCACGCGCGCGGCTTTCGCGCAGCACGCCGTGGTGCACGTCGGCCAACTCGTCCTCAAGCCGAAGGTCCTGGATTGGCCGGAAGCGGGCGGTTTGTCTGGAGCTGGACAGACAGCGCACACCGCGTTGCAGGAGGTCGGGCTGAAGAGCGGAGAGACACTGCTGGTGCATGCTGCTGCCGGCGGCATCGGCAGTATGGCCGTTCAGATGGGCAACAACCTCCAGGAGAGTTCTCCGGGGTCGCCTTCACCTGGCACGCCGCGACCACCACCGCGGCCGCGCCGTCACCAAGTAGCAGCAGTAGCAGTAGTTGCGGTGACGGCGGCGGATACGGCTACTGATCCGATTCGACGAGCACTCGCACGTCCCACGGTCCGAGCTCGAGCTTCCCGTTCACCGGTTCGTCCGAGAGCACGTCGTGAACGGGAGCGGGCAGGTCGAGGCTGTGGTCGTCCCACGACCAGTTGTGGACGAACCGAACCCGCCGGCCGTCCGCTGCGGTCGCGGACGTGACTGTCACACTGCTCGGCAGATCAGTCAAGGACACCGGCCGGATCCACCGGAACAGAGCAGCCGCCAGCGCGGGGTTCGGAACTGTACCCACGTAGGTGATCCGGCCGGAGCCGTGTGCCCGGGTGGTTATCGCCGGCCACTGCGCGAAGTGTGGGTGGTCGTAGCCCGCCAGCACATCGGCTCCGTCGAGCTGAAGTCCGTCGACCCAACGGGTGGCCGCCGCGTCGTCGCCGAGTTCCAGGCCGCCGGTCTCGCTGCCGCGGACACTGAGATTCACGCTCAGGTTGCTGTACTCGTCGTACCAGACGCCTGCTGCGGTGGCGAGTCTGGCGGGCTGGATGTCGGTGCGGGCGCGCGCCTCGCGGTCCGCGTATCCGGTCCGCGGCCCGACGACGAGGTGACCGCCTGCCTCGGCGTACGCGACCAGTTGGTCCAGCAGTTCGTTGTTGGCCAGATAGAGCGCCGGTACGACGAGAACCGGCTGATTCTCGACCGAGCCGGTGAACTGGCTCGCGTGCACGATGCGTACCTGTAGGCCGGCGTCGAAAGCTCCACGGTAGAAGGGATCGAAGAACCCGTTGTACGAGCGTTCGTCCGGGCTGCCGTCCTCGTGCGCGAGCGCCGGGTACTTCTGCATCAGCCACTTGCTCGGCATCGAGTAGAGCATCGTCACGTCGCTGTCCGGGGTGAGACCTGCCACCACTGATCCCGCTGCCTCTAATTCGGCGCCGAGTCGCGCGATCTCCCGGTAGGTACGGCCAGGCCGGCCGCTGTGGGGGAGGACTCCGCCCCAGTAGGTCTCCGCGCCGAAGTGCAATGTGTGCCAGTGCCAATACTCGATCATGCTGGCCCCACGCGACACGAGCGCCCACGCTGCCTGCCGCCACTGACCGTCGTACGCGGGACGGTTGTTCCACGGATAGCCGATGGACTGTGCATTGGTCTCGGTCACGAGGAACGGGCGCTGCTGTGACGAGTACATCCGGTCCGCGCTGAGGTAGAGCGCCCACGTGCCGCTGGTGGTCCAGCCCTGTTGAGCTGGACCGGCCTGTGGGTGCGAGAGTCCCTCCTGCGTCGCGTAATAGGCGTTTCCGGTGGTCACGTCGAGACGCCGTACCAGCTCGTCGTCGGCGAGTGCCGGACGCTCGTACGCGATGCAGGTCGTGACGAACTGGTCCGGCCGTGCGTACTCGCGGACGATGTCGGCCTGCCAGCCGATGAACTCAGTGGTCTGGTCTGCCTGGAACTGCCGCCATGCCACGTCGTACTGCGGCTGCACGTTGCCGTCGGGCGTCCACAGATCGGCCCAGTCCGACAGCCGGTGGGACCAGTACACGAGTCCCCACTCGTCGTTCAGCGTCTGCACGTCGCCGTACCTGTGCCGCAGGCTGTCCACGAACCGCTGGAACACCCCGCGGTTGTGCAGCAACTCGTTCCCGGGCTCGTTGTCGACCTGGAACCCGATCACCGCCGGATGACCGGCGTACCGCTCGGCGATCCTGCGGATCACCCGCTCGGCGTGGAACCGGAAGCCGGGATGGGTGAAGTCGACCTCCTGTCGCGCGCCCCAGCCGATGCGCTGACCCGTCCTCCGCTCACCGGTGATCTCCGGGTAGAGCCGCGCCAGCCACGGCGGTACGGCGTACGTCGGGGTGCCGAGCAGGACCGCGATGTCACGTTCGTGGGCACCGTCGAGGACGGGTTGCAACCAGTCCAGCTCGAAGCGCCCGTTCTCCGGCTCCCAGGTGGACCAGACCGACTCACCCACCCGGATCACCGAGAAGTGGGCCGCGGCCATCTGATCGAGATCCTGCTCGAGACGATCCTGCGGTTGGTACTCGTGGTAGTACGCACCTCCGAAGAGCACGCGTTCGTGCACAACTTCTCCAATGGTAGAAGGGAGAACTAGCCCTTGACGCTGCCTGTGGACAGTCCGGACTGCCAGTACCGCTGCAGCAGCAGGAAGGCGGCGATCAGCGGGATCACGGACAGGAACGATCCGGTGATCACCAAGGACAGGACGGCTCCGGTCGTGCCGCCACCGGCGCTGGCCTGCGACGACCACTGCGCGAGCCCCAGCGTGATCGGGTACAGATCAGGGTTGTTGAGCATGATCAGCGGCAGGAAGTAGTTGTTCCAGGTCGCGACCAGCGTGAACAGCACCACCGTGACGATGCCTGGGGCAAGCATCCGGAGCGCGACCTGGAAGAAGATCCGGAACTCGCCCGCGCCGTCGATCCGGGCGGCCTCGATGATCCCGTCCGGAACCGCGTCCTGCGCATAGATGCGCATCAGGAACAGGCCGAACGGGCTGACCAGCGACGGCAGGATGATCGCCCACGGCGTGTTCACCAGACTCGCCTTGCTGAACAGCAGGTACGTCGGGATGGCGAGCGCCGTGGTCGGCACCATGATCGCGCCGAGCACCAGCCCGAACATCGCGCCGTTCCCCCGGAACCGGTACTTCGCGAAGCCGTAACCGCCGAGCGCGCAGAGGAACGCGGCCCCGCCCGCACTGACCACCGAGTAGAAGATCGTGTTGCCCATCCAGCGGGAGAACACCCATCCGCCGTTCGTCACGGTCTCGCGAATGTTGGACAGCAGCGAGAAGTCGCTCGCGAACCACAGGCCGAAGCTCGAGAACAGGTCGCCCACCGTCTTCGTCGATGCGACGAACAACCAGAACAACGGCAACAGGAAGTAGATCAGTAACGCCACCATGCCGAGGGTGAGCACGTTGCTGCGTCGCTCTCTCATGACCGGCTCCTCCGGGACGTGACGAACAGAACGGCGTACGACGCGACGACTATCACGGTGCCGAGGAAGAACGAGACCGCCGCGGCGTAGTTCACCTCCTGGCCGGTGAAGGCGAGGGTGTAGGCGTAGAGATTCGGCGTGTAGGCGCTGTCGATGACGCTGGGGGCCAGGCGCTGCATCAACTGAGGTTCGTTGAACAACTGGAAGCTGCCGATGACCGAGAAGATCAGGCAAACCAGCAGTGCCGGCCGGAGTGCCGGGATCTTGATGCTCCACGCGGTCCGGATCGCTCCGGCGCCGTCCACCGCGGCGGCCTCGTAGAGGTCGTGCGGCACGGCCCGGAGAGCGGCGTACAGGATGATCATGTTGTAGCCGGTGAACTCCCAGGTGACGATGTTCGCGATGGAGCCGAGCATCCAGTCGCTGCTGAGGAACTTCGGTGCCGGCAGGCTCAACTTGCCGGCGAGTTGGGCGAACGGACCGAAATCCTGGCCGTAGAGGTAGCCCCACATCAGCGTGGCGACCACACTCGGGACCGCGTACGGCAGGAAGATGGCGAGCCGGAAGGTCTTCGCCATTCGCAGCAGCCCGCTGTCGATGGCCAGCGCCGCCAGCAACGCGATCGCCAGCATGATCGGCACCTGGATCAGGCAGAACAGCGCGACCCGGCCCATGCCTGCCAGCAGCCGGGGATCGGTCAGGGCCCGCGTGTAGTTGCCGAGCCCGGAGAACACCGTGCCGCCGATCAACCGCTCCTGGAACAGGCTCAGGTACGCCGCATACGCCAGTGGCAACACCAGCAGGCCCAGGAACACCAGCATGAACGGCGCGACGAAGAGGTAGCCGGTGCGGGCGTGGCTCACGCCACGCCCCCGCCGACGAACCTCACTACGGCTCGGCGCCCGCGCCCCGAGCCGATCGGCGGTGTTGATGCTCATTGCCCGACCTTGAAGCCCTGGTTCTCCGCGTACGTCGTAGTCCGCTCCTGCCACTGGTCGAGTGCGGCGCTGGTGTCGCTCTTGTTCGCGAACGACTTACCGACGGTCTCGCCCCAGTCGCTGTAGGCCTGATCCAGGAACGGCGGCCACTGGAACTTCGTGTCCACGGTGTCGCTGATCCCGGCGAACAGCTTGTTCACCGTCTGGCCGCCGTAGAAGGGCAGCGGGCGGTCGACGAACGAGGTGTCGGCCAGCAGGGCCTTCGTCACCGGGAAGAGGAACTGCTGGGTCGCGAACATCTTCGTCGACTCGGGATCGGTATTGATGAATTCGGCCAGCTTCGCCGCCGCGATCGGGTTCTTCGTCCCCTGCACGACCGCTGTCGTCGAACCGCCCCAGTTGCCGGAGACGTTCTTGCCCGCATCCCATTGGGGGAGCGGTGCCGCACGCCACTTGCCGCTGGTCGCCTTCGCGCTGCCTTCGAGGAAGACCGGGCCCCACGCGGCGGTGAGCCAGGTGGCGTACTTGCCACGGTTCAGCGCCTGGTACCACTGGTCGTTGAAGTCGGCATCGGCCGAGATCGCGCCGTCCTTGATCAGGCCGCTCCAGTAGTCGGCGAGCTTCTTGGACTCCGCACCGTTCAGATCGATCTTGACCGAGTCGGCCCCGGTATTCTCGAACGGCTTCACGCCCGCCTGCCAGAGCAGGCCGAACCACACCCCGGCCTGGCTCTGCGCGAGGTTCGTCATGAAGACCTTGGGATCTGCGGAGTGCAACTTCCGGGCCGCCGCGGCGAACTCGTCCCAGGTCTTCGGTACGGCGATGCCGTACTTGTCGAAGATGTCCTTGCGGTACAGCATCCCCATCGGCCCGCTGTCCTGCGGGATCGCCCAGACCTGGCCGTCGGAGCCGACCACCTGCTGCCAGGTCCACGGCACGAACTTGTCCTTCAGCGCCTCGCCGCCGTACGGGCGCAGGTCCATCAGGCTCTTGGTGATCGAGAACGTCGGGATGTACTGGAACTCGATCTGGACGGCGTCCGGGAAGCCGGTGCCGGCCTTCAAGGCGGTGCGCAGCTTGGTGTACTGCGGGGTTCCCTGGCCGGCGTTGACCACCTTCACCTTGATCGCGGGGTACTTCTTCTGGAACAGGTCGACTTCCTTCTGGATGTTCGGCACCCAGGTCCAGAATGTCAGCTCGGTGGGCGTGGACATGGCCTTGTCGATGTCTGCCTGGCTGACGGTCTTGGCCGCCGCGGGCTGACCGCCGGAGCCGTCGCCGCCACCGCCGCAGGCGGCCAGGGCGAGACTGCCGCTGAGGACGAGCGCCGCGGCGAGCGCAACTCGCCGCCGCAGGGATGTGCGTTGGAAACGAGACACGTGGAACAACTCCTTGGGATCTGAGCAGAGCTTCGCCCGGGGTCGCGGCCTCGGCCGGCAGGTGCGGACCGCCCGTCAGGGCGGACGTGCGTTCAGCGGTGGGTGCGGCTCCGCCCACGCGGAGCAGCGGTCGAGCGGCGGATGACCAGCCGGAGCGGCGGTGGCTCCGGTGTGGGAGACCGGTCGCCGGTGGGCGACTCGATCTCCTTGACGAGGTTCGCGATCCCGCGGGCGACGTGGACGTCGAAGTCCTGCGGGACGGTGGTGAGTGACGGCGTCAGGAACGCCGCCGTCGGGATGTCGTCGAATCCGACGATGCTGACGTCATCGGGGACCGATCGGCCGGCCTCGGTGAGCGCGCGCAGTACACCGATGGCCATGTCGTCGTTGGCGACGAAGATCGCGGTGACGTCATCGTCGGCAGCCAGCTCCCGACCGGCTGCGTAGCCGGACGCCGGGAGCCAATCACCTTCCAGTACAGGGGGTTCCGGGACGCCGGCGTCGGCCAAGGCCTGTCGCCAGCCCGCCAGCCGGTCCCGGGCGGCCCACCAGCGTTGCGGGCCGGCGACGTGCCAGACCGTCCGGTGCCCGAGACCGAGCAGATGTTCGGTCGCGGCCCGGCCGGCGCCGACGTTGTCGCCGCCGGTGTCCAGGCTCGGCTTCGCGCTGAGACCCGGGAGCCGGCCGAAACTGAGTACCGGGATGTCGACGTCGATCGGCTGGGCGTCGCCCTCGTCGATCGGTTCGGACAGGATGATGCCGTCCACTCCCTGCACGAGCAGGTGCTCGATCGCGTCGGCGACGGTGTCGCCTTCGAGGGTGTTGACGATGCTGACCGAGTAGCCGGTGGTGCGGAGGGCGCGTTCGATCGCCACCAACTGCGTCGCCGGACCGAACAGCGCCGTACCGAGGCACACGACTCCGATCCGGTGGGTGCGGCCGGAGTTCAGCGCGCGGGCGGCGTCGTTGCGGCGGTACCCGAGCTCCCGCATCGCGGCCTGGACCCGGAGCCGGACCTCCTCCTTGACGTACGGCTCGCCGTTCAGGACACGCGACACGGTCTTCTGCGAGACGCCCGCGAGCCGGGCGACGTCCGTGCTCCCCGGACGGCGGCGCGCATGACCGCCCTCGGAAGCCCGTTTCGCCACGGTCATGACCATCACCTCGGGTGTGTTCTGACTGCTTCTGACTACGCAGTCAGATTCTGTCTACGTAGTCAGAAGGTCAATGGCTCGTGACCTGTGATCTGGGTCACATCAGGTCAGCGGGAGTACTGGGCGGTGAGACGGCCGCGGGCGATGGTCTTGGCGTCGATCGCCTTCAGGGCATCGTCGAGGCCGGCGCCGTCCAGGAGGCCTGTCGGTCCGGACAACGCATAGACGGTGAAGCGATAGTGGTGCGTTCCGCTCGGCGGGCAGGGACCGTAGTACCCGGTCTTGCCGCCCGAGTTCTTCGCCTGCTTCACGCCCGGCGGCACCCCGCCTTCTGCCAGTGAGGCGGCTGTTGCTTCGAGGTCGAGCACGACCCAGTGGGTGAAGGTGCCCCGGGGTGCGTCAGGGTCGTCGACGACCAGGGCCAGGGCTCCGGCGTTCGCCGGGATGTCCTTCCAGGCCAGCGGTGGCGGCACACCCTCGCCGTCGCAGGTGTACTTGCGCGGGATCGTCTCGCCGTCGCGGAATGCCGGACTGGTCACGGTGATGCTGGAGGGTGCGGTCACGGCAGGCTCCTTCCCGTTCTCGGCACCGCCGCAGGCGGCCGTGCCGAGAAGCACGGTCATCCACAGCAGTAGCCGCAGTCGCACCCTTTCACGGTACTTGTTATCGATCCGGCACGAAGACGACGTCACCAGCGGTAACTGGCGCCCGCTCGACCGAGGCGATCACTCGTGCTGCCCGGGGGCGCCAAGGTCGTCACCCTGCTCCAGCCATTCATCGCGGCCTCGCTTGCGAGGTACGGCCAATCCGGCACCGGGCCCTGGATGATGTGGCTCGACGAAGCCTTCGACGGCGTCGACCGTGGGAGAAGCTGGACGGGAAGCCGCTGACGGTGAAGCTTCTGTTCCGGTGAACGGACGACCAACACCTCCGCGCTCGCACGCACGACGAGCTGGTCTGGAAGCCAGCGCGCTCGGCAAGGCGGGGGTAATCCCGATGCCGAAGAAGGACGCCCGCGGCAGGCGTCACTACAAGACCAACCTGTTCCACTTCCTATTCCGCTACTTGAACTCCGGCGAGGGCGACGTACCACCAGTCACCCGCGAAGTCCTCCGCCGCGCCGAACCCAACCGCTCCAACCGCCCCTGGGTCCACGTGGCTGACGACCTGCGACAGGCCGTCAAGGCAGCGTCAAGATCGGTGGCCCTGGTGTTAGAAAGGCGTCAAGACAGGAACTCCGTCGCACCCGGTCGGGTTGGCTTGGGGTTGTGAGTAGTCGGATCCTTCAGGTGCCCAAGCGTCTTCTGGTGGGTCGCCCGATCCGCAGCGCGCTGAGCAGCGAGCAACTGCTGCCCAAGAAGCTCGCCTTGCCGGTCTTCTGCAGTGACCCGCTGTCGTCGAACGCCTACGCGACCGAAGAGATCCTGTTGATGCTCAGCCTCGGCGGGCTGGCGTTGTTCCATCTGACCTGGTGGGTGGCCGGGGCAGTCATCGTGCTGCTGCTCGTGGTCGTCGCGTCGTACCGGCAGACCTGTCACGCTTATCCGAACGGTGGTGGCGCCTACGCGGTGGCCGGCGCGAACCTCGGCCGAGACGCTTCGCTGATCGCGGCGAGCGCGCTCCTGGTGGACTATGTGCTGACTGTCGCGGTGTCAGTCGCCGCGGGCGTCGCGAACATCGTGTCGGCCTTCCCGGCACTGGTGCCACACGCGGTCTCGGTGTCGATCGGGCTGGTCGCCGTACTGGCGTTGCTGAACCTGCGCGGCGTCCGTGAGTCGGGCACGATATTCGCGATCCCGACATACGGCTTCGTGATCAGCGTCTTCATCATGATCGCAATGGGCCTGGCCCGGATGGCCGGCGGTGATACTCCGGCGGCGGAGTCGGCGTCGTATGGAATCCGGCCGGATCACCAGGCGACTGGGCTGCTGCTGGTAGCCCTTGTGCTGCGGGCGTTCGCCTCCGGCTGTACCGCGCTGACCGGCGTCGAGGCGGTGAGCAACGGTGTACCGAACTTCAAGAAGCCCAAGAGCGACAACGCGGCCAACACGCTGGCGATCATGGGCGGGCTGACCATCACCATGTTCGCCGGGCTCACCGCGCTCGCGCTCGCCACCCACGTGCATGTCGTGGACGACACCACCCGGCTGATCGGTGCGCCCGACGACTACTCCCAGCGGACAGTGATCGCCCAGCTGGGTGCGGCTGTGTTCGGCAGCGACTCGATCTTGTTCTACGTCGTCCAGGTGTTCACTGCGGCGATCCTGGTGCTTGCGGCGAACACCGCGTTCAACGGGTTCCCGATCCTCGCGTCGATCCTGGGCGGCGACGGCTACCTGCCGCGGCAGTTGCACCGGCGCGGGGACCGGCTCGTGTTCAGCAACGGCATCGTCATCCTCGCCGCGCTGGCCGGCCTGTTGATCTGGGCGTTCGACGCGAGTACGACGCGGTTGATCCAGCTGTACATCATCGGTGTATTCGTGTCCTTCACGCTCAGCCAGTGGGGCATGATCCGGCACTGGACGACCCGGCTCAGGCCATCCGACGGCAGCCTCGCACCGAGCAGGGCCGCCCGGCGATCGATGCACCGCGCCCGGCTCATCAACGGCGTCGGTGCGGTCGTCACCGGCCTGGTGCTGATCGTCGTACTCGTCACCAAGTTCACCCACGGGGCGTACATCGTGGTGATCGCGATGCCGTCGCTGTACCTGCTGATGCGCGGGATCCAGCGCCACTACGACCGGATCGCGATCGAGACCAGGCCGAGGCCGGGCGGGGTGACGCTGCCGGCACGGATCCATGGCGTCGTCCTGGTGTCGAAGCTGCACGAGCCCACCCTGCGCGCCCTGGCCTTCGCCCGCGCTACCCGCCCGACCACCCTGACGGCGGTGACCGTGGACCAGGACCCTGACGAGACCGAGGCCCTGGTCCGGGAGTGGGATGAGCGGCAAATCCCGGTTCCGCTCAAGATCCTCAACTCGCCGTACCGCGACATCACCGGACCGGTGCTTGCCTATGTCAAAGACATCGGCACGAAGAGCCCTCGCGACGTGGTGTGCGTCTTCATCCCCGAGTACGTCGTAGGTCATTGGTGGGAGCAGCTACTGCACAATCAGAGCGCACTGCGACTCAAAGCACGGCTGCTGTTCCAGCCGGGCGTGATGGTCACCAACGTTCCATGGCAGATGGGCTCCTCCGGGGCTGTGCAAGGGCGTTCGGAAGGGAATGCTCAGGTGGTGTCCGCTGGGGGTGACCTGGCGAGCGACACCCCGAAGTCTGCTGTGTCACGCTAAGCAATGTGGCGCAGAGGGACAGTACAGACTCCGCTGGTGGTCGGAGAGCGTTGCCGCGCCTGGCGACCGGTTTGTCCCCGGTACGGCGATCAGCCGGACTCGCAGCAGGCGTTGTCGGGCTACCGATCGTCACTACCGTCCTCGTCGAACTGCGCTCGCAGCTGTCCCTCGAAAGCGTGCTACTGCTGTACCTGCTCGCGGTCGTCCTCGTCGCCGTCATCGGTGGCATCCTGCCGGCCATTGTCGCCGCTGTCCTGTCGGTCCTGCTGGCCAACTACTTCTTCACCCCGCCCTTTCACACGCTCTTCGTGGAACAGCGCGACAGCGTGGTCGCGCTGATCGTGTTCGTGCTCGTCGCGCTCACGGTCAGCGTCACGGTGGACCTCGCCGCACGACGACGAGTGGCTGCCGTCCGAAGCCGCATGGAGGCGCAGATGCTCTCCGACCTCGCCGCACAGCCTGTGACGGAACGATCGCTGAAAGGCGTCCTGGAACAGGTGCGCGACACGTTCGCGATGACGTCGGTGGCGTTGCTGGTACGGCGCGGCGAGCACGACGAGATCGGCGCGATCGTCGGCCCGCCTCTGCACGGCCATCCCACCATCACCGCCGCAGCCGGGCCAGGCCTCCGCCTCGTTGCTGAAGGCCCCGAACTGTTCGCCGAGGACCGCGGCCTGCTGAACAGGTTAGCCATCGCCGCGGCACGAGCTTGGGACACCCAGCAGCTCGCCGGCGAGGCCCGCGGACTGGCAGAGATCGACCGGCTGCGCACCGCACTGCTCGCCGCGGTCGGCCACGATCTGCGCACGCCGCTGGCCGGAATCAAGGCGGCCGCGTCCACGCTGCGGCAGAAGGACGTCGCCTGGACGGAGGCGGAGCGGGCCGAGCTGTACGAGACCATCGAGGAGTCCGCCGACCGGCTCGACGATCTGATCTCCAACCTGCTGGCGATGAGCCGCCTGCAGGCCGGTGCAGTTTCGGTCCACCTCGTCGCGACCGCCCTCGACGAGGTCGTCGCCAGGGCACTGATCCACCTCCACGGCGACGGTGTGCAGGTCGACGTACCCGATGATCTGCCCCTTGCGCTGATCGATCCCGGACTGCTCGAGCGTGTCATCGCCAATCTGGTAGACAATGCGCGCCGCTACTCACCGCGCGGCACCGCGGTCCACGTGCACGGGTCGGTCGAAGCACCAGGATCGGTTCTGCTGCGCATCGTCGACTCAGGCCCTGGCGTCGCAGCCAAGGACCGGGACCGAATGTTCGCGCCGTTCCAGCGGCTCGACGACCGATCCGCGGGTGGAGTCGGCCTCGGACTGGCCTTGGCCCGCGGCTTCACCGAGGCGATGGGCGGCAGCATCACGCCCTCGGACACGCCCGGTGGCGGACTCACCATGGCCCTTTCATTGCCGGTGGCAACATGAGCCGGGTACTGGTTGTCGAGGACGACGCGCAGTTGCTGCGGGCTCTCAGGATCAATCTGCGCGCCCGGCAGTACGACGTCGACGTCGCCCCCGACGGAGCAAGCGCGCTGTCCGTCGCGGCCCGGTTTCCACCGGACCTTGTGATCCTGGACCTCGGGCTGCCCGACATGGACGGCGTCGAGGTCGTGCACGCCCTGCGCGGCTGGTCATCGGCGCCGATCCTGGTGCTGTCTGCACGCGGCGCACAGGCGGAGAAGGTGACCGCGCTCGACGCCGGCGCCGACGACTACGTCACCAAGCCCTTCGGCATGGACGAACTACTCGCCCGCATCCGCTCCGCGCTGCGCCGCGCAACCCCGGCCGACACCGCCCCGATCATCCGTACGGACGCGTTCACCATCGATCTCGCCGCCAAACGGCTGACCACCGACGAAGGCGAGGTCCGGCTGACACCGACAGAATGGCACCTGCTCGAGATCCTGGTCCGCAACCCCAACAAGCTCCTCAGCCAGCGACACCTGCTCAACGAGGTGTGGGGACCGTCCTACGAGACCGAGACCAACTACCTGCGCGTCTACATCGCACAACTGCGGCGCAAGCTCGAGCCCGATCCCTCCCGCCCCAGACACCTCCTCACCGAACCCGGCATGGGCTACCGCTTCCAACCGTGACGAGCTGCCTTCGCCCCAGTACGGCGGCGCCGCAGGATCTAGTCGAGCAGCCGATCCAGCTCGTCCCCCGCCTCGTCGTACCCGGCATCCCGGATCCGCTGCAGTTCCAGCAGGTCACTCGCCGCTACTGCCCGCCGAGTCGGGTGCTCGCCCGCCCGCTCGCAGCCCTCGTCCAACAGCTCATTCAGTGCGTCGACGTCGCCACGCTCCTCCGCCAGATCCGCAAAGCTTGTCCAACGCCTTCTCGTTCCCCTCGTCGGCCAGTGCCCGCAGGGATCCCCAGTTCGCCATAGCCCCATCGTCCACCGTTGAGCTCTCGCCGACTTCTGCGCTGTGTGCCAAGGCGAGTAGGACGGCGTGATCCGATCGTCTCTGCTCGGCGCTGTCGGCCAGGCCGGGAGTTGAGGGAGGCGTTCGCGGACGCGTTGGTGCATCTTTGCCTGTCTGGCCTTGACGACCTTCTTCAGACCCTGGGTGTCGGGCGCTGGCAGGGCGATTGCCCTGCGCCACAAAATCCCGCAAGAACTGCCTGATCGGCGCCACCGACTGGCCGGCCGAATCGATCACCATCCAGGGCACGATCTCGTCCGCCGCAACGACCCGTCCCCACCTGGGAAGCCGAATAGACCCCAGATCCCGCTCTGGTTCGCCGACCGCTTCCACGCAAGCCTCCCTCGAACCGACTGTGGGACAAGTCCTACCGCCGGGGTGAACGCGACACCCGTTCCACCGGGGCGTGTCGATAGTTAGTCCGGTCAACCGTCTGGAACCGCTACCGCCGGGTCGCCCGCGAATCCAGCGCGATGATCATCCGCGGCCGCCTAGAACGCTCGTCCGGCGCCACCAACCTCGTCGCCGACAAACTGGAACGCCTACCCCTGGCCGCCAAAACCACCTCCCGCGACTTCCGCTGACACGCTTGGCGTTGAGGTTGTCGGACGGGGCCGGTTTCTTGTTCTGCGCTGGTTCGTCGCCAGGTGCGTTGGATCCTTGCCGGCAGATGGCTATGGGATCAGCCCGTCATCTGCGTGCCGGCGGACTCGATCGTCTCATTTTGCGACTCTTGGGCCAGACCATGCTCAGTCTCAGTACCGTCAGACAGGCGCATGTCGATTCTTGGGCCGGGCCCCCCGGACAGTGCGCGACGACCATGGAGGTAGCGATGAAGGCGCTTGTATATCACGGTCCGGGCAAGAAGGCGTGGGAGGACGTTCCCGACGCGACGATCCAGGAAGCCACCGACGTCGTGGTGAAGGTGGACACGACCACGATTTGCGGCACCGACCTGCACATTCTCCAAGGGGACGTAGCCGCCGTCACCGAGGGACGGATCCTTGGGCACGAGGCTGTGGGCACGGTGACCGAGGTCGGTGAGGCGATCAAGGGCTTCCATGTCGGGGACCGCGTCCTCGTTCCGGCAATCACCAAGTGTGGACGCTGCGAGTACTGCACGCGCAGCATGCCCTCGCACTGCCAGACCGTCGGTGGCATCGGTTGGATCTTCGGTCACCTGATCGACGGCACGCAGGCCGAGTTCGTGCGGGTGCCCTACGCTGACACCTCCCTGTACCTGGTACCCGACGGGGTGAGCAACGAGCAGGCGATCTTCCTGGCGGACTCGTTGCCCACCGGATACGAGGTGGGCGTGCTGGCCGGTCAGGTCAGGCCGGGCGACACCGTCGCGGTCGTCGGTTCCGGAGCGGTTGGACTGTCCGCCATCCTGACCACCGGCCTGTGGGGCGCATCCCGCGTGATCGCCATCGACTCCAACAAGTTCCGGCTGGAGAAGGCCCTGGACTTCGGTGCCACGGACACGGTGGAAGCTGGCCCCAACACGGTGGCCGATGTCCTCTCCTTGACTGACGGACTGGGTGTCGATGTGGCCATCGAGGCAGTCGGCTATCCAGAGACGTTGCTGACCGCGGCGTCGCTGGTGCGTCCGGGTGGCCACATCGCCAACGTTGGCGTGCACGGCACCCCGGTGGAACTGCCGATGCAGAACCTGTGGATCCACAACGTCACGCTGAGCATGGGTCTGGTAGACACAGTCTCGATTCCCACGCTGCTGAAGATGGTGGCCAGCGGGCGGATTCCGGCCGAGAAGATGGGCACCCACACCTTCGTGTTCGACCAGATCGACGAGGCGTACGACGTGTTCAAGAACGCGGCGGAACACCAGGCGCTGAAGGTGATCATTTCGCCTAGCTGACTCGAGCGCATCCGGGGGTGGCCATGGCTTTCGCGGCCGTCCCCGATCGATGCGGATGCAACTGATAGCGAACGCGTCCAACCTCCGCGACAGGGACGAGCGCGCGATGCCTATCCGGACGGACCTGGAAGTAGTCCGGTCAACGGTCTGGGCCCGCTACCCGGGGGAGCCGCACGCGACTCGGCCGCCCTCACCGTGCGCGGCCGCCGAACGGGCCAACGGCGTCACCAACCTCGTCGCCGACCACCTCCAGCGGCTACCGCCTGGCCGCCCGCACGACGTCGCGAGACTTCCGGTAGGCCCGCGGCCAGCAACTCCAGCTCCCGCGCACGCCCCACGAATTCGCCCCGCCGGTGCCTCGTCGCCCGCTCCTCGCCCGCGATCCACCCGTGTGACCACGCTCTATGCCCGCTCATCGTAAGGCGGGCGTTGGCCGAGTTCGAGCAGCTCGGCCTGCTGTATGTCCCCTCCTGATGGTGGCCATCAGCCGTGACCCCCTCGGGCGCCACCGACGCCCGGTGAGAAAACCTTACTGATCAACGCCCTCAACACGACAGTGCGCGACGCCCCTGGAGACCCCGACGAAAGGTGAAGCACAGGGCCACCCGCGAGTTCTTGATCGGTGGCGTGCTCGGGCCGATCACCCGGCCCGAGGTGGTGATCGCCGGCCTGTACCGCGGCGACGATCTGGTCATCGTCGGCCGCACCGTTCCACTCAGCCCGGCTCAGTCAGTCGAGCTCGGCGCGGTGCTGACCCCAGCGAAGCCGGGCCACCCGTGGCCGGACGAGATCACGTCACAGCGATGGGGCTGGAAGGACTCCAAGAAGCCGTTGACCAAGGTCGAGCCGCTCGTCGTCGCCGAAGTCGCGGCCGATGCCGCCACCCAGGCTGGCCAGGTCCGCCACTCCATGAGGTTCATCCGCTTGCGACCCGACCTCACTCCCGACGATCTCGACCGGCTCGATTCCTGAGCCGTACTCGCCGGCACGTGGAGTGGGGGAGTGATTCCGTCGGCATGGCTGCTGGTGTCCGTGGCAGGCTGGCAGGCATGTGCGGTCGGTCGGTGCCGTCGAACCGGCGCCAGGTACTCCCACCATCGATGGTGATGTCGCTCCCGGTGAAGGCAACCGCCGCGGCGTTGGCGCAGAAGCCACTCGGTGCTCCCACCTCAGACCAGCTCGCGCAGCCGCGATGGTGACCTGATCCGGCTGGAGGGACGCGGATCAGCAGGATTGGCGGGCATGGTCATTGACTCGATTTTGCCTGGGGCAGGGCGAGTTTTGCGGCGGCGAGGCCTTGGGTGATGAGCTCGTTGCGGGCGTCTTGACCGAGCGGGACGGTGGTGTGGACGCCTTCGCGGAGGTAGGCGATGAGGCGGGACGGTTTGGCGGCGAGGTACTCGGCCCAGTGGACGATCCGCAGGTTGGGGTATCTGCGTTGGGCGTCGGCGAGTTGGAGGTTGATCCAGGCGCTGTTGCGCTGGTCGGCGACCTGCATCGCTGCGGCTTTGGAGGTCCGGCACATCTGGGTGTTGACCCAGACAACGATCCGGTTGGGGCCGACGATGCTCATCGTGCGGTTGATCTGGGCCGCGAAGACCGGCGGGTTGAAAGCGTCGTTGGTGCCAGTGGCCATCAGGATCCGGCGCGGCATGCCGTACTTGGTGGCCCAGGCCTGGAGGGCGTCGACGGCTGGGGTGGTGGGGCGGCCGGACCAGTTGTGGACGGCCAGGCTGTCGCCAGTGCGGCCGGCCAGACGGACGGCGAGGGAACGTCCGTCCTGGACGGCGATGCTGTCGCCGAACATGAACACGCCGTCCCTGGCGACCACGGTCTTGATCGTGGCCTCGGTGGCGATCGCTTTGCCCATGATTTGCCAGTTCCCGAGTACGCCGGAGCCGTAGGGGCCGCTGTCAGCGGCGTCGCTGTGGCTGGCGGCGACGATGGCGCCGGTGGTGCCGGCGACGGCGACCGCTCCGGTCAGCAGAAGCTCGATGCCCTGCAGATTCGACTCCCGTGACCTGCGCCGGCTGACCCGGGGGCCGCGGCTACGGCTTCCGCGCCCCTGGGTGCCTTGGTCAGCCCAAGAATGACGGTTGCTTTGGGCATCGTTCATCCCAGCACCGTAGGTGCCTCGCGAGCGTGATCGCGCCTGCACTGGCGTCGGGTCGTAGCTCCTGTACGGGCACCGCCGCGGAATGCAAGCGCGAGGGAAAGGCTCGCAGCAGAGGCTCCGTCACCCAAAGGCCGTAGCTATCGCAACACACTGACATAGCCGCGATCCGGGCGTTGGGGGCACCTGACAGTTCCGTCAGCGCCAGATGATCCCAGCGACAATGGCTGCAGCGGCAAGCACGCTGGTTCCTACCCACTGCCAGTTCCGTTGCACGAAGGTGCGGCCCGCGTACAGGCGGTCGACCTGAATGGTGAACTCCCGTGTCAGCGAGGGGACGCTGACCGCCCGCTCCCCGTGACCGGGAACAGGCACCCGCATGGAAGCGGACACGGTGAGGCTTTGTTTGCCCGCGATCAGCGGAAGCACGTCGAAATCCCAAGTCGCGGTGTCCGAGACGATTTGCTCACCTTCGGGTGGGTTGAGCCGCTCGACGCGGAACGAGCGGCCCATCAGATCGACGACCATGACGGCCGAGGTGTTGATGACCTCGGTGGCGGGAACCTGGGAGTCGGCGACCAGGGCAGCGATGATGCCGTCGGCCTTCTGGCCGCGGGATATCACGACTCTCACGATGTCGCTCCGGCCTTGCCGCAGCGGTGGCACATCGATGCCTAAGGCGCCGAGGCGGACCTCGATGCCGAGCGCCTTTCGCACCGCCGCGTCAAGGCTCACGGTGGACGGGTCAATCTCCACCGAACCTATCGGTTCCGCTGCCTGCGCGACGGTTGTCGGAAGTTGTATCTGCAGTCGGTCGACGTCGCTATCGCTATCGCGTGGGGCAGATGTGCTCGACTGCACCATGTCGCCGTCCTCCCAGCCGAGATAGGCACTGCAGTGGTAGCAGAAGGTGGATCCGGTGGGGTTGCGCTCCCCGCAGTCCTGGCACTCGGCTGTTCGGTCCGGCACCGACCGGTCATTGCTGGCGTCCAGTCGGCCGTCGTCGTCGCTATCGCGTGGGGCAGATGTGCTCGACTGCTCCACGTCGCCGTCCTCCCAGCCGAGATAGGCACTGCAGTGGTGGCAGAAGGTGGATCCGGTGGGGTTGCGCTCCCCGCAGTCCTGGCACTCGGCTGTTCGGTCCGGGACCGACCGGTTCGTGGCGGTCGGCACGGGCTGCTGGATCTGCGGCTCTGACGTCGGCGTCTGCTGCAAGGAACTATCGCGCCGGTGACCGAAGTGGGTTCTGAGCCGGCCGGCGACACGGAGACCGATCCATACGGCGGCTAATAGCGCTGCTGCACTCGCGACGGCTATTAGGACCTCGACCACGACTGTCCGCCCCCTTGGTGCTGTAGTGACAGCGTCCGCCCTGCGCCCCGACCCGGTCAACAATCCTCAGCAGCTGCCATCGACCGGAGGCAGATGCGAGCGAATGCGCACTATCCGCCGGCGCTCATGTCCCGTCATGCTGTTTCGGCATGTGCTCCTACATCGGCCATGACAGGCCGTTTGCACAGCAGCGGCCGTTCGGTTCGGCACCTGCTCGCCCAGGACAGCCGCCACCTCTGACCACGCTCGCGACAGAGCGCCACCGTCGATCCGTCGTACCGGGGCCGCCTCTTCACCGTCGGCACGTTCCTCCGCCTCAACCTGACGATCTGCCTCGCCGGCATCGTCGGTACGACGGCCACGCTGCTACTGGCGAGGGCAGCCCTCAAGCACTCGAGCGAACAACTAGTGGTGCCGTGACGAGCCTGCCGGGCTGGTCTGGGTCGCCGCTGATCTCGCGCACTGCGCGGTCGAAGAGACACGCGGCGATGTCGCGCAGCGGGATCCGCGCCGTCGTGAGTGGGGTGTCGAGCATGCCGGCGAGCGGGAAGTCGTTGAACCCGGTGACGGCGATGTCCTGGCCGACCTTGACCCCGTGCCGCTGCAACGCACGCATCGCGACCACGGCATAGGCGTCGTTGTCCGCCACGAACACATCCGGGCGATCACTGCGGCCGAAGGTCTCCTCGACGTACGCCGAGACCTGCTCGAGCGAACTGAATGACTCCACCACCGCCGGCGACGGAAACTCCCGCAGGAACCCGGCCCGCCGCTGATGCACCCACGGCAGCGCGCTGTCCGTCGCGAGGTAGGCGGCCCTGGTCCGGCCGGTCCCGGCCAGATGGCGGGCGATCCCTGCCATCGAGGTCTCGTTGTCAACGTCGACCCAGCACTGCCGATGCCGCGGCCCGGTCCGCCCGAACGCGACGAACGGGAACGGCCGCTGACTGAGGAACGCGATCCGCTCGTCCTGCGGCATCGTCTCCAGTACGACGATCGCGTCGACCTGCCGGGCCGCGATCAAGCTCTCGTAGAGCGCGATCTCGGTCGCGCCCTCGGTCGGCGTGGTGACGTGGACGCCGTACCCGGAGATCGCCGCCGACTTCACCAGACCGCCGAGCAAGCCGTGCAGGAAGCCACCCAGGCCAGGGTGCTGGTCGCTGAACGCATCGTCCTCGAGGTAGAGCGGCAGGCCGATTACCTGGCTTCGGCCGGACGACAACGCCCGTGCCGCGTGGTTCGGGGTGTAGCCGAGCTCCTTGATCGCGGCGCGCACCGTCCGGATGGTCGGCTCGCTCACCCGGTGGGGCGCGTTCAGCACGTTGGACACCGTCATGGCCGACACTCCGGCCAATCGGGCGACGTCCGCGACCGTCGTCCTGCGTGGTTTCTGCTGCGTCAATCCAGCCCCCTGTCACTTCCGCTCGATCCGGGCCAGGCCGGCCACGGGTACGTCGATCGCCCACAGTTCGGTGGGTGCCGTCGTACTGCGATGGACCTCGGCGCCCGAGCAGTCCGACACTACGAGGTCGACCGGTCCAGGTCCGGCGCCTTCGACCAGTATGCGTGGTTCGCTGCCGCCATTCACAAGCACCACCGACCGGTCGGAGTTACTCAAACGCACAACTGGGTTGGTGAAAACGGCCACGACAGTCTCCGCACCGGCGGCCCGCACCTGCGTGTAGCGCGCGTCCGGGCGCGACGGAGTCAGTACGCCGTGCAGCAGCGCATCGGCGTGGTCCCGCAGGAATCCGAGCCAGAACCGTACGACGCGTTGCTGCACGACCGGCAACGCAACGAGCTCCATCGACACCTGCGGCGTACTGAACATCGCACCGATGAACTGCTGGGCGACGGTCTCCGGGGAGGCCGACGGATGCCACATCAGCATGTCCGAGTGGACCGCGCGATCGCCCGCCAGCAACCGGCTGTCGATCGTGCGCACACGGTTCTCCACCGGATCCATCGCGCAGTCGCCGGCCCGCAGGAACGTGCCGAACTGCCACAGCCGCGGGTTCACGTAGTCCTGCCGGAACTCGATCAGCAGGTCCGGCCGCAACCGGCGCAGCTCGGCCGTGATCGCGTGCAGGATCAGCTCGACACCTTCGTCGATCGACGAGCAGTCGCCATCGGGCGCCGGGTGAGGGGACGACCATGCCCAGGTGTCGAGGAAGTCGAGCTTCAGCCCGTCGACACCCCAATCCCGCACCGGCCGGACGCAGCTCTCGACGATGTGCTCACGCACCTCGGGGTACCTCGGATCCAGCACCGAGGCGCTCAGACCGTCGACGTAGCCGAGGGTGCGGTCTTTCATCCGGTCCCACGCCTTGGAGTGCTCACCGATCAGCGGCGGCGCGATCCACAGCACGTAATCGACTCCGAGCTCGTGCACCCGCCGTACATGACCGGCCATGTCGGGGAAGGTCTGACTGGTCGGCTCCCAGTCGCCGCAATGGGCGTAGCCGCGCGCGGTGTCGTCGGTCTGCCAGCCGTCGTCGACGATCACTGCGGAGCAGCCGTACGACGCTCCTGCACGGGCGTGCCGTTCGACGGACTCGGCGGAGACGTGCTGGTGGTCGCTGTACCAAGTCGAGTACATCGCTTGCCGGGCCGGCTCGGGCACTGGCGCGATCCGGTTGCCCAGCTCGGCCGTCCAGTCGTCGGTCACACCGCGCAGCGCTTCGGCGAAGTGCAGCTCCCGCAGGTCGATCCGCAAGGTGAAGCGGCGGACGCCGTCGGTCGGCTCGATGTCGTCGACCGCGAGCTGGACGAGTTGCTCCGCGCCCTCTTCGTTGACGCCGACCGCGAAGTCGCAGCCGCGGACCGTGGCGGACAGCGAGATCGTCAGCGGACTCCGGTCGCCGGCGTCGACGAGGGCCGCGACCGGCGCCGAGCGGACCGACCGGATGTCGCGGTGCGAACCCCAGTCGGTCGGCAGCTCCCGATGCGATCCCTGCGTCGCGCGCCACAGCGTCACCGCGGACTCGGCCGGCCAGGTCCAGCGGATCCGGACGGCGTCGTCGGCGACCACGTCGTACCGCAGCACGCCGGGCTGGGTGCCGGTGAGCTCGGTGATCGAACGGGCACCGGTGACCGACGCGGTCCGGACTGTGCGGCCGTCAGGAGACCGGATCTCGAAAGTCGTCACGATTGCGAATATAGCGATAAAACAGAGTCGCCAGAAGGTATTGACGGAATTGCTGGGCGCTTCTAGTTTTAGCGCTCATATCCGATCCTCCGAGGAGTCGCCGTGCTGGCTCTGAGCTCCGACAGCCCGGTCGTCGAGGACGCCTTCGGCTGGGCCCGGAAGCAGGCGCTGGGCTGGGTCCAGACGGCGCCGACCCGGGGTTCCGGCACTTCGCCCGCTCGGCGACGCCGGCGCGGATCTTCGGGGCAACCGAACCCGCGACGGCGGCGGCCGCCCGGGCAGCAGGACAACAGACAGCACGGGGAATCGAACCTAGAGAAGGAGAACTGTTGATGCCGACCAATGAGAAGCCCTTCGGACGACCGATCACACGTCGTGGTTTCCTGGCCAGTGCGGCCCTCGCCGGAGTGGGCGCGAGCGCGTTGCTGACCGCCTGCGCCGGCGGAAGCGCGGGCGGAAGCGGGGGCGGCACCTCGAGCACCCCTGGCAAGGGCGGCAGCCTGACATGGGCCTCATGGGCGAACCCAGGCGAGGCGGAACGGTTCCGGCAGATCTCGAAGGACTACGAGGCCGCGCACGGGAGCAAGGTCACCTTCCAGGTCGTCGTCGGTGACTACGGGGCCAAGCTGCTCACCCAGCTCGCCGGCAACAGCGGTCCGGACGTCTTCTACGTGCAGGACTCCGGCATGCAACGGCTCATCCAATCCAAGAACGTCGCCGATTTCACCGAGTTCACGTCGAAGCCGGACTCGCCGCTCAGGCTCGACGACCTGTACCCGAACCTGATGGAGTGGTGCAAGCCTGCCGACGGCAGCCCGGGCACCTACGGACTGGTCGTCGACTGCAACCCGATCGTGTTCTGGTTCAACAAGGACATGGCCGCGGCCGCCGGGATCACCCAGAATCCCGCTCAACTGCAGGAATCCGGTACCTGGAACCGGGACGCCCTCGACGACTTCCTGACCAAGATCAAGGCCACTGGCAAGCGGGGCATGGTGCTGGAAGGCGGCTTCGGCCCCATGTTCAGCTGGATGACCGCCTTCGGAGGCAAAGTCGTCGACGGCGACAAGGCGATCTTCAACGAGGACGCCAAGTCGATGGAAACCCTCGAGTGGCTCTGGGAGGGAATGGCCAATCGCAACATCACCTATGGTGGGTCGCTGCCGAAGGGTCAGGGCATCGACGCCCTGTTCTACGGCCAGCAGCTCGCCAGCTGCCAGATGGGACGCTGGATTCTCCCGAACCTCAAGAAGCTGAAGTTCGGCTACGACATCGCACCGTTCGCCTCCGCCGACGGCAAGACCGTCCCGCCGGTGATTGTCTACACCGCGGCCATGGGGGTGAACGCCAAGGCCAAGGACCCCGAAGCCGCGATGTACTTCGCCACCCGGTTCGTCAACAAGGACGGTCAAAAGGCCCGGCTCTCCGGCGGAGGCAACGCGGTGCCGGCCACCGCGGGACTGGAAGACGTGGTGCTGGAGAACAAGCTGCCCGAGCACTGCGCCTGGTTCACCGACGTCGCCAAGAACGGCTATGCCATCCCGCCTGCCATCGCGTCCAAGGCGGAGGTCGGAGCCAACCTCGGCACCGAGATGGACAAGTCGATCAAGGCCGGCGACAGCGCGAAGGTGTGGGCCGACAAGATCTGCAAGTTCATCAACAACGGGAGCTGAGGCATGCCGCTCGCGCCCGATGTGAAGCGCAGACGGCGGACCGAAGCACTGTGGGGGTACGCCTTCCTCACCCCTCAGCTCGTCGGCCTGATCGCCTTCATGCTCGGTCCCCTGATCTTCGCCCTCTTTCTGTCGTTCTCGAGCTGGGACGGTTTGGGCTCGCGCACGTTCGTCGGACTGCAGAACTTCACCGGTGTGTGGCAGAACGCCCAGCTGCGGCAGTCCTGGCTGAACACTGCATGGTTCACTGCCCTACAGGTGCCCGGACTCATGATCACCGGCTTCTTCTTCGCGTTCTTCATCCAGAAGGCGGGTCGATTGACGCCCCTCTACCGGATCTTCTTCTTCGCGCCCCAGGTCACGTCAACCGTCGCGGTGGCCGCCGTCTGGCTCTGGCTGCTGAACCCCGAGATCAGTCCTATCAACGCCCTGCTGAAGTCGCTCGGGGTGCCCAACCCACCTGACTGGCTGCAGGATCCGGGGACGGCGATCCCTGCGATCGTCCTGGTGTCGATCTGGCAGGGCCTCGGCTACATGATCGTGATGTTCGTCGCCGGCCTGCAGAACATCTCGCCGACCCTGATGGAGGCCGCGGACATCGACGGCGCCTCGGAATGGCAGAAGCTGCGCAAGATCACCGTGCCACTGCTGTCGCCGACCATTCTGTTCCTGTCGATCACCTCGATCATCGGGTCCTTCCAGGTGTTCGACTACATCTTCTTCTTCTTCGACACCACAGCGCCGGCGAACGCCCACACGATCGTGTACGACATCGTGAACATCGCGTTCCGTGAGTTCAAGTTCGGATTCGCTGCGGCAATCGCAATTTACCTGTTCCTGATCCTGCTGGTCCTGACCGGCCTCCAGCTTCTTGCTCAGAAGAGATGGGTGCATTACACCGAATGACTTCCTCATCAGGCGAGATCAGCGCCCGGGCCATCGAACGGGCGCGTCGAAAGAGTCTTTCTCATGGGCTGAGCGGGGGTCGGTTCAAGCCGTCCTGGATTCCGCTGCACCTGCTTCTGGCCGCGGGCTCGCTGGTGATGTTCGTGCCATTCCTGTGGATGTTGTTCTCGGCCTTGAAACCGCTGGACGAGATCTTCGCCCAGCCGCCGAGACTGCTGCCGAAGGTCTGGCAACCGCAGAACTTCGTCACCGCATGGCAGGGCGCCGACTTCGCCCGGGCGTACTTCAACAGCGCCTACATCGCCGCCCTGGTCACGATCCTCACGCTGATCACCTGCTCGATGGCCGCGTACGCCTTCGCGCGGATCCGTTTCCCAGGGCGCAGGGTGATCTTCGGCATCTTTCTGGCCACCATGATGGTTCCGTTCCAGCTGACCGTGATCCCGCTCTACGTCATCCTGGGGCAGCTCCGCTGGATCGACACCCACCTGGCGCTGATCGTCCCGCCGGCGTTGTTCAACGCCTTCGGCGTCTTCCTCCTCCGTCAGTATGTCCGCGGCATTCCGCTGGAGCTGGAGGAAGCTGCCGCGATCGACGGCGCGGGGCGGGTCCGGATCTTCACGACCATCATTCTGCCGCTGCTGCGTACCCCACTCGTGGCCCTCGGCATCTTCGTGTTCCTCGGGCAGTGGAACTCGTTCTTCTATCCGCTGATCTTCCTGAACAGCGATCAGAACTTCACGATTCCGCTCGTGGTCAACCAGTTCAAGGGCGCCTACTCCTCCGATTGGACCAGCCTGATGGCGGCCACGACGATGGCAGCGCTGCCGATGCTGCTGGTCTTCATCATCGCCCAGCGTCAGATCGTGCAGGGTATCGCTCTGTCCGGCTCGAAGACTTGACCGATACCGGCACTGTCGTTGAGTTCGGCGGTGATCCGTGGAGCACCCTGGTCTTGTCGGTGTCGTGGACGGCGCGGATCCGCTCCGCGAGCGCCGCGTCTGCTGCGGCCCGTTCCTGGCGGGCGGGAGCGGCCTTCAGCCACGCGTAGTACGACGGCGCTCGATCTCGACGAGCGCGCACAGCCGATTCACGCTCCAGCCAGGGCGGGAGGTGGTGGAGTGGTCGGCGACGAACTGGAAGCGGTTCACCAGTTCGTCTCCCCGGCGAAATACTTGGCCGCCTGGCGCAGGATCTCCCGCTCGGTCGTGAGCTTGGTCTTGTCCGCCCGCAGTTGCGCGTTCTCGGCCTCGAGCCGGGCAAGCTTCGCCTCCGGCGACTCCGGCGCGGCACCCGTCGGTGTCTTGCGCCGGCGGGTCCGCGAAGGGCTGCTGACAATGGTGCCGTCGCCGGTCGTCTTCTTGCCCGAGCCATACACCTCGACCCAGCGAGCCAGGGTCGCCCGCTCGATCCCGAGATCCGCCGCGATCCCACGCAGCGTCGCCCCCGGAGTGGACTCGTACAAGTCGACGGCCTGCCGACGAAACTCCTCGGAGTAGTTCTTGCGGGCCATAGTTCTCAATCATCTCGCTTCCCCAGCACATGCTGGATTCAGCGTGTCCAAGAACCAGGATCAGGGCCCCATCGACCCTCACCCGCCAGCCTGCTCACACTCATAACGGTCTTGGATGAAGTCGCCCCTCTCGTCCGAGAGATTCACGGACTCCTGACCAGTGACGAGGCATCTCAAGTCCAGGCAGAGGCCCAAGCGAAGCGCAGGGAGGAGTTGCGTGCGAAGCAGCGTGAGGCCGGCAGCAGGGCGGCGGATTTCGCGTGGGCAGACTGAAAGGTGCTCCTGACCAGCGACGATGTGGTTTGTCTAGGACCATGTCGTGCGGAGCCGAGGAGCACCTTCCAGGTGATGAAGACTACCGGGTTGTATCCGTGCGTTCGGGTTGATGCTGCCGGTTCGGGGGTGGTGTCGCAGGCCGGTGGTCTGTTGCTCACTGAGGCGGTGCGGGTCAGTGGCCTGGGCGCGGAGCGTCGCGAGCGCTGGCGCCGTGTGGCGCAAGCCGTTGGCCCGGCACGACCCGGCCAAGATCGTCACCGATCTGGCGATCGTGCTCGGGTTGGGTGGGAACTGCCTGGCCGACATCGCGGTGCTGCGCGGCGAGCCGGGCGTGTTCGGCCCTGTCGCCTCAGATCCGACGGTGTCCCGCACGATCGACGCGCTGGCCGGCGACGTCGAGCGGGTGCTGAGTGCGATCAATGTCGCCCGGGCGGCGGCCCGCGCGCGGGTGTGGGCGCTGGCCGCAGATACACCAGCGCACCGCCACAGGATCACTTCAGGTGGGAAACGGAACCCGGTGAACCCCGACGGCACTGTCACGGGCGGCCTCGCACGAGGAGTGTGCTTCATCGACCCACACCCTTCACTGACCGCGGCGATCCGCCAACGCAATAGTGCCCCGCCGACCAGTACACCGCCGTCGCGGAGACCACCGACCACGGCTGTCCGATCCGCGACCATCTGGCCGCTGTTGCACGACGGCGAGATCATCTGCGCGACGGCTCTGGAAGGCGCCCTGCTGGTGTCGACCCGGGGCGGCGATTACGAGCTGCACCTCGGCAAGGACCTGTCGATCGGGTACCTGTCCCACGACGCCGAGCGGGGTCGAGCTCTATCTGCAGGAGTCGCTGACATTCCTGGCCCTCACTGCGGAGTCCAGTGTCGTACTGATCTCCTGATCACAGCTCCAGCAGCGCACGTTCCTCCCGGCCCCGCTCACGCCTGAGCCGGCGCAGGCTCGAGTCGGGCAGCCGGCCGCGTCACCACGCACGAGTTTGTCGCGCTGGCCATCGATGATCGTCCGCCGCGCTTCGATCGCTGCCCGGTGTCCTGCGGCCGGTTGATCTCGCCGCGTCGGACTGCGCCGCTTCGTCGGCTGATGTCAGGCGAGAAAGTCGATGCGGTGTTCTTGGCCGGCGAAGGTGAAGGTGTCGCCGAGTTGGAGTCCCTTAAGCGAGGAATAGATCAGCGAATCGGACGACAGGCCTTCGTAGGTCGCGCCGTCGCACTCGAACGCGGCCGCCACGACGCCGACGACGTAGCGAGCGCCGTCAAAGCCGACGAACGCGCCGGGCGCTACGGCAGTCTTGACGCCGAAGTCGAGATTCTCGATCCGGGTCAGGGTTGCCTTCTGCCGGTCCTCGACATCGTTGAGCAGCCCACCCAGGTCAGCGGCCTCATCGGACTGGGACAGATCGCCGACCGAGTCCGCTACGTCAGGGGCCAACTGTGCCGCGGACTCGTGTTCCGCGGCGCCCGCGCGCGACGACCGAAGCTCGGCTTCGGCGTGGGCGATCAGCGCGTCCTTGACCCGCTGTTTGGCGACACTGTCCATCGCGGCCGGCTCAGTCATCGGCAGTCCTTCCAGGGAGACTCTTCCGCCACCGTCCCACAGCCGGGCCGTCTCGGCCACGGATCACAGTCTGCGGATCGCTCCGGCGACGGGGTATCGCGTCAACGGGTGAGGAAGTTTGCGGTCGGGTGTCATGGAGATCGCCTGCGGCTTCGGGGTTGGTCGGGTCGGATGTCCGCTGCGTGGTGGGGTTGGTGAGCTGGACTCGGGACTGGACGTCGAGTTTGGCGAAGATGGCGCGGAGGTGGGTGCCGACGATGTTGTCGGAGATGCCGAGGGTCGAGGCGGCGACTTGCTGGTGTGGCCGGCGGCGATCAGTTCGCGACGCGTTGCTCGGCATCGGTGAGGGCTGCTCAGCCGGCGGTCGGGCGCGTGGCAGCCGGTTTCCACTTCGTACGCCGCCTCCCGGCGCATGGCCTCGATGCCATCGCGGCCGACCCGCGAGCCCATAGCGTCGTATACGTCGGCTCGGTTGAGCGCGACGGATGCGCTTCGCGCTGGGTGAGCTGGAACCGTCGACAGGTCCCGATCTCCCAGCCCGCACGGGCATCGCGTCGCGCCACCATCAGTCCACCGAAGTCACCTGTGGATCAGGGCAAAGCCCCAGCACCCCGGTGTTAGGGCTGTCTCGCGATCGTGTACCGGATCGTGTCGTTCGCAGCGCCTCACCCGAGATCTTCACGATGCGCAAGGTGTGCTCACCATCCTTCAGACCGGGATCAGTGAACACCTGCCGTGCCGTGACACGCACGTCGTTGAAGAGGTTCACCCGCCTCACGACGCTTCCGCTCGGCCGGCGTACGCCGGATCGGGTGCGACTCGGGAAATTATCTTCGCTAGTGGTAGAGGGTGGCGGATGGGAGTCGCGCAGGCGTTGCTGGGCCGGGGGAGCGGGGTGCGGTTGGATGTCGCGGCCGCCACTTTCCTCGGCACGATCACCGTGCCGAAACCCGCCGCGCGTACGCCGCCGGGCTCGACCGCCTGGTCAGCGAGTTCGGTTGCCGACGCTGACCTGCAACTGCTCGGTGTCGATCCTGACCGGGTTGCTGGCTGGTTCGTTGCGACCTGGGACGACTCGGCGCCGAGCACCTTCAACGCCCGGTCCGGATCCGGACTCGGCCGATGCCCCCGGCCCGGACTCGGGCCCTGAGCAGGGCACAGATGGGTAAGCGCGGCCAAACGGTGACTCGTGAACAGAAGCGGTCTGTCGTCGGCTAGGGGTTGCTGGGCGCTGGGGAGGCCGAACGCCGGGTGGCCGCTGCCATCCCCTACAAGTTCAACAATCGGCACTTCCTCGACGCCGGGAGGCTCAAAGGCATCCACCCGCTGGCAGGCACGAACGACCCACATCCCGAACGGACAGTACTGCCTGTACATCGAACTGCCGAAGTCCTCCGGCTACACAACGGCGTGGGTGGACTGGCTTATCAAGAGCTGCCAGACCGCCGCGGGCTTCTTAGCGCAGCTACCTAATTTGCGGCTTCGAAGGCTGCCCGGACGTCGTCCCCGCCATCGCGCAAGCTTCCGGCACCCCCACCCGCCCAGCGGCCCGACCCGGTCGCTGTCGTTGGAGCCGTCCCAACGTGCACTGATAAGGCTGTCCTGGTCATCGACGATTGCGTCGAGGCGCTGGCAGAAGCCCGGTCCGGCCTGCCCCCTACATCTCCCACCTACCGCCCTCGAAGCTCATCTGGTAGTTCCGGCAGGCTCCGCGCACGATCGGCGTGGAGCCTGGCGTTGGTATCGCTGGGGTGACGGATCAGCGGGCGGTCTTGAGGAGATCCTGCTGGAGGTTCGAAATGGCGGCGGCCAGCCGGGTGTCGGGGCGGAGGCCGTCGATGGTCTGGCTTGACTCGGTCACCGTTACTTGGGCGAGGACGTTGCCGACGACAAAGTTCACGTTCGCGCCTGCCGTGAAGCGCGTGGGAGACGACTTCTTTGTCAGTCCTGAGTCCGTCCAGGTGCGCGAGATGCCCCGGACCGTGAACGTGTCGCCGTGCTCGTACTGTCCCCAGAAACGGTTCTGGAGCGTCACAGCGCCCTGATGAGAACGGAACCGGTACAGGTAGACCGCCAGTCGTCGGTCGTCGGACGACATGCGGATGCTGACGTACCCGCGGACGAATCCGGTCCGGGCGAGCAGTTGGCGATCCTCCTGCGGGGTCCCGGACAACTTGCTGACGAACCGCTCCACGTCGAACGCACCGACCCGTTGCCGATCCCAGTCCCGGGATGACCTTCGAGTGAAGGTGGCGGATCGGACCACCAGCCGCGCGAGATCGACCTGCCGCGGCGTGGCAGTCGGCGCGGTC
The DNA here is from genome assembly GCF_004342085.1 of Kribbella orskensis. Classification (NCBI taxonomy): domain Bacteria; kingdom Bacillati; phylum Actinomycetota; class Actinomycetes; order Propionibacteriales; family Kribbellaceae; genus Kribbella; species Kribbella orskensis. The sequence continues at coordinate 86,294 of NZ_SLWM01000015.1, forward strand.
GGCCGCGGCGATACGGCTCGCGACGGTGTCGCCGCAGGAGCCGACGCCCGTGGTGCGGGAGTCACCGAAGTTATCGCCGATACCGTCGTCGGTGGCGGCGCACTCTGCTCGGCGGAGCCGCCGCAGCTGACCAGCAGTGGCACAGCAAGCAGGGCAAACCCGGCACGCATCATCTGGTGTTCCTTCCTCCCCGCCGGACTCGCTCGTCCGGCCGAAAGCAGACCCTACCCAGGGTCAGGGTGCTTGCGCGCACTCGCGCGACTGCGACGAGGTGGCTGAAGACCCGCCCTGCCCTACCTGTCGCGACAGGTAGGGCATATGAAACCTGTAGTTCGACGGCCAGCCCGTCTCGGGACAACGGCATCGCGCCGCGCCCGCCGGGCAGAACGAGCCGCCGAGGCAACCCGGCTCACACGAGCATTCGCCGATCACAATCCGCCACCCGTGAAGCCGGCCCTCTAGAGGCGAACTTGCGGCAGCGCTCACGTCTTAGCTCACGTGATTCAGCGGCAAATGGTGAGGAACGTCGGGTCTCAATGACATGCCTGCCAAGACATAAGCGCAGGTCACGAACGATCTTGCGCATTGCTGGCAGGAACTGAGAGGTCTGGGCTCAGAAAGCGGTGGTTAGGGGTTGGGCAACCGTGGTCGGAGCATCATTCCAGGCGGACTCTCCCGGCTTGGGGCGCTTGGCCGCGGCGAGAAGATGCGGACGCCTCAGGGCAGGTCAGGGTCTTCGAAGGCTTGTTGGAGGGCTTGGGTGGCGGCGGGGTTGGGGGCTTTGCGGTCGAAGTAGCTGTCTTGGGTCATGGAGACGCGGGCGTGGCCTAGTTGGTCGGCGGCTCCGCGGGCTGTTTGGCCGGCGTCGTCGAGGGCTGTGGCTACGGCTTTGCGGAAGGCGTGGGAGGTGATCCAGGTGAGGGTGTCTGTGGGGACTGGCTCGGCGGCTTGGTCTACCTGGGTGAGGAGGGCTTCGGTGGCTTCTGGGGTGGGGCTGTAGGTCCGGAGGAGGGTGGTGGCCATGGTGCGGTCGACCTTGGTTCGGCCGGTTTCGATGAGTTCGATTTTGGTCTTGGGCCAGTTGAGGGTCTTGGTGACTTGTTCGCGGGTTAGGCCGGCTTCTCTGCGGGCGGCGCGGAGAGCTAGGCCTAGGTCGCGACGGGCGGTGCTTCCGACTGGGGAGAGGGCTGTGCGGAGGGATCGGCGGACGTTGGTGGGGTCGCGGTAGCCGCCGAGGGTGTCGGCGAAGATCGGGTCGTCGAGGCGGATGCCGGCGGCTGATCTGGTGCGGAGGGTGGCGACTAGCCAGTTGGGGAGGCCGAGGGTGCGGTTGCCTGCGGCGGATTTGGTGGGTTTGCGGAGGAGGCCCTCGGCCTTGATGCGGACGATGGTGTGGGTGATGTCGACGGTGCCGGCTTCGAGGTCGACTTGGGACCAGTGGACGGCGAGGGCTTCTCCGATTCTGACGCCTGTGCCGAGCATGAAGGTGACAAGGTCGGGCAGATCGGCTCTGATGGCTGCTTTGTCGGCTTTCAGGTGCGTGCGGAGGAGCTTGATCTCATCGGCGCGGATGGCCCTTGCGGGCTTCTTGGCGGGGTGTTCGATGCTTTCGACTTCGCGGACCGGGTTGACGCTGATGGCGCCGTAGCGGACGGCGAGTTGCATCATGCCGGAGATGATGGCGCGGCAGGTTTTGGCGGTCGGGGCGCCGGTGTTCCTCTTGATTGTGGCGATGACCTTGTCGATGCGAGGCGTGTTCGCTTCTCCGATGCGGATCTCGCCGAGGGCGGGTCGTACGTGGTTCTTGATGGCACGTCGGTAGGTATCCAGGGACGTGGGGGAGCGTCGGCCGTCGGCGATCTGCTCCTCGAACTTCTCTTCCCAGAGGTCGAGGAGGTGGGTGAGCTTATGCATGGCGGTCAGGTCGCCGGACTGGCCGGTCTTGGCGCGGTCCTGAAGCTTCTTGAGTAGCGCCTGCCCGGCGGCCGTCTTGGTCTTGGCGTAGGCGGAGACCAGGCGGACATGGCCGTCGTGATCGCGGAACCTGGCCTGCGATTTGTACTTGGTGGGGTTGCCCTCATCGTCGGTTCCGGCGATCCAGGTCGAGATCTCTCCCCAGGATCCGATCGGCACCGGCGGTCGCGCCATTTCAGGCCTCCAACCTGATCGACGGTTGGTTGCTCAACGGCTGGTCCGGCAGAGACTCCGCAGTTGCGGGACCGATGCCAAACGATGTGAGGTGACGCACAGTAACGATCAGATAGAGGATGGAGTAGGCGTCCGATCGTCCCCAGGGCAGGTCACTGGAGGACCTGAGTGTGGTCGCCGGCGACTCGACGAGTAGCGAGGTCCGGCAAAGCGATGCGTAAGAGGTGCGTAGACAACACGAAGGCCCAGGAGCAGATTGCGATGTCTGCCTGGGCCTTGGTGTTTGTGCGCCGCCAGGGACTCGAACCCCGAACCCGCTGATTAAGAGTCAGCTGCTCTGCCAATTGAGCTAGCGGCGCGTTCTGTTCGCTTGGTGTTGCCTGCGAACGAAGAGGATCGTAGCAGGGCTTCTTGGTAGATACGAAATCGGCTATTCCGCCGCTGCCGGGAGGTTGCCGGGGCAGGGAAATCAGGGGCGGAGTTCGAGGACGGCCATGGCGGCGTTGTGGCCGGCTATGCCGCTGACGGCGCCTCCTCGGCGGGCTCCGGAGCCGCAGATCATGAGGTTCGCCACATCGGTCTCGACGCCCCAGCGGCCGACCTCGGCCTCGTCGTCGACCCACGGCCACTGGAGGTCGCCGTGGAAGATGTGGCCGCCGGGCATGCCGACGGATTGCTCGATGTCGAGCGGGGTCTTCGCCTCCAGGCAGAGGTTGCCGTCGGCGTCGCGGGCGATGCACGGTTCGAGCGGCTCGTCGAGGTACGACTCCAGCCCGCCCAAGACCCGGCGTACCGACTCGTCCCGGGCGGCATCGTTGTCGGAGGCAAACAAACGGGTGGGGAAGTGGACGCCGAAGACGGTCAGCGTCTGGTGGCCCGAGGCAACCAGGGACGGGCTGAGGATGGACGGGTCGGTGAGGGAGTGGCAGTACACCTCCGACGGAGCGACCGACGGTACTGCGCCCGCGGCGGCCTGGCGGTAGGCGGTTTCCAGCTGGCTGTAGTCCTCGTCGATGTGGAAGGTGCCGGCGAACGCCCGCCGCGGGTCGTCGCCGGATCGCAGCCGGGGGAGGCGCGACAGCAGCAGGTTGATCTTCAGTTGTGAACCCTCGGGCCGGGCGCTCGCAGGTTGCCCGCGCAGCGCGGCGAGAGTAGTCGGCGCGACATTGGCGAGGACGTACGTGCAGTCGACAGAGCGCTCCCCGTCGCCACCCATCCAGGTGATCGACGCGCGCGTGCCATCGGCCTCAACACTGGTCACCGACGCATTGACGACAAGTGCAGCACCGGCCCGGCGAGCAGCCGCAGCCAAGGCATCCGTGACCGCGCCCATCCCACCGACAGGCACCCGCCACTCGCCTGTCCCGTTGCCGATCAGGTGGTACAGGAAGCATCGGTTCTGGATCAGCGACTCGTCGCGCAATCCCGCGAAGGTACCAATGACAGAGTCCGTCGCGACCACGCCACGCACCGTGTCGTCCGCGAACCGCTGCTCCACGACCTCGCCGAACGGCCGCTCCACCAGCGCGGCCCAGAGGGCGGGGTCGACCCGATTGCGCAGTGAAGCCCCCGATACGAGAGGCTCGAGCAGCGTCGGCGCGACCACGCCCGCAAGCTCCCCGACGGATCCGTAGAAGGCCGACCACGCGTCGTACTCCGAGTCGCCGCCGGTCAGCGCCGCGAACGACTCCCGGGTGGCCGCGCCCTCAGGCCGCTCCACCATCAGGCCGAGGTCGCGGCCGCCCCGGCGTACCGGCGTGTACGACGCGACGGAGCGCGAGCGGAGCTCCAGGGACAGGCCGAGGTCGGCCACGATCTTGTCGGGCAGCAGACTGACCAGGTACGAGTACCGTGACAGGCGGGCGTCCACGCCGGGGAACACCTGCTCGCTGACCGCGGCACCACCGGTGTGGCTCTGCTGCTCCAGCACGAGGGTGCTCAGCCCGGCGCCGGCCAGGTAGGTCGCGGCGACCAGGCCGTTGTGGCCGCCGCCGACGATCACGACGTCGTAGAAGTTCTTGCTCTCAGCAACCATGTCAGACCGGCCAATCGAGTCGGTGGTACGCGGCGTCCCAGAACATCCACTCGTAGCGCGAGGTGGCGGCGAAGTGCCGGTGGCACCGGTCGCGTTCGCCCGGGCCGACCTCGTCGCCGAGCCGGTCCGTCACCGCCAGGACCGACTCTACGACCGCGTCGAACTCCTCGGACCCGTACGCCTCGATCCATTTCGCGTACACCGGGTCCGGCGAGGACCGTTTGAGCAGCTCCCGCCCGACCTCGCGGTAGATCCAGTAGCAGGGCAGCACCGCCGCCACGGCCTCGGCGTACGTGCCGGTGGAGCAGACGGCGGTCAGATAGGACATGTACGCCGTGGTCGTCGGCCCCGAGCCGGTCGCGTCGACGTCGGCGGAGGTCAGCCCGAGGGAGCCGAGCAGGTCCGCGTGGAGCTCGCGCTCGACCTCGATCGCGTCCGCGGCGTGCCGGGCGAACATGCTGACGGCGTCCTCGTCGACGGCCCGGGCGGCGACCAGCGCCAGCGCGCGGGAGTACGCCCGCAGGTAGTGGCTGTCCTGCACGATGAAGTACTTGAACGCCTCGTGGTCGAGCGTCCCGTCGGTCAGCCCGGTGATGAACGGGTGCTCGACGATCTGTTCGTACACCGCGGCGGCGCCGGAGTCCCACAGCTCGGCGGAAAACGTCATCCTCAGCTCCTCAGCCTCGACTGCGACGACCCTAACCAGCCGGCGCCCGAAGACTACGAGACGAAAGTCACGATCGGCCTTACTCTGACGCCATGACCATCCAGGGGGAACCCACCGCGCGTGACGAGGCGGTTCCGATGCCGCCGGACACGCCGCTGCTGCGCCGGATCCGTGCGTCGGTGATCGGCGACGACCAGGTGATGCCAGGACCGTACGGGCCGCGCCGGGTCACGTACGCCGACTACACCGCGTCCGGCCGGGCCCTGACCTTCCTGGAGGACTTCATCCGCGAGGAGGTGCTGCCGCGGTACGCGAACACGCACACCGAGTCCAGCGGCACCGGCCTGCAGACCACCCGGCTCCGCGAGGACGCCCGCAAGATCATCCACGACAGCGTCGGCGGTGACGAGGAGACCGCGGTGATCTTCTGCGGCTCCGGCGCGACCGGCGCGATCGACAAGCTGATCGGGGTGCTCGGCCTGCGGATCCCGGCCCCGCTCGACGACGAGTACCACCTGACCGACGAGATCCCGCCGGAGCAGCGCCCGGTCGTCTTCATCGGCCCGTACGAGCACCACTCGAACGAGCTGCCCTGGCGCGAGTCGATCGCCGACGTGGTGGTGATCGGCCAGGACGCCGACGGCCATATCGACATCCCGCGGCTGGAGGAGGAGCTCGCGAAGTACGCCGATCGTCCGGTGAAGATCGGCTCGTTCTCGGCAGCGAGCAACGTCACGGGCATCGTCAGCAACACCCGTCGGGTCTCCGCGTTGCTGCACCGGTACGGCGCGCTCTCCTTCTGGGACTGCGCCGCCGCCGCGCCGTACGTCGAGATCGACATGTACGGCGGTCGCGATGCCGACCCGCTCTCCTACAAGGACGCGATCTTCCTCAGCCCGCACAAGTTCATCGGCGGCCCGGGCACCCCCGGAGTACTGGTGGCCCGCCGTGAACTGCTGCACAACCGCGTCCCCGACGTACCGGGCGGTGGCACGGTCGCCTACGTGAACCCGACCGAGCACCGGTACCTCGACGACCCGGTGCACCGCGAGGAGGGCGGTACGCCGAACATCATCGGGTCGATCCGCGCGGGCCTGGTGTTCCAGCTCAAGGAGGCCGTCGGGATCGAGGTGATCCGGGCGCACGAGGACGCGTACCTGCGCCGGGCGGTCGAGGCGTGGCGGGACGAACCGGGCCTCCAGATCCTCGGCAACCTGGACTCCGAGCGGCTGTCGATCGTGTCGTTCGTGGTGAAGGCGCCGTCCGGGCGCTACCTGCACCACAATTTCGTCGTCGCGGTGCTGAACGACCTGTTCGGGATCCAGTCCCGCGGCGGCTGCTCCTGTGCGGGGCCGTACGGTCACGTCCTGCTCGGGATCGACCTGGTCAAGTCGCACGAGTTCGCCGACGAGATCGAGCACGGCTGCGAGGGGATCAAGCCGGGCTGGGTCCGGGTGAACTTCAACTACTTCATCTCCGAGGCGGTCTTCTCGTACGTCGTGGAGGCGGTGCGGCTGGTCGCCCAGCACGGCTGGCGGCTGCTCGGGGACTACCGCTTCAACCCGTCCAACGGGCTCTGGCGGCACCACCGCGGCCCGGTGGAACCACCGATGCGGCTGTCCCAGGTCGGCTACGACGCCGACGGCGAGCTCCGCTACCCGCGCCACGACGACAAAGCGCCGGAATCCGCGCTCGAGGGCTACCTGGCCGAGGCGCGAGAACTACTGTCCGCGTGCCACAACGCGGACACCGACAGTGAGGCCAGCGTCAACCAGGAGTTCGACCACCTCAGGTGGTTCGACCTACCGTCCAGCTGCCTGTCGCCTGTCGTTCCCTGACTCGGGCGTCAGCGCCGGCTGGTAGGTCCCGTCAGTCGCGCTGAGCGTCCACGGCGACCCGTTGACGATCAAGGTCCGGTCGGCGATGGCTGCCTTCGCCGTAGCCAACACCGGCTGCTGCACCCACCGACAACCCGTGCGATAGGTCCGCTGCGTCACCCGTACTGCGACCGCGCCCGGCCCCTCCGCGTAAGCAGCCGCCTGAAGCTTCTGCGCGCACCCCGCCGGCGTAGCCACAACCAGCACGATCTGCTCAGGATTCGCCGCCACCGCCCGAACCTCCAACACCTTCGCCACCGTCGTCCGAATCACCCGCGGCGCAGCAGTCTGCCGAGCCTCCACCACAGGCACCGGTCCCGGCTCTTCAGGCGAAGACCCCCCGAAAACCTTCGCCAGCACAAAAACACTGAACGCGACCACTCCGACAACAAAGGTCACCAAAACAGCAACCCCATACACAAACCAAACACTGCCGCCCGACTTCACCCCCCGATCCTCCTAGCCCAACCACCCCCACCCCGGTAGGACACCCGCGCAGTACCTGGTGGGGCCTCAACTGCAGTAGTCGCAGACACCTGTGACTGGCAGCTGGGTGTGACAGGTCGGGCAGGTCGCGGTAGGTCGCTCAGCCGCCTTCGCCTTCCGCGTCCTTTCTCGCGCTGCGGCGAGCCGGTGAGTCAGGGCCGGCGACCCGCCGTCAGGCGGCAGGCCAACCGCGTCGAAGTAGCGGTAGCAGGCCAAGCGCTCGCGAGCCGCATGCTCGTCGAGGTCTGCGGGAGGCCGGCCGGATGCTGCCTCGACAGCCACCGCATATCCGGGACCCACGCTGCCTTCCGAGTTGATGCAAAGCGATGAGAGCAACGGTTCGCCACGCCGGGAGCAGTCGGCCGAGACCCGGCCCAGCACATCCCCGATCCAGTAGTGCATCAGCTGCTTCGTCCGGATCCCGGTTCGAGCCTGCACTTGCTCCGAAAGCAGCTTGTAGGTCACTACGTCCCGATAGCGGTGTGCGGTCGCGAGCAACACCTCGCGCCCAGCATCAGCCCAAGCGCTCCGGGCCTGCTCAGAGCCGACCTCGGACACCTCCCGCCAAGTCCTACCCTCGGACGCCTGCATCCCGCCGCCGTCCTCAACGAGCGAGGTCACCTCGAACCCGAGTTGGCGAAGCACCTTCGCAGCCCCACTCACCCCGCCGGAGAACTCCGAGGAGGTCGCCGCTCGACCGGTCGCATACTTGTGCGCCACCCCGAGCACCGCCTTGGAGTCATAGCTCCTCCCGCCATGCAGGAGCAGGTACTCCCGGGCAGGCCCGAAGCCGTACCGCGCCAGGAACTCCTCAGCCCCGCGCTCGTCGTACTCCGAAAGCGCGCTGAGCACATGATCCCGAGTCACCACATCAAAGGTCGGCACACCGCTGACGATACGACCGACCACAGACAGTGGGGACAGCAAAGGCCAAAGTGCAACCTCACCCCGACAACAGCCCAACAACCACCTCTGCCACGGCGAGAGCCGAACAGCTACCTCAGCCAGAGCGAAAGCCGGACAACCACCTCGGCCACGGCAGAGAGCCGGGCGGCTGCCCCAGCCACGGCAAAGGGGGGTTCGGGGTGGCGAAGCCCCCGCCTGCGGAGCGAAGCGACGCACAAATAGCGAAGGCGGCCAGGTCCACGCTTTCTGTGGACACAGACCGCCAGTCGCCTTCGGGTGAGTAACGGGACTTGAACCCGCGGCCCCCTGGACCACAACCAGGTGCTCTACCAGCTGAGCTATACCCACCATGTTGCCTTACCTAGCCGCCCGAATCACTGCGGCTGGGTAATCATAGCGACGATGGTCAGTTACCTGAAATCGGGTCGCTGACCAGGCTCGCGGCCGCCTTCGCGGTGTCGGTGTCGGGCCCGGGCTGGGGCACGAAAACGGTCTGCCGGTAGTAGCGGAGCTCGGCGATGCTCTCGGTGATGTCGGCCAGCGCGCGGTGGTTCCCGTTCTTGGCCGGCGTCGCGTAGTACACCCTCGGGTACCAGCGGCGGACGAGTTCCTTGATCGAGCTGACGTCGACGTTGCGGTAGTGCAGATGCGCCTCCACCTTCGGCATGTCGCGGACCAGGAAGGTGCGGTCGGTGCCGACCGAGTTGCCCGCCAGCGCGGCCTTGCGCGGCTCCTTCACGTACCCGGAGATGAAGTCGAGCACCTGCTGCTCGGCCTCGCCCAGCGGGATCCCGTTCGGCAGTTCGGCGAGCAGGCCGGACGCGGTATGCATGTCGCGGACGAAGTCGCCCATCTGTTCCAGCGCGGCCGGTGGGGGCGCGATCACCAGGTCGATTCCCTCTCCGAGCACGTTCAACTCGTAGTCGGTGACGAGAACCGCGACCTCGATCAGGGCGTCGTTCACCAGATCAAGCCCGGTCATCTCACAGTCGATCCACACCAGCCGGTCGTTCATGAGCACCCACCTTACGGCGGCCGGAGGCGACCGGCGCGCCCGGCAGCCTCAACGCCGGGCGTGGCGATCGATTCCGTCCTGCGATCCGCCGCCGAGCGCGGGTGGTCAGCCGGGGGCGTGGCCGACGTGGATGCTGCGCACCGACAGCGCGGCGAGATCCGTCCGGCGACCCAGGTACTGCGAGCTGTCGGGGTCGAGCAACGCCTGCCAGACGGCCAGATCCGCCGCTGGCAGGGCCAGCTCGGCCGGCAGCTCGGACCCATGCCCATGACCATGTCCGTGTCCATGTCCGTGCTCCGGCTCGTGATCCCCAGCACCAGGAGTCAGCCGTTCGATCCGGAGCTGGAACTGGGTGACCACTCGCTCGCGATCCTCGTCGGACAGCGGCACCGGCTTCTCGGTCAGCACACTTCGAGTTGTCACCCCGGTCAGCCCCGCCCGCTGCAGAGCGTCCGTCCATCCATAAGGCATCGGTACGGTCCCTGGCAGCGCGTCCCGCATCGCGGCGAACCATCGATCCTGCGCAATATCGAGCCGTAGCTCCAGGCCGGGCTCACCGATCCCCAGATCCCAGGGCAGACTCCGCGCCGGCAGCCCACCCTCGGCCAGCGCCAGCCGGCCACCCGGTGCAAGCAGCGAGGCGAGCGCGTCGATCGCGGCCTGCTGGTCGGCCGCATGGTGCACCGAGGCGGATGCCCAGATCAGGTCCGCGGGTGCGCCGATTGCCTCACGCAACGGTTCTGGTCCGTCGTCCATCGACACCAGTTCACACCGGACGGCGCTGCCTGCCGTGTGGTCGCGGGCCTCCTGCAACACGTCCGGGTCGGCATCGATCGCGACCACGCTGCCGCCGGCCGGCAGCGCCGCGGCGAGCGCCTTCGCCATACCGCCACCACCGCAACCGACATCCACGGCCAGCCGGTCGGTGGACCGAACCAGGCCCTCGGCAACCATCTCGTTCCACCCGGCCTCGTCGGTGGCGGTAGTCCGCAGCCGCCCGGCCTGCGCCGCCCAATCGATCTCGATCATGCACTCCAGTCTGCCCCGCCACCTGGTCAACCTGACAGCTCCCCGGGGAGGCCCACCGGAACCATCCAGGGAGGCGCCGTCAGAACCCCTCCAGGGAGGCGCCAGCCTGGTTGGGGTGGGCGGCTGGGCACGCGGGCGAGTTCGCGGCAGTGGTTGGGCTGGCTGTTTGGTTGGGTGCGGGAGCGGCCTGCGGCAGTGGTGGCTTGGCGGGTGGGTCGGGACGACCTTCCCGGTCGGGCGGGAAAGCTCCCGCGGGGTTCAGGGGCAACACTGTTGCGGTGCTGCTACCCACGGTGCTGTTCTGTCTAGGGGAGACGGGAGGTGGGGCATGCCGGTTGGCGGGGGCCCGGCGTCGTACGGCGCTGTTGTACGTCCGCGGCTGTTTGCGCTGCTGGATGAGGGGTCCCGGCGACGTCTGCTGACGGTGGTTGCGGACGCCGGGTTCGGCAAGTCGACCCTGCTCGGTTCCTGGGCCGCGGAGCGTCCCTGCGCCTGGTACACCGTCCGTGCCGAGGACCGGCCCCTCGCAGCGATGGTCACCGGACTGGTGGAGTCGCTGCGTCGCCAGGTCCCAGCCCTGTCGGAGGTCCTGGCCGCAGAGCTCCAAGGACCGCGTGGCCCCGACGCCGACGCCGAGCAGGAAACCAGAGCACTCGCGTACGCCGCAGTGCTGGCGGATGCGCTCGAGCAGCACCTCGACGGTGACCTGGTTCTGGTCCTGGACGACCTGCACGAGCTCAACCCCGGTGACCCGGCGACCAGGCTGATCGAGGGCCTCATCCGGATCGCCCCTCCGTCGCTGCACCTCGTGGTGGCGTCCCGGACGCCCATGCCGTTCGGGATCGACCGCCTCCGCGGCCGCGGTCAGGTGCTGGAGATCGACGCGACCGCCCTCGCCTTCACAGTGGCGGAGACCCGGGCCGTGCTGCACGTAGTACTGGGTGATGGGTCGGAGGAGCTTGCCGAGCCGCTGCAGGCCGCAGTACAGGGGTGGCCGGCGGCTGCGCGGTTGGCGGTGGAGGCATTGCGGACCGTGCCGGGCTCGGAAAGGCAGAGCCGGTTGCGGCGCGCACTGCGTTCCGACGGGCCGCTGTACGACTACCTGGCGGAGGAGGTCTTCGCTGCCGAACCACCTGCCGTACGGCGGTTGGTCGCGGCGGTTGCGGTGCTCCCCAGGTTCGGGACCGAGTTGTGCCAGGCAATAGGTCTCACGGACAGCGCCGCGATGCTGCAGCAACTCCGTACCAGAGGTCTGCTCGTCTCGGCGGGAGATGAAGACGGCTACGAGCTCAACCCGCTGGTCCGGGACTTCGCCATCGACAGGCTGTCAGCGGACGAGGTGGGCATGGACACGCTGGTACTGCGGGCAGGCGAGTGGTTCGAGTCCGTCGGGGACCACCGGGACGCGCTGGCCTGCTACCAAGCGGTGGAGCCGGCCCACGTGGCGAGAATGCTCACCGAGCGCGGGCATGCGATGGTCAGCGGTGGTCTGGCGGAGACGGTGGTCGGTGCGGTCAGCGCGTTGCCCGAGGAACTCCGGGACGCCGCGATGGACCAACTGGAAGGGGAAGCCCGGCAGGTGCTGGGCGACTGGCAGGGCGCGGAGGACTGCTTCGGCCGGATCATCGCACCCGAAGGTGAGATCCCCGTCGGCATCGCCTGGCGGCTCGGGCTGATCCACCATCTGCGGGGCCGTACGGACATCGCGGTCGCGACGTACCAGCGGGGCAGGATCGACGGACAGCAACCGACCGACGAGGCGCTCCTGCAAGCCTGGTGGGCAGGCGCGCACTGGCTGCGCGGGGAGTTCGACGAGTGTCGCCGGCTCATCGCGGCCGCGGAGGTATCGGCCAAGGTCTCCGGCGACGACCGCGCGCTCGCGATCGTCCACACAGTGCTGGCGATGCTCGCCGCGGTCGACAGCGATCCGCGGGGGAACGCGTCGCACTACGTCAGAGCCTTGGAGCATGCAGAGCGCGCCGGAGATCTCTTGCAGTCCATCCGGATTCGGGTGAACCGCGCATCGCACCACATCGCCGAGGGCGACTACATACTCGGTCTGGACGAGCTGGAACGCGCACTGGAGTTGGCGGACCGCGCAGGCTTCGCAGTGTTCCGTGCACTGGCTTTGAACAACCGCGGCGAGGCTCTACTGAGGCTCGGCCGGCTGGACGAGGCCATAGGTGAACTCGAAGCTTCCAGAGCGCTGTACCAGAAGCTGGAGTCGAAGCGGGTTGCGCAACCTCTTGCCGTGTTGGGAGAGGTCTACCGCGAGCGAGGCGACCGGGCGATGGCCCGAGCCTGCTACGAGGAGGCCATCACCATGGCTGAGGACACCAAGGACATGCAGGCGCTAGTACCGTCGCTGGCCGGCCTGGCTCGAGTGCTTGCCGTCGAGGAGCCGGAGCGCGCTGCGGAGCTCGCCGAGATCGCAAGACAGGCTGTTGCCTACGGACCGGTCCCTGGCTTGTCTGGCGCGCTGGTCGCTCTTGGCTGGGTGACACTGCACGCCGGGAACAAGACGGAGGCTGCAGCCGCAGCGGAGGAATCAGCCGCACTGTGCCGCAAGCGGCGTGACCGGGCCGGCCTGGCCGATGCACTCGAGCTCTACGCGGCAGCCGACGGCGGCGAGGTGCTGCACGAAGTACTGAACATCCGGAACGAGTTGGGCGACCCGCTGGGCCAAGCACGAGCTGAGCTGATGCTTGCAAGGCGTACTACGGGAGCGGAGGGCCGCGAGCTGGCCTTGAGAGCGCACCAGCAGTTCCTGGCTGCGGGAGCGACCCGCTATGCCGCAGCCGCTCTTGCCGCCAGCGAGGAGACAAGGCCGGCTCCGGTGCGCATTGAGTGCCTAGGTGGCTTCCGCGTACTCCGGAACGGCAAGGCCATCCAGCTCGGCGAGTGGCCGTCCAAGAAGGCCCGCGACCTGCTGAAGATCCTGGTGGCTCGTCGTTGTCGTCCGGTCGCCCGCGTGCAACTCCTGGATCTGCTGTGGCCGGACCAAGGTGAATCGGTCGCTTCGCCCAGACTGTCGGTCGCCCTGTCGACAGTGCGGTCCGTGCTCGACCCCACGAAGCAGTACCCGCCCGACAAGTTCGTCGGTGCCGATCGCGCGACCATCTGGCTCGACGGCGACGAGGCCGCCGTAGACGTCGAGGTCTTCCTCCACGACGCCCGGGCCGGCTTGGACGGCAACAGCCTGCCCCTGCTGCGCGGAGCGGAGGCGGCGTACAGCGGTGACTTCCTGGAAGAAGACGTGTACGCCGACTGGGCCGATGGGATGCGTGAGGAGGCCCGGGCACTCTACGTACGGGTTGCCCGCGTACTGGCCGAGCGGACCAAAGGCGATCCCGACGCGGCCGCCGGGTACCTGCTCCGCATCCTCCAGCGCGACCAGTACGACGAACGGGCCCACCTCGGCTTGGTGTCGGCGTTCCAGGCGAGTGGTGCCCATGGCGAGGCCAGGCGGGCATATCGCACCTATGTCCAGCGCATGGCGGAGCTCGAGGTGGAGCCCGCACCCTATCCCGCGGTACAGGCCCGGCCGGTCCGGCTTTAAGACTGTCTGAAGCCGCGGCGTCACTCTTTGGACATGGCAGCACCTGTGCACAACGCGGTGGTCACCTGCGACTTCGGGGTCGCGGGTCACCCAGGCCGTGACTATCGAGCAGGCGCCGGTACGCCGGTCCGGGCCACCCTGGCCGGGGTCGTCGTACGGGTGGCAGTGGACCAGGTCGTGGTGGAGTCGAACGCGATCTGGCACATCTACGACCATCTGGCCGAGCCGGAGGTCCGGCAGGGGGACACGGTCGAGACGGGGGATCGCCTCGGCCTGGCGACCGGGCCACACCTGCACTACGAGGAGCGGGTCACGCCGTACCGGGCTGAGGACCGACGCAGCCCGCGCTTCGACCTGCACCCGAACACGAGGCTGCCTGCGTAGCGGAGATGTCACGGACTGCTCGGGGAGCTGGGGGCTGAGGTGGCGTCGGGCGGGCCGGCCGTGGGAGGGAGCGGTCGAGCCGCTCGGCGCTACCGTTTGCTGATGATCGCGACCAGGTTCGACACGGAGCGACTCGCCCTGCTCCCGCTGCACGTGGAGTACGCCGAGGAGATGGCGAAGGTGCTCGCGGACCCCGGGCTCTACACGTTCACCGGTGGTGAGCCGCCGTCGGCGGAGGTGCTCGAAGGCCGCTACACGCGCCAGGTGGCGGGCTCGGGCGATCCGGGGGAGTCCTGGCTCAACTGGGTGATCAGCTCACTGCGGGACGACGAACTCGTCGGCTATGTGCAGGCGACAGTGACAGCCGAGGCGGCCGAGATCGCCTGGGTGCTCGGCACGGCCTGGCAGGGCCGTGGCTACGCGAAGGAGGCGGCCGTCGGTCTGGTCGCGTGGCTCCAGGCGCAGGGCGCGCGGCGGATCATCGCGCATGTCCACCCGGATCACGGGGCTTCGGCGTCGGTGGCAGCCGCGGCAGGACTCAGCCGGACCGACCAGATCGACGACGGCGAATTCCTCTGGCTGCTGACCACTTGAGAGATCATGCAAAACAGGCCCGGCCGCGAACGGCCGGGCCTGCTTCGGGAGTCGTTCAGACCGGGCGGACGTTCTCCGCCTGCGGGCCCTTCGGACCCTGGGTCAGGTCGAACTCGACCTTCTGGTTCTCGTCCAGCGAACGGAAACCGTCCGTCGCGATCGCCGAGTAGTGCACGAACACGTCGGCGCCGCCGCCGTCCTGGGAAATGAAGCCGAAGCCCTTTTCACCGTTGAACCACTTCACTGTTCCGCTGGCCATGATTTTTGCTCCTTCTGTGGGGCGGGTAACAAGTCCCGGCGGTCGCCGGTCCCAGGGTTGCCGAACGAGCCCTCCCAGTCGGACCAAGGCCCGGAAATGAGAAAACGCCCTGCGG
Organism: Kribbella orskensis; assembly: GCF_004342085.1. Taxonomy (NCBI): domain Bacteria; kingdom Bacillati; phylum Actinomycetota; class Actinomycetes; order Propionibacteriales; family Kribbellaceae; genus Kribbella; species Kribbella orskensis. The sequence continues at coordinate 101,368 of NZ_SLWM01000015.1, forward strand.
ATCACAAACTCCGCGGGCGTTTCAAAACGAACGTGGAACTGCAAAACTGCAACCGCCGGAAACGGTAGCACATCCTGACCGACAGTCGCGGCTACCAGGAGCCGCGGTGGTCCGGGACCAGGAAGGTGAAGGGGACGATCAGCAGCAGCACCGCGGCGAAGATGATGCAGACGTTCGCCTGCGAGGTGCCCGGGTTCGCGCTGTGCGCCAGCACCGTGGTGGTGACGGAGACGGCGATGATGCCGCCCGACTGCCGGAACATCCCGCGCAGCCCGGCGATCGCGGAGATCTGGTCCGGCGCGAGTTGCAGGCTCGCGTTGTTGGAGGCGGGGATCGACAACCCCATCCCGATCCCGGTCACCCCGGCCGCCACCGCGAGCCAGGCGTACGGCGTCAACCCGTGCGGGGCGATCGACATCAGCGTCATCCCGGCCGCGACCAGCAGGAACCCGCCGATCATCGGCGCCCGGTAGCCCGTCCGCCGCAACGCGAACACCGCCAGCCCGGCCACGCAGATCATCCCGACGGCTCTTGCCGTCAGCAACGTTCCCGCCTGCAGCGGCTGGATCCCGTACCGCGACTCGGCGTACAGCGGGACGAGCGCGCCGAACCCGAGCACGGCGGCGCCGTACAGCAGGTTGATCGCGTTCATCACGGCGAAGCCGCGGCCGCGCAGCAGCGTGATCGGGATGAACGGGTCCCTGGCCCGGTTGGTGTGCCGGACGAAGAGGAAGCCGAAGACCACCGCGAGCACCTCGGCCCCGATGAACAGCGGGTCGGTCGGCTCGGCCCCGCGGCCGCCGAGCGAACTGATCCCGTACATCCCGGACAGGATCGTCAGCGCCAGCAGCAGCGCGCCCACGCCGTCGATCCGGGCGGCCGCCTTCGGTGCGCTGTGCGGGATGAACCGCCACGCGAGCAGGATCAGCAGCAGCCCGGCCGGCACGTTGACGATGAAGATCTCCCGCCAGGACCAGTAGGTGACGATCACGCCACCGACGATCGGGCCGAGGATGCCGCCGATCGGGAAAATGCTGGTGAACATGCCCACCGCGCGGTCGCGGTCCCGGCCGAACTGCTCCGCCACGATGCCGGTCGCGGTCGGCATGAAGGCGCCGCCGCCGATCGCCTGGAACGCGCGGAACACCACCAGCAGGTAGATGCTGTCGGCCAGGCTGCAGGCCAGCGAGGCGATCGTGAAGAGCACCGCGGCGGCGAGGAAGACCCGCTTGCGGCCGAACTGGTCACCGAGCCGGCCGGCCAGCGGCATCACCAGGATCTGGCCGAGGGCGTAGATGGTGATGGTCCAGCCGCTCCAGTTCAGCTCCGCGTTCAGGTCGCCGCGGATGGCATTGAGCGCGGTCGCCACTATGGTCTGATCGATCGAGGCCATCAGGAGGGCGATCGACACGATGCCGAAGACGATCCGCCGGTGAGCCAGCGGCTCGTCGGCGGCCGGTTCGGCGGTTCTCTCCTCAAGCCTTGGCGGTTCCATCGATCGACAGACTACATTGCTTGCCAGCAGGCAATAAAGGGGTGACATGACCGACACCGAGACGTTGAGCAAGCTCCGCGGCGTGATCTCCAAGCTCGCGCGCGAGCTCAACGCCACGGCTACCGGCGAGGGCCTGACACCGACCCAGGCGTCGGTGCTCGGCCTGATCGCGTTCCGCGGCCCGCTCGGCCTGACCGAACTCGCTCAGCTCGAGGGGCTCAACCCGACGATGCTGTCCCGCGTGGTCGGCAAGCTCACCGAGCTCGGCCTGATCCAGCGCGACCCGAATCCGGACGACCTCCGTGCGATCCAGGTCGAGGCGACCGACGCAGGCCGCGAGTTGCACGAACGGGTCAAACTCCTCCGCACCGAGGCCATCGGCGCCTGCCTGGACCAACTCCCGAAAGAGTCGGCCCAGACGATCATCGACGCCCTCCCCGCCCTGGAAGAACTAGCCCAGGCGATGCGCGCCACCCACCCCTAGGAGTGCCCGTCGGCTACGACCCGCCCGGTACTGCGTACGTCGTACTGGTCGGGTGTTGCTGACCAGGTGAGGTCGCAGCCGGAGCGGCCGCACTCGCAGGCGAAGGGGTAGGGCGGGAGTTCGGTGAGCCCGAGGTCCGCCTGCCAGAGGCGTCCCTGGCGGCAGGCGGCCAGGTTCTCGATCAGTCGCTGCCGGCTCAACTCGTCGCCCGGCTGCAACCTCGGCAGCGGACCCAAGGCCGCCTTCACGGCTGCGGTGACCGCGTCCCAGTCCGGCTCCGCCCCCACCTCGATCAACCTCCGCCCGTACCTCGGCACTTCGTGCACCACCTGAGCAGCCCCCGAGTTGTTCGAGACCCCGCCGAGGTGTCCGATGGCAGGTTGTCCGGCCGCTGGCGCCCTACAAGCCGCCAGCGGCCGTGGAGCCCGCCAGCCGCGCCCCACATCCGGCGATGAACACCCGGAGCCCGCCGGCCATCGGTCGTCTGGCAGCAAGGTTCTGGCGAGCGCTTTCCTGGATCGGTTGGAAGGCAAGGGCTATCAAGTCATCGGAAATGTGACCTTGGTCATGTCTTGACCGGTTATGGGCGGCAGCCTACTGTATTCCGTATACCGAGCCCCTCCGGAAGGTGGGACCCATGGAGAGTGCGCCCAGGCTTCGCTATGCCGTCAACTGCTCGATCCTCTTCACCGAGCTACCGCTACTGGAAAGACCCGAGGCCGCCCGTTCCGCCGGATTCGACGCGGTGGAGTTCTGGTGGCCGTTCGACACCGGACTGCCCGGCGACGCCGAGGTCGACGCGTTCGAACGCGCGATCCGCGATGCCGGTGTCCAGCTGGTCGGACTGAACTTCGCCGCCGGCGACCTGCCCGGCAGGGACCGCGGCCTGGTGTCGTGGCCGCGACGATCGCTGGAGTTCCGCGACAACATCGCGGTGACGCTGGGGATCGGCGAGCGGCTGGGATGCCGCGCCTTCAACGCGTTGTACGGCAACCGCGTCGAGGGTGTCGCCCCGGCCGAGCAGGACGAGCTCGCTGCCGAGAACCTCGCGCTGGCCGCCACCGCGGCCGGCTCCTTCGGCGCGACGGTCCTCGTCGAACCGGTCAGCGGGGCCGACCGCTATCCCCTGCGGACGGCCGCCGACGCGGTAGACGTGATCACCCGGGTGGAACGCGAGTCCGGTGTCACCAGCCTCGGGCTGCTCGCGGACCTGTACCACCTGACCGTCAACGGCGATGACGTCAGCAAGGCGATCACGACGTACGCCGAACGCATCGCGCACGTGCAGGTCGCCGACGCGCCGGGCCGCAACGAGCCCGGTACCGGCGAGACCCCGATCGATCAGTACCTCGGTGAGTTGCGGGCGGCCGGCTACGACGGCTGGGTCGGGCTGGAGTACAAGCCGAGCGGCCCGAGTGCCGGGAGCTTCGCCTGGCTGCATCGCAACTGACCTGGAGCGCACGGACTGAGAAGGAGCTGGCATGCCACGAATGACTGCCGCCCGCGCGGCGGTGGAGATCCTCCGTCGCGAAGGCATCACCAATCTGTTCGGCCTCCCCGGTGCGGCCATCAACCCGTTCTACAACGCAGTACGGGCGCAGGGTGAGCTCAAGCACGTGCTGGCCCGGCACGTCGAGGGCGCCTCGCACATGGCCGAGGGCTACACCCGCGCCAAGGCGGGCAACATCGGCGTCTGCGTCGGTACGTCGGGTCCGGCCGGCACCGACATGATCACCGGCCTGTACTCCGCGTCGGCCGACTCCATCCCGATCCTGTGCATCACGGGACAAGCACCGGTGGCCAAGTTGCACAAGGAAGACTTCCAGGCCGTCGACATCGAGTCGATCGCAAAGCCTGTGACCAAGTGGGCGGTCACCGTCCTCGAGGCCGCGCAGGTGCCCGGCGCCTTCCAGAAGGCGTTCCAGCTGATGCGCACCGGTCATCCCGGGCCGGTGCTGATCGACCTGCCGATCGACGTCCAGCTGACCGAGATCGACTTCGAACCCGACCTGTACGCGCCGCTGCCGATCGCGACGCCGCGAGCCACCGTGGCCCAGGCCGAGAGGGTGCTGGAGCTGCTGGCCGAGTCGGAGCACCCGCTGATCGTGGCGGGTGGCGGCATCATCAACGCGGATGCGGCTGACCTGCTGGTGGAGTTCGCCGAGCTCACGGGCGTTCCCGTCGTACCGACCCTGATGGGGTGGGGGACCATCCCCGACGACCACCGGTTGATGGCCGGCATGGTCGGGCTGCAGACCTCGCACCGCTACGGCAACGAGACGCTGCTGGCCTCCGACCTGGTGATCGGCATCGGCAACCGGTGGGCGAACCGGCACACCGGTGGGCTCGACACGTATCGCGCGGGCCGGAAGTTCGTGCACATCGACATCGAGCCGACCCAGCTCGGCCGGGTGTTCGCACCGGATCTCGGGATCGCGTCCGACGCGAAGGCTGCACTCGAGGTGCTGATCCATGTCGTGAAGCAGCAGCTCGCCGACAGCGGCCCGCTGCGCGACCGGTCGGAGTGGACTGCCGCGTGCCGCGAACGCAAGCGCACGCTGCAACGGCGTACCGACTTCGACAACGTGCCGGTGAAGCCGCAACGGGTCTACCAGGAGATGAACCACGCCTTCGGCCCGGAGACCCGGTACGTCTCCACGATCGGGTTGTCGCAGATCCAGGCCGCCCAGATGCTGCACGTCTACCGGCCCCGGCACTGGATCAACGCCGGCCAGGCGGGCCCGCTCGGCTGGACCGGTCCCGCGGCGCTCGGCGTGGCGGTCGCGGACCCCGAGGCCACCGTCGTCGCGCTGTCGGGCGACTACGACTTCCAGTTCCTGATCGAGGAGCTCGCGGTCGGTGCGCAGTTCAACATCCCCTACATCCACGTGGTGGTGAACAACGCGTACCTCGGGCTGATCCGGCAGGCGCAGCGAAACTTCGACATGGACTACTGCGTGCAGCTCGCCTTCGACAACATCAACACGCCCGAGCTGAACGGGTACGGCGTCGACCACGTCAAGGTCGCGGAAGGCCTTGGTTGCAAGGCGTTGCGGGTGTTCGAGCCGGACGGGATCCTGCCGGCGCTGGAGCAGGCCAAGAAGCTGATGGTCGAGTACCAGGTGCCGATCATGGTCGAGGTCATCCTCGAACGCATCACCAACGTCTCGATGGGCACCGAGCTCGACAACGTGGTGGAGTTCGACGAGCTCGACGACGTCCGCCACCCCGCTCCGACCGTTTCCGGACCCAGGGACTAGGAGGTATCGACGATGAGAGTTGCGGTTCTTGGCGCGGGTGCGATCGGCGCCTATGTCGGCGCGGCGCTGCACCGGGGCGGTACCGAGGTCCACCTGGTCGCCAGAGGCCCCCATCTGGAAGCGATCCGGAAGAACGGCGTGCAGGTGCTCAGCCCGCGCGGCGACTGGCTGGCGAAGACGCCCGCCACCGACGACCCGGCGGAGATCGGCCCGGTGGACTTCGTCTTCCTCGGCCTGAAAGCGAACTCGTACGCGTCCTGCGGCCCGCTGATCGAGCCGCTGCTGCACGACAAGACGGCCGTGGTGGCCGCGCAGAACGGCATCCCGTGGTGGTACTTCCACGGGCTGTCCGGTCCGCACGAAGGCCGGCGGATCGAGTCGGTGGACCCGGGTGGTGAGGTGACCCGGGTCCTGCCGCTCGAACGCGCGATCGGCTGCGTCGTCTACTGCTCGACCGAACTGGAGGGGCCGGGCCTGGTCCGGCACCTCGAAGGCACCCGGTTCTCGATCGGTGAACCTGGTGGTGGCCGGTCAGACCGGTGCCTGGAGTTCAGCGAGGCGATGATCGCCGGCGGCCTGAAGTGCCCGGTCGAGGAGGACGTCCGCAACGACATCTGGATCAAGCTGCTCGGCAACGCGGCCTTCAACCCGATCAGCGCGCTCGCCCGGGCCACGATGGTGGAGATCGCCCAGCACTCGGGCACCCGCGCGATGATCCGGCTGATGATGGAGGAGACCCTCGAGATCGCCGCCGCCGTCGGCAGCCACCCGGACATCTCCGTCGACAAACGCATCGACGGCGCCGAACGGGTCGGCGAGCACAAGACGTCGATGCTCCAGGACCTGGAGAAGGACAAACCCCTCGAACTGGACGTCATCCTCGCCGCGGTCGTCGAACTCGCCGACCTCACCGACACCAAGGCCCCCACCCTCCGAGCCGTCCACGCAGTAGCCGATCTCCTCTCCACCAAGGTCGGTCTAGCCCCCATAGCCCACGCCCCAACGGCCGCCCCGGCCCCGTCCACAGCAGCCCCCGCCGCCGTGGTCCCGGCCGTCTCGTCCCCCCGGGCCTGAGCCAGGTGGGTCCGGAGCCGCGCGCGCCCTGCCAGGCCCCCTCCGGACCCATCTGTTCCAACTACAACCCTCAGAGTTCGAGTGGTCCCAGCGCAGGGCCGCTCACGAAGCACGCGGCGGGGTCGGCCAGGGTGTCCAGTTCCAGCATGACGAGTTCGTTGTGGCCGGCTTGGACGACCGGGCCCGGAACGAAGAGGGTTTCCTGGGGGCCTCGGCGCCAGTAGCGGCCCAGGCAGAAACCGTTGACCCAGGCAAAGCCCTTGCCCCAGGCATCGGTTCGCAGGAAGTGGTCCGCGGCCTGGTCCGCTGTGAAGGTGGCGCGCCAGGCCGTGGGTCCGGGACCCGGGTCGTCCGCGCTGACGGAGTCCCACAGCCGAGGGACGAGATCCAGGTCGATCACACAGACCGACCAGTCCGTCAGTGGCTGCGTGCCGAGGCGAACCGGCCCAACCAGGCCCTTGGACTCACCGATCCGCGGTCCGTAGTTGACCCGACCCTGGTCCTCGACGACAAGCTCGAGCCGGCCACGCCCACGCGGCAGCATGATCGCCCGATCATGATGCTCCCGATCGAGGACACCCACCGGGTCTCCGTCCAGGAACACGAGAGCCCGGTCCCGCACCTCTCCGACGCTGAGCACGGCTGGACCTTCGACATCGAGGTCCGTGCGGAAGAGAGCCAGCCGGGCTCCGAGGTCATCCAGCGACGGCAAGGAGTCGTGGTCGCTCCAGCCGCCCCACAGTCCCGGATCCGCCAGCAGACGGACAGGTTCGCCGAGCGTCACGCAGTACTCCGGTGCCGGTGCGGCCGGGCTCGGAACAGTGTCCGGCACCGGCGCGTACCGGGAGATCACCTCCCGGAACGCGTGGTACTTCGCAGTCGGGTTTCCGGCCTCGTCGAGCGGGGCGTCGTAGTCGTACGAGGTGACCGTCGGACGGTAGACGCCCTTGTCGTTGGCTCCGCTGGTGAGCCCGAAGTTCGTGCCGCCGTGGAACATGTAGATGTTGACCGATGCCCCCGAGGCCAGCAGAGAGTCGAGCTCAGCGGCGGCCTCCTCGACCCCGGTCGTGTGGTGCGGGCCGCCCCACTGGTCGAACCACCCGTCCCAGAACTCCATGCACATCAGCGGTCCGGTCGGCTGATGGTCCCGCAGAGTGCGGAGCCGCTCGGCACTCCGCGACCCGAAGGAACCAGTCCGCAGTACGCCGTCCAGGCCGCCTGCTTCGAGCATGTCCGGCACGGGCTGATCCACGGTCACCAGAGGCACGGAGATGCCCGCACCGCGAGTGACCTCGACCAGCGCCTTCAGGTAGGTCTGGTCGTCACCGAACGCGCCGTACTCGTTCTCGACCTGGACGAGCAGCACCGGCCCGCCCTGGTCCACCTGGAGCGGCCGCACGATCCGGAGTACCTGCTGGAGGTACTCCTCGACCGCTGCCAGGTAGCGCCGCTCGTACCGGCGGATGCCGACGCCTGGCTCCCGGAAGAGCCAGGCGGGCAGGCCGCCGTTGTCCCACTCCCCGCAGATGTAGGGACCCGGCCGGACGATGGCGTACATGCCGGCCTCGGCGACCTGCCGGAGGAACCGCCCGAGATCGAGCATCCCTTCGGTGTCGAACACGCCACGCTGCGGGCTGTGGGCGTTCCAGGGCACATAGGTCTCGATGGTGTTGAGCCCCATCAGGCGGGCCTTCTCGATCCGGTCCGCCCAGGACTCCGGGTGCACCCGGAAGTAGTGCAGCGCACCGGACAGGATCCGGAAGGGCTCGCCGTCGAGCAGGAACTCGGACTCACCGATCGTGAAGTCAGACATGCGTCTCTCTCTGCCGAACTGTGGATTTCCGCCGGGTAGGCGGCGTCAGCCGTTGGTCTGGAAGCCCTGCTGGTTCCCGTAGCTCACCAGCGCGTCCTGCCACGCCTTGAGCCCGGGATTCAGGTCGGACTTGGACTGGTAGGCCTTGCCGACGGTGTCACCGAAGATGCTGTTGGCGTAGAGCTGGAAGGGCAGGTAGCTCCAGTCCTTGACCACCGAACCGGCCGCGCCGGTGAGCACCTGGTTGATCTGCTGACCGCCGAAGTACGGGCTCTTCTTGTCGACGAACGCCGGGTCCTTGAGGTCCGCGGTGGTCGACGGGAAGCCGCCGCTCTCCAGGAACGGCTTCACACCGCCGTCGTGGTTCAGCCAGCGGACGAATCCGGCCGCCAGCGCCGGGTTGGCGCTCTGCTTGAGGACGGACTGCGTGCTGCCGCCGTTCTCCGCGGTGGCCGGCTGCCCGTCGTACGTCGGCAGCGGCGCGACCCGCCACTTCCCGGTACCGCCCTTGACCGACGACTCGAGCACGCCGGGCATCCAGGCGCCGATGGCGAGGGTGGCGATCGTGCCGTCGCCGAGTGCCTTGAACCACTCGTCCGACCAGCCCGGGATGCTCGCCACCAGGCCGCCCGTGACGAGCTGGTTCCAGACTCCGGTCCACTTCTGCGTGCCGGCGTCGGCGAGGTTGATGGTGACGGCCTTGCCGTTGGTGCTGAACGGCTTGCCGCCCGCCTGCCAGATCATGCTGGTGGCGAAGCCGGCGTCGCCGGTGTCGTTGGTGATGAACTTCTTCGGGTCGGCGGCGTGCAGCTTCTTCGCCGCGGCGATGTACTCGTCCCAGGTCTTGGGGATCGCGATGCCGTATTTGTCGAAGACTTCCTTGTTGTAGAACAGCGCCATCGGGCCGGAGTCCTGCGGCAGGCCGAAGAGACCGTCACCGGCGTGTACGGCGGTCCAGGTCGACGGCGTGTAGGCGGAGGCGAAGGTGTCGAAGCCGTACTGGCGGAGGTCCACGAGCGAGCCGGGCAACGCGAACTGCGGCAGCGCCTGGTACTCGATCTGCGCGACGTCCGGCGCCCCGGAGCCTGCCTTGATGACGTTCTGCAGCTTGGTGTACTGGTCGTTGCCGGTGCCGGCGTTGACGTAGTTCACCTTGACGTTCGGGTACTCCTTCTCGAACGCCTTCACCTGGGCCTCGGCGGACGGGGTCCAGCTCCAGTAGGTGATCGTTCCGCCCTTCTCCAGAGCGGCGTTCACGGCGTCCGGCGAGGCCTGCGGCTGGTCGCCGCCGCCGGATTCGTCGGAGCCTCCGCACGCGGCGAGCAGAAGCGACGCGGCCGTGACGGCGGCCGTGGCGACGACGAGTCGCCTGAGGCCGCGCCGATGGGTGGTCTTCATGGGTGTTCCTTTCGCTGTTACGAATGTCTTCACGAGCGCAGCCACTGCTGGTTCGCCTGACCGTTGCAGAGCCAGACGTCGACGGGCGTTCCGTTGCCCGTGCCGGCCCCCGCGGCGTCGAGGCAGAGATCGGGATGGCCGACGCTGCTGACGGACTGGTCCTCGTTGAGTTCCCAGGCCTGGTTGGATGCGCCGGTGCAGTCGGTGATGATCACCGGGCTGCCGGCGCCGGCTCCGTCGCCGCCGATGGTCATGCACTTGTTGCCGTAGACCGTGAGTTGCTTGTCGGTCGTCCAGTTCCAGGACTGGTTGCCGCCGCCGTTGCAGTCCCAAAGATCCAGAGCCGTGCCGTTGGTAGTGGAGAACCCCGGTACGTCGACGCAGCGGTTGCTCGCCGCTCCTCGCAGTACCTCTCCTGGCGGAGCCGGCGGCAGGTCGTTCACCGGCTCCTTCTTGAGCAGGCCCCAGCCCCACTGCAGCTGGGCCAGACCGGACGAGCTGTTGACCTCGAGATCCCCGTCGCCGACCAGCGTCGTCATGGAGTACGCGTCGCCGGTGCGCAGGCCAGGCCAGTAGACGACACCCATGCCCTGCTCCCGGGCCACCTGGGTGAGTGCTCCGAAGTACGACGTGTAGACGTTGCCCTCGTGGTTGCCGTAGTTCAGCCCCGTGGTCATCGGCGCGCCGGCTTCGTCGATGATCGTGCGCCAGCCGTACGAACCGATCCGCGGCCGGAGGTTCGCCAGCCACTCCTGCTCGGTCGTCGCGTCGTCCCAGAAACCGTAGAAGTGCAGCGACAGCAGGGTGCCCTCCAGTGCGCGGGCCGCGCCGACACCGGTGACGTTGTCGTTGTAGCCCGTGCCGGAGATGACCACCCGACCGCGCGGGACGTTCTTGTGTTGCGCCAACCACGACGACGTCAGGGACACCCACTCGTCGAGCGAGTAGCCGAACGGTTCGTTCATCGGCTCGAAGTACACCTGCGGGTTGTTGCGGTAGGCACCGACCACGGTGTTCCACATGGTGTCGAAGGCGGCCTGGTCGTCGACCCGGCCGTCCTTGGCGTCGTCGGCCTCCCAGTGGCTGAGGATCACCTTGAACCCGCGCCGGGTGGCCGCGTCGATCGCGCCGCGGTACGACGTCCACCAGTCCGTGCCGACGCTCGACGGGTTGATCGGCATCCGGATCGTGTTCGCCCGCAGTTCGTTGCGGAACTCCTGCACGATGCCCGAGGCGCGGCGGTAGGTGGTCGCGTAGTCGTCGTCGGTGCTCAGCCCTGACGGCACGACCTCGTCCGACGCGTAGTTGTCCCGCGGGTCCGCCCAGTTCACCCCGCGGAAGTCGTTCGTGCCCGACGGGTGGGCCGGTGACGCGGTGGCGGGAAGGGCGGCCGCGCCGGTCACCAGGATGACCGCGGCCACGATGGCTCGCCAGACTGCAGTTCTCATCGGACTCCTTTCACTGTTCTCACTGCTTGACGCTGCCCGCGCTCAGGCCGGACTGCCAGAACCGCTGGAGCAGGAGGAAGGCGACGACGAGGGGCACGATGGTCAGCAGCGACCCCGTGATCACCAGGTTGTAGATCGGCCGGGCGCCGACACCGGTGGCCTGGTTGCTCCACTGGGTGAGCCCGACGGTGAGCGGGTAGAGATCCGGCTTGCTGAGCATGATCAGCGGAAGGAAGTAGTTGTTCCAGGTCGACACCACCGCGAACAGCAGCACCGTGACGATGCCTGGGGCAAGCAACCGCAGGGCGACGGTGAAGAAGATCCTGATCTCGCCGGCGCCGTCGATCCGGGCCGCCTCGAGCAGGTCGTGCGGTACCGCGTCCGTCGCGTAGACCCACATCAGGTACAGGCCGAACGGGCTGACCAGCGACGGGATGATGATGGCCCAGACCGTGTTCGTCAGCGCGAGGTTGGAGAACATCAGGAACGTCGGCACGGCCAGCGCCGTCCCGGGCACCGCCACCGCTCCCAGCAGCACGGCGAAGACCGCCCGCCGGCCCGCGAACCTGTACTTCGCCAGCCCGTATCCCGCGGCGGTCGCCAGGAGCGTCGCTCCGCCGGCACCGACCACGACGTACAGCAGGGTGTTGCCGAGCCAGCGCAGGAAGATGCCGTCGTCGTAGGTCAACGTGTCGCTGATATTGCCGAACAAGGCGAAGGACTTCCCGAACCACAGCCCGGGGCTCGACAGGAGATCGTCCTGCGTCTTGGTCGCGCTGAGGAACAACCAGAGCAACGGCACGAGCGTGTAGACCAGGTAGAGGAGCATCAACCCGGTCAGCAGCGGCGACCGCCGGGGCCGCAGCGGCGACGTCGTCGTACTCACAGCGCCTCCCGCGAGCCACGCAGCTGGACGACGTACGCGATCACTGCCGTGATGACGCCCATCACGATGGCGACGGTGGCGGAGTAGTTGAACTGCTGGCCCGCGAAGGACAGGTTGTAGGCGTACATGTTCGGCGTGAAGTACGTCGTGATCACGTTCGGCGCCAGCGTCCGCAGGATGTTCGGCTCGTTGAACAGCTGGAAACTGCCGATGATCGAGAAGATGGTGGCGATCACGATCGCGCCGCGCAGAGCGGGCAACTTGACCGCCAGGATGGTCCGGACCGTTCCCGCGCCGTCGATCGCGGCGGCCTCGTAGAGCTCCTCGGGCACGGTCCGCAGCGCCGAGTAGAAGATGAGCATGTTGTAGCCCACGAACTCCCAGGTCACGATGTTCGCGATCGAGGGCAGCATCCAGGACTTGCTGAGCGGCTGGATCGCGGTGCTGCCGAGCAGGTCGTTCAGGTCGGCCGCCAGCCCGAAGTTGTTGCCGTAGATGTAGCCCCACATCAAGACGGCGACGACCCCCGGGACGGCGTACGGCAGGAAGATCACGATCCGGAAGAAGCTCGAGGCGTGCAGCCGCGCGCTGTCGATCGCGAGGGCGGCCAGCAGGGCGAGCACGAGCATCACCGGCACCTGGACGACCAGGAACAGCAGCACCCGCAGGAACGCCTCCCAGAACTTGGAGTCGCGCACCACCTCGGCGTAGTTGTCCAGCCCGACGAAGGTGTTGCCGCCGAAGAAGGCCTGCTCGCGGAACAGGCTGAGGTAGATCGCGTACCCGATCGGCGCCAGGAAGGTCAGTGCGAACACGGCCAGGAACGGCCCGACGAAGATCCAGCCCTTCGTGTCGCGGTGCAACCAGCCGCGCCGCGGGCGCAGTACAGCGGACTCGGCCATCTGCCCGTCGACCTCCGATGTTAACGTCAACATGATCGCCAGGACGCTAACGTGTTTACGTCAACATGTCTATAGTTCAGCGGAGACCCCTGGGGAGAGCCAATGACAGCGGAGCAAACGCCGGTACCGCGGCGGCGCGGGCCGTCGATGGCCGACGTGGCCCGGCTGGCCGGCGTCTCCGGGCAGACGGTGTCGCGGGTCGCGAACGGACGGCACAACGTGGACGCGGACACCCGCGAGCGGGTGCTGGCGGCGATGCGGGAGGTCGGCTACCGGCCGAACAGCGCCGCGCGGGCGTTGCGCAACGGGCGGTTCCGGAGCATCGGCGTGATCGTCTTCGAGCTGTCGAGCTTCGGCAACACCCGCACGCTCGACGCGATCGCGGCGGCGGCCACCACCCGCGGCTACGCCGTCAACCTGCTACCGGTGCTGGACGCCTCGCAGGAGGCCGTGTCGGGTGCCTTCAGCCGGCTGGGCGAACAGGCGGTGGACGGCGTCATCATCCTGATCGAGGCCCACACGCTCGACGACGCCGAGGTGCCGCTGCCCGACGGGCTGCCGGTCGTCGTGGTCGACTCGAGCGCGCACTACGACTACCCGATCGTCGACACGGACCAGGCCCAGGGCGCGCGCCTGGCCACCGAGCACCTGCTGGATCTCGGGCATCAGACGGTCTGGCACCTCGGCGGTCCGCCGTCCTCCTTCGCCGCGGCGCGGCGGCTCCGGTCCTGGCAGCAGACGCTGACCGATCGAGGTCGCGTGGTGCCACCGGTCCTGGTCGGGGACTGGTCAGCGGGGTCCGGGTACGAGGCAGGCCGGCAGTTGGCCGACAACCCCGATGTCAGTGCCGTGTTCGTGGCCAACGACCAGATGGCGCTCGGGCTCCTGCGCGCCCTCCACGAGCGAGGGCGCGCAGTACCGGAGGACGTCAGCGTGGTCGGCTTCGACGACCAGGAGGAGGCCGCGCAGTTCTGGCCGCCGCTGACGACCATCCGTCAGTCGTTCGCCGAGGTCGGCCGCCGGAGCGTGGATGCGCTCATCAACGAGATCCAGGCCGGGGAACACCACCACCAGCCCGTCTCCGTCGCCACCGAACTCGTGGTCCGGAGCAGCACCGCGCCGCCGCGCTGATCAGCGGCCGGACAGTTGTTCCACGACCTTGAGCAGAGCCGAGTGGTCGAGGGAACCGTTGCCTTGGGCCCGGGCCGCCGCCACCAGCTGGGCGACGACTCCCGTCACAGGCAGAGCGACGCCGGCGGCTCGGGCGGAGGCCAGGGCTATGCCCATGTCTTTGTGGTGGAGGTCGATGCGGAAGCCCGGTTCGAATTGGCGGGCGAGCATCGAGGCGGACTTCAGGTCGAGGATGCGATTGCCTGCCAGGCCGCCGGCGAGGACTTCGAGGCCTCGTTCGCCGTCGACGCCGGATGCCTCCAGGAGCACGATCGCCTCGCTGACCAGCGAAATGATGCCGGCGACCATCAACTGGTTCGCCGCCTTCACGGTCTGGCCGGCGCCGTGTCCACCGACGTGGACGATCGTCCGTCCGAGATCCTCGAAGATCTGTCGAGCTGCTTCGAAGTCCTCGGCGGAGCCGCCGACCATGATGGACAGCGACGCCTTGATAGCCCCCTGCTCGCCACCACTGACCGGCGCGTCCAGCACCCGTACTCCGCGCTCCGCGCCGCCCGCCGCGACCGCGAGGGAGGTCTCCGGCGCGATCGAACTCATGTCGACCAGCAGTACTCCGGCAGCAGCGGACTCCAGTACTCCGCCCGGCCCCAGCACGACCTCCGAGACCTGTGGAGAGTCGGGCAGCATCGTGATGATCACCTCGGCCCCGGACACTGCCGACGCGATGTCCGGAGCTGGTTTGCCGCCGGCCTGGAGGAGTTTGTCGACGGACGCGGACACCACGTCGTACCCGGTGACGTCGTGGCCGGCCCGGACCAGGTTGGCGGCCATGTGCGAGCCCATGATGCCGAGCCCGATGAATCCGATCTTCTGCATGGTCGCGCCCCTTCTCAGTGAACCAGGAGTTGTTCGAGCGCCTCGCGCATCAACCGCGCGGCCTCGCTGGGCGTCTTGCCGACCTTGACCCCGACCGCCTCGAGCGCCTCCTGCTTCGCGGCCGCGGTACCGGTCGAGCCGGACACGATCGCGCCGGCGTGGCCCATCGTCTTGCCCTCGGGCGCGGTGAATCCGGCGACGTAACCGACCACCGGCTTCGTCACGTTGTCCTTGATGAACGCGGCCGCGCGCTCCTCGGCGTCGCCGCCGATCTCGCCGATCATCACGATCGCGTCGGTGTCCGGGTCGTCCTGGAACGCCCGCAGTGCGTCGATGTGGGTGGTGCCGATGATCGGGTCGCCACCGATCCCGATCGCCGTGGTGAAGCCGTACTCCCGCAGTTCGTACATCATCTGGTAGGTCAGCGTCCCCGACTTGGACACCAGTCCGATCCGGCCCGGGCCGGCGATGTCGGCCGGGATGATCCCGGCGTTGGCGCGACCCGGGCTGATCAGGCCGGGGGAGTTGGGGCCGATGATCCGGCTCCCGGCCGCCTGCGCGTGCGCGAAGAAGGCGGCGGTGTCGTGCACCGGCACGCCCTCGGTGATCACCACCACCAGCGGGATGCCGGCGTCGATCGCCTCGATCACCGCGCCTTTGGTGAACCGCGGCGGGACGAACACGACCGACACGTCGGCGCCGGTCGACTTCACCGCGTCGGCGCAGGAGTCGTAGACCGGGATCGACCGCTTGGCGAAGTCGACCGACTGGCCGCCCTTGCCCGGCGTCACGCCGCCGACGATATCGGTGCCGGCGGCAAGCATCCGGCTGGTGTGCTTCTGCCCCTCGGCCCCGGTCATGCCCTGCACGACGACCCTGCTCTTCTCGGTCAGGAAGATTGCCATATCCGTCTGCCTCCTCAGGCCTGTGCGGCCAGCTCGGCGGCGCGGTCAGCGGCGCCGTCCATGGTGTCGACAACCGTCACCAGCGGGTGGTTCGCCTGGGCGAGGATCCGGCGGCCCTCGTCCACGTTGTTGCCGTCCAGCCGGACGACGAGCGGCTTGTTCGCCTGGTCGCCCAGCAGCGCGAGCGCCTGCACGATGCCGTTCGAGACCGCGTCGCAGGCGGTGATCCCGCCGAACACGTTCACGAACACGCTGCGCACCTGCGGATCGCCGAGGATGATGCTGAGCCCGTTGGCCATCACCTCGGCCGAGGCGCCGCCGCCGATGTCGAGGAAGTTCGCCGGCTTCACACCGCCGTGCGCCTCACCCGCGTACGCGACCACGTCGAGGGTCGACATGACCAGCCCAGCTCCGTTCCCGATGATGCCCACCGAGCCGTCGAGCTTGACGTAGTTGAGGCCCTTCTCCTGCGCGGCGGCCTCCAGCGGGTCCGCGGCGGCCTTGTCGTCGAAGGCCGCGTGGTCAGGGTGCCGGTACGCCGCGTTCTCGTCCAGCGTGACCTTGCCGTCGAGCGCCTCGAGCGAACCGTCGGCAAGTTTCACCAGGGGGTTCACCTCCACCAGGGAGGCGTCCTCGGCGATGAACACCGCCCACAGTTGCTGTACGACGGACGCCGCCTCCGCCGGGAATCCCGCGGCCGCGACGATCTCGGCCGCCTTGGCCTCGTCCACCCCGGTGGCCGGGTCGATGGACACCTTTGCGATCGCGCCCGGGTTGGTGTGCGCGACCTCCTCGATCTCGACACCGCCCTCGGTGCTCGCGATGCACAGGTAGTTGCGGTTGGCCCGGTCGACCAGGAACGAGAAGTAGTACTCCTCGGCGATGTCGGCGGCGGGAGCGAGCAAGACCCGGCGGACCGTGTGGCCCTTGATGTCCATCCCGAGGATGTCGCGGGCCCGGTCGGTGGCGTCGGCGGGAGTCGCGGCCAGCTTCACGCCGCCTGCCTTTCCTCGGCCACCGGCCTTCACCTGCGCCTTGACCACCACCCGGCCGCCCAGCGCCTCGGCGGCTCCGGCGGCGTCCGCCGCGTCCTCGACCACCCGGCCGAGAGTGACCGGCACATCGTGCCGGGCGAAGAGTTCTTTGGCTTGGTACTCCATCAGATCCACGGGAAGTCCTCCTCGGACAGCTCGGACGCGAGAGTGTGACGACTGTATGCTGTATGCACATTCCTTCACAAGACCGCGGCGATCGGTGTTGGGCTCTGGACAAGGAGTAGCGAGGAGGAGTACCAAAGCTCCATACGGTATGCAGTAGTCAGGAGGCGACCTCATGAAGGAAGCAACCACCAGCACGCCTCCACGGGACGTGCGCGACGTTTACGGCCGCCGGTATCGCATCGGCGAAGATGCCCGAGAGCTCACCGGCCACTCCAGGCAGTGGCAACTGTGGGCCACCTGGGCCTGCATGGTCGCGATCAGTCCACTCCAGTACTCCTTCGGCTCCGCGGCCCTTGGCCTGGAATCCAGCCGGGGCTGGGGAACTGTGCAGACCATGTGGCTGCTCGCCTTGTTCGTGGCGTGCCAGGCACTGGTCGCGATCCCCGCGGCCTGGACCCAGCGAGTACGCCGAACCTCGCCGACCCAACTCGTAGTACTGGGTGGGGTGTTCGCGGCGATCGGGCTCGCGACACTGGCGCACTCGGGCAACTACGCCACCGTAGTACTCGGCTATGCCGTGGTCGGCGGCACCGGGGCAGGGCTGGTCTACGCGGCCTGCATCACGACCGCGGCCAGGTGGTTCCCCGACCGGCGGGTCGCGACGATCGGGTTCGTCACCGGCGGTTTCGCGGTGGGAGCGGTCCCGAGCATCGCGCTGCTGACCATCTTCGACTCGGCTGGAGGGCATCGACTCGTCTTCGACCTGATGGCC
The DNA here is from genome assembly GCF_004342085.1 of Kribbella orskensis. Classification (NCBI taxonomy): domain Bacteria; kingdom Bacillati; phylum Actinomycetota; class Actinomycetes; order Propionibacteriales; family Kribbellaceae; genus Kribbella; species Kribbella orskensis. The sequence goes on from NZ_SLWM01000015.1 coordinate 118,972, forward strand.
GGCGTAGCTCTCCTGATCGTCCTGACAGCCGGGGGAGCGCTCAGGGATCCGCCGCGGCACTGGTGGCCGGCAGAGATCGACGCGCAGGTGTGGGCGGTCGACCGCAAGCTGAACCGGAGCATCCCGAACAACCTCCCTGCGGTCCGTCACTACCGTCCGGCCGAGGCGATGCGCACCGGCGCGCTGCCGCTGATGTGGCTGACGCTGGCACTGAGTACTGCGCTGTCGTTGTTCGGCATCGCCTTCGTCGTCAGCTACGCGATCGAGGCCGGCCTCGGGCCGGCGGTCGCCGGGTTCGCCGCCGGGTTGCTTGCCGCGGTCAACGGTCTCGGCCGGTCCTTCGCCGGTGACCTGTCCGAGCGGTTCGGCCGTCGCCGCGTGCTTGCGGCGGTGCTGATGGTCGAGGGCTTCACGCACGTCGGACTGGTGCTGGCGGGCGAGGCCGGGGTGGGCTGGGCGTTCGTGCTCTGCGCGATGTTCGCCGGTCTCGGTGGTGGCGCCTTCTACGCGATCATGGCGAACCTGGTGCTCGAGTTCTTCGGCGAGAACAGCCTGCTGCAGAACCAGGCGATCCTCTACAGCGCCAAGGCTGTCGGTGGCCTGGTAGGCGTCGGTGTGACCGCGAGCCTGGTGGCGGCGATCGGCTACCGCCCGGTCTTCCTCGGCGCCGGCCTGCTTGGTCTGCTGACGGCCCTCACTGTGCGTTTCCTCAAGCAACCTGGCCGCCCAGCTCTGCCAGTCCGACCTCAGTTGGGAACGCCGGTCGCCGGACCGGGCGAGTGAGCCGCACGGAAGCCGGGGCCTCGCTCAGCGGCCCCGGCACTCCCACGGACCTGTACGCCGAAGGTGCCCAGGGCAACGCTTACTACGCCCGGGTGGCACGTTCCGAGCCCTGCGTGATGGAGCTCGTCTCGAAGCTGGCCAAGGAGCCTTGGACCGACAGACCATCGTCAGTGCACCCGGTCCTCGGCGCAGTGGCCCGGACGGTCCACGACTACAGCAGCCCGGCAGGGCGGCGGGCATTGTTGCCTCTGGCACCTTCGTTCCTGGCGACCGCCCAGGCGGGCTTCGAGAGTTCCGCCCGCCTGGTTGCTCTCTGTGTCTCAGCCGCACTCACCAGTCCGGACCCGAACTGCATCACCAAGGATGAACGTGGACGGCTGGCCGGCGCTCAGGAGACCGCGCTGTATCTGCTGGCCTCACGTCCTGCGGACCAGAGACCGGGCGGATTCGCCCGCTGGTGGCTCCCCGTGCTCGACCGCCTGAACCTCAGCGAGTCGTTCTACCGGGGGTTCGTGGCGACCGAGCACGCCGCTGAGGCCGTCGCTGTGACCGCCCGGGCCTCGGGCGGCGACAGCGACGTACGACTCAGGCGGCTGCTGAAACAGTGCCTCGCAACGGTCTGACCGCCTCAGGGGGCAGGGGACTGTCAGACACCCCCTCGGCGGCCTGGTGCGCCGAGCCCCTCGTGGTCGACGTCGGCCGCGCCCCACAGACCGTGGTCGCGGTCGTCGTCCGGGATCACCATGAGCTCGTGCAGGCGTGGTGGGCCGACCTGCTCCTCCAGCCGGCGAAGGTCCGTCGAGCAGCGGGACACGTCATCGATCAGCCGCAGTACGTCGAGGTGCGGGCCGAGCTGGTTCCGCAACCCCGCTAGGGCTTTCTCGAGGTTCTGCAGTGCGCGGCGGGTCTGGCCGAGCTCGTCGTGGATCGTCATCGCAGCTCCCGGGTTCGCGAGGTGAATCGCCGCTTGGTAGTGACAAGCATACGGGATACTGCATACAGTCGTCCTCAAGAATTCTGCCGGGTTCCGACCTCTGGACAACGGGTTCGACGGTGCGATATGACTACGACTACACCATACGGTATGCAATCTACGAAGTGTCGCTCCGTGAACCCAGACCGGCCTTCCTCGAGGAGATGACTGCACAGATGGCGCAAACAGTGTCCGAATCAAACGCGGTTGCGGAAGTGACCGAACCGGAACCGAGCACCGCCACGATCTCGGGCGGGCATCTGGTGGCCAAGGCCCTCAAGGCCGAGGGAATCGACGTGATCTTCACGCTCTGTGGCGGTCACATCATCGACATCTACGACGGCTGCGTCGACGAGGGCATCGCCGTCGTCGACGTCCGGCACGAGCAGGTCGCGGCGCACGCCGCCGACGGCTACGCCCGGATGACGGGCAAGCCCGGCTGCGCGGTCGTCACGGCCGGCCCGGGCACCACCGACGCGGTGACCGGTGTCGCGAATGCGTTCCGCGCGGAGAGCCCGATGCTGCTGATCGGCGGCCAGGGCGCGCTGAACCAGCACAAGATGGGCTCGCTGCAGGACCTGCCGCACGTCGACATGATGACCCCGATCACCAAGTTCGCCGCCACAGTGCCGCACACCGCCCGGGTGGCCGACATGGTGTCGATGGCTTTCCGTGAGTGCTACAACGGCGCCCCCGGCCCGTCCTTCCTGGAGATCCCGCGCGACATCCTGGACAACTCGGTCCCGGTTGAGTCCGCGACCATCCCGGAGGCCGGCCGCTACCGCGCTTCCACCAAGAGCATCGGCGACCCGGCGAGCATCGAAGCGCTCGCCGACCTGCTGGCCCGGGCCGAGAAGCCCGTCGTGCTGCTCGGGACCCAGGTCTGGACCTCGCGGGGCAGCGACGCGGCGATCGACTTCGTCCGCAAGCTGAACATCCCTGCCTACATGAACGGTTCGGCCCGCGGCACCCTGCCGCCCGGCGACCCGAACCACTTCCACCTGTCCCGGCGGTACGGGTTCAACAACGCCGACCTGATCCTGATCGTCGGCACCCCGTTCGACTTCCGGATGGGCTACGGCCGCCGGCTGCCGAAGGGCGCGACCGTGGTCCAGATCGACATGGACTACCGCACGGTCGGCAAGAACCGCGACATCGACCTCGGCTTGGTCGGCGACCCGGGCGCCATCCTGGCCGCGGTGACCCAGGCCTCGTCGGGCCGGATCCAGAAGGCCGGCGACCGGAAGGCCTGGTTCAGCGAGCTCCGCGCCGAGGAGGACGCGGCGTACCAGAAGCGACTGCCGCGGCAGCTGTCGGACGCCAACCCGATCCACCCGCTGCGCCTGGCGCACGAGATCAACGAGTTCCTCACCGAGGACTCGATCTACATCGGTGACGGCGGCGACATCGTCACCTTCTCCGGCGGTGTCGTGCAGCCGAAGTCACCCGGCCACTGGATGGACCCGGGGCCGCTCGGCACCATCGGCGTCGGCATCCCGTTCGTGATGGCGGCCAAGTACGCCCGGCCGGACAAGGAGGTCGTCGCACTCTTCGGTGACGGTGCCTTCTCGCTCACCGGGTGGGACTTCGAGACGCTGGTCCGGTTCAACCTGCCGTTCGTCGGTGTCGTCGGCAACAACTCGTCGATGAACCAGATCCGCTACGGCCAGGAGGCGAAGTACGGCCATGCCCGCGGCCGGATCGGCAACACCCTCGGCGACGTGAAGTACGACGAGTTCGCCAAGATGCTCGGCGGCTACGGCGAGGAGGTCCGCGACCCCAAGGACATCGGACCGGCCATGCAGCGGGCCCGCGAGTCGGGGCTGCCGTCGCTGATCAACGTGTGGGTGGACCCGGACGCGTACGCGCCCGGAACGATGAACCAGACCATGTACAAGTAGCGATCCCCGGCGGCGGTACGTCCCTCCCGGCGTACCGCCGCCCAGTACTGGAGGACCACTATGGGTAAGGCCCTTGAAGGTGTTCGCGTACTCGACATGACGCACGTGCAGTCCGGACCGTCCTGCACACAGATCCTTGCCTGGCTCGGCGCCGACGTCGTCAAGCTCGAGGCGCCGACGGGTGACATCACCCGCCAGCAGCTGCGCGACCTCCCGGACGTCGACAGCCTCTACTTCACCATGCTCAACTGCAACAAGCGCAGCATCACCTTGAACATGAAGTCCGAGCGGGGCAAGGAGATCTTCACCGACCTGGTGAAGGACTCCGACATCCTGGTGGAGAACTTCGCCCCCGGCGCGATCGACCGGATGGGCTTCACCTGGGATCGCCTCCAGCTGATCAACCCCGAACTGATCTACGCCTCGATCAAGGGCTTCGGCCCGGGCCGCTACGAGGACTTCAAGGCCTACGAGGTGGTCGCCCAGGCGATGGGCGGTGCGATGAGCACGACCGGCTTCGAGGACGGCCCGCCGACCGCCACCGGAGCTCAGATCGGTGACTCCGGCACCGGGATCCACCTGGTCGCAGGCATCCTGGCCGCGCTCTACCAGCGCGTTGCCACCGGCAAGGGCCAGCGCGTCTCCGTCGCCATGCAGGAGGCCGTGCTGAACCTCAGCCGGGTGAAGCTGCGCGATCAGCAGCGGCTCGCCCACGGCCCGCTCAAGGAATACCCGAACGATAACTTCGGCGACGCGGTTCCCCGCTCCGGCAACGCGTCCGGCGGCGGCCAGCCCGGCTGGGCGGTCCGGACTGCGCCCGGCGGCCCGAACGACTACATCTACGTGATCGTCCAGCCGCCCGGCTGGGCCCCGATCGCGAACCTGATCGGCAAGCCCGAGCTGGCCGACGACCCGGACTGGAATACGCCGGCCGCCCGGCTCGACAAGCTCGACAAGATGTTCGCGCTGATCGAGACCTGGACCGAGCAGCACACCAAGTTCGAGGTGATGGAGAAGCTGAACGCGCTGAACGTGCCGTGCGGCCCGATCCTGTCCACCCGGGAACTGATCGAGGACGAGACGCTGGCCGAGCTCGGCGCCGTCGTCGAGGTCAAGCACCCGCAGCGCGGCACCTTCAAGACCGTCGGCTGCCCGATCAAGCTGTCCGACTCGCCCGTCCAGGTGGAGACCTCGCCCGGGCTCGGTGAACACAACTCCGCCATCTATGGCGGGCTCGGCATCGACACCGCCGAGCTCGAAGAACTCAAGGCCGCCGGCGTCGTCTGACCGGCGAACGCCGCACAACCACGCTTCTGAGGAGCAGGCATGACATATGACAAGGCAGCCGTCCAGTCCATCCTCGACCAGGCTCTGGCGGAAGGCCGCACCTCGCTCAGTGCCCCCGAGGCCAAGCAGGTCGCGGACGCGTACGGCATCCCGACGCCGGGCGAAGGGCTGGCCACGACTGCCGAGGGAGCAGCCGGACTCGCCGCCGAGATCGGTTTCCCGGTCGTGCTGAAGATCGTCTCGCCCGACATCCTGCACAAGACGGAGGCGGGCGGCGTGGTGGTCGGCGTGGACAGCGCCGAGGCCGCGGTCACGGCGTACCAGCAGATCGTCGCGAACGCGAAGGCCTACCAGGCCGAGGCGGAGATCACCGGCGTGCAGGTGCAGAAGATGCTGGTCACCGGCGGTGACGTCCAGGAGGTGATCGTCGGCGCGGTGACCGACCAGACCTTCGGCAAGATCGTTGCCTTCGGCCTCGGTGGGGTGCTCGTCGAGGTGCTCAAGGACGTCACCTTCCGGCTGGCGCCGACCACGCCCGAAGAAGCTCGCTCGATGGTCGACGGGATCAGCGCTCACGAGATGCTGAACGGCGTCCGCGGAGCCAAGCCGGTCGACAAGGACGCCATCGCGGCGATCATCAGCAAGCTGTCGGACCTGGTCGGGGACTTCCCGCAGTTCGCCGAGGTCGACCTGAACCCGGTGCTGGCCGGGCCGGACGGCGCCACCGCGGTGGACTTCCGGATCATCGTGGACGTGGAGGCCGGCAAGCCGGTGGACCGCTACAGCCAGGAAGAGATCCAGACCGCGATGACCCGGATCATGAAGCCCGGGGCGGTGGCCGTGATCGGCGCTTCGAACGAGGCCGGCAAGATCGGCAACTCGGTGATGAAGAACCTGGTCAACGGCGGCTACCAGGGCGAGATCTACCCGATCAACCCCAAGGGCGGCGAGGTGCTCGGGCTGAAGGCGTTCCCGAGCATCACCGACGTGCCGGGCGACGTGGACGTCGCGGTGTTCGCCGTACCGGCCAAGTTCGTCGGCGGGGCGCTCGAGCAGTGCGGCCAGAAGGGTGTCGCCGGGGCGATCCTGATCCCGTCCGGGTTCGCCGAGACCGGCGAGCAGGAACTCCAGGACGAGGTCGTCGCGATTGCCAAGAAGCACAACGTGCGTATTCTCGGCCCGAACATCTACGGCTACTACTACCTGCCGGAGAACCTCTGCGCGACGTTCTGCACGCCGTACGACGTCAAGGGCAGTGTCGCGCTCTCATCACAGAGCGGAGGAATCGGGATGGCGATCCTGGGTTTCAGCCGGTCCAGCCGGATGGGCGTCTCCGCGATCGTTGGGGTGGGGAACAAGGCCGATATCGACGAAGATGACCTCCTGACGTTCTTCGAGACCGACGACAACACCAACCTGATCGCCATGCACCTGGAAGATCTCAAGGACGGCCGGGCGTTCGCCGAGACGGCGGCTCGGGTGTCGAAGAAGAAGCCGGTCGTCGTGCTCAAGGCAGGCCGGACCGACATGGGCGCCCGGGCCGCGAGCTCGCACACGGGCGCGCTGGCCGGCAACGACAAGGTCTACGACGACATCCTGCGGCAGAGCGGCGTGGTCCGCGCCCCGGGGCTGAACGAGATGCTCCAGTACGCCCGGGGCATCCCGTTGCTGCCGACGCCGAAGGGTGAGAACGTCGTCATCATCACCGGCGCGGGTGGCTCGGGCGTCCTGCTGTCGGACGCCTGTGTCGACAACGGCCTGCAGCTGATGTCGATGCCGGCCGACCTGGACGCCGCGTTCAAGAAGTTCATCCCGCCGTTCGGTGCCTCCGGCAACCCGGTGGACATCACCGGCGGCGAGCCGCCGTCGACGTACCGGAACACGGTGGCGCTCGGTCTCGAGGACGAGCGGATCCACGCGCTGATCCTGGGCTACTGGCACACGATCGTGACGCCGCCGATGGTGTTCGCGAAGCTCGTCGCCGAGGTGGTCGAGGAGTACCGCGCGAAGGGCATCGACAAGCCGGTGGTCGCCTCGCTGTCCGGTGACGTCGAGGTCGAGGAGGCCAGCCAGTACCTGTTCGAGCACGGCGTGGTCGCCTACCCGTACACCACCGAGACGCCGGTCCAGGTGCTCGGCGCGAAGTACCGATGGGCCCGGAACGCGGGTCCGCTCGGTTCCTAGTCAGCCGCAACACAACGACTTGATCCCAAGAGAGACGGTGATGCGTTTGGTCAGGGAGGAGTGCACGGGGGAGCGATAAGTCTCGTCAGCTGGCGTCGATCTAAGGAGTCCGCCTTGGACGTCACAAGCAAGACCTCTGAAGTACCCGAAGAGCCCGCGTCAGCGGTTGGCACCGAACGGGTCTGGAAGGCAGGCCGACTCGAGCCGATGCCGATCCGCGCGCTGCCGAAGGCACCGCCCTCTCTGCACATCCTCGGTCCGACCGTCTTCCTGGTCGCGCTGGGCGTCGGCATGGGTGAGTCCTATATGTGGCCCCGGCTCGTCCTGGTGTTCGGTCCGGACATCCGGTGGCTGTTCATGGTCGGTGTCACCCTGCAGGCGTTCGTGCTGATGGAGATGGCCCGGTACGCGATGGCGACCGGTGAGAGCATCTTCTTCGGCGCCGCCCGGGTGTTCAAACCGTTGATGTGGTTCTTCTACGTCGCGGCGATCCTGATCTACGTCTGGCCGGGGCACCTCTCGGCCGGTGCGGCCGCGTTCGAGGAGATAACCGGCATTCCATGGCAGGTGACAGCCTGCGTGGCGCTGGTGTTCGTCGGGGTGCTGTTCAGCATGCTGTCGGTGATCTACAACTTCCTGGAGAAGCTACTCGGCCTGCTGATCGGCTTCCTGGTGGTCGGTACCTCGATCATCGCGGCGATCGTGGGCAGCTGGGACGACCTGGCCCAGACCATCTCCGGCATGTTCGCGTTCGGCTACCTGCCGGACAAGGCGTTGTCGGAGGCCTGGTTCCCGATCCTGGTCGGATCGATCGCCTTCGCCGGCCCGTCCGGCATGCAGCAGATGTGGTACACGCTGCAGTTGCGCGACAGCGGGGCCGGCATGGGCGCCCACATCCCGAAGATCCGCGGCCTGCGGTCGGCGGACGAGGCGGAGTCGATGCCGTCGCGGGGCTACATGTTCGACACCGAGAACCCCGAGGAGCTGCAGAAGTGGAAGGGCTGGCGCAAGTGGGTCACCTTCGACGCGCTGCTGCTCTTCTGGGGCATCACGATGCTCGTCACGATCTCGTTCACCGTGCTGGCCATGTCGGCGGCCCGGGAGAATCCGGACGTGGCGGGGCTGATCGAGGGTGGTGACCGGGAGGCTGCGCTGAAGGCGATGTCGGACGCCTTCGCGTCTGCCGGCAGCCCGATCCTGGGCACGCTGTTCTTCGCCTTCATCGCCCTGATCGGCCTGAACGCGACGCTCGGCCTGTTCGACTCGTTCTCCCGTGGCCAGGCGGACATGACGTACTACTTCGTCCCGGGCGCCAAGCGCTTCTCGATGTCACGTCTGTACGCCGGGTTCCTGTGGGGCGTGATCACCTTCGGCATCCTGATCCTGCTGTTCGGGCCGGCCGACGGTCCGGCGGGAATCCTGGACATCCTCGCCTTCCTGTCCACCTTCGCGATGGGCGCCTACTGCATCGTGTTGCTCCTGGTGAACAACAAGTTGCTGCCCAAACCGATCCGGCCCGGTCCGATCCGGAACGTGATCATCGGCTTCGGCGCGGTCTTCTACCTGGGCATGTTGTTCTACAGCCTGGTTCGCTTCGGCGTGGTTGTGGGCTGACCATGACTGTCACCGACAGCGCGAAGGTTCGGCAGCTGGCGGAGTTCTCCGTGCCCGCCGCAAGTGTGGGAATCGCAGCCGGCCTCGTCGCCGGTGGGTTGGCCGCGTTCGTCGGCCGGCCCATCGGCTGGGCGCTGGTCACCGGCCTCGGCCTGGCGATCCCACTCGCACTGTTCGGAGCCGGGTACGCCGTTCTGCTGGCGCTCGGCAAGATCCCTGCCGGGGTGTTCGCCCCGGCGGCGGTCTACTGGGTGATCGGGTTCCCGCTCGCCCTGTTGGCGCACTCGGTGGTGACCGAGTGGTCGGTTGCCGGTACACCGGGGCTACCGGCGGAACCGTGGAAATTCCTCGCGTTCCGGGCCCTGCTCAGCATGGGCTTCGCGATCGGGTTCATCTGGATGCACGAACAACTCGGCCGGCACTGGTGGCCGAGGATCCTGGACCACAACCTGTACGCCCGCCGGGTCGTCGCGCAGTACGTCGAGCTCGCCGACTCACTGGCCGAACGCAAGGCGGCCACCGATCGTCACCGCAAGACGACCGGGGCGGTGGGGCGGGGAAGGAATTAAGTACAGCCGGGCTGAACGCACCGCCTGGCAAGTGCCGTAGCAACGCCCTCTCAGCCGCCCGCGTCTGTCCATCAACAGCCGCGGGCGGCCGCATATCCAAGTGGAGGAGCTCATGCACGTATCGATGTCGGCGTGGATCATCACCATCGCCGCCCTGCTGGCCCTGCTGGTGCTGGACTTCCTGATCGTGGCGAGGAAGCCGCACGAACCGTCCCTGCGCGAGGCGACCCTGTGGGTGTCCTTCTACGTCGGCATCGCGCTGGCCTTCGGCGTCGGGCTGACCCTGGTCGCCGGCGGCGAGGCCGGCGGGGAGTTCTTCGCCGGCTGGCTGACGGAGTACTCGCTGTCGGTCGACAACCTGTTCGTCTTCATCATCATCATGGGCCGGTTCGCCGTGCCCCGGCAGTACCAGCAGAAGGTGCTGCTGGTCGGCGTCGCGCTCGCCCTTGTGATGCGCGGCATCTTCATCGCCATCGGCGCCGAGGCGATCGCACACTTCAACTGGGTCTTCTACCTCTTCGGCGCGTTCTTGCTCTTCACCGCCTGGAAGCTGGCCACCTCGAAGGAGGAGGAGGAGTTCAAGGAGAACATCGTCCTGGCCAAGGTCCGCAAGGTGCTGCCGACCACCGAGGGGTACCACGAGGCCCGGTTGACCACCCGCGTCGACGGCAAGCGGTTCGCCACCCCGATGCTGATCGTGATGATCGCGATCGGGACCACCGACCTGCTGTTCGCGCTCGACTCGATCCCGGCCATCTTCGGGCTCACCCAGCACGCCTATCTGGTGTTCGCCGCGAACGCCTTCGCGCTGATGGGCCTGCGGCAACTGTTCTTCCTGATCGGCGGCCTGCTGGACCGGCTCGTCTACCTGTCCTACGGGCTGTCAGTCGTACTCGGCTTCATCGGCGTCAAGCTGATCCTCGAGGCGCTGCACCACCACGGCGTCTCCTGGGCGCCGGAGATCCCGATCCTGGTCTCGCTGGCGATCATCCTCGGCACGCTCACCGTCACCGCCGTCGCCAGCCTGGTGAAGTCCCACCGCGACGAGCGCGCGGAAGCGAAGGAGCCGGTCCCCGTGGCGGAGGAGGTCTCCGCCGAGTGACCGGCTCGTCCTGGACCACCTGTACTGCGGTACGTCGCAGTACAGGTGGTTCACTCGGCGCTGCGGCGGCGCCGGGTGGTCTTCTTCTCGATGACCAGACCCTCCTCGGGCGTCGCGCCGCTCCGCAGGTCGTGGTACGCCTTGCGGGTGTGCTCGGTGTGCTCCCGCATGATCTGCGCGGCCTTGTCCTCGTCGCCGTCGCTGATCGCCTTCACCAGCCGGCTGTGCTCGCGCCAGGAGGCCGCGCCGCGCACAGGTGCCACGGGCGTGTAGTACCAGCGGACCCGTCGGTCCACCTGGCCGGCGAAGTCCACCAGGAAGCGGTTCCCCGACATCTCGGTGATCAGCCCGTGCAGCTCGGCGTTGGTCCGGACCGCACCGTCGATGTCGCCGGACTCCTGCAGGCTCGCGCCGATCTTGCAGAGGTCCCTCAGCTTCGCCACCGCGTCCTTGTCGGGGTTGCGGGCCGCGAGGCGCGCCGACTCCGACTCCAGCGCCGCGCGGGCCGCCAGCAGTTGGTCGACCTCGTCCTCGGCGGGCACGTGCACCATCGCGCCGAACCCGGGCCGCAGGTCCACCCAGCCCTCGTTGTTGAGCCGCTGGAGGGCCTCTCGGACGGGCTGCCGGGACACGCCCAGCATGCCGGCCAGCTCGACCTCGACGAGGTGCCGACCGCGCTCCAGGGTGCCGTCGATGATCATCTCGGTGAGTGCCTCGTAGACCGACTCACGCAGGGGCGTCGGCCGCTTGACGTGCCGGACGCCGGGGGAGTCGGAGGTGGAGTCCGGGCCCGCGCTGATAGTGGTCATGAGGTCCTTCCCGAAAAGCATGTCGGCACTTGGTAGACAGTCTACCAAGTGCCGAGGGTGAATCGCCTGTTTCCGGTGCTCCGGATCCCTGGAGTTCCGTTCCGCGGGGAGTCCGCCGCCGTGGAGCCGGAGTTCCTGGTGTCCCGTCGCTGCGACACCGTTGTCCGGAGCACCCGTTCGGGCGAGGGGTCAGGCGGCCGTCGTCTCGCGCGTGCGGTCGCCGTCGGCGGGCTGGTTGCCGTCCTTGTCGTCGTGCTGCTCCAGGTCGACGTCGATGTCCAGCTCCTGCTGCAGCTCCGGTGCATCCGGGAACTGCGGACGAGCCGCCAGAGCGCCGAACCTACGGGTGAAGATCATTTCTCCCTCTCCGCTCCGGCTCGGTCGCCGGAGACTTTCTGGAAATACTGGCTACTGCATACATTCAACCAGCCGTACTCACCGGTTATGCCCGCGTCTCACGTGATCCCGGTTACGTCGCCCGTGATCCCGGTTACGTCGCCCGTGATCCCGCTTACACGGCGAGCGCCGTGGGGTTATCTGGTGGAGTACGAGTGGGCGCCCGCGCCGGCCAGGCGGCCACCGTCGACGATCAGGTACTCGTCGCGGATCGGTGTGCCGGCGAGCCAGGACTCGAGGATCTCCCGGGTGCCCGCGGCGTACCGGGTCTGGGCGGACAGGGACGAGCCGGAGATGTGCGGGGTCATGCCGTGGTGCGGCATCGTGCGCCACGGGTGGTCCGCGGGCGCCGGCTGCGGGTACCAGACGTCCCCGGCGTACCCGGCGAGGCGGCCGCTGTGCAGGGCGCGGTCGATCGCGTCCCGGTCGGCGATCTTGGCCCGGGCGGTGTTGATCAGGTAGGTGCCGCGCTTCATGGTGGCGAGCAGGTCCTCGCCGAACAGGCCCTCGGTCTCCGGGTGCAGCGGCGCGTTGACGGTGACCACGTCGCAGTGCGGCACCATGCTCGCGGTGTCCGGGTGGAAGGTGAGGTTGAGCTCGCGTTCGATCGACTCGGGCAGCCGGTGCCGGTCGGTGTAGTGCAGCTTCACGTCGAACGGCGCGAGCCGGCGCAGTACGGCCAGACCGATCCGGCCGGCGGCGACGGTGCCGACGTGCATGCCCTCGAGGTCGTAGGAGCGCGACACGCAGTCGGCGACGTCCCAGCCGCCGTCGAGCACCACCTGGTGGGAGGGCAGGTAGTTGCGGACCAGACCGAGGATCATCATCACCACGTGCTCGGCGACGCTGATGCTGTTGCTGTAGGTGACCTCGGCAACGGTCAGTCCGTGCTTGGTGGCGGCGTCCAGGTCGACGTGGTCGGAGCCGATGCCGGCGGTGATCGCCAGCTTGAGGTTCGGCGCCTTCGCCATCCGCTCGGCGGTGATGTAGGCGGGCCAGAACGGCTGCGAGATCACCACGTCGGTGTCGGGCAACTCCCGATCGAGGACGGAGTTCTCACCGTCCTTGTCAGAGGTGACGACCAGGGTGTGGCCCTGGCTCTCCAGGAAGTCACGCAGACCCAGTTCGCCCGAGACGCTGCCCAGGAGAGTGCCGGGGGTGAAGTCGATCGCCTTCGGGGTGGGCGCGGTCTGGCCGCCCGGGTAGGACTCGATGGTGGGGATGTCGTCGCGGGCGTAGCTGGTGGGATACCCGTCCTTGGGGTCGTCGTACAGCACACACAGGACCTTGGCCATGATGGGCAACTCCTCAACGTCTGAAGGGGTTTCGTCCCTTTCAACGGTGGCTCGCCCCGCTCACGGCGGTCAAAGACTTGCTGGCTATGTCGGGATAGGGCCGCGCTATCAGTTGAACTGCGCGGAATAGCCGGAACTCATCAGATGGACGTCGAGCAACTCGTCCAGAGCGGTGTGTACGCCGGCCTGGCGGGCGACGTCCAGCAGGGCTCGGGCGAGGACCGGCTCGGGGCTTCTCGCGGCGATCACCAGGCCGACGCGAGGTCCGTGCGCGGGGCTCTTCAGCGGTACCACCCGCATGCCCGCCGGTACGCCGAACATGTGCAGCCACGCGTGCGAGATCACGGTCGACCAGTGGTTGCCGCGGAGGTGGCTGTACAGCCCGCTGACTGTGTCACTCTCGATCGCGGGCGTGGCTGTCACGCCGTCGTCGGTGAAGTAGCCGTTCATGATCCGGCGGTTCCGCATCTGCGGTGACAGCAGGCAGAGGGGTTGTTCCGACACCTGCGCCCACGTTGCCACCGGCAACTCCGCGAGGCCGCCGTCCTCGGGAGTCAGCAGCAGGTAGCGCTCCTCGTACAAAGGGGTCTTGCGGACCTGGCCGAGGGTGTCGTCGTCGAGGTACGTCATCGCCACGTCGAGCTCGAACTCGGCCAGCTTCTGGGTGATGTCGCGGGACGAGAGCGACTCCAGGGTGACGCGCGCCTGGGTATGGCGCTCGCAGAAGGGCGTGGTCAGCAGGGAGACGACCGGCATCGCGGTCGGGATCGCGCCGAGTCGCAGGGTGCCGGTCAGGCCACCCCGCATCACCGACAGCTCGTGCCGGAGCGCATCCCGCTCGGCGAGGATCCGCTGTGCCCAGAGGAGCACCCGTTCGCCTTCGGGGGTGAGGCCCTCGAACCGCCGGCCGCGCCGCACGATCGGTACGTCGAGCTCCTGCTCGAGCTTGCGGATCGCGGCGGACAACGACGGCTGGGAGACGTAGCAGGCGTCGGCCGCGCGGGCGAAATGCCGCTCCCGGGCGAGCGAGACGAGGTACTCGAGCTGGCGCAGCAGCATGGCGGATCAGCCTCGCTTCCGCGACCGGGCACCGGCAGGAGCGCCTACGGCATACCGTTCGTCTGTATACATAATCCAACACTACGTGGCTGGGCGAGGCGGGGGTAGATCTCGGGTGGGTCGCGGTTCGGTGTGATCCACGTCACAGTGCGAGGCGGTCGAAGTCGGAGGTGCCCGTTCGACGCGTTGGCAAGATCACCGCACTGATGGGAAGGCAAGCACCCATGAACAAGGTCAGCTCCAAGGACGGCACCTCGATCGCGTACGACACCTTCGGCAGCGGTCCAGGGCTGATCCTGATCGCCGGCGCCTTCACCGACCGCTCGTACTACGAACCGCTGGCGACCGCGCTGTCCCCGGACTTCACCGTGATCACCTATGACCGGCGTGGTCGTGGCGACAGCACCGACACCGCGCCGTACGCGGTCGAGCGGGAGATCGAGGACCTGGCAGCCCTCCGCGAAGTGACCGGCGCCGTCTACGCGTCGGCCGACTCGTCGGGCGTGATGCTGCTCTTCCGGGCGGTCGCGGCAGGCGTCCCCTTCGACAAACTGGCCGTGATGGAGCCGCCGTTCCGCGTCGAGGGCGCACCGCCGGCCCCGGACCGCTACCTCGAGCGCCTCCAGGAGTTCATCGCCACCGGCAACCCGGGCGGCGCCGCCGAACTCTTCATGGTCGAGGCAGTCGGCCAGCCCCAGGAGATGGTCGACGGTTTCAAGGGCACGCCCATGTGGACCGCCCTCGAAGCAATGGCGCCCACCCTCGTCTACGACGCCCTCCAGATGGGCGACAGTTCGCTCCCGACGGACCTGCTGAGCAAGATCTCCGCCGAAACCCTCGCCATCCACAGCACCGGCAGCCCCGCCTGGATGCAGTCCGCGGTGGCAACCACCGCCGCCACCCTCCCCAGCGCCCGCCTGGCCGCGCTGGATGGCCAGTTCCACCAGGTCTCCCAGGACGTGCTGGTCGATGCCTTGAAGGACTTCTTCCGGTCAGGTAGTTGAGGTGACTGGCGCTGATGCCCTCGAGCGCGGACCGGATGTCGCCGAAGCGCAGCGGCCCGTCCTCGAGCACGCTGATCACCATCGCGGCCCCGTCCATGGTTACCTTGAGGTGATCGGTCACCAATAGTAGGGATTGGCCTCCAGAAGGATCAATCCCAGCTCTGGAGGAAGATGACAGACCCGGTCGCGGTCGCGCAGCAGTACTTCGACGCGCTGATGGCCAAGGATTTCGCCAAGGTCGGCAGCTTCCTGGCGCCGGACATCGTCTGGCACCAGCCGGGCGCCAACCAGTTCTCCGGCACCCAGGAGGGCGCCGACGCGGTGAACGCGATGATCGGCGGGATGATGGCGGCCAGCGCCGGCACCTTCGAGCTGGAACTGATCGCGCCGCCGATGCTCAACGGCGACCTGGTGGCCGCCGCGATCCGCTTCGGGGCCCGCCGCGACGAGGTCGAGATGACGATGGACGGTGTCGACCTGCTCCGCGTCGCCCACGGCCAGATCGTCGAGGTCTGGCTCTTCTCCGGTGACCAGAAGGCAGAGGACGACTTCTGGGGAGCCTGATCACGAGAGTCCTGCCAGCCAGCCGCGCAACTCAGCGTCGTCGACCTCGTCGGCGAGCGTGACGCGGGCCAGGTCGCCGATCGAGTTCACCATCGCGATCGCCACCGAGGTCTCGTAGCCCGGCTCACTGGGCAGCATCTCCGGGATGCCGCCCGTCATCGAATATCCGGCGGCCCCTTTGACATCGATGCCGACCGGTACCGCGAACCGCCCGGCGGTCTGGTCGACCGAGTCCACGAAGGCCTTCACGTCGGCCGGATTCAGCAGCGTGCCCTTCCAGTCGCTGGGTGGGATCGCGATCAGTAGTCCGATCACCGCGGGCTTCTTGCCACCCGCCGTCATCGGCAACAGGCGAGCGACCTCCGTCCTGATCCCGTCGGCAGGTCCCGTCACCACGACAACAGGCTTGCCCCGGTACGAGGCGGCGTCGAGGTGGCCGCCGCCGACCGCCGGAACCAGGAAACCCCCGAGCGCCCCTTCTGCCGTCTCCTCACCGCCCGGCGATGGTGTCGCCTCGACGCCCGGGGGCAGGCTGGTGGAGAAGGTACCGGCGTTGGTCGGTGGGCCGAAGGTCACCTCGGCCGGGGCGTCCGGACCGTCCTGCAGCATCAGGCCGGTCTGCTCGTCCAACGCGATCTCCCGTGCCTCCCTGGGCTCGATCGGTGCCGTTGGTTCCGCCACGACCTTGTCGCAGGCGTACCGCACCGCGCTCCTGCCGAGGACCGTCTTCGGGCCCAGCCGGCGGGCGTTCGGGCAGGTCTGGCGGAACGCCTCCGTCCCTCCGGTGAAGAAGAAGGTCGGCCTGGGGAACTCGTCCTCGTTCGGCTGCTCCTGTCGTTGGTACTTCGGGTCGCCGTGAAGGTTGTAGGTCAGGATCGTGTCTCCGTCCCACACCTGGAACGACCCGGCCTCCGGACCGGTGTAGACCGTCATCCGGTACCTACGGTTGCCGTCAGCAATGATCTCGACCGCTCCGGCGTCGGACTCGGTGACCTCCTTGTAGCGGAGGCGGACGAGATCCCGCGCCACGCCCGGCGTACCGGACACCGATGCGCGTGCTGTCGGGTCCGTGCGGTCGTATGATTCCGACGCGCTGTCGCAGCCGCCGACCGCCACCACGGCGACTGCAGCCAGGATGGCGAGCAGTGGCCTGCGAGATCCCTTCGTGTGCACAGTCATCGCTGTGCCCTCCCTCTGGGTGATGCTCCGCCAACGGGTCGGCGAACTGCCGATCCGTCAGCGCTCTCCCCGTGAGTGGCCCGTCCTCAGTGGGCCCTGTCGGGCAGTCGCCACCTCCCCAGTAGCGACTGCCCGAACTAATTGGCACGCAACCCGCAGTACAGGCGGGCTCTCAGCTCAGTCTGCGCGCCCAACGGGCTGGCCGCACCACCCTGCGGACTACTGGCTGGGGATGGCGTCGAGGGTGGCCAGTTGGGCGGGGGAGAGGTGGATGTCGGCGGCGGCCAGGTTCTCCGTCAGGTGGGCGGGGTTGCCGGTGCCGGGGATGGCCAGCACGTGCGGGCCCTGCGCGAGGGTCCACGCGATCCGGATCTGGGCGGGCGTCGCTCCGTGCTCGCGAGCGATGGCGAGCACCGGGTCGGACGCGGCGACACCGCCGGCCTCGCGACCGGTGGCGGTGACGGCGAAGAACGGCACGAACGCGATGCCCTGCTCGCCGCAGACCCGGAGGATCTCGTCGTTGACCCGCCCGAACCCCACGCCGTACCGGTTCTGTACCGCGACCACCGGCGCGATCTGCTGAGCCTGCGCGAGGTGGTGCAGCCGGACGTTCGACAGCCCGAGGTGCCGGATCATCCCCTGCTCGCGGAGCTCGGCCAGTACTGCGAAGTGCTCGGCGATCGAGTCGAGCCCGTGCTGGCGCAGGTACACCACATCGAGGGTGTCGAGCTTCAGTTGGCGAAGGTTCTCCTCGACGAGCCCGCGGAGTTGGTCGGGCCGGGCGAGGCCACCCTCGAGCGGCCCTACCTTCGTGGCGATCACCAGGTCGTCCGGGTACGGCGCCAGCGCCTCCTGGATCACCTCATTGGCCGTGTTCAGACCGGTGAACTGATTGCTCGGCCCGTCCGGATTCAGCGGGCTGAAGTGATTGCCTGGCCGATCCTGCTTGAACGTCGGATAGAACGCGGCCGTGTCGAGGTGATTCACCCCGAGTTCCACCGCCTGCCGCAACAACCCGACCATCCGCTCCTTGTCCGCCACCGACACCCGGCCGGCTCCAGTGCCCCCGCTGCCGCTGCCGTTTCCGTTTCCGCTTCCGGCGAGGCGCTTGGCGCCGAAGCCGAGCCGGTTCACCGACAGGTCGCCCAGACTCCAGGTTCCGGCCGAGGCGGCGGGCTTGCGATCCGAATTGTTTGATGTTATGGTTGAGAGGAGATCTGTGTTCAAGTCTGTTCTATGCATTTGGTCAGAATAAACCCGACCTCTGCATCCGGTCTAGATCTTCGATCGATTTTCTCCGCGCATCAGCCGAATTGCTGGTGCGCTTCTTCATTTCTCCGGGGTTTCAGGTTGTCCGGGACGTAGTACCTGCTCGGCGGACGAAGTCTCGGAGCAGGAGATTGACCTTGACCGGGTCGCGCGCCTGAGGGAGATGACCGGCGCCTTCGATGACGACGAGGTCGCCGCCGGTCAGTTCGGCGACCTTGCGGCCTCGCTCGGGTGATTGGCAGTGGTCTTCGGATCCCGTGATGACGAGCACGGGGCAGGTCACCTGCCGGCAGATGTCAGCGGCGTCGTACTGCGTACTGGCTGGGGCATCCGACTCGGCCAGCATCGCGTCCACGGTTGTTCCGCAGGCCCAGGTGACGCAGTCCTCCAACTGCTTGCTCGAGTGCGGCTCGGGGAACATCTCGCCGAAGAAGAAGCGGGCGAACCCGGGCCAGTCGCGCCGCCAGTAGTGACGGTTCAGCTTGTTCCACCCGTCGTCGCTGTCCAGTACAGCGTCGAAGTCGTGGGCGACCTTGAAGGGATGCGGTGGCGAGAGAGCCAGGCCGGGGTTGATCGCGCACACTCCGAGCACCCGGCTCGGGACCTCCGCGGCCATCATCACCGCGTGGCCGGCACCCGTGCACAGACCCACCAGAACGGCCTGTTCCACCTCGATCCTGTCGAGCACCGCCCAGGCGTCATCGATGAACTGGCGAGTCGAGAACAACTCGGGACTGCCCGGTGAGTCGGACTTGCCATTGCCGCGGGGATCGATCACGACGACGCGGTAGTGCCTTGCGAGGAAGGGCACCTGAGCCTTCCAGGCTTGCGACTGCACGATGAGGTCCGGCATCAGCAGGAACACCGTGGGATCCCCGTCGCCGTACGACTCGTAGTACACGCGGACGCCGTCACGCTCGACGTACCCGTTGGTGGACGGGGCTAGCGCGCGCATCAGAACAGCTCCGCCAGCATCGCGGCAGCACGCGCCGCGCCATCGGTCTCGACCGGGCGGTAGTCCACCTCGCGACGTACCTCCTTGGCGATTGCCTCCGCGAGCGCGTCCGGGTCACGAGCTTCGGCGTACGTCAGGCAGCGGCCGGCGCCGTACCGGTCGAGCCTGTGACGAACGTGGAGGTTCTGCTCGAAGTGGTTCTGGAGGGGGATGTAAAGGAAGGGCTTTCGATTCGCGGTGAGTTCCATGCAGGTCGTGAGACCGCCTTGTACTACGGCGAGGTCGCACGCGGCCAGGTGTCGGTAGAGCTCAGGCAAGTAGCCGCGAACCTTCACACCACGGCGGCTGGGCAGAGACCTGGGGTCGATCCGAGGTCCGCAGACGACCAGGAAGTGGAGTTCCGGGACGAGCCGTCGAGCCCGCGGTACGGCGTCCAGCACGCGGCGCAGGAGTGATGCTCCGACTCCGGAACCACCAACGGTCACGAGGCAGAGTCGGTCGTCCTCCTGGTAGCCAAGGTTTGACCTGAGGCGCGCGCGCTCTTCTTCATCGGGAGGTTCGAAGCCGGTGATGTAGCCGGCGAAGTCGAAGTTCTGCTCGGTCCAGTCGCGGATCTTCGGCAGGCCGGGGCCGAACTCGTCGTCGACGATGTCGTCCGGGTTGCCGACGAAGATCGACCGGTCGCGCAGCCGCCGGTATCTCTGGCGCTGCTCGAGCATCTCCGCGTTGTAATCGGCGGCCAACCGTTCCTCGGGCTCGCCGCCGTCGGGCATCGGCAGCCAGCCGACGAAGTCCGTCAGCCAGGCGAACCCGAAGCGCTTCAGCTCGGGGTTCTCGTGCAGGAAGTAGTCGACGTCCCAGGCCTCGTCGGCGACCACCAGGTCGTAGTACCGGTCCTCGACGACGTCGTTGAACACCATGAAGTTGTTGACCAGGATCTCGTCCATCCGCCGGATCGCCTGGAACGCGTGCAGATCGTGCTCGCCGGACTCCTCCTCGACGTGCGCCGACTCGTTGGCGAGCCAGGTCGATGCCGGATGCACCTTCTCGCCGGCGTCCTCGAGCACCTTGGTCACGGGATGCTGGGTGAGCCAGTCGATCCGCACGTCGGGGTGGTGCCGGCGCAGTTCCCGCGCGATCGCCAGGTCGCGGCGCGCATGCCCGAGCCCGATGGGGGAGCAGAGGTAGAGCACGCTCCTGGGCCGCTGCTGAGCCCGCACCCAGGTCCGCGCTCGCACTGAGGACTGGACCACGATGACCTCCAGGACGGGCCGTCGTACCAGTATGCTCGCGCGCTGGCTTGCCCTCGACGGGCATCGTCACAGCCAGTACGCTCGAAAATCCGGCTGCACGGGAGGCATCCATGAACCAGCGTCTGCTGAACTCGTTGACAGACGCTGAGCGTCTGCTCGTCGCGGAGACCGAACGCGACGCCCTGAAGGGCCTCGACGAAGACGAACTCCTGGACCTGCACCAACGGATCCGGCGCGCGCGCACGAAGTACGTCAAGAACTACCGGCGAGGTGCCAGCGCCGCTGTCGCGCCCCGGGGTGGCCGCGGCTTCTCGTACCCGAAGAACCAGCGGGACCGCGACAAGGCCGAACTCTTCGAACTCTCCCTGGCTCGCGTGAGCCGCGAAGTCGCCGCAGCCGCCAACCGAGCCGCCGCCGAACTCAAGGCCGAACGCCTCGAAGCCGCTCGCTCGACCTCCGCCGCCCCCAAGGCCACCACCCGCCCACCGCGCAACTCTGCGACCAAGACCAGCAGCCCACCGCGCGCCACCAAGACCACCGGCGGCCTGAAGAAGGACGCCTCCAGCCGGGCCGCCAACACCCGCCGCCAGGCCAAACGCGACGCTTCCTGACCCCGACGCGACGTCATGTGAGAGGCGGCTGTTCCATGCGTTCAGATATCACTCCCGGCGGGGTCTTTCCCGACTACGCGCTGCCCGACCACACGGAGACCGTCCGGACGCTCAGTGAGCTCCAGGGGGACGATCCGATGATCCTCACGCTGGCGCGCGGGCACTTCTGCCCCAAGGAGCACCAGCAGCACCTCGACCTGGCGGCGATCCAACCGAAGCTCGCGGTGGCCTACACCCAGATCGTGACGATCTCGACGGACGAGCACCACACGCTGCAGGAGTTCCGCGCGTCGGTCGGCGCCTTCTGGCCGTTCCTGTCCGACCCCGGCCGGACGATCCAGAAGGACCTCGATATCCAGGAGTACACCGATCCCGACAACGACCCGATGATCCCGTACACCTTCGTCCTCAAGCCGGGCCTGGTCATCCACAGCATCTACAACGGCTACTGGTTCTGGGGCCGGCCGTCTGTCGACGACCTCTGGCGAGACCTCCGCGCCGCCTCCGCCGAAATCCGCCCCGACTGGGACCTGGGCACCCCCGGCCTCCGCGAAGCCTGGACAGCCGGCGACCACTCCCACTTCCACGGCTGGGACCGCCGGGCCAACGACGCCGCCCCTACGACCTGACCACCCCTCTCAGCTCATGTGTTGATGCGGCCGCCGCTGAACTTCCCGGTGCCACCGGGAGATCTTTCCTCGCCAGACAGCGCGGGACGCGACGCAAAGCAACGCACCCGGGTACACGCCACCACCGATCGTCTGGGGCCAGTGCGCCAGCGTTTCGCTGCAGAACGCCGGCGCGCGGTGCGGCCTGCTGACCGTGCCGCTGGACTATGCCAAGCCCCAGGCGGCAAAGATCAAGATCGCGGTCTCGCGGATCCTGCACAAGACCTCCGACGCGAACGCCCAGGGCGTCATGCTGGTCAACCCGGGTGGCCCGGGCGGCTCCGGGCTGGGCCTGGCGCGGCTCGGAGAGTTCGTGCCCCACAACGGCGGCGACCCCTACGACTGGATCGGCTTCGACCCCCGCGGCGTCGGCTCCAGCCAGCCCTCGCTGAGTTGCGACGGTGAGTACTTCGGCGGCCCGCGCCCCTACTTCGTCCCCGAGACGAATGCGCTGCGACAGGCATGGTGGCAAAAGACCCGCCAGTACGCCCGCGACTGCGGCGCCGCCGGCGGCGCCCTGCTCGACCACATGAAGACGACCGACTGGGTCAACGACATGGAGAGCATCCGCAAGGCGCTCGGTGCCGACAAGATCAACTACTACGGGTTCTCCTACGGCACCTACCTCGGCCAGGTCTACAGCACGCTGCACCCCGATCGGGTCCGCCGGATGGTGTGGGACGGTGTCGTGAACCCGGCCGACGTCTGGTACGACGCCAACCTCAACCAGGACATCCAGTTCGACAAGAACATCAAGGTGTACTTCGACTGGGTCGCCAAGCACGACGACGTCTACCACATCGGCACCGACGGCGCCGCGATCGAGGACCTCTACTACTCCATCCAGCAGCAGTTGCGCCGGAACCCCTTCGGCACGCTCGGCCCGGACGAGTGGAACGACATCTTCGTCGGGGCGGCCTACTACGTCTACGGATGGGAGGACGTCGCCCAGGTATTCGCAGCCGCGAAGGCCGGCGACCTGGGTCCGGCCCGCGACTACTACGGCGACCCGACCGGTCCTGGCGCGGACAACACCTACGCCAACTACCTGGCGGTCCAATGCACCAACGTGCAGTGGCCACAGGGCTGGGGCAAGTGGGCCAAGGACAACTGGGCTCTGCACCAGACCTCGCCGTTCCTGACCTGGAACAACGGCTGGTACAACGCGCCCTGCCGCTACTGGCCAGGCCGCGTGGGCACGCCGACCAACGTCAACGGTGCACGGGTCCCGGGCGTGCTGCTCATCGAGGAGACCAACGACGCGGCCACGCCGTGGGCGGGTGCGATCGAGGTGCGCAAGCGCTACCCGCGGTCGGTGCTGATCGAGGGCGTCGGCGGTACGACGCATGCCGGCTCGCTGTCAGGGGTGTCGTGCACCGACGACCGGATCGCGACGTACCTGCTGACCGGCGCGCTGCCGGCGCGGCTCCCCGGTGAGCGTTCCGACGTCCAGTGCGATCCGGTTCCGCAGCCCGACCCGACCCCGGCGGTCGGTGCCGCGGCGATGAGGGCAAGCGGCTCCACAGTGCAGGACCGGCTGCCTGCCGACCTGCGCCAGATCATCACGCAGGCATCGACAGTCCGCTGAGCTGCTGACGTGACGAGGTGGCGTGTGCCGGGGCTCGGCTCCCCGGCGTACGCCACCTACATGGAGTCGACCAGCGGACTACTTCACGGTGATGGTGCCGGTCATCTCCGGGTGGATGGAGCAGTGGTAGGCCACCGTGCCGGCGGCGCTGAAGGTGTGGGTGAAGGTCTGGCCGTTCGACATCGGCGATGACGCGAACGAGTTGTCATCGGCCGTGACGGTGTGCTGCGTCGAGTCGTCGAACTTCCAGGTCACCGTGGTACCGACCGCGACGGTCAAGGTCATCGGCGTGAACATGAAGTCTTTGATCTCCACCATCGACCCACCGGCGGGAGCGGCCGAACCGCTCGAGGCCGACTGCGTCGCAGGCGCCGATGTAGTACCTCCGCCACTATCCGACTCGGGGCCGCAGCCGGTTGCCAAGACGAGTACGGCCAGCAGCGCGACAAGGCCGACCAGCAGGCGGCGAGGTCGTAGCGAAGAGCCGCACGAAGTTCCTGCTCGCTTCATGAATGCCTCTGTCAGCGGAGACGCCGGACGCGGTCGCCTGACCAACGACTTCGGCAAGCGAACCCGTCGGGCCTAGGTGCTTGACACACCTCAAAAGACGCTACGCCGGAGGCACCCGGTTGCAAAGGCCGCCGTCCCCGGACGCGAGGGCTGGCGAGAACGATCTGTGGTCCGCAACGGATGAGGCGCCTGCCGGCGATTCCCGCGAGAATCGAGGCGGAGAGCGGAGGGGGTCAGTGTGTGGTACATCGTCATCTTCGCTGGGTTGGCGGTCCTTCTCGTGGTCGTGGTGCTGATCCGGAACGAGCGCGTCAAGGCCGGTCGAGGCGGTTCCGGGACACCGACGGGTACCGCCAACGCGTCCCGTACTGCGTCGGGCAGTGCTGCGCGGCGGGAGCGGAAGCGGCGGCGCAATCGCGAGGAGACCGCCGCAAGCGACACTGACAGAGGTACACGCAGGGGTGGTCAGTTGCCTGCCGAGACGACGCAGGTCCGAACGGTCGCGGCCTGCCCGCGTTTCGCTGCGACTTCGACGGCAATGGCGAAGGCGCGTGTGGTGAGTGGGGATCGGGGTTCACGATTGATTCGATCGAGAACTATCGCTTTTCGCCATCTACAGGCGGGCCTACTGTCATGCCATGAACGCGGAACGCCAGAACCTGCCGTTCGACTATGACGCCGAGCTGCGTCGCTATCACCGGCGGCTGCTGACGGCAATGGATGTCGGACCCGCTGACCACGTGCTCGACATCGGCTGCGGTACCGGGCTCACCACCCGGGAGGCCGCCAGAGGCACTGTCTCCGGGAGCGCGGTCGGCGTCGACATCTCCGCCCTGATGGTGGCGACTGCCCGCCGGCTCAGCGAACAGGATGGCTTGCGCAATGTTCGCTTCGAACAGGCTGATGCCCAGATACACCCTTTTCCAGCAGAGCATTTCTCCCTAGGCATCAGCCGGTTCGGCACGATGTTCTTCACCGACCCAGACGCCGCGTTCACCAACATCGCCCGCGCGTTGCGGCCGGGAGCACGGCTGGTACAGCTGGTGTGGCAGGACAGAAGGCACCAGGAGTGGGATGCCATGATCCGTGATGCCCTGGCCGACGGACGCACACCGCCCGTTCCCGCGGGCGGCGACCCGTTCTCCCTCGCCGACCCAGCAGCCGCAGAACGCCTCCTGACCGCAGCCGGGTTCATCCACATACACGTCACCGACGTCCGCGAACCCGTCTACTACGGCCCGAACGCCGAAGCCGCGTCCAACGCAGTCCGCAGCCTGTGGATGACACAGGACCTACTCGCCGACTTGAACCCAGCCCAAACCGAACAAGCACTCCAGCGGCTACTCGCCATCATCGCGGCCCACCACACCGGCGACGGCATCTGGTTCGACTCACGAGCCTGGATCATCACCGCCCAACGTGGTTGGTGATCACTGCGATCACGCTGAAGCGGCGGTCGGTCGCGGAGGTGGTCGCCAAGTACGGTGTCGCCGGTCGTGGCTGTATGAACTGCTGGCCCGGTACGGGTGGAGGGCGAGGCGACGTTCGAGCGGCGAGTGCAGTCGCGAACCGCCGTAAGCGACACTGACAGAGGTCGCCGCAGGGGGTGTTCAGATGCAGGCCGAGACGCCACCTTGTACGCCGGTGTTGAAGGACGAAGTCCTCTCTTCGGCGCTGCCGTGGTCGCTCTCCTTGGTCCAGGGGTAGTCGTCCGCGACCGCGGCCAGTGTTTTGGCGAGTTCCTCGCCGTCGCCGGGCTCGATCGCGATCACGCCTTCATCGGCCGCCCCTTGCAGCGCGGCCCCTGCCAGGCAGTCCGCCTGGAGCTCCGCCGCGACCGAGACCAGGTCGTTGTCCAGCCTCGCCTGGATCGCGTGGCCCCACTCGTGGGCGATGATCAGGTAGACCCAGGCGTCGCCGATCTGGCTATAGCCGGCTGCCATCAGGTCTTCGTCCCACGCCAGGAAGTCGCCCGGCAGGCAGTAGAAGGCATTGAACGGCACGGAGGGCTCGCCCCCGCAGGACGGTCCGTCTGTGCCGGTGTAGGCCCCGGCGACGCGTGGACTTCGGTACGGCTGTCCGAACTGCTGGGCGAAGTGACGACGCCAGAACCCATCCACCGCTTTGACGGCGGTCTGTTCGTCGTCCTGCATCGCCTCGCGATCGACTGCGGCTTGGGCCGTCTGTGTTGGTTGCGCCGATTGGGTGGTCTCGGCTGTAGACCCGTCAGGTGGAGCCGAGGACGTAGTACAACCGCTGGCGAAGACGGCCACGGCCATCGCGGTCGCCGGCCACCCGAGCGCAGTACGTTTGAGCACGATCTCAGCGTCGTACATGTCTGACCCGTGGGCTTCACCCTGCGCGGACGAGAAAGTGCGCGAATCGAAACCGGGTCGCTGTGGTCGCTCGGTGTATCAGCGGGCGCCCCGGACGCCTCCGCAAGACGAGCTGCCGTACGCGGTTAGGGCGCTGAGGGGGAGATCGAGGATGGGCGACTACGGGCTCACCGAGGGCATCGGGCGCGTGGACGCCCTCACGGCACCTTCGATCGAGAACGTCAGGACGACTTTTGCCGCTCTGGACCGCACGGTCGACACGGTCAGTGCGGGGTGCCGGGCCGTCTCCGAGACCCTGGAGGCCGTCGGCTCAGCCCTCCAGGTGATCACGCAGAGCGGGGGAGGACTGGGGCAGCAGTGGGGCGGATTCGGCATGATCGGTTTGCCGATCGTGGGCGCCATGCGCGCCGTGCAGGGCGTCACCAGCCAGTACGTCAAGCAGCAGACCGGGATCCCGCTCAACACCTGGACGGATCTCGTCGCCAGTTCGTCGGCCCAGTTCGAGGCATACCTGTCCCAGCTGGAGACCGTTGCTGCGCTCGCCGAGCGGTACCACCCCCCGGCGGACAGCGAGATGGACCTGGAGGCAGCGCGGGAGGACCAGGAACTCCTCGTGGACATCCGCTGGCGAACTCAGGCCTGGAAGCAGATCTTGAGCCGTGTGGCGCAGTTGGGCCGGCTCGTGGACGCCATCCTGAGGGCGAACCTCACTGGCGAGCCAGGACCGGCCGAGGCTGATGGTTCGGACAGGTCGTCCGGTTTCTCAGGTTCATTGCAGAAACGGTTCAAGGAAGTGCAGACCCGGACCGTTGAGAGGTCGAGTGACCTGCGGGAATGGGTGCTTCAGCCTTTTGTCGAGGTCCGGGACAAGGTCAAGCAGTTGCCTGCACAGACCGCACAACTGTCCCAGCAGGTCACGTTGCTGGAGGTTCTGCTCGATCTCGAGGTCGCCGAGATCCGCGCCTGCTTGGGTGAGATCTCGCCCACTGAGGCCAGGATCGTCGGCATCAGGGTGGCGGCCGGGGTGACCCTGCCCGAACTTGGAGAGCGGCTCGTAGCCGCTAGGCAGTGCGCGCTGGACCACGAGGCCTACCTTGATCGACTCGACGGCGCTCGCAACGCCGGTGAGGTGGATGCCCGGGTCTACTCGATCCTTTTGGAGGAGTACCGGAACGGGCTGGCGAGCAGCCGGTCCCGTCTTGCCGAGCTCGAGGCCGAAGCGGACCTGTGGCGACGAGATGGCCAAGCAGTGCTCGACGCCTGCGCCGACTGGATGACGCTGGAGCTGGACGTCCTGGCTGCGCGGTCACTGACCGAGCGGGCGGAGGCATCCGCCGATCGTCGCGCTCTCCTGCAGCGCGAGCGCGACCGTCTGGACGAGGCTAGAACCGTCCTGGCCTCGCTTTAGCGCTTCAAGTAGCGGCGCGCCCCGCACGATTCGAAACCTGCGACCAACGGATTAGAAGGTCGATGGACTCACTTGACAGGAGGCAACCTGAGCCTGGTCAGGCATCTCCAGTTTGGGCGTGTGTTGGCGTGCTCCCAGCCGATCTGGCTCCGGCGCCCGCGCGTCTCCGGCTGCGAGCGGCCAACGACGCCGCCGCGCCGCCTTGCCGGTGGCTTAGATCGGACTCCGGCGCTCCGTGACCGCGAGATGCGGTTACGGAGCCAGGTCGACGCGGATATCCCCGGACGTGTCCGGCAGCAGGATGACTGTGGCCCCGTTGTCGTGGGTCCAGCCGACAGGCAATAGAAACCAGCGACCGCCAGTGTGCACCAGCATCCGGAGGCCGTTGTAGCGGAATGCGAAGGCAGCTCCGGCCGCGCCGAGGGGCTCAAGGTTCACCCCAGGCCCGGTGATTTGCAGGCGGACGCGGCTGTACACAACTGCCTGCGGGTGGGTGGATAGCGTCAACTCTATTGCTCTCGCTGCGGCTATCCCGCGCTGCTGGGCCACATTGGCTGTTGCCCAGAAGACCGCGACGAGGAGGAGTGCCGCCGCTAGGACTCGTCGCAGGGTCCCAGTCCCATCGAGGGCTGTCCTCAGTGGTGCGGGCAACCTCTCGGTGGCCCGGGCGGTTTCTACGGCGTACTCGAGCAGGAGCGCGCCGGTGCCCAGCGCCACGGGTGCGGCCAGTGGGCTGAGGAACGGGTCGTGGCGCCGATGGAGTCCGATCGCTCCGAGCAGAAGCATCGTCGTGGCGATGGCGGCGAGGGCAATCCAGGCGATTCGTCGCCATCTGAGGGTGGCCCGACCCAGCAGGTGCAGGAGCACGTAGTGGCTGGCGACGGCCACCACGGCGCCGACGAGGAGCGTTGCTAGCGGAAGGAACAACGTGCCCGCGCTGCGTACGAGGTAGTCCGTTGTCGAGAAGTCCAGACTGCCGAGGTCGATGCCGAAGTAGGCAAACAGGGCCTGCTCGCGCACGTAGCCGAAGTAATACAGCACTGCGGTGAGGACGCCGGCTGGGGCTAGCACGCGGCTAGCGAACTCGACGACCGGACCGAGTCCTCGATCGCTGGCCGACGAGCTGGCGGACCGCTTGCTCACGACGTCAAGGGCCTTCGGCCGGAGACGCTGGCGAGAGTGACGAACCGGTAGACGGGCCAGAAGTGGATATCTCAGTTGGCGTCGGACTCGGAGTCGGCGTCGGCGTCGGACTCGGGTTCGGCGTCGGACTAGGAGTTGGCGTCGGACTCGGAGTCGGCGGGGAAGGTGTTGTAGTCCTAGCGATCTCACCGAGCAGCTCCGATGTCCTGACCCCGACCCGCAGACACAGGTGGCTCGGTTCGGAGTTGCACAGCGACTCGCCCGGTCGATGGTCGATGATTTCGACGTACCCCCCGTCACCCAACGTCGGGCGGTCGCTCTCGTCGTATGCCTTCAGCCCCAGGCACATGTCGAGCGGTCGGCAGCGGAAGCGGGTGATCTCCGAGCCTGGCAATCTCAATAACGATCTGCTGGATCGTTTTCGGACAGTCGCCGGTGCTGGCGATCTCGATGAGGTTCTTGCAGGCTTTGGCGAGGGTCTTGGCTTGCTCCTTGGTAAGGCGGACTCGGATGACGTCGGTGGCCCGGGTCTGGACGTCTCCACCGATAGCCAATCCCTGCCCCTGCAGTGGCAGTGAGGTTGCTATCGGCGAGGTCCGCGAAGTGCCAGACTCGCTGTCCCCACAAGATGTGACCAGAGCTATGCAGATCAGAATGCCGAGTGCCGCGGCCCGAAGTACCATGACGCCCCCTCCACTGTCCAGGATGCCTTCAGGGCGCATTCGTCGCCAGCCCCGGTGGATCATTTGAGCTCTGAGGACGTGTGACTGACACGAATGCAGATGTCGTAAGGACCGCGCGCCTCCTGGTGCGCTTGCCCACTGAGGCTGACCGGGACCGGTTCGTCGAGCCCGTCTGTGACGAGGACTTCATGGTGTTCTACCCAGGCGTCCTCACCGAGGAGGAGGCCACGGACCGGTTCGACCACATGGTCGCCGTCTGCCAGACCGTCCCGTTTGGCAAGCAGCCGTTGGTCGAACAGTCCGCTGGGCTGGTCGTGGGATACACCGGTGTCGACTACATCGACTTCGAGGGCAAGACCTGGCTGGAGTGGGGATACCGGCTAGTGCCGGAGTGCAGGGGCCGCGGGTATGCCACCGAGGCCGGCCAGGCTCTGCTGGCCAAGGCTCACCAGAGCTATGCGGGTGAACTGCTGGCCATCATCGCCCCGGAGAATCTCGCTTCGCAGAATGTCTGTCGCAAGCTCGGATTCACCTTCTGGAAGCAGGCGCTGGTAGAGGGCGACCTCCGGAATCTCTACAGCCTTCCTGTCGGACGATCCGCCCCGTAGGTCAGGCCAGTCAGGCCACCCGGAACAGCGCCCGAACTGCCAGGCCCGGGATTGGGCAAGGGAGTCTCACGGGCGCGAAGCGACGGGCCGAGCGCGACGCTGAGTGGCAACCGATCCATCCGCCGGCGCCCGGCGCCGGTCGAACCTACCGGGCAGGTGCACCATGTCCAACGAAAACGAAATCCGTCCCTTCCGGCTCGACACGCCGGAAGAAGCGATCGCCGACCTGCATCGCCGGATCGCGGCCACGCGCTGGCCCACCCGAGAGCTGGTCACCGATCGCTCCCAGGGCGTGCAACTGGCGACGGTCCAGGAGCTGGCCCGCTACTGGACGACCGATCACGACTGGCGCGCGTTCGAGGCGAAGCTGAACGCGCTACCGCAGTACACGACCGAGATCGACGGCGTCGAGATCCACTTCATCCACGTGCGGTCGAAGCACGAGAACGCACTGCCGCTGATCATGTCGCACGGCTGGCCGGGCTCGGTCGTCGAGCTGCTCGGGGTCGTCGGCCCGCTCACCGACCCGACCGCTCACGGCGGCAACCCCGAGGACGCCTTCCACCTGGTGCTGCCGTCCTTGCCTGGCTACGGCTTCTCCGGCGAGCCGACCGAGCTCGGCTGGGAGTCCGGCCGCATCGCACAAGCGTGGGCGCAGCTGATGGACCGCCTCGGCTACACGCGCTACGTCGCCCAGGGCGGCGACGTGGGCGCCGCCGTCACGGACGCGATGGGCCGCCAAGGACCTGAGGGGCTGGTCGGGATCCACGTCAACTTGCTCGCGACGGCGTTGGGCATTGTCGATCAACTGCCGGCGGAGTCCGAGCAGGAACGCGCGGCGCACGCCGCGCTAGCGACGTTCACGACGGACGGCTTCGCCTACTTCCTGGAGCAATCCACCCGGCCGCAGACGATCGGCTACTCCCTGCTGGATTCACCCGTCGGGCTGGCGGCCTGGATGCTCGACCACGACACAGACAGCTACTACAAGATGTCTCAGGCGTTCGTCGACAAGCTGCCGACGGGTGGCCTCACCCGGGACAACATCGTCGACAACATCACGCTGTACTGGCTGACCGGCACCGGCGCCTCGGCCGCCCGGTGGTACTGGGAGTTCGGACGGTTCCTGGCCGCGGCCGGTGCGGCCGGCCAGGCTCCTCCGCCGGTCACCGTTCCCGTCGGCTTCACGACATTCCCCGGCGAACTCTGGGCTGCTCCGCGCAGCTGGGTCGAGACGGTCTACCCCGGCCTCGCCTACTTCAACGAGGTCGACAGCGGCGGCCACTTCGCCGCCTGGGAGGACCCCGACCTGTTCGCGACCGAGGTGCGAGCCGCGTTCCGCCCGCTGCAGAATTCCTGAGCTCGCCGCAAATTCCACACCAGGACCAGGGCACGTCCCCGGAAGGCATGTGCCCTGATCCTGGGTGGCGCGTCCGGCTGGACTCGAACCTGGCAATGAAGCGCGGCGTTTAGCTCGGCCCGTGATTCCTGACGCGTCACAACTCTCACTACAAGCCTGTTGCTCTCAACGCTCAAGCGCGCCGAGGGTCAAGCGATCGATCGTCGTCAGCGTCCTCATCGGCAATCGGCGAGAGGTTGAGATCGAGCCGCGCGAGGCGCTCCGGATCTACGAGAGAATCAATGTTGGCGATCTTGCCGTTCGTGACAGTGAAGGCCATCACCGAGAACACCTGGCCGTGCGGCGCCACCACGGCTCCGGCGGCGCCGTTCACGAGCGCGGGTCTGATGAACGGATAGAGCTTTGAGTAGGTGACGGTGTGCGCGGCCACCGCCTCCGCGCCGCGTCGTACGAGGGAGGCATCCGCGCGGAGGGTGCCACCATCGATCCGCAGTTGGACGTCGGGATCGAGCACCTCCAGGAGGGCATCGAAATCGCCGTCCCGGGACGCGGCGAAGAACGCGTCAATCACGCGCCGTTGCCGCGCGAGGTCAGCGTCCGGCTCCGGGGAGTTACGCAGACGTCGACGGGCGCGGCTGGCGAGCTGTTGCGCGGCCGCTTCGGAGCGATCGAGCGTGGCTGCGATGTCGGCAAACGGCACGGCGAACACGTCGTGCAGCACAAACGCCAGTCGCTCGGCGGGAGTGAGCTCCTCAAGCACTACGAGCAGAGCCAGGCCGACGGAGTCGGCCAGGAGCCCTTGGTGTTCCGGGTTGCCCTCTCCCCAGCTGACTACCGGATCCGGGACGTGCGCCGAAAGCTCCTCGCGTCGCGTTCTCCGTGATCGCAACATGTTCAGGCACACCCGGCCGACGACCGTAGTCAGCCAGGCCCGCATGTTCTCAACGGTCCCGCCGTCCTGGTCGCGAACCCGCAGCCATGCCTCCTGAACAGCGTCGTCGGTTTCGCTGACCGACCCGAGCATCCGGTAGGCAACCGCCCGCAGATGCGGCCGGTGCTGCTCGAATTGTTCGGTCAACCACTGACGTTCCTCCATCGACAACTCCTCGCTTGGCAATCGGATGGTCACCAGTGGTCGTGGTACGCGACGTTGGCGGACAGGGCGGCCGCCGCCAGAAGCAGGAAGAATACGGCTCCGCCGATCTGACGGTCATCGACTCGAAGATGCGCCGTCACCGCGCAGCTGAAGTACAGAACGAGGCCGCTCGCGGCAGCCGCCCCGAGCACCGGCACCGCGAAGCCTGCGAGAAGTCCAACGGCGCCGCAGGCCAGCAATGTGCCGAGCGGCGCCATCCACCATCGAGGGATCCGTACCCGGTCAGCGACGACCTTGACCGACTCGGCGCCGCTGAAGTTCAAGAACGCGGCGTAGCCGTTCACGAACGCCGCCAGACACGTGGTGACCATGAAGATGACGTACATACCCGTTAGACACGCGTCGCCCGAAAAACCTGACAACCCGAACGACGGTGGCGCCGAAGTGGTGACGGCGGTCACGAACATCGGGGGGCGCACGGGAAAGCTGATGACAGCTCTCACCTACAAAAGGTGTCGGCTTAGACCCCCATAGCCAACCTAGAAACGACGCTCGGTTCCGATGAGGCCCGAGCCCGCTCTCAAACGCTCTGCGGTGACATTAGGGCGTCTGAAACCGGTCATCCGCCGCAACGCTGGCGATCCCTAGGATTCCGATGAGATCGAGCAGCTCGGTGAGCTTGCCAAAGGCAACGAGCCTACCGGCGTGATCAGCTGAGGCCTGGTCGCTCGGAGGAATCCCCGCGCGGCGCCTTGCACTGACTAGGCATGTCCGGCTACAACCGGCCGAGCACGAAGGATGTGCCCCACCAGGTCGGTGCAACGTCTGACGGGTCAGGCGTCGATGCGGCGGCCGCTGAACTTCCCGGTGTTGGATTCCAACACTTCGGTGGCGCTCCCCGGGGCAAACACGGTGGCACGGTAGGTCCCGGAGATCTTGCCGTGCTTCAGCGTGCCCACGAGCCGCACTCGCACCGTCGGCCCGACCGATTCCGGTCCCCCCTCGCCCGGGAACCCGGTCCAGAAGGTCGCGCGGAACGACTTGCCGTGTCGCGCCCAGGTGCCGGTGAACGGCGGTCCGGCTGGGCTGATGTCGTGTGACACGAAGACGCCGCCCCCAGCGAAGCTGAGGACCAGCCGAACCTTGTCCGGCGAGCCGTCGTCCTGCCGTACGCTTATCCAACTGCCGAGCAACCCGTTGTCGTCGTCGGCCAACGCGGGAGTCGTCGCCAGCCCGGCGATCGCAACGCCACCCGCGGCGATTCCTGCACCCCTCAACGCCTGTCGGCGCCCCATCGCGTTCTCACTCATCGGAGTCCCTCCCAGAGATCCGTAGTTTCTTTCAAGCTGCACCCAGAACTGCGGAGTGGCAAGAACGTGCGGCCGTTTGTCCGCCTCGGATAGGCCGAGGTCACCGCAGCAGAACTGACGCATCGCTCCTTGTCACCAAGGCGTTGCCGCATCGGGGTCGGTGGCGTGCAAAGGCCACCACGACCCACATCAAGAGCGCGGGTCAGCGAGGTGTGAGCTTGATGACCCGCGCGCCTCCAACCCAGGCCAAGTGCAGGTCCCGGTGGTTGGGGTTGCCGTCCTGATCCACGTGAACTCTGCTGAAGCGGGCGAATGCCGGATTCGCGGCCGCCATTTGTGCGTATGCCGTTACGACGTCGGGCTCAGCGGTCAAAGCCTGGACGTCTGCCAACCTGGACTTTCCCTTGAACCTGAAGGCCACGGGCTCGCCGGTCCGAAGGTTTCGGGCCCAACCGAAACTGGTGCCGATGAGGAGGTCCTGACCTTGGGCTAGGTAGGAGACGGGCACTGTGTATCTACGGCCTGACTTTCGTCCCACGATGTACAGCGTGACCAGTCGGCCACCGATGATCCGACTTAGGCCCGGGGTGCGCAGCAGGCCGCGCACCACGAGATTGGCCAGTCCCTGCGCACGCATGGTCCGTACGGCTGGGGTGTTCGGCTTGTCAGTCATTGCTGTGGGTCACCACCGCTCGGACGGGAGGGAGCGCGGGGTGCTGGGTCGGGTCGCCGGTTGGAACCATGCGCACAACCTCCGCCGGCATCGCGCCAACCGTGAACGCGCGGACGGCCGGCCCGACGGACACGGTGACGAACGACGCCACCGGCGGAACTTCGGCGGGGAGCGGAACGGAGTACTCCCCTGAATCGAAGTGGGAGTCGATCACCCGCAGCGAGGTGCTCGTTGGCTCGGGCGGCCTGAACGAGGTGGCCCACCAAGCCTCGATGACGACCTGGGCGGGTTCCTGCAGGGTGAGCTGGACCGTTCTCTTCGTCGTGTCATATGCGATGCCGTAGTGGTCTCCGGCAGTCGACGTGACGCCCTCGACCTGGGCGGCGATGAGGCCTGCGATTCCGGCGAGTCCCTGCACAAAGGTGACGTGGCCGTTGACCTTGGAGATCTCTTCCCTGAGGAACCGCTTGGTGTTGGGCGGAACCATGCCACCGAAGACGACGACATCGAGGTCCGTGGCGTCGTACTCCGTCAGCACCTCGTCGAACTGGTTCGTTGCATCTGCGCGGAATCCCTTACCTCGCAGGATGTCGGCAGCGTCAAGGATCACGCTCGGGCTTCTGCCGATGACCAGAATCCGTTCGGTTCCACTGGTGGTTGGGTCGTCCATGAGCCGGTCTCCTCGCTAGAGCCTATGTTGGTCTAACCAACATAGACCATGTTGGTCTCCCCAACAACGAGTACTGTGGACCCATGCCGATGGATCACCCGCCTGGCCGTACTCCGGCCCGTGTCAAGGATCGTCCGACATGGCTCATCAGCCGGACCTTCGCTCGCTCGTCGGGTCTCCTCTCCGCTGGGTTCGAGTCCCGCGGCCGCGGCCTTCGCAGTTACCACTACCGCCTCTTGGCTGCGCTCGACGAGTGGGGGCCCGCGAGCCAGGCTGACCTGGGCCGTGGCACCGGGATCGATCGCAGTGACGTCACGGCAGCCCTGTCCGAGCTCGAGTCACGTCGGCTCGTCGAGCGGTCCGTCGACCCCGCGCACCGGCGGCGCAACATCGTCACCATCACCCAGGCCGGAGTCGAACAACTCCTGGAGCTCGACAACGTCCTCGACGGTGTTCAGGAGCAAGTCCTGAAGCCTCTGACACCTGCGCAACGGCGCCAGTTCATGGCTCTGATGGCGAAGCTTCTGGCGACCGAAGACGAGTCGCCGAAGGGATGACTCTGGCAGCCGCGGAACTCCTGATGGACAAGACTTCTGGTTGTTGAGGCACCGTCAGGTCGTGTCGCAGGTAGACGGCCCGGGATGACCTGCTACGACTCCCCGGTGGCATGCCTCGCGAGAGGGCCCGGGGTAGCTGCCTCGACCCGAATCGACAGGGTCTGGTAGCCGCGCAGCACGAGTCTGTCGCGGCGGGTGGGGTTGCGGTCGGGATCCGCCGAGATGCCCGGGAAGCGGTCGAGGAGGCGTGGGAAAGCCAAGGATGCTTCGAGCCGGGCCAGGTTGTTGCCGATGCAGATGTGCGGGCCGGCGCCGAAGCTGAGAGGTTTGCTGCCGGTGCGGGCCGGATCGAAGCGGTCGGGGCGCGGGTACCGGGCGGGGTCGCGGTTGGCTGCTCCGAGCAACAGGATCACGTCGCTGCCGTAAGGGACGGGGACGCCTTCGGTAACGAGGCCGTCGGCGCGAGCCACGCGGGTCGTGACCTGCACCGGAGACTCGTACCGCAGGACTTCTTCGATGAAGCCTGCTGTCGTGACCCGGCCGGAACGCAGCGCCGGGGCGAGATTCGGTTGGTCCAGCAGGATCGCCAGTCCGTTGCCGAGGAGGTCCGTCGTGGTCTCGAATCCGGCCACCAGCAACAGGATCAGATTGGCGATCAGCTCATCGTCGGACAGGCGACCGTCATCCGTGTCGCGTGCGGCCACCAAGGCGCTGACGAGGTCGTCGCCCGGCGCCGTACGACGTTCGCTGATCAGGGGAGTGAAGTACGTTCCCAGTTCACGTGCGGCCGTGTCGGCGGGACCGTCCGTGTCGCCGGCAAGCTCCAATGCCGCGGTCAGCGCGGATGCCAGCGGGCGGAACTGGTGGCGGTCGGCCGTGGGGACCCCGAGAAGTTCGCAGATGACGGTGACCGGCAGTTGGAAGGCGAACCGATCCATGAAGTCGACCGTGCAGCCGTCTGCTCCGGACTCGGCGAGCCGGTCGAGCAGGGTGTCCACGGCGGCCACGACCGACGGCTGCAGTGCGGCGACTCGGCGTGGCGTGAACACCTGGGAGATCAACGAGCGCATGCGACCGTGATCCGGTGGGTTGGTCCGCAGAATTGATCGCTCCATCAACCGCAGCGCGGCACCGGCGGTATGGTCGTCCGCTGCTGCGGTCCGGCTCGGTGCCGTGTCCGGCAGGCCGAAGCCTGGATTCCGAAGCACCTGGTTGACCGCCGTGTAGCCGACCACAAGGAAGACACTGTCTGTGACAGCCAGGACCGGGCCGAGCCGGTGGGCAGCGGCGTAGAGCGGGAAAGGATCGGCACGCCCGGCTGGTGACATCAGGGTCTGGATGATCGCCGCCGCGTCTTCGTGGGGGGAAGGAGGCATCGTCGGGCCTGGCCGTCAGTGGTGCGTGGCGCCCGAGGCCACGCGGTCGACGGTTCGGCAGCGGCGTCCGCGAGTCAGTACGCCGCTGCCGGCCGCGCGGGCGTTCTTTACCCAGTCGGAACCGGGGTAGGCCTGCACGATGTACGGCACGCCGTCGACGATCACCGGGGCGACCGGGGTGGTTCGCAACCGGCCTGTCGTGCGGCCGGCGACTGTCAGCAACTGGGTCGGTCCAACGGGCAGGCCGATGCGGTGCAGCAGGATGATCAGGCGGTTGCGGAGACGTTGTCTGGGCATGGTGGGCTCCGTCGTGTGGCTGGCCGGAACTGTCAACGGGGTTGGTGGAGATCGTTGGCGGCGGCGCGGCCGAGGAGGATGAAGCCGACCGCGTATGACGTCGCGCCGGCGACTTCGAAGAGTTGGATGAGACCGAAGCGCGGCCCGGACGTGAAGATGAACAGGCCGCCGACCGTGTAGACGGTGGCACCCACGCCGAGCAGTACTCCGGCCCAGCGCAGGCCATGACGCCCGAGGGTACGGGCGAGCCACACGTATCCGAGTGGGAACACGAGCAGGGCCGGGAACACGATGAGCGCGGCGGGCGTGTCGAGGTCGGCCGGCTCATGCACCAGGCTCGGCGCGTACTCGGCTCGGACCGGGTTGTGGGAGCCGTCGAAGATGATCAGGGCGAACCACAGCAGGGTGCCGGTCAGGGCGGCGTACCAGGCGCGCAGGTCTCGCAGTCGGGTGATTTGGGTGCCGAGCGCAATCACGCTGGCCAGGCAGATGACCTGCAGGAACAGGCCTGCTGCCTGGATGTCATGAGTGAGGCCGTAGCGCTCGCCGACGGCGGCGATGCTCCATCCGTCACGAGCGGGATGCAGCAGCGTCCCCAGCCAGAACAACGGGCCGCCGATCAGCGCGGTCAGGCGTGCGGTGGTCCGGAGTTGCCGGCGCAGTGCGCTGGAGTGCGGGATCGTCTCGCTCATCTGACGTGATCTCCGTTCGCAGTGGCCCAGCATCTCACTGGAGTGTCGCTCTAGTGGATCACTAGTGGCTGACTCTAGTCAACTGATAGGTTGTGGCCATGAGCGCGAGAGCCGACCAGGCCACCAGCAGGGCGGACAAGGCACGTGCCAATCGGCGCCGGATGCGCGCGGCGGCGCTGGCCTTGTTCGCCGATCGGGGGTATGCCTCGACCTCGATGCAGGCCATCGCCGACGAGGCCGGAGTGGCCGTGCAGACGCTGTACTTCACGTTCGGCACCAAACGCGCCCTGCTCAGTGAGATCCTCGATATCGAGGTCGCCGGCGACGAGGAGCCCGTTCCGACGCTGGAGCGCCCCGGAGTGCTTGCCGCGATCGACGACCCCGACCGGGAGCGGCAACTTCGCGAGCAGGCGCGGATCGCCCGCGAGATCTATCAGCGTGTCGCACCCGTGCTCCAGGTCGTCGCGAACGCCGCGTCGGCCGACCCCGAGCTCGCGGAACTGTGGGAGACCAACAACACCCAGCGCGCCACCGTGATGGAACGGCTCATCTCCGCTCTCGCGGCCAAAGGTCCGCTACGAGACGGCCTCGACACGGCCATGGCGATCGACATCGCCCTCGCCCTGCAAAGCCCCGAGATGTACCAGTACCTCACGAAACGTCGCGGCTGGAGCCCTAGCCGATGGGAACAGTGGACAGCTGACGCACTGATCACCCAACTACTGCCCAGCCGGTAGCAGCACGGAGGTTTCACAGGGTCGGGCCAACACGCGAGTGATGGCCCGACGCTCCTGGCCCCAGCCGTGTCACCAGGGAGCGACGGTGATGCCACCCCAAGTCTCCGGGGCGACATCGCGCACGGTCTGGGTCAGCTCCCAGCGGTGACCGGCAAGGTCCTCCAGCATGCAGGAGCGCTCGCCGTACTCATGGCTCGTCGGTTCTTCAATCACTGGCGCCCCAGCCTGGCGGGCTCGAACGAAGGCGGCGTCCACGTCGGGCACGCGGATCTTGATCACGTGTGTGACACTTCCGGCGCTGGGTGGGACCTGCTGGCCGTGGACGTCCGCGACGACGACGGCACCGTCCTCGCCAACCCGCAGTTGAGCCCGGTGCGCCTCGCCGATGCGGACTCGCTCCTCGAAGCCGAACGCCGTTGCCAGCCAGGCAACCGCGGCGCGGACATCGGGGTAGACAAGCACTGGTGTCACGGTGGCCGGTGGCGCCGAGCGATTGGTCAACACAACCGCCAGCCTAGACGTAGCGGAGGACCCGAACACGCTGTCATCGGCAGTCCGCGCGGATCGCGGCAAAGGAGTGCGCCGCGGGCGAAACGCCGCTGAAGATTCCCGTCGCCCTCTCTTCAGCCAGGTAGCGGAAAGAAATCACTGAGCGCGTCCCGAATGCTTTCCCCAGATCCGGGTGAGCGTCGCCGCCTTCCAAAGCTGCGACGATAGGCTTTCTGATCAGCAGGGCGTCCGCGTGAGCCATCGCTCAGGGGCCGGTCTGACGGGCGGAACGCGGACCGGGGAATCGGCCGCGGCGCGGCGAAAGATTCTCCGGGGCCGTGTCGATTCGCGGGCCGCTCGTTCGACCTGGGTGTGCGAGGGCCGAGAGGCGGCCCCGCCGGATGAGGAGGACACGATGCCGAAGTACATGCTGATCTTGCGGGGCACCGATGAGTCGAACGCGGCCCTGATGGCCCGGTTCGAGGAGTTGGCGGCCTCGACGTACCAGTACATCGAGGACCTGGTCAAGGCCGGCGTGTTCGTCGCGGCCGAAGGACTGGACGATGCGGGCCAGGGCGTCGTGGTCGACTTCAGCGGCGAGACCCCGGTGGTCACGGACGGGCCATACGGAGAGACAAAGGAATTGTTCGGGGGCTACTTCCTGCTCGATGTCGCGTCGAAACAGGAGGCGGTCGAGTGGGCCAAGCGGATCCCGGCGGTCACCGGGTCCAAGATCGAGGTCCGGCGGGTGGCCGGCGACGACGAGATGCCGCTGGAGACCGCGGGGTCCGTCGAGGAACGGGGCCGGCGCGAGAGCAGCGGCCAGATCTGATGGGTGCGGCCGACGTCGAGGCCGTCTGGCGGATCGAGTCGGCGCGGATCGTCGCCGCGCTGACCCGGTTCACCGGCGATTTCGGGCTGGCCGAGGATGCGGCCCAGGAAGCGGTGGCTGAAGCACTGGTGTCGTGGCCGCGTGCCGCTCCGGCCGATCCGGCCGGCTGGCTGATGGCCACGGCCCGGCGGCGGGCGATCGACGCGATCCGCCGCCGGACCGCCCTGAAGGACCGATACGCCCTGCTGGCGGCTGACCCGGTGGTCGACGAGGACATCGACCCCGACCGGATCGACGACGACATCCTGGCGCTGATGTTCGTCAGTTGCCATCCGGTGCTCTCCCCCGAGGCCCGGGTGGCGCTGACCCTGCGCGTGGTCGGCGGCCTGTCCACCGAACAGATCGCCCGCGCGTTCCTGGTACCCGTGCCGACCGTGCAGGCCCGCATCACCCGGGCGAAGAAGACGATCGCGGCGGCCGGGGTGCCGTTCGAGCTGCCGCCGGCCGGTGAGCGCCGGGAACGGCTGGGCGGCGTACTCAGCGTCGTCTACGTGATCTTCAACGAGGGGTCGACGGCCACGTCGGGCGACCGGCTGCTACGCCCCGACGTCGCGTACGAGGCGATCCGGCTGGCCCGCAAGCTGGCCGCGCTGCAGCCGGACGAGCCGGAGGTGCACGGCCTGCTGGCGCTGTGCGAGCTGACGGCCGCGCGCTTCCCGGCCCGGACAGGCCCGGACGGTTCGCCGGTCCTGCTGGAGGACCAGGACCGGCGGCGGTGGGACTTCTCGGCGATTCGCCGTGGGCTGGCGGCGCTGGTCAAGGCCTCGACTCGCGGCCTCGGCCCCTACGGCCTGCAGGCCGCGATCGCGGCGGCCCACGCGTCGGCGCCCTCGGTCGAGGCGACCGACTGGGACCGGATCGTGGTGCTCTACGAGGCGCTCGGCCGGGTCGCGCCCTCGCCGGTGGTCGAGCTCAATCGGGCCGTCGCCGTGGCCATGGCCTCGGGTCCGGCGCAGGCCCTGGCCATCGTGGACGAGCTGATCGCCTTGGACCGGCTCCCCGGTTCGCATTTGGTTCCGACCGTACGCGGTGAGCTGCTGGCCCGCCTCGGACGGCGACCGGAGGCGTACGCCGAGTTGGAGCTGGCGGCCCGGCTGTGCGCCAACCAGCGCGAACGCTCAGTGCTGCTGCGCAAGGCGGCCGCGCTGCGCTGACTTCTCCAGCTCGGCCAGCCGGGATTGGAGATCATGGGAAAGCACACGCGCGATGTCGACGGGTGTTACCGGGCGAACAGGCGCGGGAGGTTCCGACCGGCCAGGACGACGCGAAGCAAGCTTGCTGGGACCGCCAGCGCCATCGCCCATGTCACAGCCGGCGCAGCGGTCGCGAGTGTGGCGAGTATGCCGAGGTCGAGCAGTATCAGAGTGATGCTCGCAGGTCCGGTGAGCCGGGCTGTTTTGGGGTTGTTGCTCCGGGCGACGATCCCTAGAGTTGCCGCCACGGTGAGCAAGGTGGCCCCGAAGGCGACTGCCGCGCCGGGGGCGATCTGCCAGTTCCAGGCATGTGCAGTGATCAGCGTCGTGGCCCACAGGCATGCGAACATCGGAGCGGTGGCGAGCAGTGCGATCGCGGTGCGTCGGCCTGAGGATTGATGAGCGAAGGCTGCTGTGACCTGTGCCGGCCGGCCGAATTCTGCGATGGCGACTCGAGCTGCCTCGGTGGGGGAGTTGCCGCGTCGTAGTTGGTGCTGGAATGTCTCTTCCAGGCCGTCGGCGAGCTCCTCGACCGCCTCGGCGGGGAGGCGCCGAGCAAGCTCGGACAAGTAGCTGTGGATCAGGTCGCGGTCGGCCATGGGCCTGGTTCCAGGAGTGTCGTGACTGCGGTGGCGAACTCGCGCCAGTTGGCGCGCTCGCCCGCCAGTTTCTTGTGGCCTTCGGCGGTGAGTTGGTAGCTGCGGCGGCGCCGTCCGTCGACCACCGACCAGGATCCGCTGATCAGCCCGGCCCGTTCGAGCCGGTGGAGCGCCGGATAGACGGTGCCGGTGGGCAGGTCGAACCGGCCGCCGCTGCCTTCGCGCAAGGC
Source organism: Kribbella orskensis (assembly GCF_004342085.1). NCBI lineage: Bacteria > Bacillati > Actinomycetota > Actinomycetes > Propionibacteriales > Kribbellaceae > Kribbella > Kribbella orskensis. Next base: position 160,894 of record NZ_SLWM01000015.1, read on the forward strand.
CTCCATGATCGCGTACCCGTGCTGGGGGCCATCGTTCAAGGTGGCCAGCAGCAGGACATCGAGGTGACCCTTCAACGCTTGCGCATCCGCCCTCATAAGTAGTTATCCTACAACAGGAGGATAGGTAGTAATCCTAGCTATGGATGGTGGCGTGATGAGTGAGCCTGCGATCGTGGCCGAGGGGCTTGTGAAGCGGTTCGGGGCGGTCGAGGCTCTGGGCGGCGTCGACCTGGAAATTCCGGCCGGTGCGGTGCTGGGGCTGCTCGGCCCGAACGGAGCAGGTAAGACCACTGTGGTCCGGATTCTCACGACGCTGTTGCGGCCGGATGCCGGTCGAGCACGGGTTGCGGGCTTGGATGTGGTGAGGCAGGCCGCAGCTGTGCGGCGGCGGATCGGCCTGTCGGGCCAGTTCGCAGCTGTGGACCCGTACCTGAGCGGCCGGGAGAACCTGCAGATGATCGGCAGGCTGTCCGGCCTGGGCCGCGGTCGTGCCCGGCACCGCGCGGGCGAGCTGCTGGACACCTTCGAGCTCACTGCGGCGGCGGAGCGGGTCGTGCGTGGCTATTCCGGTGGGATGCGGCGTCGTCTGGATGTCGCGGCCAGTCTGGTGGCCCGGCCGTCGGTGCTGTTCCTGGATGAGCCGACCACTGGTCTGGATCCGCGGGGCCGGATCGGGTTGTGGCAGACGATCGCGGAGTTGACCGCACAGGGAGCGACGGTGCTGCTGACCACGCAGTATCTGGAGGAGGCCGACCAGCGCGCCGACAGCATCATGGTCATCGACGCCGGCCGGGTGATCGCGACCGGAACGTCGGACGAGCTGAAGGCGCAGGTGGGCGGCGACCGCCTCGAGCTACGGGCTGCGCCGGGCGTCGACCCGGTCGCACTGGCGGCAGCCGTGGCGGATCTCGGCTCGGGATCACCGGTCGTCGACGCCGACGAATGCAAGGTGGTCCTGCCGGTCGTGGACGGTCAGAGCGTGCTCGGCGACGCGGTGGCCCGCCTAGGGGCGGCGGACCTGAGGGTGACCGATGTGGCGCTGCGTCGGGCTTCCCTGGATGACGTGTTCTTGGCTCTCACCGGCCAGTCAGCAACAGCCGTGGGCCCGGACCTTGCTGAGACCGGGAGCCGGCGATGATGAGCGGGTCGGCGAGATCTGTCACGCAGCCCGCCGCTACAGCAGATGCCGCAACATCGCGCGGGCTGCGTTGGTTGCTGGGCGACGTGTCGGTGATCACCGGTCGGAACCTGCGGCGGTTGACGCGTGTGCCAACCTTGATCGCCTTCGCCACGGTGCAGCCGGTGCTGTTCGTGTTGTTGTTCACCTATGTTTTCGGTGGGGCGATTGACCCGCCGGGAGTGGACAGGTACGTCGACTTCCTGCTGCCGGGGATCTTCGTCCTAGCGATCGCGTTCGGCGCCTCCCAGAGTGGTGTTGCGATTGCCGACGACCTCGCGACCGGCATGATCGATCGGTTCCGCTCGCTGCCAATGACTCGGTCCGCGGTGCTGGCCGGGCGGACCGTGGCTGACGCTGTGCGCAACCTGTTCGTCCTGTTGCTGATGACTGGTGTGGGTTATGCGATCGGGTTCCGCTTCCATGCCGGCGCTGCGGCGGCAATGGGCGCGATCGGGTTGGCGTTGCTGATCGGTGTTGCGTTCTCGTGGCTCAACGCGCTGGTGGGGCTGCTGGTTCATGATGCCGAAACGGCTGGCCTGGCTGGTCTGATGCCGGTCATCGTCTTGGTATTCACCAGCTCCACGTTCGTCCCGGTCGCCACAATGCCAGGCTGGCTGCAGGTGTTCGCGAAGGTCAACCCGGTAACCGTCACGGTCGACGCGTTGCGCGCCCTCGTGCTCGGTGGCCCGACGGCCGAACATGTGTGGCAGGCGCTGGCGTGGATCATTGGGCTGCTCGTGGCCACCGTACCCTTCGCTGTGCTGCGTTACCGCCGCGCGTCCATGGCGTGACCTGCGCGCGGGATTAGTGCCAGCAGGCTCTGCCGCTTCGGAGTCAGCAGCAGCTCTGGGGGTAGGCCCGCAGGTCTGCGAGGGCGGTAGCGCTTCACGTTGCGATGCCGCAAAGAGGATGCACACTGGTGCCATGGGCAACGTCCGTGCAGCCGGGTTCAGCCGCCGATGTAGAGCTCGCCGTCGCGCTCGGTCACTGGCGCCCGGCCGAGTGGCAGCACCCGCGTGAGCATGCGGTAGCCGAAGTCGAGGCCGGGCACCTTGGCGAAGGTCCCCTGCGGCCCGTTGACCATCCGGCCGGTCGCGACGTCGTAGGCCGAGCGGTGCCAGGGGCAGACCAGGCAGCCGTTGTCATCGATACTGCCGGCCGCTAGGTCGGCGCCGAGGTGGCGACACCGGCGGGTGACCGCGAAGTAGCGCCCGTCGGCGTTTCCGACGGCGTAGCGTCCGACGCCGACCACTTTGCCGGGCGGGAGATCGGCAGCTGCGCCAACCCTCTGTGCGCTCACTGCGACTCCCTCCGTTGCCGCTGCTTGTCTATATGACCCTAGGCCTGATCGGCTGTGGTGGTCGAGCCGTTCGACTCGCCCCCGGTCAATCCGGCGGCTTTGCAGAGGGCGTTGAAGCCGTCGTCGGTGCCGCTCCAGTGCGCTCGTACTTGGTCGATGCCGACTCGCCGGACGACGGACCGGAGGACGGCGACCACGATGATGGCGTCGTCGGCGTAGCCGAGGACGGGGACGAAGTCGGGGATCAGGTCGATGGGGAAGGCGAGGTAGGCCATCAGCAGGCCGAGCCGGATCCGGACGGCTCGGGGCTGGGTGCGGTCGGTGGTGAGGTTCTTGAGCAGCCGGATCAGGTCGGGGAGGATCCGCAGCGCTTCGCGCAGGATGTTGCCTTTCGGGCGGACCAGGAGCAGCGCGATGATCAGGGCGAGCCAGCTGGCCACGATCGCGCCGCCGAGCCCGATCAACAGGTCTTTCCACATGTCCCAGGCTCCGTTCGGATGGTCACGGGTTGTCGACAACGCGCAGTTGGGGCGTATCGGTCGCTGTTGGGGTGCCGGTGTCGGCGGCTAGTGCCGCGGCCTCGAACGCGGTGAACGCGGCGCGGCAGGCCTGCACCGCGTCGCGGGCGGCCTGCCCGCCGGGAGAGTTGAAGTAGTCGCGGGCCGCGATCGCGGCCAGCCACTTCTCGAACCGTTCGAGGTCGGCCTCGGATTCCTCGACCTCGGCGTAGGTGGCGCGGCCCCGCGCGGTTTCCTTGGCGATCTCGTCCAGGAACGCCGGCGTGCGCTCGACCACTTCGCCGTACTCGGTGTCGCGATCGGCGCGCTGCTCGCCGGCGATCGCGGCCTCCTCGGCCGGGTCGGTGAACGTGGTGTGCAGGATCCGGGCCCTGCCGCCGGAGCTGTTGACCCGGGCCGCGAGCCGCTGCACCGTCTGCGGCACGGCCCCGACCTGCGGGAGCAGGCAGACCGAGTTCTGCAAGTAGACGGCGCCGAGCTTGCGTAACTGGCGCCAGACATGCACCCGCAGCGACGCGTCCGCGCCGGTCGTGATGCTCACCAGCAACCACCGCACCTGACCATCTGTGCTCATGTTACGAGCGTAACACTGGGCTGCTACTGTCGTCGCTATGTGGCGGGATGAGGTGCCCGGCGATGACGCATGACCTGTGGCTGGCGACCGCCGTCGCCGCCGCATGCTTCGCGACGGCGTTACTGTCGGCGATCGCCGGATTCGGCGGCGGCGTGCTGCTGCTCCCGGTGTTCGTCGCGGTGTTCGGTGCCCGCGACGCGGTAGCGGTCCTGACGGTGGCCCAGTTGGCCAGCAACGGCAGCCGGGTCTGGTTCAACCGCGACCAGGTCGACCGGCGGCTGGTGGCGATCTTCGCTTCCGGAGCGGTGCCTGCCGCAGCGGCCGGCGCGTTGCTGCTGTCCAGCGCGCCGCTGCCCGCGCTGACCCGCGTGATCGGCGTGTTCCTGCTCGCGATGGTGGTGTGGCGGCGGATCCGCCCGGCCGCGGCCCGGGTCGGTGACCGTGGCTTCGCGGTGATCGGTGCGGGATCGGGGTTCGGGTCCGCGCTGGTCGGCAGTGTCGGGCCGATGGTGGCCCCGTTCTTCCTCGCCCGCGGGTTGACCCGCGGCGCCTATATCGGCACCGAGGCCGCCTCGGCTGTCGTCATGCACGTCACCAAGCTGATCGTTTTCGGTGCCGCCGCCGTACTCACCTGGCGCACCGGCTTGATCGGCCTGGCTCTGGCCCCGGCCGCTGCGGCGGGCGCTTGGGCGGGCAAGAAGGTTCTGGACCGCTTGCCGGTCGACATGTTCGTCGTACTCGTCGAGATCGGCCTGGTGGTGTCCGGGTTGCTGCTACTCATCACGGGTGGCTGACCCGGCAGGTCACCACCGACTGTGTCCTCGATGGCGAGCTGGTCGCGTAGAACGGCGGCCGGCTCGACTTCGACGCGCTGCAGCAGCGCATGGTTCAACACCACCGCCACCGTCCGGCACCGACTCGCACCCGTCCAGCCGGCGTCGCTCGTGGTGTTCGACGTACTCGCAGTCGGCAGCGTCGACGTACGGCCGATGCGCGGGACCGCGCGCCGCCAGTGTCTCGAATCACTCGCCAGGAACTGGCCGCCGCTGCAACTGCCACCGGTGACCAGCGATGTCGACGAGGGCAAGGAATGGCTGGAAGTGTTCAAGCTCTCCGGCGTCGAAGGACTGGTCGTGAAAGGCGCGTCGACCAGGTACCAGCCGGGCCGCCGCGACTGGGTGAAGGGTCAAGCACCGCGAGACCATAGATGCGATCGTCGGCGCCGTCACCGGCAACCTGCGGGGCCCGAAGCACTAGTCGTCGGTCGATACCGCGGCAACGAGCTCGAGATCGTGGGCCGCACTGTCAAGCTGAAAGACGACCAGGCCGCAGAAATCGGCAAACTGTTGAAGCCAGCCTGGCCGCGCCACCCGTGGCCGGATGAGATCAGCACTCACTGGGGCAAAGGCAGCAAGACTCCGCGATCAAGGTCCAGCCGCGTCTGATCGTCGAAGTCGCCGCCCATGCGGCTCTCCGGGCAGGCCATTGTCGTCACCCGTTGCGGCTTGTCCGCCACCGATCCGACCTTGCGCAACCACTTGGTCTCGGGTGGCGCCGTTGCGATCGAATGGCCGTCGGTAGGCATCTCCCGTCTCCTCATTGCTGCAGGTGAGACAGGTGCGCACCGGCCCGCTGCGCGGAGCGCGAGCCGGGCCGGCCTGGGGTGTGCTGTCGTTAGGCGGTGGTCAGCTGGTAGCCGGCGTCGAGCTTGCCGATGCTGCAGCTGCAATCGGTGCACATAGTGGTGGTTCCTCTCCTGAATCAATCGGTGTGGGGAGTCGGTTTACGGGTCAGCGGTCCGGTGTCAGGCGCACCCGGCGCAGGAGCTGGGCGTTGGCGGCGACGACGATGGTCGAGGCCGACATGAGTACGGCGCCGACAGCCGGACTGAGGGTGAAGCCTGCCCAGGCGAGTGCTCCCGCCGCGAGCGGGATCGCCACGACGTTGTAGCCGGCGGCCCAGGCCAGGTTCTGGATCATCTTGCGGTACGACGCCTTGGACAGCCGGATCACGCCGGTGACGCCGCGCGGGTCAGACGAGGCGAGCACGACGCCTGCCGACTCGATGGCGACGTCAGTGCCGGCGCCGATCGCAATACCGACGTCGGCCCGCGCCAGGGCGGGTGCGTCGTTCACGCCGTCGCCGACCATCGCTACGGTCAGGCCGCGAGATTGCAGTTCGCTGACCGCCTTGTCCTTGTCGGCCGGAAGCACTTCGGCGAACACCTCGTCGATGCCGTCGCGGAAGCCGAGATCGGCGGCCACGGCACGGGCGACGGGTTCGGCGTCGCCCGTGATCATGACGATCTTCGCCACGCCTGCCGCCCGCAGTTGCTCTACGGCCTCGCGGGCCTCGGGTCGCACCTCGTCCTCCAACGCGATCGCTCCGGTCGCCGCCGCCATCGATCCCTCAACGCGCAGGAGGTACAGCACGGCTGCTCCCCGCTCGGACCACTCCTCGGCTCTGTCCCTCAGAACGGCCGGCACCGTGGCGTCCAGCTCCCGCAGCAGCGCGGGCCCGCCAACCGCATACGTGGCGCCTTCGACCGAGGCCTGCACACCGCGGCCGGTCAGCGACTTGAAGTCGCTCGCCTTGGCTCGCCCGCCGCGCTGGTCGGCGGCGGTGACCATGGCTCGGGCCAGCGGGTGCTCACTGTCCGCCTCGACGGCACCGGCGATGCGCAGTACCTCCCGTTCGTCGGTCCCGTAGCCGGCGATGCCTGTGACGACGTGTTCGCCCTTGGTCAGGGTGCCGGTCTTGTCGAACAGGACAGCCTGCACGGTCCGCATCCGCTCCAGCGCCAGACGGTCCTTGACCAAGATGCCAGCCTTCGCGGCGACCGCGGTGGACAGCGCGATTACCAGCGGGATGGCCAGCCCGAGGGCGTGGGGGCAGGCGATCACCAGGACAGTGACGGTCCGTACGACGGATTCGCTGAGGGTGCCGAAGGCCCACCAGGCGAGGAAGGTGACCAACGCGGCGGCGGTCGCGATGTAGAACAGCATCGCGGCGAACCGGTCGGCCAGGACCTGGGCGCGTCCGCTGGACTGCTGCGCCTCGCTCACCAGCCGCTGGATCCCCGCCAACGCGGTGTCGTCGCCGATCGCGTCGACCCGCACCCGGATGGCGGAGTCGGTCGCCACGGTTCCGGCGACCACACGGTCGCCGAGGGTCCGCGACACTGGCCGGGACTCGCCGGTGATCATCGACTCGTCCAGCTCCGCTGCGCCGTCGACGATCTCGCCGTCGGCCGGCACCCGGGCACCGGACCTGACCAGGACGACGTCGCCGAGGCGCAGGTCGGAGACCGAGACCGTCTCAACAGCGTCGTCGGTGACCCGGTCGGCATCGTCGGGCAGCAGCGCGGCCAGGGCGGCGAGCGCGCCTTGCGCCTGGCCGATCGCCTTCATCTCCTGCCAGTGGCCCAGCAGCATGATCGTGACCAGGGCAGCGAGTTCCCACCAGAAGTCCAGGTCGAACGCGCCGAGGCTGGTCGCGAGCGATGCGACGTAGGCGACCGTGATCGCCATCGAAATCAGAAGCATCATGCCCGGGGCCCGGTCGCGCGCCTCGCGGACACCGCCGACCAGGAACGGCCAGCCACCGTAGAAGAACACGAAGCTACCGAGCACTGGGCCGACCCAGCTCATGCCGGGGAAGTCCAGGGTGTAGCCGAACCAGTCCATCACCATGTGACTGGTGGCAACGATCGGCAGGGTCAGCAACAGGCTCAACCAGAACTTCTGCCGGAACATCTCCGGGTCGTGACCGGCGTGCTTGTCGTGTCCGCCGTGAGCCTCGTGGTCGGCATGCCCGCTGTGGGTGTCGTGCCCGGTCGGCTGACCGTGGCCAGCGTCGCCGTCGTGGGTGGCGTGGTCGACGGTCTGGGCTGGGTGGCCGTCGTGGTGGTGTTCGTCGCCAGGGTGGTGGTGATCCTGGCCGTGTTGGGTGGCCTTCACCATGATGTGTCCTCTCAGCGTCCGTATCGGTGTGGCCGCGGCCGATAAGCCGCTGCCTCACGACACCGAACAATATACCCCATGGGGGTATTCCGTGTAGGTGGGTAATTTCGTCGGCACTGGTGCGAACGGGGGCGGTAGGCGCCAGCCGCAGGTTGGCGCCTACCGCCAGGGGATCCGCGGGTTCAGCTGACGGGGAGCTGGCCGAGGAGGCGCTGCATGGTGGCGATCTCGCGGTTCTGGTCGGTCTCGATCTTCTGGGCCAGTGCGACTGCCTCGGCGTTCTTGCCCGAGGTCTGCTCGGTCTTGGCCATAGTGACCGCACCCTGGTGGTGCTCGATCATCATCTGGGTCCACATCCGGTCGAACATCGCGCCCTTGGCGTTGCCGAGGTCGGACAGCTCGTCCTCGGTCATCATGCCGGGCATCTCATTGGAGCTGTGGTCGCCGTGCGAGGGCGTCGGCACCGGCTTGCCCCAGGTGGTCAGCCAGCCCGACAGGGTCTTGATCTCGGGATCCTGCGCGGCCTTGATCGCCGTGGCGAGTTCCTTCACCTCCGGCGTGATCGCGGTGTAGCCGGCCATGCTGGCCATCTGCACGGCCTGCTGGTGGTGCGGGATCATCTGGGTCGAGAACGTGACGTCGGCCTCGTTGAAGTCCCCGGCTGGCGCGGTTGAGGTGGTCTGGCCGGCCGACGGTGCGCCGTGGTCCATACCGGGCATGGAGCCGCTGTCGGCGTCGTCGCCGCAGGCGGCCAGAGTGAGGCTGCCCAGGACGATCAGGGCCGTCGGGGCAGCGGTATTCCACAGGTGGTGTCGCATGGTTGAGTCCTTGTCGTTCGAAGCCATGTACTGCGAGAACCCGGGGTGGCGCGTTGAAGCGGCCAGCGCCCGGTTTTGGGCAGGGTTCGGCCTAGGTCCGCAGTACGCAGAGCTTCGACAAGGTCGGCCGGCGCCAAGGCGGCGACGGGCCGTCGGCCGCCACGAGGACCGCAGTGCCGGCCAGTTGGATGGGGTGCGCGACGGTGAGACTGCGCCGCGCGAGGGCGACGATGAGCGCGAGCAGAAGCCCGGCGAGCATCGCCAGGCACACATCGCCCATGGTGTGCAGGTGCCCGTCCCGGCCTGGCTCGACGGTGAGCGCCGGCCGCGGTGGCGGCGGGCTGAGGTGTGACGGTGGGGCGGCTGGGCCGATCTCATCGGTGCTCGGGTGCGCAGTGACGGGCGCCGCCTGCTTCTGATGGCCCGGCGCCGGTCGGACGGCAGCGCCCGGGGCGAGGTAGTCGGCAGCTGTGGTGGCTGGCATCTGGTGGGCGGCGGCCATGGCGGCGTCGTGGTTGCCAGTCAGGCCGTGCATGGTGAAGACACCTGCCAGGAGCAACACGGCGATGAGGGCCCTGGCGGACCCTCGTCGTACACGCGTGTGCTGGATCTTCATCGATCTAAGCCTAGCCAGTTCGTCGCATCGGACTGCTCCGGGCTGGATTGTGGCTTCAGCTGGCGGGGAGCGAGCGCCGCAAGTGCCCCAGTCGCTATCAGTAGCGCCGGAACGTCGCCGATCAGGTGGATCAGCGGGTAGACCCCTGCGACAAAGCCGATCCCGACCACTCTGAGTGCGATCCCAAGCCGCCGTTCCCCAGGGCGGCGAAGGCGCAGCCCTGGGGAGGTAGGACGGAAATTCACCGGGCCGCCGTGGCCTCGGTGGAACGGGAGGCCGTGGCGTCGTCAGTGCTGGCCCCCGCCGAGGGTGCGCTTCGCAGAGAGATCGCGGCGAGCACGGCACCAGTTGCTGCGATGACGGCTGCGCCGATGAAGGCCGCGGAGTACCCGTCGGTGAGCGCGGCGAGGTCGCCGAGCTTGTCGGCGCCGTTGGCCGCGGCGACCGCGGTCATCGCGGCCAGCCCGAGCGCGGAGCCGATCTGGTAACTGGTGTTGACGATCCCCGATGCCAGACCGCCTTCCTCGGGCCGTGCCGACGACAGCGCGATGCCGAGGCTGGGAATGAAGGCCAGCGACATCCCCGCGGCCGCGATCAGCGACGCGGGCAGTACGTCGGCCCAGAACGACCCGTCGGAACGGATCAGCGACAACCCGGCCAGGCCGCCGGTGAGGATCGTCATGCCGGTGACGAGCGTCTTCTTCGGGCCGATCGCGGCGATCGTCTTCGGCGCGACCACGATCATGCCGAGCATGATGAACGTCGTCATCGGCAGCAGTGCCGAGCCGCTCGGGAAGGCGCTCAGTCCGAGGACCTGCTGCAGGTACAGGTTCACGAAGAACCACATCGGCACCCACGCCGCTCCAAGCAGCAACTGCGCGACGTTGGCAGCCGCGAGGTTCGGTGCTGTGAGGATCCCCAGCCGCATCAGCGGCTCACGCCGACGGGCTTGCACCGCGACGAACATCAGCAGCAGCGCCACCGCCGCCGCGCCGACGAGCAGGGTCGAGCCGTCGGTCCAGCCGACCTCGGGTGCGCGAACGATCGCGTACACCCCGGCGCCGAGTCCGAGGGTGACGGTCAGTGCGCCGAAGAAGTCGATCGAGCCGCGCCGCACCGGCGCCTGCGGCATCAAGGCCGGGGTCGCGATCAGCGCGACGAGGGCGATCGGGACGTTGAGGAAGAACACCCACGGCCACGACAGGTACTCGGTAATCACGCCACCGAAGAACACCCCGGCCGTGCCACCGGCGGGAGCGGCTGCCCCGTACAGCGCGATCGCCTTGGTCAGCTCCTTTGGAGTGCTCCCGAACAGCATCATCAGCAGGGTCAGCGCAGCCGGTGCGATCAGCGCCGCACCGACGCCCTGAACCGCCCGCCCGGTGAGCTCCACCGCGACGCCATTGGCGAACCCTGCCACCAGCGACCCGGCCAGCAGAACCGCCCAGCCGGCCGTGAAGACCCGGCGGGCGCCCAGCAGGTCAGACAGCCGCCCCCCGAGCAGCAGCAAGCCCCCGAACGCGACCACGTAGGCGTTGAACACCCACGACAGGTCCCCCGGGCTGAACCCCAGATCAGTCTGCATCTTCGGCAGCGCGACGCCGATGATCGAGGTGTCCATGATCACCATGAACTGCGCCGCTGCGATCAAGCCGAGCGCCCACCAGCGCCGCGACGACGCCGGTGCTCCCACATCATTCATTGCATACTCCTTACCAGTATGGGGTATTGACGTGGTCCGCGAGACTCCCCGGATTGATTCAGGGAGACAGGTCGATACCCTAGGGGGGTACCCTATGGATTGCAAGAGCCGGCAGGATCTGGCGGCTGATTGGCCGGTAGTGTTCGCGGCGAGGTCAGGGAAGGAAGTGGTGGGCGTGGCCCAGCAGGCACAGCACGGTTACATCGAAGACAAAGAGGCCTATCTGCGGCGGCTGAAGCGGATCGAAGGCCAGGCCCGGGGTTTGCAGGGGATGGTCCAGGACGAGAAGTACTGCATCGACATCCTGACCCAGATCTCGGCCATGACGAAGGCGCTGGAATCCGTCGCGCTCGGACTGCTGGACGACCACCTGGCGCACTGCGTTCTCGACGCCGCAGCCGCCGGCGGGCCGGAGGCCGACCGCAAACTCAAGGAAGCCTCCGAAGCCATCGCCCGCCTCGTCCGCTCCTGACCTGCTCTACCCGGAGGTGAATGCTACGGCTGAAGTGGGACGGTCACCTCCACCAAACCTGTCAAACTGAAGGAGCGAGCCAGGTGGGGGTCGCCATTTCCAGATATGACCGCTATCGCTCAGCGACCCATCATCGGGCCGCGACCCGCACCACTGCCGGCCGAGACTATGCCCGCAAACGTCGAGGCATGGTTCTGACGATGTTTGAGGGCGTCAGATCTCCGTGAAAGTTGTCGTCACCTGCCTCCAACGAGTCGTTCACCGGCTGGGGCAAGACCTTCACCGACCCCAGGCTCTGCACCGCCATCGTCGACCGGCTCACCTTCGGCGGCAACGTCATCGAAACCGGCACCGAGTCGTACCGGCTCACACATACGCCAATCTGACCGCTTCGGGCGGGTCTGCCCCAGCCTGCCTCCCGCGAATCCGCACCTCTCGTGAACTCGCGGCTTGACCTGGAGCGCGCTCCAGCAACGAGGCTGGAGCCATGAACACACCCACGATGGCCCTCGGGACGATGTACTTCGGCACCAGGGTGGACGAACGGACCGCTTTCTCGATCCTCGACCGGTACGCCGAACTGGGCGGAGCCTTCATCGACACCTCCGACAACTACAGCTTCTGGACCTCCGAGACGGGCTTCGGCGGCCAGAGCGAGGCGCTGCTGGGCCGCTGGCTGGCGTCCAACTCCGGGGTCCGCGTCCGCCTCAGTACCAAGGCAGGCGCCCAGCCCACGCGGGTCGGCGGGTTCCCCGACCACCTCGAAGGACTGCGCGAGGACGTCGTGCGCGGAGCCATGGCAAAGAGCTTGGAGCGGCTGGGCGTGGACGGTGTGGACCTGTACTGGGCGCACGTCGAAGACCCGACCGTTCCGGTGGAGGACCTGGTCGAGACGTTCGGCGGCCTGGTCCGTGACGGCCTGACCGCTCGCTGGGGCGTGTCAAACCACCCGTCCTGGCTGCTCGAGCGGATCCGGGCTACCGCCGAACGCGCCGGCCACCCGCAACCAGTCGCTTACCAGGAGCGCTACTCCTACCTTCAGCCCGCCGGAGGCATGGCCGTGGAGGGCCAGCCGATCCCGCTTGGAATGCTGTCACCGGACGGCCTCGACTTCCTGCGACGCAACCCGTCGTTCGACGGCTGGGTCTACACCGCCACCCTCCAGGGCCGATACGACCGCAACGACCGCCCACTCGAGACCGAGTACAGCCACCCCGGCACCGAACGACGGCTGGCGGCGCTGACCCGTGTCGCCACTGCGCGCGGACTCCGACCGGGCCAGGTGGTGCTCGCGTGGCTGGCCTCCGGGAGCCCGGCGCTGACCCCGATCGTCGGAGCCAGCAGCGTCAAACAGGTCGAGCAGGCCGTGGTAGGCGCGTCCACCATCCTCACCGAGGATGAACTGGCGGCGCTGGACGGCGCATAGGCGACGACGCGCGGACAGCCCCAATGCCGGGAGTGGGTCAGGACGTCGCATCCCCCGTCCGGCGGAGTTCCCCGCGGTACCAGTCCGCCTTCTCCTCAACTCGCGCGAGGATCGCGTCGAGCTCGGCGATCCTCGCCCGGATCGAGGCGGCGTGCTCCTTGAGCAAAGCGACTCGCTCCGGCATCGTGGTGTCGTCACGGCTCAACTCGCCGTACCGACGCAACTGCTCAATCGACATACCTGTGTCCCGCAAGCAACGCAGGAATCCGAGCATCCAGAGATCGCCGTCGCTATACACGCGCCGGCCACCAGCGCTGCGCTCGATGCGCGGCAGAATGCCTTCGCGCTCGTAATAGCGCAGCGTATCGATGCTGAACCCGGATTGTGCGGCTGCCTCGGCCGGCGAGTAGGTCGTCATCACGAGAACCTAACAGCTTGCCTGGAGCCGGCTCCAGGTCCGACCGCACAAGCTCGCTGGTCAACCACCGCACCGTGGCTCGGAGCCATCGTCGATCAACCGGCCACAGGCAAGGCCCCTACTTCACAGCTGCCGTCCGACCTGCTGATTCCGTGTCATCAGCCTCGCCGCCAATCACCCTCGCGATGCTTCGATGATCACCGGCGGCACCGACTAAACCACACATCCCGCGGCCATCTGTCAGCCTGTCGGGGCTTGGTGGATGCGGACTTCTGTACTGCGCAGCCAGGTGATGGTGCCGTCGGGGCTGCGGACCCGGCCGATCCATTCGCCGTCGCGCCGGCTGAACACCCACGCGTCCAGCAGCCCGCCGGGCTCCCAGGTGGCGATGTCGACCTCTTGCGGTGCCTCGAGCCGTCGTACGGTGGCGGCGTCGCGCGGGCCGTGAGCGTCGTATTGCAGCTCCAGGTCGGCTGCGAGCTGGTGCGCGGCGGCTTCGGGGAGGCCGCGGCCGCGCCAGCCGTTGCTGGCTCCGTCCCAGACGCCGTACTGGCCGGCTTCGGTGTCTGGGCGCACCTTGAATCGTCCGAACATGACCTCAGGATGCCATCAATCGAAAGTATGTTCTACTGGGGTCTGGGTGGCTGGACAGTGCCGCCTGTACGGGGAGCGAGGTGGTCACGGTGGGCTACAACAACCCGCCGATTCCGTGGTCGGAGCTGGAGCGGACGCTGTCGGACCGGTCCCGTCCGGACGGTCATGGTGGCCGGCCGGTCGAGGCCGATGGTGGTGACAGTCCGGCGTGGTCGCAGCACCGCGCGCCCTATGCGCCGCCGGAGTACGAGAAGGCCCAACGGCCGATTGGCCCGGTGACGCCGTACGCCGAGTTGCACGCGCACTCCAACTTCAGCTTCCTCGACGGAGCGTCGTCGCCGGAGGAGCTGGTGGAGGAGGCCGTCCGGCTCGGTCTGCACGCGATCGCGTTGACCGATCATGACGGGTTCTACGGGGTCGCCAGGCTGGCCGAAACGGCCGCGGCGTACGAGATGACAACCGTGTTCGGTGCGGAGTTGTCGATGGGGTTGACGACGCCGCAGAACGGTGTCGCCGACCCCGAAGGCAGCCACCTGCTCGTGTTGGCGGAGGGGCAGGAGGGGTATCACCGGTTGTCCGGGGCGATCACCGAGGCCCATTTGGCGGGCGGGGAGAAGGGCCGACCGGTCTACGACCTGGAGGATCTGGCGGCCCGTGGCCGCGATCATTGGGTGATCCTGACCGGCTGCCGCAAAGGTCTCGTCCGCCAGGCGCTGGCCAGCCCCCACGCAACCGGTTACGACGCCGATGCTGCGGGCAAGGAGCTGGACAGGTTGACGGCGTTGTTCGGCAAGGACCGGGTGGTGGTCGAGCTGATCGACCACCGCAACCCGGTCGACTCCACGATCAACCACGCCCTGGCCGACCTCGCCCGGTCCGCCGGGCTGGCGACGGTGGCCACTGGCAACGTGCACTACGCGGCACCGAAGCGGCACAAGCTGGCCGCGGCACTCGCTGCGGTGCGGGCGCGCAGGTCGTTGGACGAGATGGACGGGTGGCTCCCGGCCGGGCCGAACGCGTTCCTGCATTCGGGTGCGGAGATGTCCCAGCTGTTCCGCAGCTTCCCCGGCGCGGTCGCCCGGTCGGTGGAGCTGGCCGACCAGCTCGCGTTCAACCTGCGCAAGGCGAAACCGAAGCTGCCCAAACAGGAGGTCCCGGCCGGCCACACACCCATGACGTGGTTGCGGCAACTGGTGATGGACGGTGCCGCCGAACGGTACGGCACCCGCGAGGAGCGCCCGGATGCTTATGAGCGGCTGGAGAAGGAGCTGGCGGTGATCGAGGCCCGGGACTTCCCGGGGTACTTCTTGATCGTGCACGACATCGTCGCGTTCGCCCGCTCCCAAGGGATCCTGTGCCAGGGCCGCGGTTCGGCCGCGAACTCGGCCGTCGTCTACACGCTCGGGGTGACTGCGGTGGACGCGATTCTGTACGAGTTGCCGTTCGAGCGGTTCCTGGCCTCGACGCGGGAGGAGGAGCCGGACATCGACGTCGACTTCGACTCCGACCGCCGCGAGGAGGTCATTCAGTGGGTCTACAACAAGTACGGGCGGCGTAATGCGGCGCAGGTCGCGAACGTGATCAGCTACCGGCCCCGCTCGGCGGTGCGGGACATGGCCAAGGCGCTCGGGTATTCGGTCGGTCAGCAGGATGCCTGGTCGAAGCAGGTGGATTCCTGGGGCGGGCAGGTGTCGTCTGCTGATCACGACATTCCTGGGCCGGTGGTGGCGATGGCCGAGGATTTGTTGAAGTTCCCGCGGCATTTGGGGATTCATTCGGGTGGGATGGTGTTGACGGAGCGGCCGGTGGGGGAGGTGGTGCCGATCGAGCATGCCCGGATGGAGAACCGGACCGTGCTGCAGTGGGACAAGGACGACTGCGCCTATATGGGGCTGGTGAAGTTCGACCTGCTCGGTCTCGGGATGCTCGCCGCCTTGCAGTACACGATCGACACCGTCCGCGAGAAGCTCGGCGAGTCCTGGGAGCTGCACACCATCCCGAAGGAGGAACCCGGCGTCTACGACCAGCTGTGCAACGCCGACTCCGTCGGGGTGTTCCAGGTCGAGTCGCGTGCCCAGATGGCCACGTTGCCGCGGTTGCGGCCGCGGCGGTTCTACGACCTGGTGATCGAGATCGCGCTGATCCGGCCCGGACCGATCCAAGGCGACGCGGTGCACCCGTTCATCCGCCGCAAGAACGGCGAAGAACCCGTCACCTACCCCCACCCCGCATTGGAGCCGGTGCTGGAGCGGACGAAGGGGGTGCCGTTGTTTCAGGAGCAGTTGATGCAGATGGCGATGGCGATCGGCGGCATCAACGGTGACGAGGCCGACCTGCTGCGCCGTGCGATGGGCTCCAAACGCGGCATCGAGAAGATCTCCTCCCTCAAACAGCAGCTGTACGACGGGATGGCCGGCCACGGGCTCACCGGCGCCGCAGCCGACGACATCTACGCGAGGATCGAGGCGTTCGCGAACTTCGGGTTCGCCGAGTCCCACTCGATCAGCTTCGCCCTGCTCGTCTACTCGTCCACCTGGTTCCGGCTGCACTACCCGGCCGCGTTCCTCGCCGCGCTCCTGCGGGCGCAGCCGATGGGGTTCTACTCGCCCCAGTCCCTGGTCGCCGACGCCCGCCGGCACGGCGTCACGGTCCGCCGCCCCGACCTACACCTTTCCGGTGTCTACGCCGAGCTCGAGGAACTCGACGGCGACGACCTGAAGACCGCACCCACCGGGGACCCGGGGTGTTTGGATGATCCGCAGCCGCCGGTGGGGGAGTTCGACGAGCACGTCAAGTTCGACAGCACCACCCACCGCCGCGACGGCCGCTACTCTGTGCGGCTCGGCCTGGCCGAGGTGAAGAAGATCGGCGCCAAGATCGCCGAACAGATCGTTGCCGAACGCACCAACAACGGCCCGTACGCGAGCATGGCCGACCTGGTCCGCCGCACCGGGCTCACCGCGCCCCAGGTCGAGGCACTCGCCACCGCCGGAGTCTTCGACTGCTTCGGCCTCACCAGGCGGCAGGCGATCTGGGAAGCAGGCCGTGCCGCCGAAGAACGCCCCGGCCAACTCGCCGGCGTCACCGCCGCCGGGCCACCACCGATGCTGCCCGGCATGACCGACGTCGAAATCGTCATGGCCGACCTATGGGCCACCAGCATCACCACCGGCAAGCACCCCATCGAAGAAGTCCGCCCACACCTCACCGCCGCCGGCATCCTGTCCGCCGAACAACTCCGCGAAGCCGGAGACGGCACCCGCGTCAGAGCCGCCGGCGTAGTCACCCACCGGCAACGCCCCGCCACCGCCTCCGGGGTCACCTTCATGAACCTCGAAGACGAAACCGGCATGATCAACGTCGTCATCTCCGTCGGCTGCTGGAACAAGTACGCCCGCATCGCCCGCGACTCCAACGCCCTCATCATCCGCGGCCGCGTCGAACGCGCCAAAGGCGTCGTCAACCTCGTCGCCGACCGCCTCGAACGACTATCCCTCGCCGCCAAAACCAACTCACGAGACTTCCGCTAGCAACCCTGACCACCAGTTGGTGCCGACATCATGTGGGCGGTTCCTGAGGCTGGCTCCGCCGCGATCGTCGTCGCCGTACTCATAAACGGGGAGATCGCGCGACGAAGTGGCGAGTCATTCAGCGAGACGTCGGGGGCCCTAGCCTTTGCTGGTGGAAACCTCGACCGCCTTCGCGCGGCGGTTGGGTTTTGGGCGTCGTCGCTGCGGCACTTCTTGTTGTTTGTCCTAGGGCTGCTGGACGACTAGGCGGCCCGAGTCAGCCGAGTTCGGCTGCCAGCTGCCGGTAGCTGGCGAGGAGGGCTTGCCATCGCGCGCCGACGTCGATCGGCTCGCCGCCTGAGAGATGGGCGGCGAGGTTCTCAGCGTGGATCTGCCACCCGGCGCCGTAGGAGGCGACTCGGTCGAGCGGTAGGCCGCGGACCTCGATGACCAGTCGTGTGCGGTTGCCCTCGGTGGTGAGGGTGGCCTCGACGGTCTCGTCGAACGGCGCCGGTCCCTGTCCTCGCTGCCATGACTCGTCTGTCTCTCTTGTGGTGACCAGCAACCGATGTGGTGGCTCGCACGCCTCGACCCTGCCGGTGCCGTCGATGTCGGCAGGGTCGAGGCGGGTGTGGAACGTTCCGCCCGGCCGCAGGTCGCCCTCCACCCGGCCGTACCACCGGGCGAGGCGGTCGGGATCGACGACGGCCGACCAAAGGTCGTCGATGGTGGTGTCATAGCGCTGCTCGATGCGCACAACCCCCTTGCCATCGGAGGCGGACAGGCTGCCGACGACGTGCTCGTCGCCACGGATGTCGTTGCTCATGCGTTGCTCCTTCGTTCGCGCTTTCCTCGCGCTATCTCGGTGTCCAGGGCGTCAAGCCGCTGCTCCCACAGGGCTCGGTAGCGGCCCAGCCACGCGTCGACCTCGGCGAGCGGCTGCGGTCGAAGGCTGTAGACCCGTCGCTGGGCGTCCTGTCGGACGTCGACGAGCCCAGCTTCACGCAGCACCCGCAGGTGTCGTGAGACCCCGGGTCGAGCTATCGGCAGGAGCGCTGCCAGTTCACCCGCGGTGGCGGGTCCGCCGCTCAGCGTCTCGAGCACGGTGCGCCGACTCTCGTCGGCCAGGGCTCGCAGGACTGCTTCCATGACGGCAACGTAGCCATGTAGGTACGTAACTGTCAAGGTACATAAGCGCAGCTGCATCGATACAAGTTCTTATCTGTTCAAGTCCGCGGAACCTGCCCGCGTCAGGGATGAGCCCTCGTGGCCCACGCCCCCGTCACGCTGGTGACAGCCCAGAGTGGGTGGAGCGTCCAACTTGTAATGCGATGGTCGGTGTTAGCTGCTCTGGCTGGCCTGCCTTGATTTCGACCCGCCGACTGGTTGTGCGTATCCCGGTACCCCTGTCACCCGAGCATCTGCGTGTCACGAGCGCCCAGGCGTCGCAACCGATCGGGCAGGCTCGATTCTTGACGCGCGCCACTGCACCCTTGGCTCGGCTCACGGGCCCTGCTCGACAGTGCTGAGGCCTCGCTTGTTCACGACGCCGGCGGCCTGGGCGACTGAGGACTCTCGCGGCGGGTGTCAGGTGGGGGTGCGGGCGAGGTGCGACCGCACGTCGCGGACACCGGCGATGCCGTCGACGGCCTTGACGATCTCGGCTTCCGCCTCGTTGTTGGGGACTTCGCCGTGCAGGATCACGGTGCCGTTCTCGACCGTGACGTGCACCCGTGGCACGTGGAGCCGCTTCTCCAACGGCCCGATGCTGGAGCGCACGCGGTCGGCCAGCGTCGCGTCGTCGACGTTGGCGTCCGGGTGGCGCCGCCGCGCGTGGTAGGCCACCCCCTTCGCCTGGCCGGTCAGATGACGGCCTCGGCGGCGCAGGTCCGCGATGGTGCTCTCGGCTCGGCTGGATCGTCGCAGCTTGTCGATGCCGATCTTCGCTCCGACGGCGGCACAGGCCGCCGCGGCGGTCACGAGCAGTTTGCGCATGATGATCATCGCCTTCAGCGCGTTCGTCACTATCTCGGATCCCATTCTGCGCCGCAATGGCCCCGCACGGGAGGCCTGGGCGATCGGACGAGGTTGCAGTCAAATCACCTCCGTGGCCCGGCTAGGAAGCTGATGCGTAGTTCGCCGTGCTGGACTCGCAAGGGTCGAAACATCAAGTTCGCAACTACCGTGGATCTGTGACTAGGTCGACGCTTCCGATCGCTCTCGTTTTACTGGCCTTCGCGGTCGCGGGCTGCTCGAACGACTCACCGTCAGCAGGAACCAGCGCAGAGTCGGCGCCGCCCCCGGATGACGGCAGCTTCGCAGTACTGCCCGGCGACGGTTTCCGTAGTGACGGCAGCTTCGATGCGCGGATGACTTGCGACAGCCCGGGGGACTACTCTCCGCCGCTCGTCTTCCGGCACGTGCCTACCGGTACAACCGAACTACTGGTGTCGATGGTGGACGAAGACAAGACGAGCCCGCAGGGAGACCCGTTGATTCATTGGGTCGAGTGGAAGATTCCGCCGACCTCCGCAGGGCTGACCGAGCACGTCAAACCGGATCAGGCCCGCGAAGGGCTCAACGACCTGCACGAGGCCACCTACGTCGGCCCTTGCCCGCCGCCGGGTCAGACCCACCACTACCGGTTCACCTTGCTGGCGTTGTCGAAGTCACTCAACCTGCCCTACGGCTCAGCCGTCCGTACGGTGCTCCAGGCCGCCAAGCCGTTCGTGCTCGACACCGCCACCTTCGTGGCCGCCTACCACCGGAGAACCCTGGTACGTCGTGAACGGCTGGTCGTCATTGACCTGTCGTCTGCGAGAGCTCTGGTGCTTCGGTTGTGGCCGGCTCGACAGTTGCCGCCGCTCGCGAGTCAGCCTGGTTGCAGCTGGTAAGAACCTCGGTGCTTCGGCTGCGAGTCCAAGTCGACCTGGCGGTGTCCGCCCGGGCGTCCGATCCAACGCTGATGTGAGCGTGATGTGCGACACGGGACGTCACAATTGCGATGGCTGCGGTGTCGTATGGCTGACCGCGGATTGCGGCCCGGCGTGGAGGATGACCAGGGAGGGTCGAGCCATGCACCGCCCATGGAGCAACCTGCGAGCAAGGGTATTCCCCGACCATTGGTCGCTGCTGTTCGGCCAGATCGCCTTCTACAGCTTCGTCGTGATCGTGCTCAGCGGCGTGGTCCTGACGGTGTACTACGAACCGTCGGTCGATCACGTTGTGTACGACGGACCGTACGCACCGCTGCACGGCGTAGAGATGTCACGGGCACTGGATTCCACCATGGCGATCACCTTCGAGGTCCGCGGTGGGCTGCTGATGCGCCAGGTCCATCACTGGGCCACGCTGATCATGGTGGCGGCGATCACGCTGCACTTGTTGCGGCTGTTCTTCACCGCCGGGTTCCGTCGGCCACGGCGCCTGAACTGGCTCGTTGTCGTCGGGCTGCTCATCGTCATGCTGGCCGCATGCCTCACCGGCACCTCACTCCCGGACGACATGGCGTCCGGCACGAGCCTCGCCGTACTCGACGGTGTCCTGCAGGCGACTCCGCTCGTCGGCTCCGCCCTCTCGGCCCTGCTGTTCGGGGGGCAGTTCCCGGGCGATGTGATCTCGTGGTTCTACCCATTGCACATCGTCGTCCTGCCCGCTGTACTTGTCGTCCTCTTCGTTGTCGGTGCGGTCCTGGCGCTCAGGCACAAGCCCGCGCAGCTCGCCGGACCCGGGCGAACGGAAGACAACGTGGTGGGACGTCCGGCAACTGTGGCCGCGGTCAAGAGTGTTGGCCTGTTCTGCTTCGTCGCGGGGGTTGCGATCTTCATGGCCGCGACGGCGGCCATCAACCCGGTGTGGCTGTACGGCCCTGCGGATCCGGCGAACGCCTCGGCCGGTGTCGGCCCGGCGTGGTATCTCGCCTTCCTCGACGGCGCGCTTCGGCTGGCGCCAGGCTGGGAATTCGTCTGGTGGGGCAAGACGTTCAGCTTGGCCGTACTGCTGCCGGTCACGATCTGCACGCTGTTCCTTGCGCTCGTCGCCGTATACCCGTTCATCGAGGAGCGGCTGACCGGCGACCGGCGGCATCACCACCTCCTCGAGCGGCCGCGCAACAACCCGACCCGAACCGGCATCGGAGTCGCCGGTATTACCTTCTACGGCATCCTCTGGGCCGCAGCCGGCGCCGACACCATGGCCGTGCTGTTCCACCTTTCGGTCAACTCACTCCTGCACGTCTTCCAGGTCCTCGTGATCCTGGGCCCGCCCGCCGCACTGGTGATCACCCGCCAGATCTGCAATGGGCTGCAGGAACGGGATACGCGGATCGCGGTGCTCGGCGTCGAGACCGGCCAGGTAGTCCGGCGGACGGACGGCGGGTACGTCGAGCAGCACCGTCCAGTCGACGTATATCGGCGCTGGCGGCTCGTGGGTGCATCCGCGGAAAACCGCGCGTTGACCGCACAGACCATCCCCGCGACGACGGACGCAAAGCACGAAGGTGCTGAACGACAGGCATGAGGAGCGTGGTCAGCGGTGCAGTTTGCGGTCGGGCGAATGTCACGACGAGGACGATAACGGCAAGCATCGTATCCACGACCGCTCGCGCTGGCCGGCGATCTGCGCGTGCATCATCGCCCGTCCGGACACCCCGAACAGGTCGCTGACCACCGAGCCGAGCTTGATCTGGGCGTCCTCGAGCAGCTTTCCACCCGCTGCATCTCCCGCCCGCGGTCTCGGATCAGGACCCGGCGGTAGCGGGGCAGTCGTCACCAGTTCCTGGACCAGGTTGTGTCGGCGAGGAGTCAGTTCCCGCAGCCGGGCGCCGTCGGTAGCCAGGTGGGCGGCGCGGAGTTCGTCACCGAGCTGGGTGAGGTCGTTGACTCCGTCGGGGTCGGTGCGGACCAGGAGATTGGTCAGCCACGCCGCCAGGGTCGGCTTGCGCAGAGTCTTGATCCGAGTGCTGGCCGATGGACTGCGCGGCTGACTGTGCCGGTGGCAACCTTGTACTTGACTCGGATGTCTTCGTTCATCGGCAGAGACGACCCGACCGGGTAGGTGCCGTCGGCAATTGCCTTGCGGAGATCGTGGGCCTTCTATGCGAACGGGACGTTCCGCGGCGCGTGCGGAGGCCAGGTTGTGGACGCCGGCCGGGCTGTGGACGACCGGCGGCTGGGCGTCAGCCGCTGGTGGCGGTCGGGGGCGTGCGGTTCGCCTCCGGAGCCGGTGCGCCCTTCGCCGGGACGGCCGGCGCCGGCGGTGTCCGTCGCGCCGCGCGCAGCACCCCGATGACGGCGCCGATGAGCCACAGCGCGAAGGCCACGGACGCCATCCCCCCGCTCCAAAAGCCCGACAGGCACAGCGCGGCGACCGCGTAGGACACCCAGGTCGCCCATCTCGGCAGGGCACCCGCCTGCTGGGCGATCCGCGTCGTGACGGCGACCAGCACACCGCAGCCGATCAGTCCGGTGAGCGCGAGGACCTGCCCCGCCATGCCGAGCGCGCGGACGGTGTCCGGGTCGGCGGTGAACTCGTCCGACCATGCCGCGAACGCGCTCGCCACATCGAGCGACACACCGGTGATCATCAGCCCGCCGAACAGCGCCGCGGCCGGCACGATCGCATGCGCGAGCGGGTCCCCGCCGGACAGCCGGTCCAGCACCCGCCGCAGACCGGTGGCGAACCAGAGCAACAGCGCGACCCCCGCAGCGAGCACGGGCAGCCCGATGCCGGCGGCGGCCTGCCGCGCGTCGTCATTGAGCCTCTCGAGGATGTCCGAGTCCGACATGCCTGGGTTGTCGACGCCGACCAGGTAGCCCAGCGCCACCCCGACGACGAGCAGCACGACCGAAGCGGCACCCGCCCATCCCGCGCGCTGAAGAGCTCGTGACTCGCCCATGCCGCCTCCCACGGTTGCGGCCACGGGTGGGTCGGAGGTGGTCCGGACACCAGGATCCGGCCCGCGGCGCGAAGTAGGGCCAGTCCGAGTGTGCACCCGTGCCGGGCCGCCAGCAACGGGCCGCGGCGGACCTCAGTGCTCGGCCACCAACCTCCAAAACATCCATCGACACCATCCAGCAACCCGACCCCGCCGAGGCCGACGATGCGAGCCGACAACACCAGCCACATCCGGGCAGCGGCCGAACAACGCAGCCGACAGGCTCCGCGCCGAGCAAGCCCTGGAACAACACCCAGCCCGACCTATTCGAACCATGGATGGGTGAGCTACCTCGAACCTGAGGAGACCGCAGGCAGTCGCTGGGCGCCGCGGATGGCGCTGCGGCCAGACGCCGCAGAAGCTGCTGAGCCTTAGCGGGCATCGCTCGGGTGGTGCACGCGCGAGTTTGGAGGTGGGGGCACCTAGTCTCGAACCGTGTACTGGAGCTCCACGGCCTCATGGGCGCGATCGTACGCACCGCTGATCAGTCCGGGCGACCCTTCAGCCGGCGGCTGACCGCACGCTCGACCTCCCGGGTCGCCTCGCGCTCAGCGAGCGCGTGCCGCTTGTCCCAGGTCTTCTTGCCGCGGGCCAGGGCGATCTCGACCTTCGCGCGACCGTCCTTGAAGTAGAGGGTCACCGGGACGATCGTCAGCCCGCTCTCGTTGACCTTGCGCTCGATCTTGTCGATCTGGGCACGATGCAGCAGCAACTTCCGCTTGCGGCGTGAGCCGTCGTTGAACCAGCGGGCCTGGGAGTACTGCGGGATGTGCACGCCGTGCAGCCAGATCTCCCGGTCCTCGACAGTAGCGAAGCCGCCGACCAGGGACGCCCGTCCGGCACGGAGCGCCTTCACCTCCGCACCCTGCAGCACGATCCCCGCCTCCCAGGACTCGCCCAGATGATAGTCGTGGGCAGCCTTGCGGTTGCGCGCGATCACGGGGTCGGCCTGGGGTTTCTTCACAGGGTGATTGTGCCCCGACAGCCCGACCTGCGAGCCAACTGAGGCCGAGCTGGCTGCGTTGGCCGAGCAGCGAGACCCTCTCTGGCAGCGCCAAGTGGTGCGCCAGCTCATGCGCGAGGACCCCTTCGAGGTTGCGCTGCGGCAGTGCGTAGAGGCTCCAGTTGGTCAAGGCGATCGTGCTGCCGACCGTGGCCGGCAGGGCGTCGCCTGTCCTCGGCTCAGTCCACTGGTGTTGAGACGTCCGCCGAACCCAGACCCAGTGGTGGCTCCAAGAACCGGCGAACGGCGATGGTCCGGCAAGAGCCGACTTGCCAGAGCTACTGGAGAGATGGTGACCCCGCGTGTTGCCGCACGTGGTGCGAACTCCTGGAAACCCATGGTGGAATCGGCGCGTGGTGCGTGCGGCCGTGTCAGCAAAGACGCCGACAGAGGGCGTATGCAACGCTGAAAGTCTTCCTCGTAATGAGAAGGTCGTCAGTCCGACGTCGACAGCTGGCCCAACCGGAAGCGCGTGGCGCGGAGGCAGCACCCAGCCGTGGACGTTCGCCGGCAATCTTCTCGCCTCGGTGTGGCCGGCCCCCGCCGGCTGTGATCCGCAAACTAATCCCGCAACACTTGTCGGCTAACTGATGTGCGACAGGCAGGAGTATCGGTGTGCCGACCACCTGACCCGCCGACAACGCAAGCAGCCGATGTGCGTGCGCCCTATCCGGCGCCGGGCTCCGGGTCCTCAACCTGGCCCACGTGGGGCGAAAGGTTTTCCTCGACCTCGACCTGCACTGCACCTCGTCGCAGCACTCGGCGCGACCAGTCGCGGTCGACCCCGTGATAGATCGAGTGGAGCACCCCGTAGCTGCCGGGAGCGAGGAGACCGATGCGCGTCCACACGACGTGTGGCTTCATCGTCGGGTGGTTGTGGCACCCGGCCACCCAGACGTGCATCTGGCCGTTCTGCCAGCGCCAGTCGAGCACCTCATTGACGACAGGCGCCTGTCCGTTGAGGTACTCCTGAACTGCCGACAGGATTCCCGCCGATCGGTTGTCTGCATCCTCGTCGTCCTCCACTCCGGGAGAAGCCACCACCACCGCCCAGCCATGCCACTCGAACACGACCACATCCTGCCATCGAAACGACCGCACATGGCTCCCCTCTGTGTCAAGGAGGTGCTCGTTTCCCGCCTTGGTCAGGGTGCGCCGGTCCTCGCCGGTGTCAAGCAAAGTGCGCTTGACGCCGGC
>NZ_SLWM01000016.1:0-141480 GCF_004342085.1 Kribbella orskensis
AGCCTGTTCTTCGGTGCCGGGCAACACCTCTCACCGCTTGCGATCGGCGTGCGGCTGCTGTTCATCAACGGCGTCACTGCCGTGGCGAACCCGCTAGTCGGACGGCTGCTGACCCGCTGGCCACCGCTCGCGCTCCTCGCCGCCGGGCTCGCGCTCGGCTCAGTGGCGATGTTCCTGCTGACCGGGATGCAAACCGACACCTCGATCGGGGCTGCCGCGTGGAGGCTCGCCATCCTCGGCGTCGCCGACGCATTCATGCTCACCGCCGTCGCGGTCACCGCGATCAACGCCGTCCCGCAACACCTCGCCGGCATGGCGGCAGCCACCAACACCGCGCTGCGCCAGTACGGCGCCGTCCTCGGTCCCGCCGTCCTCGGCGTCATCCTTGCCAGCCGGATCGCGGACGGCGCCAGCATGACCTCCGCCC
This sequence comes from Kribbella orskensis, assembly GCF_004342085.1. NCBI lineage: Bacteria > Bacillati > Actinomycetota > Actinomycetes > Propionibacteriales > Kribbellaceae > Kribbella > Kribbella orskensis. Next base: position 428 of record NZ_SLWM01000016.1, read on the forward strand.
TGCACACCGCGCTCATTGTCAACGGCGTACTGCTGGCCATCGCCGCCATCGTCTGTGCAATGACGCTGCGGCTGGGACCGAACACCGCAAGCTGAGCGCCGAATCCGTCACGGCGATGCTCGCAGTCCTTGGGCCGCGTCCGGCTTGATTCGACGTCAATCGGACAGCGCGAGCGAGAATTCCGACGCAAAATCCGCGTAGTTCGACTGGCCCCGATAACCACGAGCTTTAGTCAAGGAGGAACTCTTGGACAGTGGGAAGGTCGAACCCCGCCCTGTTGCCCGTTGGAACTACCAACTTCCTTCCAAATCAACGGAGTCGGGGTCAAGGAGTCAAGTACTGACAATGACGTCGACGTCGGCGGGGGACTGGGTAAGGGGACCAAGCCTCACTTGACCGGTGGATCCGGGCTGAACCACTCGAACCTCCAAGAAGGAATCATGAGCACAGACAAGAACATCCCCGGCACTGTCACCATCGGCGGCGACCTCACGGTCGCGAACATCGGCTACGGCGCGATGCAGCTCACCGGCCCGAAGGTCTGGGGCGAGTACCCCGACCACGACAAGGGCATCGCACTGCTCCGTGAGGTCGTCGCTGCGGGCGTGACCTTCATCGACACCGCCGACGTGTACGGGCCGCACTCCAATGAAGAGCTCATCAAGGAGGCGCTGCACCCCTACCCGGGCAACCTCGTCATCGCATCGAAGGGCGGGTTCCTCCGCGGCGGCCCTGAATACAGCGACATGGGCGCGACGGGTAACAAGTTGTATCTGCGTCAGGCCGCATACATGAGCATGCGGCGCCTTGGCGTCGACCGGATCGACCTGTACTACCTGCACACGCCGGCGTTCACCGACACCCCTTTCGAGCAGGCAGTCGAGACGTTGGCCGGGATGAAGCAAGGCGGACTGATCCGCCATATCGGCCTGTCCAACATCAGCGCCGACCAGCTCCTTTCCGCTGTGGCGATCACGGACATCGCCGCGGTCACCGTGCACTACAACGTCGCCGTCCGCCTCGGCGCGGCGGTTCGCGCGGTCGCAGAGGACAAGGGCATTGTGTTCTCGCCCTGGCACCCTGGCGCGGTCCCCGGCGGCGATGACGGCGCGCCATTCCACGCCGTCATCGACCCGATCGCCGCGAAGTACGACGCCACCCCCCAGCAGATCGCCCTTGCCTGGCAACTTCACCGCACACCAAATGCGCTGCCGATTCCTGGCACGACGAGCCTGCAGCACTTGAAGGAGAACCTGGCCGCCGCGCGCATCCAGCTTGCCGACGAGGAGGTCGCCGCGATCACCGCACTGGCCTCCGAGGAATCCTGAGCTGCGCACGGCCACAAAACCGCGGTGCTGCGGCGCGTGGACCAAGCCTCGCCAGGATTGGTCCTACAGGCAATCAACAAGCAGCCGCGATCCGTGCGTTCCAGTGCCGCGGATCGGTTGGCGGGGACCGCTGTTGCCCATCGGCGGACGGGGACACCCTCCCCCCTGGTTGACCTCTCTTAGATGGATCAAGCGCCGACCATCGCCGTACCACAAGGTGTCCGGCCGAACGATGGGTGCCCCCGGCAGGATTCGAACCTGCGACGCACGGTTTAGGAAACCGACGCACCCCACCGACAAGTGCATCTCTAGGCGTAACCAGCCATCACCAGTTCGGTCGGTCTTGACTCCAGTTGACTCGCATCGACCCCTCTTTGTTCCCACGCTGTTCCCACGCTGAATTGGTCAGCGCGGTAAGCCCACGCGTGCCCGCCGTCGACTGAACTGAGCCCGTTGCAGAGGCTGCAACCAGCAGTCCAGCCGGTGCCTGATGCCAGGCCCCCCGTGGCCGCTGCCCACCGGGGAGCCTTCCATGGGGGGCGACGCGCACGTACGCATGCCGTTGACTGCCGGCTGGCAGACCGTCAGACCTGACGGCGATGACGGGTCGCTGAGTCCGGCAAGCCCTACAGGTTGGCGTCCAGGAACGATTGTGCCGGCGCGGAGTCGACGCGGTACTCCAGGTTCGGTCCGTCGCAGCGGTAGCTGAATGTCCACGTGTTGAGCGCGACGAGCGTGCCTTCATGGAACAACGGTCCGCCCGAGTCGCCGAAGCAGACGCTCTTCGTGATCTTCACGAACCGGTCGGGGAAAAGGTCCTGCTTCGTGATCACCGTGACGTCCTTGTAGCTGCGCGCCCCGTCGTAGACCGTGATCGCCATCGGCGACGCGGCGCTGCCGGTGACGTACTCGTCGGTGCCATAACCGACCACCGTGAAGGTCTCGGAGGTCAGGTCGAGACCGTCCAGGTAGCCAGCATCGGCCACTGGTGCCGGTGTCACGTTGGCGACATCCTCGGTCAGGAAGACCAGCGCGATGTCCTCCAGCCCGTCCTTGAGGAAGGACATCTTCGAGTTGCCGCCGCCCGGTCCGACCTGATTGGCAAGCCAGTCCGGGTGGACGACGAAGTGGTCGGCCCCGTAATACGTCGAGTTCTCGTCCGGGTCGGCGTCGAACGAGACTCGCCAGTCGTCCGGCCCGAGCGCGTCCGGGTCGCCGACGTCGCCGGTGAAGAAGTCCGTGCAGTGCGCGGCGGTGAGTACGACGTCCGGCGCGACCAGCGTGCCGGTGCAGAAGTCGAACCATTCGCCTTCGTCCTGCAGCTGCAGCCCTCCCACATTCGGGAAGCTGTTGGTGGTGTCGGTGGTGCCGTCGATGACGGCCGCCGCTGGGACCGTCGTGGTCAACAGGAGCATCGCTGCTCCCGCGACTGCGGCCGCGACCCTGGATCTGCGCATGTCCGATTTCCTCTCCCCTGGTGCCCGCTCCCCATCGGGCTCTGCTCATCGCCACTGACGCTATGCCCGTCGGGTAAAGGCAGGCAATGGATCGTCCCCTGGCGAGTGATGATCCCGAGCCCCCAATCGTCTCTGGCTCGTCGCGGCCACGGAGCGCCACGACGCGAATGGACCCTCATCGGACTGGCAGCGGTGTTTCTGCTGGGTGGGCACCCCTTCCCAACCGGAACGGCCGCGTTCGGCTGCTTCTTCATCGCTGCGCTCCTGCACGAGGTCCGTGCGGCTCGGCCCGCATAACCGCGCGAGCAGCTCTCGCAACCATGGACGAACGGCGAGGCCCGCAGGATGGCGACCAAGCCGCGTGAAGGGCTGCCTGTCCGCGAGATTGCATGGGCACGCGACGTTGTGACGTCCGCTCATCGAGCAGACAGCGAGCGCTGCGGCAACCGGATCTGCCGCCACGCGCGGGAATGGGAGCGTTGAGCGGAACCGTGGCTCGGTCAAGGGCATGCACACTGAGGCCGAGCCACGGCGAAATGGGTGCCCCCGGCAGGATTCGAACCTGCGACGCACGGTTTAGGAAACCGACGCACCCCACCGACATACGCCCCTCCCGGTGTGTCTAGCCCACATCAGTTCGGCCGGTCTTGACTCCAGTTGACTCGGATCGACGCCTCTTTGTTCCCACAGCGTTCCCAGGCTGAACTGATGAGCGTGGCGTCCCCATCCGGGCCAGCCACGGACTGAACTGAGCCCATTGTCGGGCTGGGGCAAGCACGGCCCTGGACCCGGCGGTCATCCGGACCGGTCTAGCTGTGGGCCATAGCCCGTTGTCGGCCGCTCGTTTCCCAGTCGCCTCATGAGGTCTCGCAGGGCGAACTCGGTACGCGGCCTGAACTGCCTTGGCTTCGCGCCGGGTTACTCCCGGTCGGGAGTAGCGCCCAGTAGCGTCGTGTGGCGGGCGCTCGTCGAGGCCGTCTGGAGTGCCTGGTAGCTGGACGCCGAGAACTGTGCCGTCGGAGAGCAGGGTGGCTCGCTGGGTCTTTCAAAATGCCCAGACTTGAGAGCGGACCGCCGGAGTTCGACTGAATCCGATTTCAGATACTCGAACGGGGCCGTTTGATCTGCTGACGATCTCGAAGCGGAACCGAGGTCGGCCGCGACCGCCTGGGGCCCGCTGTCTGGCGTCGAGTCCGGGACCTACCGAAGCTAAGTCTCGTGTGGACAGGACGGGTGACTGTTGGCCTTGGGCCAAGGATTCACGCTGCACCGCAGTGGAGGCGCAGCGCGTTGAGCTGGGTGGGGGTACCGAACGCGATGAGGATGGTCTGGGGCTCGAGTCGAGTATCGGGAGTCGGGTTGGGCAGGAACAGGCCGGTGGCGCTGAGCCGGACGGCGAGCAGTAGGGCTCCAGTGGTCTCCAGGAGGGCCGCGTCGCGTAAGCAGCGGCCGGCTAGCCGCGACGAGGAGGGAATCTCAACCTCCTCGATCCGGAAATCGAGGGTCTCATCGTGCATGACCACGTCGAGAAATTCTGCGACGTGCGGCTGCTGTGCAAAGGCCGCCATTCGCCGACCACCGATCAGCTGCGGGTTGACGGCCCGATTGGCGCCCGCGCGGACGAGCTTAGCCTTGGAGGCCTCGGTGCGGGCACGAGCGATGATGACCAACTCAGGCCGCATGGCGCGGCTGGACAGCGTGACGTAGACATTGTCGGCGTCGGTGTCGACTGCAGCGATGAGCGCGCGGGCGCGGGCGATACCGGCGGCCGCGAGGACATCGTCATCCGTGACGTCGCCGAGCACAGTCGCGTGCTCAAGCCGTTCCAGTCGGTCAGGGTTGCGATCTATTACGACGATTTGCTGTCCAGTGGCGGCGAGGTAGTGTGCGCTCGCGCGGCCGACCCGGCCCCACCCGCAGATTATGAAGTGGTTGGTCATTCGGCTGATGTCACGGTCCATTCGACGCCTTTCCAGGTGTTGGTGCAGGTGTCCTTCGATCAGGGCCTCGAGCAGGACGCCGAACGTGTACAGCGCGGTTCCGACTCCCGCCAGGATGAGCACGATCGTGAACAGCTGGCCAGCCGCGTTCAGCGGATGTACCTCGCGGAAACCAACGGTCGTTACGGTCGTGACTGTCTGGTACAAGGCATCGAGGACGCCGAACCCGAGCATGACGTACCCGAGCGTGCCAGCGCCGACCACGACCCCAAGGGCGAGGAGCGCGAGGCGGATCCGTCGAAGTGTCCCCACGAGTCGGATTATCCCTTCGTGCCGGAGTCGAGCCTCCATCTCTTCGGCTGCAAGAAGTGACCGACACTGCTAGCCGTCGCGACGTACAGAGCAACCTTCAGCTCCAACTCACGATGATTCCTGTTGGCGCAGCCAGGCAATCGGCCACCTGCCAGCAGCATCGTCATCATCTGCCGGTCGGACAGCCGGGGTCGGCCGGCGCACTCCAGGTCGCTTGTGGCGTTGCGGACCGTGATGTTGCGCCGGAGCTGATCGCCTCACGAATACCCTCGATCACCAGCACGTCATCCTGCTGGTTCCGCTGATAGTCGTGAGGGTCAGCGAATTCCAGCGCGAGCAACCGAAGTCTGCCAGGCACGCCAGTGGATGCAGGCGAAGGACAGCGCGAGGACCGCGCGGAGACCGAGATACCGTGGCGCGATCGCGGTTCAAGAAACGGACTGCGAACGTGAGGAACTGGCTCGCCGCGAGGCCCCAACCCCAAGAGCGCACTCGTCCGATGGCCAGCGCTCTCATAGCCAGCGGCTACAGCGTTCACGACACCACCGAGGTGGATAATTACCAGGGGATCCGGACGTCGACGACGCCGGTGACCGATCGGGCGATGGCCTCGGCGTCTTGCCGCTGCCGGTCGGTGACGGGCCCGTTGATGGTGACCACGGCGTTGGTGACGTCGACCAGCCAGTTGACGCCCTCAGCGTGGACTAGGGTGGTGACCTCGTAGAGGATGCGGTCGTCGGTATGCGATAGTACGCGGATCAGGTCGCTGCGGCTGACCACGCCGACGATCCGGCCGCTTAGCACCACCGGCAGGCTCTTCATCACGGTCGATCTCATAAGCGTGACAGCCTCGGTGACCTCGTTGCCGGCGCCCACTGTGACCGCGGGCTGGGTCATTAGCTCGCGGACCCGGCGGGTCGCCGGGACCCCGGCCAGCATCGGATCTGACTGCGGGTCGGCCGGGACCAGCGCGAGCAGGTCCGCCTCGCTCACCACCCCGACGACGATGCCGTCGTCGTCTACGACCGGCAGGGCGGTGATCTGGCACTCGTTCAGCAGCCGCAGAGCTTCGCGTGCCGTGGTGTACGGAGTCACCGTGATGGCCGGTGACGTCATGACTTCGCGTACCAGCATGATGACTGCCTCCTCGTTGTGCCCGTCGCAATCGTAGGCGGTACCACTCTGTCGTTCGGGGCAGCGCTCAAGCGGGGCCTGTTCCTCCGCCTCGACGGGGCCGCCGAGGTTGCGATGGCCCGGCTCTGCTCGAAGGTGGCGGCCTCCGCGGGCGACCGTCTGCGGCACACTGGCATCGGCAGGGCCACTCGGCCGAAGTCGGATGGCAAGCCGCCGGGCGACAGTAGCGGACGCACGCGCGCGCTCCATTCTGCGTGGCCGTTCGCTGCATACAAGGGACTGGCGTTTGGCCCACAGTTTCGGGACTTACGGCCGGTCCGCCAACAGGAGGGACCGCGGTACATCTGAGAGATGAGTAGCGACGCCAGCAGCAACCGATGGTTCGAGCCGGCGCTCTTCCAGCACCTGCCGCCCGAGGAGTGCCGAGAGCTCCTAGCCGCCAAGTCCGTGGGACGGGTGGGCTTCAACGGCCCGGACGGTGCACAGGTGCTGCCCGTCAACTACGTCGTCCACCGGCGCAGCATCTTCTTTCGAACTGCCGCCGACAGCGCACTGGCCAACGCGATGCGCCACAGCCGGGTCGCCTTCGAGATCGATGACATCGACGAGTTCCTGCAGAGCGGGTGGAGCGTCGTGGCCGTCGGCGATGCAGAGCTCGTCGACGACCCGGACACCCTCGTGGAGCTGTGGGGCGAGCAAGGTCCCAAGCCATGGGCGGTCGGCCTGCGCACCCAGTTCGTGCGGATCACACCGATTCGTCTGACCGGCCGCCGCGTCCTCCAGCAATAGCCCACGACCACTGCAGAGCCGCTCCCACCGAACTGTGGTGCAGACTGCTCGTCAATCGGCACAGGGTGTCGGTCCTACGGTATGTCGGGTGGGCACGCGGTGTCGACGAGAACCCGGGCGGCGGCCTTCGCGGCGGGCTAGGTCGGTGACCCAGGCGCGGACGACGCGCGTGTGCTCGACGGTGCGCGCGTGCGGATTCAGACCCCGGCTACACCCTCGATTGCGATGAGCCAGTTACGTGATCGACTGCCCACCAAGGCGGTCATCGGCTGGGTGATGGACGACAACTACAAGACCCCACTCGTCGAGGCCGCAATCGAAGTGGCGGCCCGCTACCAGAAGCTCGCCGACGACGCCATCTTCCTATTCGAAGGATCCGAGGCCGACGAGATTGCCCACGGAAGCCTGGAGGCATCGGCCCCCGTTGCCGATGAGGTGGCCGTAGGTTCCGCCTCGGCTCACCAGCCGGCGGCCGACCGCAGGGCTGCCATCGCCTCGCGGGCGTAGTCGCCGATCGGACGCGTACGCCCGTCGCGGTGCCACTCCTCGAGCGCGCCGAAGTACACGGCGAAGAGGTAGGTGCGGGCCAGCACCCGGGCCTGGTTCGGGGTGTGTCCGCGCGCTGTCAGCAGCGGAGTGAGCCTGTCCACGAGCGCGTCCATGCTCGCGTAGACGGCGGCCCGGACCACGGGCTCCTCTATCACGTAGCGCATGCCGCGCCACGGGCCGCCCGTCCCCGCGGTGGCCGCGAGCCGCTCCATGGTCGTCGCCGGGTCGTCCAGATCGACGATCTCCTGGAAACTGTCGGCGCCCACCGCGGCGAAGGGGTCGGCGGTGAAGAGCCCCTCCTTGGTGCCGAAATACCGGTAGAAGGTCGAGGCGGAGACGCCTGCCTCGCGCACGATGTCATCGACCGTGACCTGTTGGTAACCGTGCTGGTCGAACAGCTCCATCGCGGTGTCCTGGATCGCCTGCATGGCGGCCATACGGTTGCGCTGGCGCAGGGTCATCGGCATACCGCCAAGCATACGGACTCGGAGCACTGCCCCGAGACGATTCGAGCTCCCGTTCTGACATGTACTGTCAACTTGTGTCATACTTTCAGTATGCATGCCATCGAAGCGGGCGGTCTCCACAAGCGATTCGGACGCACCCAGGCGCTGGACGGGCTGGACCTCACCGTGCGGCAAGGAGAGGTGCACGGCTTCCTCGGGCCCAACGGGGCAGGCAAGAGCACCACGATCCGAGCGCTCTTGGGCCAGCTCAAGCTGGACTCCGGTCGGGCCACGATTTTCGGTTTGGATTGCTGGACGCAGGCTGTCCGGGCCCACCGGCGCCTGACGTACGTGCCCGGCGACGTGGCGCTGTGGCCAGGGCTCACCGGCGGCAGCTGCATCGACATCCTCGGCCGACTGCAGGGCGGCATGAACCCAGCTCGGCGCAACTCGCTGATCGAACGGTTCGAACTCGACCCGACCAAACGGACCCGAACCTACTCCAAGGGCAACCGGCAGAAGGTGGCTCTTGTCGCCGCGCTGAGCGTGGAGGCCGACCTCTACCTCTTCGACGAGCCGACCGCAGGGCTGGACCCGCTGATGGAGGACGTCTTCCAGCAGTGTGTCCGGGAACTGAAGGAGGCCGGACGGACCGTGCTGCTGAGCAGCCACATTCTCTCCGAGGTAGAGGCGCTGTGCGACCGGGTCAGCATCGTCCGGCGCGGCGTGGTGGTTCGCGAGGGCACGTTGGGCGACCTGCGCAGCCATACGCTGACGACCGTCGGCGCGATCACGGAGGCTCCCGTGCCCGGGTTGGCCGGCATAGACGGAGTCCTGGACCTGACGGTCGACCAGCAGCCGGACGGTGTGCACACCCGCTTCCGCGTCGGCCGGGCCGCGCTACCAGCCGCCGTCGGGTGCATCGCCTCGGCCGACCCGAGGACCCTCACGGTGGAACCGCCCAGCCTCGACGAGCTGTTCCTGACGAACTATCGGGCCGACACCGCTGTGGCAGGAGGCGTGCGGTTATGACGGGATACTGGCGCCTGCTCGCGGTGAGCCTGCGCACAGCCCCGGCGCAGATCCTCGGCTGGTCCGTGGCCGTGACCGTCCTGGTGGCCAGCACCGCGTCCACCCTCAACGGCATGTACCCCGACCAGGCGGGCCGGGACGCCTACGCGGCCGCCTACGTCGGGACGCAGAGCAGCGCCGCCCTGCAGGGTCGCGGCTACGACCTGAGCAGCCTGGGCGGCATCCTGTCCAACGAGATGGGTTACCTGGCCCTCCTCATGGCCCCGTTGATCGGGCTGCACCTGGCGATCCGATTCACCCGAAGCGTCGAGGACACCGGCCGGCTGGACATCCTGACCGCCGGCCCGGTGCACCGGCTCGCACCCGCCACCGCAGGGCTGACCGCCGCCGCGACCAGTGCCGTGCTGACCGTCCTGTTCACCGCGGTAGCGCTGATCGCTCTGGACTATCCCGTCGCCGGCTCACTGCGGTACGCCGGCGGGCTCGGCGCCCTCATGCTGACCTTCACCGCCGTCGGAGCACTCGTCGCGCAATGCTGCCGGGACGCGCGGACCGCGTACGTCCTCGGCATCGCTTGCTGGATGGGCAGCTACCTCGGCCGCGCCGTGGTCGACGCCCGGGGGGTGAATGTGGTCTGGGCGAACCCCGAGTCCTGGCTGGCCGAGGTCCGCCCGTTCGCGGCGGAGCCGCCGCTGTGGCCCTGGCTGACGTTCGCCGCCACGACCGCGGTGTTGCTCCTCGGCGCCGCCACGGTCGCCGCCCGCCGGGACCAGGGAGGCGGGCTCATCCCGCCCCGCCCCGGCCCGGCCGTGGCCGCGTCGTGGATCACCACACCCCTGCGCCTTCTGGCCCGGCTCACCGTCGGGGTAGGCGTCGGATGGGTCGTTGCAGCGAGCCTGTTCGCGTTCGCCTTCGGATACCTGACGCAGCAGATGAGCGACCTCGGCGCGGCCGCGGGTGCGGAACGGGACACCGGAGTCAACGCGACGCTGACCATCTTCGTCCAGATGAATGCCCTCTTGGCGGGCGCGGCCGCCACTCAGCTCACCCAATGGCTGGGCGCAGAGGAGAACGCCGGGCGCGTCGGGTACGCCCTTGCCGGTCCGGTGAGCCGGCGGCGGTGGTGGGCCTCCGCCACCGCGGTGATCACCGCATGGTCGCTGATCCTCCTGGTGTGCACGAGCGTCGGCACCGGTCTCGGCCTCGCGGCTGGCTTCGGCGACCCCGGCTACCTCGGCAATGGAGTGACCGACACGCTCGCGTACGGACCGGCGGTGGTCCTGCTGGCGGTGACCGCTCTCGCTTTGCACTCAGTGAGTCCGCGCGCCGTCGCAGTCGCGTGGCTGGCCATCGGCTGGGGCATCATCGTGTGCCTGCGCGCGGACCTGCTCGACCTCCCCGAGTGGGCACGGCGGCTCTCTCCGATGCAGTGGATGGGCGCCGTGCCCCGCGACGCCTGGCATCGGCCAGCCGCGCTGGGCATGACGCTCCTGGCGGTCGCCCTGGCACTGGCGGCCACTCTGGTCTATCAGCGGAGGGATCTGCGGGCCGGCTGAGGGTCACGGGCCACGGCCGTCCGCGCCGACCGTCGGCGTACTGATCGCGGCCCCCATCGTGCAGGGCGCGACCGCTGCACTGCTGGTCCCGCAGGTGCTTGCGACCTTCCATCACCCGCTCGAGCGCGAACGCAACAACGCGACATCATCCGGACAATCCCCGCCCAACGCGAGCGCGACCGCCAGATCCACGACGATCTTGGCCGTAGGCGGGTGGCCTGGCCGAGCGGGCACGGAGCCGAGTGGTCGGTCGGGTTCAGGGCACGGTGGCCAGCCCTTGTGGGCGATTCGGTCGACGCACAGTTTAGGAAACCGACGCATCCGACCGTCATCCGCCTCTGCAGGCGTAACTAGCCACCACCAGTTCGTCAGTTCTCGACCCCATTCGCCATCCTTCGACTCCTCTTTGTTCCCACGGCGTTCCCAAGCTGAACTGCTGAGCGTGCTTCGGTTTCACGTGCCTTGTGGCGGCTGAACTAGTGGGGTTTCGAGGCAGCACCAGTCCGAGGACGAGGCCGGCCAGGGTGCACAGTACATGGGCGAGATCGGCCCTCACCCGCCGCAGCCGCCGTGTCGGTGACCGCCTGGCCGGGCGCGTCGTCCAGCCTGGATGACTTCATCGCGGCGCCCGTGTCACCGACTAGACCATCGGGCGATGACCGTCCCGCGTTGTCCGGCGAGACTCGAGCTACCGACTTGCTGCCGCGGCCTTCCCCACTGAGGCATTGCGTGCCGGGTGCGCGATACTTCCGGTGACGGGGACGGCCGTGTACGCCAGTCCGGAAGCCTCGTCGTGGGGTCGAGATCGGAGACGTGATGGGGCAGGCGCTGCTTCAGCTGATACCGCTGGCCCTCGCGGCGGCGCTGAGCAGTGTCCCCATCACCGCCACCATCTTCATCCTGCTGTCGGAGAGCCGCAGCCGCTCCGGCCTGGGCTTCCTGGCCGGCACGGTGCTCGGCACCTTCGCCACCGTCGCGTTGGCGACTGTGGCCAGCCAGGCGCTTCCCGGACGACCGCGCGAACATGACGCCCTCGTCGGGAAGCTCGAGGTAGTGATCGGCATCGCCCTCGTGCTGCTGGGCGTGGTGGCCCTCGCGCGGCGGTCCCGCGCACGGAGCGGACGTGGACCGGGCTGGCTGGACAGCATCGGCACGTTCGGCATCCTGTCCGTGTTCGGCATCGGCCTGGCGCTGAGCCTTCGTCCGAAGGCGCTGCTCCTGGCGGCGGCCGCGGGCCTGGCGATCGTCGGCGCGGACCTGGTGTTCCACGACAACCTCGGCCTGGTGGTCTTCTACACCGCGATTGCCACCTGCACCGTAGGCGTTCCGATCGTCGCGACGATCCTGTTTCCGCGGCGGATGGAACCTCGCCTCCTATCGGCGAAGGGGTGGATCGCTGCTCACTCCAGCACGGTCGGTGCCACGATGATGATCCTGATCGGCGGCTTCGTCATCGGCGTCGGGGTGAGCGGCTGAGCACGCCGCCCGGTTCGGTCACCCTGCGCCCGCCGGGCGCCTGCACCACATCGGCATCGGCCGAACCCACGCCCGCACCCGCGTCCTGCTCCTGACCCACGACCTTCAGACCACCATCGCCGATGCCGCCACCGGCGAACTGCTCCGCGAACTGGTTCTCGACCCCACCAAAGACTACGAACCCCGTGCCCTCCCACCAGGTCCCCCAATGCAACAATCTCCGAATCCAGTGAGGGTTCGGAGCTATGCCGATGTCTTGAGCCCTGAATGCGACGGCCGCGGCTCAAACCCTCCAACTCCTCACCGCACCAGCTCTCCGGTCACGCGCACAACCTACGTAGAATCGCAGCCGGGCCCCCGCCGCTGATGCGGCAGGGGCCCGACGGCTCGCTCTAATAGACCCGGAAGGACAGGTTTGCGCTGTAGCCGGCCAGGTGGTCGTTATGCGCCGGCAGGTACACGCGGTAGGTGTACGTCGCACGCGAGGTGGGCTTGAGTGTGAACGCGTACGAGCTCGACGACGGCAGCAGCTGGCTGGTTACTGTCGACCACACCCCGTTGCTGAGCCGCTGGAGATAGACCCGGTAATTGCCGTGAACCGGCGTCACCGTCCCGGACAACACGACCGAGCCGCCCAACGCGAACGACGTCCTCGACAGTTTCGCCGCCACGACCGGACGGACGCTGACCGTACGCAGGGGAGTCACATCGCCGATGTAAGCCGTCGAACCCCGGTAGATCCACTCGTAGTCCAGGCTCCATGACGGCTTGTGGCTGTACGAGACGTACCCGGTGCTGCTGGTGGTCGCCGTCCTCAGAAGGGACCACGTCGTCGTCCCCTTGCGGCGGATGTACAACTGTACCGCTGCTCCGGGGATCGCCGCGCCGGTGTCAACCCGGGTCAACCGGCCGGTCACCGACACCGCACCTCCGTACGTCAACGCAGTGATGTTGCTGCTGATGGACACTGACGTGCCTCGCAGCGTCACCGTGCTCGGGCTGCTCACCTTGCCCGACCGGTCCCGCACCCACACCCGGAACGTGTACGTGGTGCCGTCGACCAGCCCGCTGACGGTGATGCTCGAAAGGGTCCCGGCGTATACCGCGTCGCCCGACGTCGGCGACGCCGGCGGCGTCGTACCGGTAGCCCGCCGCACGATCACTCCATCCAGGTCGGTGATCGACGGGATCGTCCACGACAGGGTCGCGCCCCGCAAGGCTCCAGCCGCCTTGAAGTTCGTCACCGGGCCCGGCGTGTAATCGGTCGTCCGAAAGGTGGACGTGAACCGCTCCGCCTGCGTCGCGCCGGAGGTGTCCCGCACTCCGCTGACGATGATCCGGTACGGCGTGTTGTCCTGCAACAGACTCGACGGCGTGAGCCTCGCTGTCTGTGACGTGGCGTCGTATGAGACTGATGCCGCCACCGCCGCCCCGCTCCGTCCGTTGACCAGCCGGACCGTCGACGAGGTCACCGACGCCGCATCCACCGAACGCGCGAACGTCACCGTCGGCACCGTTCCGATGGCCAAGCCGGCGGCGAAGTCTGCCGGCGACACACTCCGCACCCACGCCTGCTCCCCGCCCGGGGTCGGACCAAGCTTGTTCCGCAGCACCACCAGGCCGCTGTTGTAGTCGGCGATGACGGCATCCGTGCGCTGGTCACCGTTGATGTCGCCCAGCGCCAGACCTTGGTCGTTGTAGTGCGAGGCGTACGGGATGGACGAGGTGACCGGCGTGCCGAGCGTGCCCGCCGCGGTCTGCGGCAGCACGCTCAGCGTGTTCCACCCGCCGTGGGCGGTCACCACGTCGATGAGGGAGTCGCCGGTGATGTCAGCGGCCTCGACCGGTTCTGGGATGTCGCGGGTCAAGTAGACGGCGGGTGTGTCGAGCCCACCGCTCGCGTTCTGCACGAAGACGTTGATCCGCGAACCCGGGGCGTTGCCTCCTATCGAGGCGATGACGTCGGCGCGATCGTCCCCATTGACGTCGGCCACCTCGATTCCCTCGACGGTGGGCCAGTAGCCGCGGATCGTGTCGTGATCGGTGCGGTTCCAGCCGTCGGTCGCGTGGTGGTAGACCCGCACCATTCCGCCCGTGAAGGTCACGACGTCGGGCAGGCCGTCACCGTCCACGTCACCGATTTCCACCTCGCCGCTGCCATCGGCCGTCACCGACGACGCCGCGAAGGTGCCATCCGGTGCGTGGATCAGAAGGGTGATTCCCTGCGTACCCTGCAGGACCAGGTCGGCGTCGCCGTCGCCGTCCATGTCGCCCGCGACGACGTACCCTCCCCCTGTGGTGCCGGGGAGGACGCCGGCGCTGGCCAGGCCCGCGTCGGTCTGATGGAAGATCTCGACGCCGGAGGCGGTGGGCAGGGCCACATCCTGGCGTCCGTCGCCGTTGGCATCGAGCAACGCTGGTCCGGAGCCGCTGTACCCCATAGCCGTCGGGTACCGAACGGGCTCGGAGAGGGCGCCGCTCGGCGTCTGCGCGAAGACGAAGAGTTTGTAGTCGTTGGCGTCGTCGAAGTAGAAGCTCGTCGTGAGAAGGACATCGTCGCGACCGTCGCCGGTGACGTCACCGACCGCCACCGTCTCCGGCCAAGAGCCCACATCGTGGGAGACCGCCGGCTGGAAGATGTCCGGCGTCCCGGTGGTGACCGACAGTGTGTACGGCCGGGTGTCGGCGGAGCCGTTGTAGTTACGCACCGCGACGTAGTACGTGCCGACGCCGGTGGTGAACGGAAGTGTCTCGGCGCCACCGGCAGAGGCGACGTCGACCTCGCCGATCAGCCGCAGGTCCTTGTCGTACACAGCCAGCATCGGGTCGGCGTTCTGACCCAGGTCGGCGTCGAACGCCGCCGGAGTCACCCGTACGTCCACGGAGCGCTCATTGGCGGAATCGAAGCGGTACCAGTCGATGTCCCCTTCGGCCGCCAGCGTGCCGGTAGCCGAGTCAGAGAACGTCGTCGCGCGGGCCGGCACATCATTGGGCTCGCCGGCGCCGAGGACCGGGGTCGGGAACTCCGCCGCCCACGCGCCGCCCACGGCGTAGTACGCGTCGACCACGCCGTACCCGTAATAGGGGTCAACGCCCCGCGGCCCGGCGTCTCGTGCGGTCACCCTCAACCTGGCCAACACCTGCGCCGGCGTCCACGACGGAAACGCCGTACGCACCAGCGCCGCCACACCCGACACGATCGGCGCCGCGAATGACGTGCCGTCGCCGACGGCGTAGGAGTCCTGGTAGGCGGACACGACGCCGAACCCGGGCGCGGCCACGTCGATCCAGTCGCCCCACGAACTGAAGTCGGTCAGATCGCCGGCCGAATCGGTCGCGCCGACCGCCACGACCTCCGGGTACGCCGCCGGATACTGCGGCGTGTCGTCCCCGTCATTGCCGGCGGCCACAACCACGACGACGTTCTTGCCGGTGGCGTACTTGACCGCGTCGTGCAGGACAGCGCTGACGCCGGGCCCGCCCAGCGACAGGTTGATGACCTTGGCACCGTGGTCGGCCGCCCAGGTGATGCCGGCCGCGATGTCGGAGTCCAGGCCGCTGCCGTCGGATCCGAGCACTCTGACTGGCATGATCCGGCCGGTCCAGGCGACGCCGGCGACACCGAGGCCGTTGTTGGTGTTAGCCGCGGCGATGCCGGCCACCATCGTGCCGTGACCGTTCTGGTCCGAGTTCGAGGCGCCGGAAAGGATCACCCTATTGATCGCGTCGTAGCCGGTTACGGTGCGACCCGTCAGATCCTCGTGCAGGCCGTTGACACCGGTGTCGACAACGGCGATGACCTGGCTGGTGGACCCCTTGGTCCGGTCCCACGCCTGCGGCACCCGCACAGTGCTGAGATAGGCCTGGTCGCCGGACGTGTAGGCCGGGTCGGTGGGCGCCGCCTCGATCCGACGCTTGTAGTTGAACGACACGCTCTCGACCGCGGAATCCTGGCGGAGGCTGCGCAGCAGGTCCGCGGCGGCACCCTTGGTCCGCGCTTCAACGTACCCGGTGCCCCGGACGCCACGCGTCTGCGCGGCACCGCGACTCTTCAGCGCCTTATCCTTGGCGGCGGCAGATGCGGCCTTCTTGAACCGGACCAGCACCGAGTGCGCGTCAAACTCGCGCTCCTTGGCACCGCGCGGACGTTCCGGCCTGGGCAGGTGCTCAGCTGCCAGCGTGCCCGGCGTCTTCTGAGCCGCTTGCACCGCGTCGGCCAGCGGGATTGCTGACCCCAACAGCACCAGTGCAGACGCAGCCAGCACCGTACGACGTAGACGCATGCGTCCTCCATGATCAAGGAATTGGACACCGGAGTCTGGCAGACACCAGGGTCAAGCGCGATTGATCCGAACGGCTTGATACTTCGCGACCGTCAGGCTTGCTCGAGGGAGATTACCCGCATCAGCCGGCGTCAGCGCTGCGAACCTCCGACGGCGGCACACCGACACCACGCCATGCCCAGGTCAAGGTCGCCAAGATCGCTTCAAGCCAGCCAGGCCGACGGTTCATCCCGTGCGGATGGCGAGCCACCCACCGCTCGGCGGCAAGGGCCTCCGCCTCGATCAACTCCGGATGTGCGGTGGCCGTCCCCCCGTGATGGGTGCCAAGGCCGGCTGCACCCGACCCTGCAGGCCCGGCACGAGGGCACCAGCAAGCCAGCGGCATGTCACCACCACACCGGTGATGTACCAATCGCTCGTAGGCGTCCGCGTGTTCCGTTCATGAGCCCGCTCCGCCTCGGACCAGACGGCAGCGAAGTCGGCACGCCGCACCTGCAGATTCCCTGCCGGAATCCGCTCGACCAACTCGGCGGTGACGTCCACGCCTACACCGTCGCACAGCACACCGACAACAACCGAGCGGCCCGGTGAAGGTCTGTCCGTCGATCGTCCACTGCGGCCATCCGCTCATAGCCGCGATCCGTTCGTTCCAGTGTCGCGGATCAGTTGGCGGACGGCTGTTGCGCATCAGCGTACGGAGGACACCCCCTGCCGAGTTGACCTCTCTGATGGATCAAGGCGCGCCTTCGGCGCGCGGCGCGGACGTGCGCATGCGGCCTCCGGCCGTTCACCGCCCGCGCCCGCTCTCGGAGTTCTTCACCAGAAGCAAGGCATTGCCTCCGGCGGGGGCCTCATGACTCCGGGATGACGGGTCGGATCGGCCCGCCTATGTCGGAGGGGGTCGGGGTGCGTCTTCCCGTCTGCCGCCCAGCCCAGTCAGGACCTATCAGGAGCCGCCAGAGGGGCCAAGGTCGTTCGTCCAGTGGGGCGCTCCACCTTGGCCCCTCTGGCGTCTCCTGATCGCGCTACGCGTGGGCTGAACGGCAGACGGGAAGACGCTTGACGGCGAGCTGCGCAGGCCGTGTGCGTGCCGAAGCAAGTCGGCGTACTTCGTCCAGCTCATACACCAGCGGGGAGGAGTGGATGGTTCAGCCAAGCGGGACCATCCACTCATACAGCAGGCCATCCGGGTCCTCGCTCGGCGCTCCAGCAAGCGCGAACCCGCATCGCATAGCCAGGCGTTGGGATGCACGATTATCCGTCGAGGTGATCACGATGATTCGCTTCAGGGGCAGTTGCTCGACGACATAGCGCTGCAGGAGCCGCAATGCTGCTGTGCCAGTGCCGGTGCCGCGATGAGCGGCAGAGAACACGTGGTATCCGACCAGGGCTTCTCGCTGCTGCTCATCACGGTCGTGCAAGAAGATCTGCCCGATCAGCGCCTGGTCGCGGAAGATGCCGAAGTAGACCATCGATGAGTCCGATGCGGCGCGGTCAACCCACACCATCGAGTCCCTGACGCTGTCATCTGTCAGGCACCGGTGCACATCTTCTGGACGCACTGAACTGAGAGAAATTGCCCCATCGCAAAGTGGCGGGCCGTCATGGATCATGACTGCCAGTCTGACTCACAGGGTGGCCGACACCGCCGACACCTTTGATTCTCGCGGACAGCGAGGCCCCCCAGAGGCCCCCGAAGGGCCTTTAGCAGCCGTCAACGACCCTCGACCACTGGGCACAACTAGCGCTCAGGATCGGGGGTCGTCTGCGTGTAGGCGCTCATGGAAGCGGACTCGTAATGAGAAGGTCGGCGGTTCGATTCCGACACGCCGGCTCCACCTCGCCCGACTGCGGGCCGGACTCAACACGGGGGGGCGAGACAGCGTGGGGTGGCGCGAAGCGCTTGCCTAGGGCAACACTGGCAGGGTGGGCAAGCTGGCACCCGACCTGCTCGGGCCGGTTGGACTGGAGCTCGCCCGGGCCGTCGAACAGCTGCCCGGCCAGCACGCCATGCCCGGCGGATCCCGCTACGAGTTGAAGTGGGATGGGTTCCTTCACTGAACCTCGTCCAGCCGGTCGACGGATCGCGGTCGCCGTGCCCCGGGTTGGCTCGGAACTGTTCGATCGCCCGCGCGGAGTGGCAACGGGCGCCTCATTCTGGTGGCGGCTGTGGGGATCGGGTCACCACCAGTAGGCGGGCTGTGTGGTGTAGGGCTCTTCGAGACGGTGGATCTCCTCGCGGGTGAGGTCAATATCCATCGCTGCATGCGCGTCGACGAGGTGGTGGGGCTTGGTTGCCCCGACGATCGGGGCGGAGACCACGGGCTTGGACAGGAGCCAGGCCAGGGCGATCTGAGCCATGGGCACTCCGCGTTCTTCGGACTTGCTGGACGGCGTCCACGACGGGGCGATCGACGTCGAGGTCGAAGGTCTTGGCGACGTGGTCGCTGTCACTGCGCTGGGTGTGCTGGCCCCAGGGTCGGGCCAGCCGGCCTTTGCCCAGCGGTGAGTACGGTATGCAGCCAACGCCCATGTCTGAGCACATCGGCAGCATCTCGCGCTCTTCCTCACGCTTGAGCAGGTTGTACTGGTCCTGCATGGACACGAACCGTGTCCAACCTCCGAGGTCGGCCGCGTGCTGGAGCTTGGAGAACTGCCACGCCCACATCGAGGACGCCCCGATGTAGCGGACCCTGCCCGTCTTGATCACATCGTGCAGCGCTTCCATCGTCTCCTCGACCGGCACCTCAGGATCGAAGCGATGTATCTGGTAGAGGTCGATGTAGTCGGTGCCTAGGCGCGTCAGGGACGCGTCTACTTGTTCGAGGATGGCTTTTCGGGACAGGCCGGATCCGCCCGGGCCGTCATGCATCTTGCCGTAGACCTTCGTGGCCAGCACGATGTCCTCGCGGCGGGCGTACTTCTTGATCGCGCGCCCGACGTATACCTCCGAGCTGCCGCCGCCGTACCCATTGGCGGTATCCCAGAAGGTGATCCCGAGCTCGACGGCTTGCCGGAAGAACGGTTGCGCCTCCTCCTCGTCCAGAGTCCACTGGTGGAAGCCCGGGTCGCCGAAACTCATACACCCCAACGCGATCCGACTGGTCTTCAAACCAGTCTGTCCAAGTCGTCGCTGATCCATCCTGCCCTCCGGTCAGTGTCTGTGGTGTGTCGCAGCTCGCCGCGGACTCCCGTGAACGGTCGCACGTCACCCTCTCCGCCGGGCATCTGGGTTAGCGGTTGACTAGCTCTGGTGGGTCGGGTCGTAGCGGTTGCCGTGGACGCCGATGCGTTGGGCGAGGGTCTCGAGTAGCGCGGGCCGCGACGAGCAGGCCGACAATGGATGCCGTGATGCCGGCGGTCATCAGGACGGCCATCGGAACGGCTGTTGTGGCGCCGCCGAGGCCGGCGATCGGCGCGATCGTTCCGGCGGCGACCCATTGGACGAAGCCCTGCAGGGCAGAGCCGGTGCCGGGATGATCAGATACGGCGGTCGACGCGAGAGCGCCGCCGTTGGGAATGATGAGTCCCTGGGCTGTCATCAGGACGAAGAAGCACACGATTGCCAGGCCCAGTGGTGTCTCGAACCACAGGGCTCCGGTCAGCATGGCCGCGCCCGCACAGAGAGCGGCGAGCTGTCCAGTCAGGATGACCTTGCGGGTGGAGACCCGTCCGGCGAGTCGGGCGGCGACGAGCGCTGCCACTGTCATCCCGGCGGCGTTGGCCGCGAAGTCGATGGAGTACGCGACCGGTGAAAGGCCGTTCATGGTCTGCAGCACGAACGCCGAGGTAGCGACGTAGGCGAACAGCGCGCCCATCGCGGCCCCGGCGACCAGCAGGTAGCCGACGTACTCGCGGTTGCCGAGAACGATCCGCCCGACAATGAGGAAGTTCCGCAGGCCACCGGCGTGACGGTGTTCGCGCGACAGCGATTCGGGCACTGCCACCACGACGGCCAAGGCCATCGCGAGTCCCAGTGCAGCAACGAGCCAGAACGAGACCCGCCAGTGGGACAGCTGCAGGATCAACCCGCCGAGGAGCGGGCCGACGATAGGAGCGATGCCGCCGACGGCGGCGATGACGTTCAGTACCCGGACGAGTTGGGCGCCGGTGGCCAGGTCGACGATGATCGCCCGCCCAATCACCATCGCCCACCCACCGGCGAATCCCTGGACGAGCCGGGCGACTGTCATCACCGCGATGGTCGGCGCGAGGGCGCACACGATCGAGGCCGCGGTCATGGCTAGCAGCGCCGTGAGCAGCGGGATCCGCCGGCCGCGTTGATCCGAAACGGGGCCGCCGATCAACTGACCGAGTGCCATGCCGACGAAGAACGTCGTCAGCGTCAGCTGGACTTGCGTCGCGGTGGTGAACAGCTCCCCGGCGACCTGCGGGAACGCCGGGACGTACATGTCGGTGGCCAGCGGCGCGATCGCGGTCAAGAACACCACGGTCGCGACCAGCCCGGCGGTCAGCCGGGCCTGGCGGCGTGCCTTCAGCAGCGGTGGCGTCGACCAAGCGACATCCGGGGGCAACGGAACCTGTTGCATCAAGCCTCTTCAGGTAGCGGGAGGTGTCAGGGCCGGAGCAGAACTGTGATAGCGCCGTCCATGCTCGCGATGCGCTCAGCGGCGTCATCATGCATCCGGCCCAGAACGACGATGCCGTCGTAGTAGGACTGGTCGCCGTAGTAGAGGACGAGATTGTTGCCGGGGGCGTAATAGCCGACGTCGCCGACGTCGGGGTCCGCGCCGGCCGGCTGACCGTCCAGGGACAGTGGGGTGGGCAGGGGACCTGTCTTCTCCACGGCACCGTGGTCGCTCATCTCGAGGGTGAGCGGAAGTTGGGCGGCTAGGTCGCGAGTGGCGGCGCTGTCGTCGAGTGTGGCTTGGAAGTGCTGATCACCGATCGTGATTTGAAGTCTCATCCGGTCCTCTTCGGTACTGCGCGTGTGCTGTGAGCTGGGCCGGGTCGCTTGCTGACCGTCGGCTGGCGATCCGGTCGGCGGGTCGACGGGAGCGTTGCTGGTCGGTGTCGCGGGTCGAGCGACGTCGCCGGTGGTTGAGTCGGTTCCGCAGGCAGCCACTACCAACACGACAGTTGAGGTCAGTAAGACGGTGGCGGTACTGCGGACGGCCTTCATCGGTCCTCTCGTGGCAGGCAAGTTCGGTTGGATCAGACGGTGAGAAGGACCTTGGTGGCGGTCCGCTGGTCCATGGCTCGGTAGCCCTCGGCTGCGCGGTCCAGGGGCAGGGTGAGGTCGAAGACTTTGCCGGGGTCGATCTTGCGGTCCCAGATCAGCTGGACGAGTTCGGGCAGGTACTGCCGGACCGGGGCGGGGCCGCCGTGGATGTGGACGCCGGCCATGAACAGTTCGTCACCGGGTATGGCGACGTCGTGGGAGACGCCGACGAACCCGACGTGGCCACCGGGCCTGGTCGAACGAATGGCTTGCATCATGGCTTCCTGCGTGCCGACCGCCTCGATCACCGAGTGGGCTCCGAGTCCGTCGGTGAGGTCCTTGACGCGGGCCACGCCGTCGTCTCCGCGCTCTTCGACGATGTCGGTGGCGCCGAACTCCTTGGCTAGGGCTTGGCGATCGGTGTGGCGGCTGAAGGCGATGATCCGCTCGGCGCCGAGCTGTCTCGCGGCGAGGATGCCCAGCAGTCCGACGGCGCCGTCGCCGACGACAGCGACCGTCTTGCCCGGGCCGGCCTCGGCGGCGACGGCGGCGAACCAGCCGGTTCCGAGTACGTCGGAGGCCGCCATCAGCGACGGAATCAGGTCCGGGTCGGGCATTCCTGGCGTGGCGACAAGAGTGCCGTCGGCCAGCGGGATGCGCGCCCGCTCGGACTGGGTACCGATCGTGCCCATCAGGACCCGGTGCACGCAGTACGCCTGGTAGCCGGCCTGGCAAATCTCGCAGGTGTTGTCGGAGGCCCAGAACGAGCCGACGACGAAGTCGCCGACCTTGACGTTGCGCACATCCGACCCCACTTCCTCGACGACGCCGACGTACTCGTGGCCCATGACCTGGTGGTCAACGGGCTCGGCGCCCCGGTAGGGCCACAGGTCGCTACCGCAGATACAGGTCGCCGACAGCCGGATGATCGCGTCGGTCGGCTCGACGATGTTCGGGTCCTCGCGGTCCTCGACCCGGACGTTCCCGGGGCCGTGCATGACTACCTGGCGCATCGAGCGCTCCTCCTCATGTTGACGTTGAGACCCCAGCAAAAGGGGCCATATAGCGAGTGAACTCGGCAGGCCATCGATGGAGAAGTCACTGTTGATGGGTCTACTGACAGGGCACCCTTCACCGTTCTGCCGCCGCTCCCGGCGGACTACTGTCGTAGTCGTGGACAACCGTCAGGAGGTACGCGAGTTCCTCACGACTCGCCGCGCCCGCATCACTCCGGACCAGGCAGGGCTCCCGACCACCGGTTCCCGGCGCGTCCCCGGTCTTCGGCGCAGCGAGGTGGCGACGATCGCCGGGCTCAGCGTCGAGTACTACGCCCGGCTCGAACGAGGCCAGATCGCCGGCGCCTCCACCGGTGTGCTCGAAGCGCTCGCGCGAGCGCTGCAACTGGACGAAACCGAACGAGCCCACCTCTTCGACCTCGCCCGGGCCGCAGACGGGATCCCGACCTCGGGTCGTCCCCGCCGCCGGACGACGGGCAAGGCGGCGTCGCGGCTCAGCCTGCAGTGGGCGCTGGACGCGATCAAAGACGGCGTCGCGTTCGTCCGGGACTCGCATCAGAACGTGCTCGCCACGAACGCCTTGGCCCGCGCCTTCTACTCACCGGTCATCGGCGACAGCGGGCGCACGCCGAACCTGGCCCGGTTCCAGTTCCTCGATCCCGCCTCGCGAGACTTCTACCCCGACTGGGACCTGTTCGCCCAGATGTGTGTCGGCATCATGCGTGCCGAAGCTGGCCGCGACCCTCACGACCGCGGCCTCCAGGACCTCGTCGGCGAACTCTCCACCCAGAGCGAGATTTTCCGCGACCTCTGGGCGGACCACAACGTCCGCACCCACGGATCCGGCACCAAGCGTTTCAACCACCCCGTCATCGGCGAGCTCACCCTCGCCTACGAAGAACTCGCGGTCACCGCCGAGCCAGGACTGGTGCTCCTGGTCTACACCGCCGAACCCAGCTCGCCGTCCGCCGAACGACTCCAACTGCTCGCCTCGTGGGCAGCATCGGTGGAAACCCCGACGAAGATCAGCTAGAGGAACGAACCTGTGCAGATCACTCACAGCTCCATCGACACCGCCAAAGGACCCGCCGACTGGTTCACCGGCGATGTCTATATCGACGCCGTAGCCGCGGCCCCGTCGCCGTCCCGGGTCGCAGCCAACCTCGTCCACTTCATGCCCGGCGCCCGTACCCACTGGCACCGCCACCCGCTGAGCCAGACCGTCTTCGTCACCGAAGGCATCGGGCTGTGCCAGCGTCGAGGCGGTCCCGTCGAGGTCATCCGCCCCGGCGACCGAGTCCTTTTCGAGGCCGACGAGGAGCACTGGCACGGAGCCGCTCCCAACCGCCTCATGGTCCACCTGGCCATCAACGAGGCCGACGCCGACCACGACGTCGTCCACTGGCTCGACCCCGTCACCGACGAGGAATACCAGGCTGCGCCGCCTCTCGCCTGATCAGCCGACCACCCGGGATCTGAGCGTCCGGCTCAAACAGCCGCCGGCCTGCCGACCGAACCTGCGGGCCCGGCGCCTCCAGCTGCGCAGCGTTCCAGGCGAGCAGTCCGAAGCCGCCAGGTCGCGGAGAAACCCACTCGCCGCAGCCTGCTCGAGCTCCGGGAATAGCACTCGCCATCGCGACCCCACCCCGAACTCCGCCACACGGCCCACGTCAGCAACCACCGGCACACCCTCTCCAGCCACCGCTCCAAGAAGCCAATCGGCGCACTGAAGAGTTCAGTCAACTAGCCGTGTCGGCGTGGTCTGCCGCGAGGGTGAGGTCCGGTTGTGGTCTCGCAACGGCAAGGACTTCACCGCGAAGTTCCCCGATGTCCAGGCAGCTCTTGAAACCCAACTCCCAGCCGACTGTGTATTGGACGGCGAGTTGGTGGTGTGGACCGGGGAGCGGCTCGATTTCGACGCGTTGCAGCAGCGGATGGTCAACACCGCGGCCACCGTGCGGCGGCGCCTCGCGCCGGCCCAGCCGGCGTCGTTCGGCGCGTTCGATGTGCTAGCCGTTGGCAGCGTCGATGTGCGGCCGATGCGCTGGACGGTCCGCCGTCGGCGCCTGGACTCGCTGGCCGGTCGCTGGGTTCCTCCGTTGCAGGTGTCCCCGGTCACCGCAGACGCCGACGAGGCCCGCGAGTGGCTGGACGCGTTCAAGTCCAGTGGGGTGGAGGGTCTCGTGGTGAAGGGCGCATCGACCAGGTATCAACCCGGCCGCCGCGACTGGGTGAAGGGTCAAGCACCGCGAGACCGTGGACGCGATCGTCGGCGCGGTCACCGGCAGCCTGCGAGCGCCCGAGGTGCTGGTCGTCGGTCGATACCGCGGCAAGGACCTCGAGGTCGTCGGTCGCGCCGTCAAACTCAAGGACGACCAAGCCGCCGAGATCGGCAAGCTCTTGAAACCGGCAGGTCCACGCCACCCGTGGCCGGACGAGATCAGCACCCACTGGGGCAGGGGCAGCAACACGCCGCTCATCAAGGTCCAGCCACGGCGGATCGTCGAGGTCGCCGCCGACCCTGCCCTGCAGGCCAGCCACTATCGCCACCCGCTGCGGTTGATCCGCCACCGCACCGACCTCACCCCGCACGACGTCGACGCCCTCTCCACCGACACCTGACTTCGCCAACGGCTGGCTGGTCCCGTGGTGCTCGACTGCGCTCCCCAAGCCTGACCATCGGCCGCCGGTCCAGATCCAGGTCTCGGAGCCGGGTCGTTCTGGGCTGTAGCCGAGTGCCCAGCCGCGGACGTCGTTTGGTGTTCTGCCCATGCGTTCGGCGGCGCGGCCGCGTTCTTCCCAGTCGTGGACGTAGAACACCTGGCCGTTGCCGGGTCCGCCGGACAGTCTGACTATCTGCTGATTCGGTGCCATCAGCTCCGCCGCCAATCACCTGCGTGATGCTTTGATGATCACCGGCGCCACCGACAGAGACCGCACAGCTGCTCCACCTGTCAGCCGGTCGGGGGTTGGTGGATGCGGAGTTCGGTACTGCGTAGCCAGGTGATGGTGCCGTCGGGGCGGCGGACGCGGCCGATCCATTCGCCGTCGCGGCGGCTGAAGACCCAGGCGTCGAGCAGGCCGCCGGGTTCCCAGGTGGCCCGGTCGACCACTTGGGGTGCCTCGAGGTGTCGTACGGTGGCGGCGTCGCGCGGGCCGTGGGCGTCGTACTGCAGCTCCAGTTCGGCTGCGAGTTGGTGTGCGGCGGCTTCGGGGAGGCCGCGGCCGCGCCAGCCGTTGCTGGCTGCGTCCCAGACGCCGTGCTGGCCGGCTTCGGTGTCTGGGCGCACCTTGAATCGTCCGAACATGGCCACAGGATGCCATCAATCGAAAGTATGTTCTACTTGCGTCTGGGTGGCTGGACATGGCCGCCCGCACGGGAGCGGAGGTGGTCACGGTGGGCTACAACAACCCGCCGATTCCGTGGTTCGAGCTGGAACCGACGCTGTCGGACCGGTGCGGGGTGTCCAGAGTCTCAATACTGCAGGCAACGAGCAGGTTAACGGAGCCTCGACGATCGGAAACCGAATGGCCAGCAACGACTGGCTGTGGATAACGTCCGCGGCCAACACACGTTCTGAGGTAAAACTGGTGTCTGTCGCCAGCTGCGGCCCATGCCACTGATGTTGAGGTTGTGTCCGCAAAGCGTCGAGATACAACGCGCATCAGAACGAAGGCCCCAGCTGGCACCCTTCACTCGTCACTGCGGGGTTCTTGGCTGATAACCGTTGCTCGGCGATACTGCTTCGCCTCGAGGTAGCCGAGGCGTCGTAGTTCGGCCGTAGCGCGGCTCACAGTCCCTACTGACACCTGGTACTCGGTGGCCAGGTCGCGTGCATAGGGCAGTTCGGTGCCTATCGGGAACTTGCCGGACTCGATCTGCTCCTGGAGTTGCGCAGTGAGCACCTCCCACGCGTGGCGCGGCTTGCGGTTTAGGTAGCTTGGCAGAGGAATCGACCGTGCGAGGACCTCGGCGCCGGCTCGATCGTTTCGCTCAAGCCAGGCGGAGTAGAAGTTGAGCGTGGTTGATCCTTTGGTATGGCCAAGCAGGTTCTGCACGGCGCGGAGGTTAACGCCGCTCCCTAACAGCTCTGTTGCCGAGTATTGGCGGATCGATTGGAGCTTGGTGCTGCTGAGCCCGTTCCGCCGCGCAAGACGTGCATATCGCTGTGTCGCGGTGTTCGGCTTCAGCGGCGCCGAAAAGTTTGGTTCGTTCGAGAAGAGAAACGCGTCAGGCGCTAGCTCGACTCCAAGCCGCGCGCACTGATCCTCGCAGTAAGTTCTGTAGAGCAGCAGTAGTTCCAGGGTGATCTCCTCGAACGTCACCCACTTCTGCTGCTTGGTTTTCGTGGTGGTCTCTTCAACTCTGCCGTCGTATTGGTCGCCTGCCCGCTCGATCCAGGCGCCACCCCGTCGGAAGTCGATGTCGCTCCAACGAAGAACGCACGATTCGCCACGTCTACCCGCGGTCATCATTGTGACCCACAAGAACATGCCCCACCCGAAGTCGCGCCAGGCTTCGTTGATGCAGCTAGCGAGTTGCTCGGGCTCAGGTGGGCTCGGCTTGCCCTGCTCGAAAGCCGGTGGCTCGGCGAGTGCTGGTGCACTGGCGTCCAGGTATCCCCACTTGACGGCCCGCTTGAACGCCGCGGTGAGGATGAAGTGGATCTGCCGAACGGAGCTGTTCGAGAGCTTTTCGCACAGGTGGCTGGCCGCCCGATGGTTTACGCGCAGCGCAACGTTGCTCTTGCACGTCTGGAGGAGCGCGTAGTAGTTCTCCAGGTGCTCCGCTGTGAGCTTTGACGCCTTTAGATTGCCGAACCGCGGCGCGATGTAGTCGCGGACGAGCTGATCCCGGCGAACCTTCGTGCGCCGCGCCTGTTTGGGGTCGGCCACCGCGATCCACTTGTTGATTACGTCGACGACTGTCAGGTCGCCGCGCGGATGCTTCTGCTCGTCGACCTGGCGCAGCAGTTTGGTCAACTCGATCTGTGCCAGCGCCTCGGTCTCGGCTGTCGCCTTGAGGACGATGCGCTTGCCCGTGAACGGGTCGAAGCCGGCGGAGACGATCGCGCGGTATGTGCCGTTCGCCCGCGGCTCTATGTGGCCGCGGCGTCGCTGAGTACTGGTGCGCTTCCCCATGACGACGTACCGTAGTGGCTCGTTGTTCCCATTTGTGTTCCCACGACGCCTGAACTGCTGCTGAATCGCGAGGTCTTCGCGGAAGAACCTGCAGGTCAGACGTGGGTGCCCCCGGCAGGATTCGAACCTGCGACGCACGGTTTAGGAAACCGACGCTCTATCCCCTGAGCTACGGGGGCGCACGATGGCCCTGGTTGCAGGCCGTGGACAGCCTAGCGGAAGCGGGCCGGCTGACGTGACGGAGTTACCCCGCTCGGCCGTGGTCGGTTTGGTCGGGGCTTGGCCGCCGGACGGCATGACCGGTTGTGATGGCCGCAGGGTGGCTATCCAATGATGGCGGAGACGCCCAGGTGGCCGGAGATTGAGGCGTAGCGTTCGGCGTACAGGGTGGTGCAGCGGGAGGCGGAGCAGCCGGAGCCGGCGAAGGTTATGCCTCGGATGGTGGCGCCGGTGGAGGATGGGCGGGTGTAGACCGGGCCGCCGGAGTCGCCGCCGATGATGGCTACGGAGCCGCCTCGGGTGGCTCGGATGACGTAAGTGGTGCAGCCCTCCGTATCGCAGTAGCTCGCGCTGAGCGACTGGACGGTGATGCCGCAGAGGGACGTGCTGTAACTGCCGGACTGGCAGACGACGGTGCCTATGGCCGGGTCGCCGCCGCCCTTGACAGTGCGGATGTCCACGGAGTCGCCGGGGCCGTCCGTCCAAATCTTCGCGCCGTACGAGCTACCGGTCACCAGGGACTGGTCGTAGTCGGGGTAGTTCGTCCGGATGGTCGTAGTGCCGTAGTAGTTGGTGCCGGAATACCAGGTGGTGCCGACGCCGCCGCAGTGGCCCGCGGTGACGGAGCCGCGCTGGCCGGTGGAGCGGCGGATGACCGAGAAGCCGGCCGTGCAGTTCTTGAGGGCTGAGGTGATCCGGGCACCACCCCAGTGGCCACCGGTCGGTGTGTCGTTGAGCCGGGTCAACCGGGCCGCGCCGCCGGCAACGACCTGTACTCCGTCCATCGCCTGCAGGGCCGCGAGGGACGCCGGCGTGGTGGTCGCCTTGTCGTACTCGACGAGGATGTCCTCGGAGGCCGGGTCCAGGTCGACCGTGTAGGTGGTCTTCGCGGCGTCCGTCCAGGAGCGGGCGCCGACCTCGTTCCACGCGGCGGCGATCGAGCGAGCGGAACGGCAGCTCCGCTCGACCTTCAGCATCTTCATCCCGGCGGCCGGCACGTTCTTCGCGACGGCAGCCTGGTACTTCTTCTCGTCGACCACCGAGTCATCGACGACGACCTTGTACCCCGTTGTGGTGGTTCCGAGTACGCCGACGATCCCCTGGCTGAGGCCATACGGCAGGCCGGAGGTCGGGCGGCCGGCGGCGTCGAGCGGCTCGATCGAGCGCATCGCGGCGGCGACGCCTTCGCCGATGGCCTGGCCGAGCGGGCGGGAGTCGGTCGAGCTGGTCGGCTGGGACAGCCGCGCGGAGTCAGTCGAGGTGGTCGTCGGGTCCGCGTGGTTGCAGACCACGGGCGACGTCGCGGCGGCCGGTGGGGTCACCGCGGCGGTCGACGGGAGCGCCGAGACCGACAAAGCGGTCAGTGACACTGAGCAAAGAGCGAGCAGGGTGACGGTAGCTGAGAGTCGCACTGAGCTCCCCAATCGGTGGACGGCCTCCGTGAATCGTCCGGTCATGACCGCTCATAGTCAATAGCCGATCACCGTACGCAAGCAAATTTGACTACCGTGCGCGAGCGTATCTCGCAACTTCAAGCCCGTCGCCGGCGAAGAACTGCAGCGTCGTCTGGTTGCTCACGATCCGCTTCGCCGCCTGCAGGATCGCTGTGTGCGGCACGTTGTCGCAGCCGACCAGGCGCTGAGCGCCGACGCGGGCGGTGAACTCGCCGCGCTGGCCGATGCTGAACGTGCCCTGGAGACCGTTGCAGCCGTCGGAGCCGGTCCAGGTGCCGTCGGAGTTGAAGGTCAGGATCGGGTCATCCGGGCGGGCCACTTTGAGGGCGGTGAACCCGTCCAGCCGCACCGGCCGCCAACTGCCGGCCAAGGTCTGCATGGTCGTGACGGGCGTCGTCGCAGCAGGTGTGGTGGCAACTGCGCTCGGGCTACCGGCTGGTGCGGGCGACGACCCGTCAAGGCTGAAGGCGACGCCCGCGATCACGGCCACCGCCGCGGCGGCAGCGCCGGCGGCGAGCCACGTACGGCGCTGGGCGCGCCGGACGCCGGTGGTCGCGCGGCTGGCTAGATCGGGGGCCAGGGGCACGGAAGCAGCGGCGCGTTCGAAAGTGGCGCGCAGGTCTTCCTCGAGCTCTGTCTTGCTCACGACAACCTCTCATCAACACGGTGGGACTGCCCCGACTTCCGCAGCCCCGCGAGCGCTCTGCTCGCGGTCGCGCGGACGGAGGACGGTTTGATGCCGAGCAGATCGGCGATCGTCCGGTCGTCCATGTCCTGGTAGTAGCGGAGCACCAGGACGACCCTTTCCCGGGCCGACAACCTGGCGAGGGCCTGCCAGAGGTCGTCGGAGTTCACGATGTCGGTGGCGGGGTCGGGCACCGTGGTCTCGGTGTCGATCTCGGCTGCCGGGGCCTCGGTGAAGGATCGCCGGCGCGTCATCGACAGGTAGGAGTTGATCAGGATCCGCCGCACGTAGTTGTGCGGGTCGTCCGATCGCTGCACCTTGCGCCAGGCCCGGAACGCCTGCATCAGCGCGATCTGGGCCAGGTCCTCGGCTCGCTGGTAGTCGCCGGAGACGGTGAACCCGAGACGCACCAGTTCCTGCCCGCGTGCGGACGCGTACTCCTCGAACTCCACTCGCAACTCCCCGGCTGGGCGTACAACACCTCACACCTATTAGACGCAGTGAGCTACCCAGGGTGCTGCAAAGTTTCACGCACAGTTGCGTCTCACCCCAGCAGGAACGCCTTGACCTGGTCCCGCCCGGTCGAGTCCGAACGGCTGCCCTGTACTCCGTGCCCACTGCCCGGTACGACGACCAGCCGCGCGTCGCGAGCGTGATCCTTCGTCCAGGTGGACCATTCCGGCGGGCAGAACAGGTCGGTGCCGCCGTGCAGGATCAGCGTGCGCGGGGTCAGCACCTGCCCGGCCGGGTACTCCGAAGCGCGTGAGATCCACCGCAGGCACCCCTCGATCATCAACTGGTTGCGCGCAGTGCGCACGTCGTACGGAGAGAGCCGGGCCGGGTCGAGACGCCGTACTGCGGAGTCCAGCGCGGCGGGGCGGGCCGCGAGTGGGGTGGCGGAGTCGCCCCAGGGGACGCGGAGGTCCGAGCAGAGGGTGGCGAGGTGGAGGCCGGCCGAGAGTTCGTCGAAGGCCGCGCCTCGACTGGTCGCCTGCTGGAAGAGTTCCTTGAGTGCGGCGGTGTCGCCGGCGCGGGCGTCGTTGAGCACCTTCGCGATGCCCTCGAACGATGGGTTGACCGAGTTCAGGCTCAGGATCGACAGCGACTCCAGCAGCGCGGTCCCGTTGAGCGGGGAGCCGTCGATCTCGCCGTTCCGCACCAACCAGGCCAGATCAGCCACCGGGTCCGTAGTACAGGCGGGGTCGTGGCGGCAGGAGGCTGCGAGCACCTTGCCGGTGGCGGCCATCAAGTCGACGCCGAACGGGTCTATGCCGCCGTGCGGCACCACGGAGTCGAGTACGAGCGATCGCACGTGGCTGGGGTAGCGGAGCCCGTACTGCGCTGCGGTGAAGCTCCCGTACGACGTGCCGTCGAGCGTGAGGTGGTCCTGCTTGAGAAACTGGCGCAGGTCTTCGATGTCCTCGACCGTGTCGGGTGTTCCGTAGAAATCCTTGGTGGAGCCGAGTTTCCTGGCGCAGGCAGCCACGGCATCAGCCGGGGGAGTCAGGAAGTCCGAGCCGCCGACAGCCGTCTGGAGCTCCGGGCAGTCGATACCGGTGGAGCCAGTGCCGCGCTGGTCGAACATGACGAGCCTGTACTCGCGCAGGACCGCCGGGTCGAGGTAGTTACGAACCCGCGCGAGCAGGGAGACACCAGGTTGGCCCGGGCCTCCCGTGAGCATCAGGAGCACGCCGCGAGGCGCATCGACGTTGTCTGCCGCAGCTACTGCGAGTTCCAGCGTCGGGCCTGAAGGCTTGCGGTGGTCCAGCGGCACGCGCAGCGTCGTACAGGTGAAGCCGGGGGTGCCGGCGCAGGCGGCGCGTGGTGGGCTGACTGCCGGGCCCGCGCAGGCAGCGGACGCGCAGATCACCAGCAGAGCGACGGCCAGTCGCGCCAGCCGCATTCGGCCTCCCGTAGCGGGTTCTGCCGCTCAGCGTGCAGCCAACGCCAGGCAGTGGCAAGGGCCCGTCACCGACATGCCTGAGGCACCTTGCCACCCACCTTGCGGGTCGACCCCAGAGGTGACCCGCAAGGCGGGTGGGTGACCCCGGCCCGGACGGCTTCGGGGGCGCGTCCGGGGCAGGGTCAGCGCAGGCCGAGCGACTTCACCAGTTCGGGCGAGACCTGCCGCGGCGAGGCGAGTTCGCCGGGCTTGCCCTGGCCCTCCAGGGACGTCGCCACCAGCCGTCGACAGCCGAATGCCTCGGCTGTGTACGAGAGCACGCCGCGGTCGTTGTCGGTGAACCGCAGGACGTACGTGGGGCCCAGTTCCTTTGTGCACATCTTCGGCTTGTTGGTGACCGGTTTCGCGCTGTTCACCAGGGCGAAGAGCTCGGTGGCCTGCTTGCCGTTCCGCTTGGTGGTGACGGTGGCGTAGTCCTGGCCGGTCGCCTGCGCGTCGTACTGGCAGATCGTCACGCTGACGGGCTGGAACAGCGACTTGGCCGCTCCCTTGCCCCAGACGGTCTTCTCGACGGATGCGCGGACGGCCGCGATGGTCTCCGGGCAGTCCATGCTCGGGGTACCGCTGGGGGAGGGGGTGGGCAGAGTTGGCGGGGTGCCGGGGGTGGTCGGCGTTTCGCTGGGCTGGGCGGCGGATCCGCTGGAGTCCTCGTTACCGCAGGCGGCGGTGAGCCCGAGAACTGCCACGACGATCGACGCTCCGATGAGGCCCCGTGTCCTTGATGCACTCACGACTCGGTCCTTCCGGGTTGGGCAAGGCCCCATCATGATCGAGGGAGATCTCACTGGTCGTGGCAGAACTGTCACGGCGGGGCGTCTATCTGGTCACGAGGCGAATCGAGTGCAAAAAGTGGCAGATCTGTAACGCGTGCGGACTGTACCGACCCCTGGAATGGGATGATCTGCCGGGCAACCGGAGAAAGGACGGACGTGGGCAAGAGGAAGAACGCCGCCGAACTCGCTCGCAGAGAACGCGAAGAGTGGCAGTTGGGTCAGGACTGGGCGCGCTGGCTGATGGGCGGCAACACTCCGCAACCCCTCACGCTGTACGGGATTGTCCTGGAGCCCGGCGAGACCGCTTACCTGCAGACGTCCGTGCACTATGCGCGGCTGTACGGCGGGAGCGGCCGGTACTCGACTACCGGAGGTGTCTACTTCGGCCGGCCCGGCATGGTCCTCGGACTGATGGCCGCGACCGCCGCCGTGAACGCCAGCAAGAAGGCAGCGGCCCGCCGGGACATGCAACTACTCTGGCGCGATCTGCAGGAAGTGCCGCTGATCGCGACGAACTACCGGCTGATGTGTCATCTGCCGGCGCGTGGCTGGCTGAGCTTCTACTACACCGCCGTGCAGGAGTTCTATCCCGATCCGGCGAACTGGACGCTCACCTTCGGCTTCCAGAACGCGGAGCCGCTGCGGCTTGGTGGACTTCCGGTGCCGACGCTGTCCGTCCTGACTGCCTGGACCGTGCTCGGCGACCGCTGGCAGACAGAACCCGGGATCGCGCCGTTGGTCCAGGGGGCGACCGCGCCTCAGCAGCTGCCCGAGAGCCAGGCGCAAGGGCAGTTGGAGGGCCAGCAGCAGGACCTGCCGCGAATTCCCGGCCAGGACTGAGTCCAGCCTGATCGCGCAGTCGGGCTGATCAGCCGGCTCGCGTAATCTTGCACGTATGACGAGCCCGTACGAAGACGACGAGCCGCTGCTGCCCGACCAGACCAGCGACGACGACCCACGCGGTTGGGGCGAGCGCGGCTCGGACAACGACGACGACGAACGCATCCTCCGCGAGGTCCCGCCCCACCACCAGTGATGGCCTCGCTCTTTCTGGTCCATGGCGGTCTGTGGGACTCGATGGACGCAGAACACTTCTGGCGTACTCCGGGAATCGTGGCGGGCCTGGAATCGCACGGCATCACGGTGCTGACCCCTGATCGCCCACGGTTCCCCAACGGGTGGGACCAAGAGGTCGACGAGCTCGGGGCGCTCCTTCCTTCAGAGCCGGTCACAGTCGTCGGCGCGTCCAACGGCTGCACGGTAGCCGCGCGGTTGGCGCTGGCGTATCCGGAAGTGGTCGAGCGCCTCGTTCTGGCTTGGCCGGCGACGGGTGGCGACACCTTGGTGGACATCCGGACCCAGACGGGACTGCTCGATCGTGGTGCCTCCGCGACTGTGGTCAAGGGTTTGCTCGGTGCGGAGACCTTGCGTGGAGTGAAGGATTCCGAGCTTGCCAGCCTCAGATTCCCAGTGGCTGTCTTGCCCTCTGTGCCGGAGAATCCGTCGCACCAGCGGAAGACCGTCGACGCGTTGCTGACTCTGATTCCGGGAAGCCGGGAGTTGCCTGGTTGTCCAGAGCCGCCCACTCCGGATTTCCCGCCGCACCGGGACGACTTCGTCGCGACGCTGGCGTCCTTCGTGAACTGATCGGGGTTCGACGGGCGTAGTGGGTGGGCAGATGTCGGGAGGGGAGTTCGTGATGGAGTTGCGGCCGTTCGAGGGTGATTACTCGGCCTTTGTGGCGGGGTGGGCGAGTTCCGCGCAGGAGGTGTCGCTGCTCTCCGGGCGGAACGAGTATCCGTTCCCGGCTGAGCTGCTGACCAGTTGGCGGAAGGTCGCCGACGACATTCGTGCCTACTTGTACTACGACGGGGAGAACCCGATCGCGTACGGCGAACTGTGGCTTGATGACGAAGAGGACGAGGTCGAACTGGCCCGGATCATCGTGGCTCCGGAGGTTCGAGGGAAGGGGATCGGGACGGAGTTCGTTCGGGCCTTGCTCGTTCCGGCCCTGGATACGGGGTACTCCGATCTCTTCTTGCGCGTGCGTCCTGACAACGAGCCGGCGATCCGCACCTATCTGCGCGTCGGTTTCACTCCGGTCGACGAGGCTCTCGCCGCCGAGTGGAACGCACCTCAGCCGATCAACTACACCTGGCTCCAGTACCCCACCGAGCCGTAGAAACCCGCAACACCGCCTGGACCGGCGACGCGGGACCTGCTCCCCGGCCCAGGCGGTGGCGGCTCATTGCCGGGCGCGAAGGGCGTCGCGGACCTCGGTCAGCAGTTCCTGGTCGGTGGTGAGGGTGTCGGCCTCCGGCTCCTCGCCGCGCCTGCGGCGCTCGTTGAGCTTGTTCAGCGGCATCACGATGATGAAGTAGATCGTGGCGGCGACGAACAGGAAGTTGATGAACTCCTGCAGGATCAGCCCGATGTTGAACTCGGCGCCGTTGATGGTGAAGTTGCCGACCTCGGTGAGGTCCGGCTTGCCGAAGATCGCGGCGACGAGCGGGTTGATCAGGCCCTCGACCAGGGCGGTGACGATCCTGCCGAACGCGGCGCCGATGACGACCGCGACAGCAAGGTCGATGACGTTGCCCCGCATGATGAACTCTTTGAAACCCTTGAGCATTTCTGTTGCCTCCACGATGCGGGGCCCGGTGGACCCGCGGCGGTCAGTACCCGCAAAAGGTAGGACCATCGCATACGCCAGGCGAGCTACCGCGCCGCACGGCTACGGATCGCTGTCGAGCGTGTCCGACAAGTGATCACCCGGGGGCAGGAGAGTCACCGCTAACTCGTGTCGGGAGTCAGGGCGACGGTGATCCGGGTGTTCGCGGTCGCCTGGGCGACGCGGCTGACCACGTCGGAGCGGGCCGCGATCACCACCAGCGCGCCCGAACTGCTGGCAGCAGACCTGGCGGGCAGTGTGACCACGGAGACGGCTCGAGCCAACTGGTTGGCGGAGTCCGCGGCGGTACTGGTCGCGGCGTACAGGTCTATTCGGTCGCCCACGTGGAGGAGCGAGACGATCTCGGCGTCGTCGAGGCGGAGGGGATAGGCGAGCAGGTCGCCGGCGAGGGCGCTGGGGGACAGGAAGCGCGCGTCAGTCAGCGGTTCGCCTGAGCGCACAGGGCCGGCGAGGACGCGTTTGGCGACCTCGGCTCCGGGGCGTAGGGCTCCGGAGGGCACGACTGGCGCAGGGAGTTGCAGCGTTCGCAGGTCAGCCGCTGCCGGTCTCGCTCCGCCTGGCAGATCGCGGGCGGCGCCGAGAACAGCGACGGTAGGAGGAGGGTCAGGGGACAGGGCGACCAGTCCGAAGTAGACAGCAGCTGCGGCGGACAACCCGGCGAGTAGCCGGCGGTGCCAGCGGGCGGCCTTCAGGACGTCGCGCAGTAGAGAATTCGTTCGGCTCATGCCAGAGAAAGTACGAGCCTTCGAAGGCCTGATCCCCGTTGTCCACAAGGAGATTTCAGGCCGGCAGGATCAGGCGGCGCTGCTCTTGCTGCTCGACGACGACCCGTTCGAGGACGACCCGTTCGAGGACGAGCCACCGGAAGAAGATCCACC
Organism: Kribbella orskensis; assembly: GCF_004342085.1. Lineage (NCBI taxonomy): Bacteria > Bacillati > Actinomycetota > Actinomycetes > Propionibacteriales > Kribbellaceae > Kribbella > Kribbella orskensis. Next base: position 36,734 of record NZ_SLWM01000016.1, read on the forward strand.
CGAGGACGAACCGCCCGAAGAGCCGTTCGATGACGATCCGCCGGAGGACGAGGACCCGGAGTCCGACGAGGACGAAGAAGCGGCCGACTCGCTCTTGGCGGGCACCGTGGAGGTCCCGGAGGAGCGGCTGTCGGTGCGGTAGAAGCCCGAGCCCTTGAAGACGACGCCGACCGCGTTGAAGACCTTGCGCAGCGTCCCGTCGCAGGACGGGCAGACCGTCAGCGCATCGTCGGTGAAGCTCTGGCGAACCTCGAGCGAGTTGCCGCACTCGGTGCACTGGTACTGGTACGTCGGCACGTGATTCCCCTTCAGGCTTCTGGCACTCCTACTACTCGACTGCTAATAATGCGCCACGGGCCCGAAGTATTCCAACTTCGGGCCCGCGGTTTGTGGTCTAGGCCACCTGACGCCTGACGGAGAAGTTCCAGCAGCCCGCGATCACGTTCCGCACCTGGACCACCGCGACCGAAGGATCGTCGAAGAGCCGCTTCAGCTCCCCTTCACTCTCACCCGGCTCGGCGAGCACGCCGTCCAGCATCAACCCGGCCGCGTCGTACGGGCGCAGTACCGCGCGCCGGTCGGCGAAGTCCGCCGGGAACGACGATCCGGAGTACCCAGGGCACTCGTCGGCATGCACGAACACCGGGCCCACCTCGGCGTACGGGCCGCCGAGGGACGACGGGCGGTAGGCGATCAGGGCGAGCTGGTCGCCGTCGCGGGAGAGCGTCAGGCAGCAGCGCAGCGGAGCGCCGGGGCCGACCGATCTCACCACCAGCTGGTTGCCGAAGTCGTCGTGGCCGTTGCAACGGATCCGGTCCAGGTCGGCCGGCGGGACGGGAAGAAACTCGAGCTCAGTCATGCCCGTAGAACGCTGATCCGGCCGGTTCTGTGAGGGGTCGGCCGGGAGCAGCATTTGGGGTGCGGGGCGGCATTCTCTAAGTTTGGTCCGTGCGTCGCCTGCTGAGGGTCATCATCCTGTCCGGAATTGTGCTCACCGCCCTGCTTCTGGTGGTGGCCGGCACCGGGATCTTCGTGGTCCGTCACTCCTTCCCCACGTACGACGGAACGGTGGAGCTACCGGGCCTCGACGCGGACGTGGAGGTGGTCCGCGACGCCAACGGCATCCCGCAGATCTATGCGGACAAACCGGGCGACCTGTTCGCCGCGCAGGGCTACGTCGCCTCGCAGGACCGCTTCTTCGAGATGGACTTCCGCCGCCACGTCACCTCCGGCCGGCTGGCCGAGCTGTTCGGCAAGGACGCGCTCGAGACGGACAAGTTCATCCGCACGCTCGGCTGGCGCCGGGTCGCGGAGAAGGAGCTCGGCCTGCTCACGCCGACCACCCGGCAGTTCCTCGACGACTACGCGCGCGGCGTCAACGCGTACCTGAACACCCACTCCGGCTCCGGCCTCAGCCTCGAGTACGCCGTACTGTCGCTGAAGGGCACGGACTATCGGCCGGAGCCGTGGACCGCGGCCGACTCGCTCGCCTGGCTGAAGGCGATGGCGTGGGACCTCGGCGGCAACATGGACGAGGAGATCGCCCGGACCAAGCTGGCCGCGTCGTTCCCCGCCCGCAACATCGCGAGCCTCTACCCGCCGTACCCGTACGACCGGAACGAGCCGATCCTGTCGACCGCGGCTGTGGACCAGGACGGGCAGTTCACCACCAGCCCGGTGGAGTCCGTCGCCCGCCGCGGCATGCTCACCAAGGACCTGCTGACGTCGCTCGACTCGGTGGAGAAGGTCGCCAAGGGGTTGCCGCAGCTGCTCGGCCGCGGCGACGGCATCGGCTCGAACTCGTGGGTCGTGTCCGGTGAGCACACCACCACCGGCAAGCCGCTGCTCGCCAACGACCCGCACCTCGGCGCGACCATGCCGGGCATCTGGACGCAGGTCGGCCTGCACTGCAACAAGGTGACCGCCCGCTGCCCGTACGACGTGTCCGGGTTCAGCTTCTCCGGTCTGCCCGGGGTGGTGATCGGGCACAACGGGGCGATCTCGTGGGGCTTCACCAACCTCGACCCCGACGTGACCGACCTGTACCTGGAGAAGTTCAGTGGCGACGGTGTCGTCTACAACAAGCGGGTCCAACCGCTGAAGACCCGGAAAGAGACCTTCAAGGTGGCCGGCGAGGACAAGGAGGAGACGATCACCGTCCGGGAGTCCCGGCACGGGCCGATCATCTCCGACGTCGGCGAGGACGAGCGCGAGACCGGCGAGCTCGCGGCGAAGGACAAGAACCCGCGGCCGTACGGGGTCGCGATCCAGTGGACCGCGCTGACCCCGGGCCGGACGGCGGACGCGATCTTCGCGCTCAACCGGGCCCAGAGCTGGAAGGCGTTCCGCGCGGCCGCGACCCTGTTCGAGGTGCCCTCGCAGAACCTCGTGTACGCCGACCGCGAGGGCCACATCGGCTACCAGGCGCCCGGCCGGATCCCGATCCGCAACCGCGGCATCGGCGACTGGCCGGCGCCCGGCTGGGACTCGCGGTACCACTGGAAGGGCTACATCCCGTTCCAGGCGATGCCCACCGAGTTCGACCCGGCCGACGGGGTGATCGTGACGGCGAACCAGGCCGTCGTGCCGACGTCGTACCCGTACTACCTGACCAACGACTGGGACTACGGCTACCGGTCGCAGCAGATCCTCGACCGGATCCACGCGGCGGGGAAGCTCGACGCCAACGCGATGGCGTCGATCCAGCTGGACACCAAGAACCGCAACGCCCAAACGCTGGTGCCGTACCTGCTGCGGATCGGGATCGACGACGACTTCGACAAGCAGGGCCAGGACACCTTGCGCGGCTGGGACTTCACCCAGCCGGCGGACTCGGCGCCGGCGGCGTACTTCAACATCGTCTGGCGCAACCTGCTCGCGCTGACCTTCCACGACCAGTTGCCGGAGGCGGTCTGGCCGGACGGCGGCTCGCGCTGGTTCGAGGTCGTCCGCACGCTGCTGTCGCAGCCGAACAGTTCCTGGTGGGACAACACGACCACGCCGCAGCGGGAGAACCGCGACGACATCCTGCGCGAGGCGCTGATCGACGGCCGCGCCGAGATCACCACGAAGATGGCGCGGGAGCCCTCGCAATGGCAGTGGGGCCGGCTGCACAAGCTGACCCTGACGAACCAGACGCTGGGCAAGTCGGGCATCGGCCTGGTGGACAAGCTGTTCAACCGCGGTCCGTGGGAGCTGGGCGGCGGCTCATCCACCGTCGACGCGACCGCATGGGACGCGGCTGACGGTTACACCGTGACCGCCACCCCGTCGATGCGGATGGTGGTCGACCTCTCCGACTTCGACAAGTCCCGCTGGATCAACCTGACCGGCGTCTCCGGACACGCGTTCACCAAGAACTACGTCGACCAGACGGACCTCTGGGCGCGCGGCGAGACCCTGCCCTGGGCCTTCACCAAGGGCGCCGTCGAGGCCACCCGCGAGCACACCCTCACCTTCACGAGACCGGAAGGCTAAAGGCCCAGCCGGACGAGTCGTGTTGGCGTCAGAGCAGCGTGGACCGGTCGGTCGTGTGGATCGGCCGGGAGTGAATCGAGGATCTCCCGCTCGTGTACGACGGCCCAGACCGGCGTACCGGGGGAGACGCGAGCCAGCGCCCGGTCGTACGAACCGCCTCCGCGACCCAGCCGTACTCCGCTGAGGTCCACCGCCAGCGCGGGGCAGATCACCAGCTCCGCACTGGTGATCGCGTCGGCGCCCAGGTCCACCGGCGGCTCCGACAGCCCGTGCCGCCCGGGCACCAGGTCGGCCGCGCCTGGGGCCAGACCCCAGCCGAGGTCGTTGTCGGCATACAGGACCGGGAGCAGGACCTCGCGGCCGGAGACGAGCAGCCAGTCGATCAGCGGCCCGGTCTGCGGTTCGGGGCTCATCGAGACGTACAGCGCGATCCGGCGGGCCGCGACGACCTCGGCCTGCTCGCGCGCTACAGCGAGTAGCCCTTGGCCTGAGGCGCTGGCCGATGCCCGGCGTGCGTCCAGCAGTTGCTGGCGCAGCGCGGCCTTTGGGGAGAACACAGAGTGATCCTACGGACCAGGAGTGACGCAGTTAACGTCGCGGTTGCGCGCAGTCCCCTAGTGTTGGGACATGAGTGAGGCAGGACTTCGGCAGGCCCAGGAGAAGATGCGCGCCGCGAGGGCAGCGGATGTCGCGATCAAGGTCTTCTCGCACTACTACCGGTTGCTCGAGTCGGGTCAGCAGGGCACGATCCGCGAGGACGACATCGAACCGGTGGGGGAGCTGCCGCACCTCGAAAACCTGGATACCGACACCGACTCGATGCGGGCCGCGCTCGCCGAGACCGTGGTGATCAAGCTGAACGGTGGCCTCGGTACCGGGATGGGCGTCACCGGGCCGAAGTCGGCGCTCCCGGTCAAGGACGGGCTGAGCTTCCTCGACATCATCGCTCGGCAGATCCTCAGCACCCGTAAGACCTACGGCGTCGAGCTTCCGCTGGTGCTGATGAACTCCTTCCGTACCAAGGAGGAGTCCCTCGCGGTGCTGAGCGAGTACTCCGACCTCCCGGTCGACGGGTTGCCGCTGGACTTCCTGCAGAACATGGAGCCCAAGCTCCTCGAGGACGACCGGACCCCGGCCGAGTGGCCCGCCGATCCCGAGCTCGCCTGGTGCCCGCCGGGTCACGGTGACCTCTTTACCGCGCTGGTCGCCTCCGGCACGCTCGACGCGTTGCGCGAGAAGGGCTTCCGGCACGCGTTCATCTCGAACTCCGACAACCTCGGCGCCACCCCGGACGGCCGGATCGCCGCCTGGATGGCCGAGCACGACGTGCCGTTCGGGATGGAGGTCTGCCGCCGGACCCGCTCGGACCGCAAGGGCGGCCACGTGGCGGTCCGGAAGTCCGACGGCCGGCTGATCCTGCGCGACAGCGCCCAGGTGCACCCCGACGACACCAAGTTCTTCCAGGACGTCACCCGGCACAAGACCTTCAACACGAACAACCTGTGGATCGACCTGGACCGGCTGGCCGAGCTGATGGACGGCCATGACGGCATCCTCGGCCTGCCGATCATCGTGAACCACAAGACGCTCGACCCGGCCGACCCGGACTCGCCGAAGGTGATCCAGCTGGAGACCGGGATGGGCACCGCGATCGAGACGTTCGAGGGGTCGCAGGCGGTGGTCGTGGACCGAAGCCGGTTCAAGCCGGTGAAGACCACGAACGACCTGCTGGTACTGCGCTCCGACGTCTACGAGCTCGACGAGGCCGGCGACCTGACGACCACGCACGAGGGCGACGAGCCGTACGTCGACCTTGACCCGGAGTACTTCAAGATCCTGGCCGACTTCGAGGCGCGGTTCGAGGCAGGGCCGCCGTCGCTGGTCCGGGCGGACCGGCTCGAGGTTCGCGGTGATGTTGCCTTCGGCAAGGACGTGGTCGTGGTGGGTGACGTCGAGGTCGAGGCTCCGGCCGGCGAGCGGAAGGTGATCGCCGACGGGACCGAGCTCCGTGGATGACGTCTGGATCCGGCCGCTCGAGCCGTACGACGCGGACGAGGCGGCCGACGTCTGGTGGCGTTCGCGGCATGCGGTGGGCTCGCAGGTGCCGCCGGCGATCCACAGCGAGGAGCAGGTGCGAGGGTGGTTCGCGAACGTGCTGCTGCCCGACGGACAGACCTGGGTCGCGGTGCATGACGGGCGGATCGTGGCCGTCCTCACGCTCGACGGTGACGACCTGGACCAGCTGTACGTCGCCCCGGAGGTAGCTGGCCAGGGAGTCGGCTCGACGCTCGTGGACCTCGCGAAGGACCTCCGGCCGGGCGGACTAGCTCTGTGGACGTTCCAGAGCAACACCCGGGCCCAGGCGTTCTACCGGCACCACGGGTTCACCGAGGTACGGCGTACCGACGGGGCTGCCAACGAGGAGCGGGTGCCGGACGTGCGCATGGTCTGGGGCGCCCACCCGGAACGACTAGAGTCTTCTGGGTGAGACGGAGCGTTGACGAGCATCTGGAAGTCGTACTCGGCCGAGTGAGGCCGCTGCCGCCGTTCGAGCAGCCGCTGATGGAGGCGCTCGGGCTGGTGCTCTGCGAGGACGTCATCTCGCCCGTGAGCCTGCCGGGCTTCGACAACTCGGCCATGGACGGGTACGCCGTCCGGGCGGCCGATCTGGCCGGTGCCTCCCAGGAGAACCCCATCACCCTGCCCGTGGTCGGCGAGATCGCCGCCGGGCGGAGCGAGCCGATCGTGGTGACAGGCGGCACCTGCGTACGGATCATGACGGGCGCGCCGATGCCCCGCGGCGCCGACAGCGTCGTACCGGTCGAGTGGACCGACGGGGGAGCCGCTACGGTCCGGATCACGCAGACGCCCGCGCTGGGAGCCTCCGTACGCTGGGCCGGCGAGGACCTGCGGGCGGGTGACAAGGTGATGGACGCCGACACCGTGCTGGGCCCGCGGCAGATCGCGGTACTCGCGGCGGTCGGCCGGGCCCGGGTCAAGGTCCGGCCGCGGCCCCGGGTGGTCATCGTGTCCACTGGCGCCGAGTTGCGCGAACCGGGCAGCCGGCTGGGCGAAGGGCAGATCTACGACTCCAACAGCTACACGCTGGCCGCGGCGGCTCGCCAGGCCGGCGCGGTGGTCTACCGGGTCGGCATCGTCGACGACGACCCGAAGAAGATCATGGACACCCTGTCGGACCAGTTGGTCCGGGCGGACCTGGTGATCACCTCCGGTGGCGTCAGCAAGGGCGTGTACGACGTGGTGAAGGAAGTGCTGACCAAGCTCGGCACGATCGACTTCCCCGAGGTCGCGATGCAGCCGGGCAAGCCGCAGGGGTTCGGCGTGATGGGCGACGACGAGGTGCCGATCTTCACGCTGCCGGGCAACCCGGTGTCGGCGTACGTGTCCTTCGAGGTGTTCGTCCGGCCCGCGCTGCGCAAGCTGATGGGGGCGATGCCGTTCGGCCGCCAGGCCGTCCAGGGAGTGGTGATGGACGCCTTCACGTCACCGCCCGGGCGGCGCCAGTTCGTCCGCGCCGCGGCCACCTCCGGCGACGAGGGGTGGATGGCCAGTACAGTCGGCGGCCACGGCTCGCACCTGCTCGGCGGGTTGAGCCGCTCCAACGCGCTGATCGTGGTGCCTGAGGACGTCACCGCTGTCCGGGCCGGCGACCAGGCGGAGCTCTGGCTGCTGGACGAGGAGACCGGATGACGGAATCAGCTGGTGGGCTGACCCATGTGGACGCCACCGGTGCGGCGCGGATGGTCGACGTCTCGGCCAAGGACACCAGCGCCCGCCGGGCCGTTGCCTCAGGCAAGGTTTATGTCTCGCCCGAGGTGGTCGCCGCGCTGCGCGGCGAGGGCGTGCCTAAGGGCGACGCGCTGGCGGTCGCCCGGATCGCCGGGATCATGGGGGCGAAGCGGACTCCCGACCTGGTCCCGCTGTGTCACCCGATCGCGATCACTGGCGCGAAGGTCGACCTCGAGGTTGCCGACGACGCAGTACTGATCGTGGCCGCCGTGAAGACCACCGATCGGACCGGGGTGGAGATGGAGGCCCTGACCGCCGTGGCCGTGGCCGGACTCGCCGTCATCGACATGGTGAAGGCGCTCGACCCGGCGGCCGTGCTGTCCGACGTACGGGTGGAGCTGAAAGAAGGCGGCAAGACCGGGCACTGGGAGCGGCCGTGAGAGCCCTTATCGTCAGCATCTCGAACCGCGCCGCCGCCGGCGTCTACGAGGACACCACCGGTCCACTGATCGCGGAACGCCTGTCCTCCTGGGGTTTTGCCGTCGACGGCCCCCAGATAGTGCCTGATGGCGCTCCTGTCGGTGAGGCCCTGGTCGCGGCGGTCACTGCGTCGTACGACGTAGTGGTCACCACTGGCGGCACCGGGATCTCGCCTACGGACGAGACACCCGAGCGCACGAGGGCAGTGCTCGAGCTGGAGATCCCGGGCATCGCCGAAGCCATCCGGGCGTATGGAGTAGCCCAGGGAGTGCCTACTGCGTCGCTGTCCCGCGGTATGGCCGGTGTGGCCGGCAAGACGGTGATCGTGAACCTCCCTGGTTCGCGGGGCGGCGTGAAGGACGGGCTCGTCGTACTGGAGCCGCTCCTGCGCCATGCGGTCGAACAGGTGCGCGGCGGAGACCATCCGAGGACGGATCAGGACTGATGGCCGTTGTGCACTGGCCCGTGGAACTCCAACACGGGCAGGTCGGCCTTCGACCGCTGAAGGCCTCGGACGGCGCCGAGTGGAGCGCCGCCCGGCAACGCAACATCAGCTGGCTCCGCCCCTGGGACGCGACCCAACCACCCGGCGCGGAGGACGGCGCCCGCACCTTCCGTTCCATGGCCCGCGACTGGAACCGCCAGGCCCGCTACGGCCGGATGCTCCCCTTCGTCATCACGTACGCCGGTGCCGCCGCTGCGGGGAGTCGCGCCAAACGGCCCCTGGTCGGGCAGTTGACGGTGTCGGGCATCACCTACGGCTCGGCGCGTTGGGCGAACCTCGGCTACTGGGTGGATGAGCAGTACGCGGGCCGCGGGATCGTGCCGACGGCTGTCGCGATGGCGGCCGACCACTGCTGGTTCAACCTCGGTCTGCACCGCATCGAGGTGGCGATCCGCCCCGAGAACAAGGCGAGTCTGCGGGTCGTGGAGAAGCTCGGCTTCCGCTATGAAGGCGACCGGCCGCGTTTCCTGCACATCGACGGGGAGTGGCGCGACCACCGGATCTTCGCCCTCAACGTCGAGGAAGTCGGGCCCGGTCTGGTAGCCCGACTGCGCTGATCACCCTGCGTGCTTATTCACACCAGTCACACGAGTCTTCTTGCGACACACCGGCGCACGTACCGGAACTGACCCGCCCCTGGTCTTAGCGTCGTCGCATGGGGACGACAGGGCTGATCTATGTGGCGATCGTCGCCGCGTGGGCTGCCTACCTCGTCCCGATGCTGCTGAAGCGCAACGACGAGGTGAGCAGGCGCCGCTCGGCGGAGATGTACTCGTCGTCGGCTGCCCGCGTACTGTCGCGGCAGACCGACGTCCAGGCCCGCGCGCGCTACGTCGTACGACCTCCGTCGGCGCCCGGTGCAACGGATGACGCGGTCACGGCTGATCCATCGCCGCCGACGCGATACGTCCCGAACCGAGCCCGCCGGGTGGCCGCTATGCGCCGCCGGCGGGTGCTGTCGATCCTGACCCTTTCGCTGTTGTCGGTGACCGCGCTGGCCGGCCTGGGCATGCTGCTCTGGTGGACCGTCGCGATCCCGGCCACGCTGATCGTCGCCTTCGTCGTACTCACCCGGGTCCAGCTCCGCCGCCAGGCCCGCGAGCGCGTCGCCCTGGCCGCCGAACGCCGTGCCCGCGCCGAGGCCCACCACGACCGCGGCCCGGCAACCGCCCCGGCGTCGTCCCCGGACCACGAGATGACGATCGAGGTCAAGCTCCCGGTCGCTGCTGAGCCGGTCGTCGTGGAGAAGCCGGAGCCGCCCGCGGAAGGCCTCTGGGACCCGGTCCCGGTGACGCTGCCGACGTACGTGATGAAGGAAAAGGCCCCCGACCGGACCGTCCGCACCATCAGCCTGTCCGGCCCGGAAGTCTTCTCCTCAGCCCGTACCGCGGACCCCGAGCAGGAGGCGGCCCCCGTCGTACCGGAGCCCGCTGCGCCCGTCGAGCAGCCCGAAATCCGCCGGGCGGTCGGTGACTGATCCCGGTTTCGGTCAGCGACCATCTGCGTGTTAGAGTTTCGCGGTCGCAAGGCACCACCGCGACAACCTGGGGCTGTGGCGCAGTTGGTAGCGCGCCTCGTTCGCAACGAGGAGGCCAGGGGTTCGAATCCCCTCAGCTCCACCCAGGTCAGAGGCCCTTTCCGAGTCATCGGGAAGGGCTTTTGCATGAGGTGCAGCAGTAGGTCCCTCCTATGAGCCCAGCCCGTCCGGGCTGGGCGCCCCTATCAGGCTGAAACCCTCGTAGTGCCTCCCAGGTGTAACCGTTCTCGTCATCGAGCGCACGTACTGGAAGCGTGATCGTCCGGTTGAGACAGCCGACATCGTTGTATCGTCAGAGCGATACGTGCTCTCGTACCGCTTGCCCGTTCCGGGCCGCTGGGTCTTCACTCCGCAATGCCCGTGATTGCCGTCAGCGGGGTCGCGGCTGCTGCGCGATGAGGGCCACCGCCGTCACGAGCATCACAGCACCGACCGAGGCCAGAGCAACGCGGATCTTCTTGACCGCGAACGTGCTCCCGATTCCCACCAAGAACAGCACCGTGGCCAGCAGCACCGTGATCCGGACGTAGTTGTCAGCAACACTTGCCGAGTGATAGCCGCTGGCGGTGGCCGCGTCGGCGCGTCCATCGAGCTGGTTGGCTTGGGCCTTCTCCGGCTGCCGGTACTGCGGCATGTATGTCGGACCCGGCGGGGCTGACGGATTGTGGTCAGGGTCCGTCGCCCGCCAAGCGTCGAACGCGACCCGGAACTCCGGCCGGAACCGGCGCTCGGCGATCTCCATCTTGTCGGTGTTGCCCAGCGTGTAGGCGATGAACCAGGCATTGAACGTGCTCGAGTCGAAGTTGCGGTTCTCCTCGGCAACAGCAAATGCCCGGTTCGCCTCGATGCGCAGCGCGGATCCATGCGCGAGGTCCAGGCGGGATTCGGTGCCCCATTTGGCCGCGGAGTAACCCGCCCAGGCAGTCACGATTGTGACGACCGACAGGAGCACGGCCTCCAATATGGCAATGACCTCACGTCGGTGCTCGCCGTGCGTGCCCTGCTCGGCATGCCGATGGTGCTCGAGCTCTTTGGCCGACTCGGACGGCGTCAAACCCTCAGCCATGATCGCCCGAAACGCTGACGGCGACCGTCACGGCAAACCTGGGGCTGGACATGACTTCGACGTTGCCAGAACCGGAGTCCGTCGCCATCACCCGTGGGGTATGACTCAGCGCAGGAGAGACCCGTGTCCCCTCAGCGATGGGGTGGATCGGCGGCACGGGGCCGGTCTTCCTGTCATGCCGCGTTCCGCGTGGTCGGCTGTCGCACATCACCCGGCGAAAGAGTGTCGCGCATCACCCGACGGAGGACACTGAGCCAGCGACGCCTGCCTGACAGGTTTCTCTACGTCTTCAAGACGGACCCCTCCAGGGCCCGAAAGCGCGCCGCCACCACAGGGCGGGACGCCTGCCCGCCACTCCGCTTCGCTGCGTTCTGGGCGCGTCCCCTGGCTTGGCGCGCACGTGCCAACAGGGTGCGGGTCAAAGACAGCAGAACGCGCCATCAACGATCGACACCCGGTCGTCGTAGTGCTCCCCGGAACGGCCGGCATCTCGCCCCGGGTGGTCGACGCTGCCTCCGTCGAACCGTGAGCTCCCGCATCGCCCCGCTAGCAATCATGGAAGGGACGGTCCGGCCCGGCACGCCTCAAGGGCGCCCCTCCGGGATCTCCGACCCTTGACCCGCACCACTCCGGACCTGAGGCCGGCAGCTATCGGGGCGACGCGGAGGACTGCCCGCGCGCTTGACACGTAACCGTCAATCGTCATCAGGCTGTCAGGACTTCATCTCGAAAACCTTGCACGTGGCGCCTCCAGAATTCCGCCTGATCGGTCCATTCGGCCTTCTCGGCGCTGTCTTCATCCGCTGATGCCGCAAGTTCTTTGGCTCAGCGGACAGGGTCGCCGGGGAGGAGGGCTCGCCACCAGGGGGTGGCGAGCCATCGGTCGTAGCGGGCCGACTGCTCGTCGACGGTGGCGGTCTTGGCGGGCGGCGCGTAGTCGAAGATCGAAGCCTTGTGCTGGACCCCGAGCAGGGTCCGCCGGCTCAGAATGTCCACTATGTCGCCGTCTGACCATCGGCCACCGCGCATGTTGGCGTCGAGTCTTGCCCCCGCGCAACACAACTTGTAGCCGGCCGACTCGAGTTGCCGCCGCAGCTCGAGGAACGCGGTCCACAAGCCCCGCCCTGCTCCGGTCCAGGTTGCACCGTCAGGCGTTATCAGAACCAGCGTCCAGTGCGAGTCCGGCGTCGAGGTCTGCTCCAGGGAGCACACCTGCCCGATTCCGTCGATCGAGCAGGTGGCCGGCTCCACAACGTGATAGACGCTCATCGGCCACCGAGGCTCAGCGGACAGGGTCGCCGGGGAGGAGGGCTCGCCACCAAGGCGTGTCTATCCAGCGGTCGTAGCGGGCCAGTTGTTGATCGACGGTGGTGACCTTGCCCGCGGGGGCGTAGTCGAACAACGAGGCCTGGTGTCTGATGCCGAAGAAGGTTCGGCGGGTCCAGAGGTCGACGATGTAGCCGCCGTACGATCGGCCGCGGCGCATGAACGCGTCGGCCCTCGCGCCCGCGCAGCACAGCCGGTAGCCGAGTGGTTCCACTTGGCGGCGCAGGTCGACGAACGCTGTCCACAGACCCTGGCCGGAGCCGGTCCAGGTCCTGCCGTCCGGCGTTGTCAGGACCAGCGTCCAGTGGGAGTCGGTGGTGGAGGTCTCGTCGACGGAGCACTGCTGTTCCTTGCCGTCGAGCCAGACCGTGAGCGGCTCCACCTCGTGATAGTCGATTCGGCCGTTCATCGTCCTGCGAACCCCGGATTCTGGATCCTGGGGCCTTGCCATCCCCACTTAGCGGTGAATCTAGCGCACTTGATGAACTCAGGTGCGATCTCTCCTACGAAGCTGATCTCCTTCTCCGATCGCAGGGTGATCTTGTGCAGCGGAAGGGCCGTTCGTACGTCGATGCCGTTGCCCGGGTCGGCGATCTCGTAGATCCACCGCTCGCCGCCTCGTTTGGCAGACTCATTCACAGGTCCGGCGGGGCCACCGGCCCGGACCCTGCCCCGAGCCATAGCGAGCCATGGGAGGCAAGGTGTCGGCAGGCCACCGGACCGTCCAGCCAAGTGGGAGAGAGTTGGGAGCCGAACACGCGCAACAACGGTCCTCAACGAGGCCCAACTAGCGCCAACCAGGGAAGCGGCAATCCGTTGCGCTACAGGGCATACGAGGCTCACGGCGACGAGCGGGACAATGACCCTCGCCCATGGCATGGAATGAGTCAGGGGTCGATCGGGGCGATGCGGAGGAATGCCATCCGCTTGACACGTAAGCGTCAACTCGGCATGCAATGATTGCCCGTGCAACGGAGACAGTTCCTCAGGCAGCCGGCGACGTGGCTCGGAATCGTCGGCACAGTGCTCACTTTCTACGGGCAATCGCCGTGACGGAGCTGACTCTTCGAGCCCAAACCGGCCAGAACTTTCTGAGCGCCGGTGTTCCCGCCGTCGCGGACCCTGTGACCCTCGATGTTGGCCTCGGGAAGGGCGCCCCGTTCCTCAGGGACGTCCAGGTCAAGTTCAAGTCCGCCGATCAGCAAAGCATCCAAACCGCGCTTTCGTGGATCGATGCGGACACGCCGGTCCCGCAAAACGAGGAGCGCCAGAACCCCCACCCAGGAACCCGGTACGCGCCCCCACTCAGGATCCTCTACCTTCCAGATGACTCCCACACGGCAATCGCCGACGCCGACGCGCAACGACTCGTCGCCAACCGCGACAAGTACCGAGGATGGGCCGCAGCATGCCTCGGTGTCGGTATCGCCTCGCTGGGTGGCCTGGTGATTGTCCTTGTGCGGCAAGACCGCGCTGGAGACCAGCCCGTCGACTCCGATGAGGCCGATGTGCCGCCGCCTGGGCAACCTCTATCGTCCGTAGGACGACGGCGGCATCCTTCCCGGATGCAGCTTCACAACCGAGGTGCTTCACTCGCCGGGCCCCGACCAGCGCGACGGTTCGGCATGCCTGACGTTCGGGATTCAACGGGCAACGTTCGGATTCCCGCAGTAGCGACGAACGACCACAGCGCGACGAGAGCCCTTGAAATGAAGGGGTTTCGAGCAACGTAGGACAACGTCGAGTAGATCAGCCCCATTATCGGCGGGTTGGAGGTTCGAGGGGCAGTAGTAAAGTGCAGCAACCGGAGCGACCAGTACCAGCGATGGTGTGCCAGCCACGACTTGAGCCACGCCCAGGATGGCCGCTCCTGACCATGCCGCCCCGAGTTCGCAACGAGGATGCCAGGGGTTCGAATCCCCTCAGCTCCACTCAGGTCAGAGGCCCTTTCCGAGGCATCGGAAGGGGCCTTTTGCATGTCGTACAGCAGCGAAGTACAGCAGTAGGCCCGGATCATCCGCTCAGCCCGTCCAGGCTCGCCGGGGGAGGACTGCCCGCCGCGTTGACACAGGGGCGTCCTCGCTACGTGCGTCCGGCGGCCTCTTGGCCTGATACCCTTCATGTGCCGTCGGCTTTCAATCACCGCCATTTGGCCCTGTCGTCCTCGGTCACGACTTACCGGGCAGTTGCCCAGGACCGAGACAAGCGACCGATGGCTACCAACTTTAATCACGATGCGTTGACCGACGCGCGCAGCACCGTTCGCCCCCTGCGGAACCTGCTCACATTCGAAGTCCTTCGCGTGAAGGAAGACTCCTCCGTGGAGGTGCCGGGGACTGCGGCCCCAGCTGACGTGTTCGCTGAGCTGGCGATCGCGCTGCACGACTTGCCGACCGTAGACGAAACCGTAGATGCAGTGGTGCACTTCGCACTACAGGCGCTGAACTGCAGCTACGCCGGTGTTGCACTGCTCACCAGAGGCCGGCCGGAGATTGCCGCGGTGACCGCCCCGGTGGTCGAGGCCATCTACCAGACACAAATCAGCACCCGACAGGGCCCGCTGGTCACCGCTTTGCATAACCGATCTACGGTCTTGATCCGCGACACCACCAACGAAACCCGATGGCCGGATTGGGTGGCGAAAGTCAATGAGCTCGGCGTGCGCAGCGTGCTCGACGTTCCGCTCGCGGTCGGCAACGGTAGCGCTACAGTCGGGGTGCTCGGGTTGTACAGCACCAGGCTGGACGCCTTCTCCGACGATGACGAGGCGGTCGCGCACATCCTGGCTCGGCACGCCTCGGTCGCGGTGGCCAGCGCGCGGCGAGACAAGAACATGGCCGAGGCGGTCGACGCGCGGAAACTGGTGGGACAGGCGATGGGGATTCTGATGGAACGGTTCGACCTGGATGCCGACCGCGCCTTCACGGTCCTGCGACGCTACTCCCAGGACAGCAACATCAAGCTCCGCGATGTCGCCCAGCAACTCATCGACACCCGCAAACTCCCAGACCCTCCCGCCAACCCACCGTTTGCCGGGCGGTAGCTGCCGGACTGTGGCGGTCTCGCCCAGGTCAGAGGCCCTTCCGAGTCACCGGGAAGGGCTCTTGCATGGCGTACAGCAGCGAAGTACAGCAGTAGGGTCGTTGCTCGCTCCGACGGGCGCTACCCGAACCCGCGGCTCGCCCAGTCCGCCGTCTAGCCGTAGGCTTCCGCATCGTCCCGCTAGCAATCATGGAAGGTGCGGTTCGGCCCGGCACGCCGCAAGGGTGCCTCCGGCTCGCTCCGCGATCGAGCAAGCTCGACCCCTGACCCGCACCGAACCGACCTGAAGTCGGCGGCTATCGGGGCGATGCGCAAGACTGATCTCAGTCAGGGCTGAGTGGTGATCTGCTGAGCGACTTCGAGGACGCGTGCGGCCGACAGGGGCGCGTCGTGGGTCGATCCCGGTGGCATTTGCGCGCCGCTGCCGACGTAGACCCAGGTGTTGTCGTGGCGGACCAGCCGGACCTCGTATTGATGCCCGCCCGCCGCGGTGTAGTTGTGGATGTAGGCGGTCGACCCGTTGGGAAGGCGACGGACCTCGGTGCACTTGTTCACGCCTGGCTTCATGCCGTCGCAGACGGGTGGCACCTGATGCACTGTGCCGACCTCCACGGAGAGGTTCACCATGTTCCACACGTCACCAACGCGGTATGTCCACACGCTTTCGGCGCTGAGGCGCCCGGCCGCAGACCCGTCCGGGCGGAGAAGTTCACCGTCGGACTCTTGGGCTCCGGGAATCTGGCCGATCTCCGGTGCGAGGCGTTGCAGTAGGCTCGCGAGCTCCTTGGACTTTTCCGTCGTCTCGCTCGTAAACGCCTGCGGCACTGGCCCGATTGAAGCCGACGGCGTCCTGGTAGTTGCCGACGCAGACGACGACGGTTGACCCGCACCCGGCGGATCGCTCACGCTGGGGCGCAACGCGAGTACGCCGCCGGTGAGGCCGACCGCGAGCGTGAGGCCTAGCGCGCCGAGGGCTGCAGTGCGGATTCGGCTGCGGCGGCGACCGCGGGCGATCAGACGGTCCAGGTCGTCGGTGGGCTCGGGCTGATCCGCTGTCAGATCGTCGAGCATGCTTCGTACAGTGGCCTTCACAGTGTCTCCTCGAGGTCGGTCACGGTCATCGCACCGTCGGGCAGAAGCCCGCGGATGGTTTCGAGCGCCCGTGACGTGAGGGTCATGACCGCGCCGCGCGTGCAGCCGAGTATCTCCGCGGTGCGCTCGACCGACAGATCGTCGTAGAAGCGCAACACGAGCACCGCACGCTGCCGGGCGGGCATCTTGGCGAGGAGAAGACGGAGATCGGCACGGCGGACGGTCGCGTCCGCCGCGGTGTCTGCGTGGTCCAACGGCCTGTCCGGCAACATCTCGACCGGAAGTTCCCGGCGCCACGGCCTCCTGGCCTCATCCAGCCAAGTCCGTACGACGACCTGTCGGGCATACGCGTCCGGGTTGTCCGCGCAGGCAACTCGCCGCCACGCCACGTACAGCTTCACGATCGCGGTCGACACGACGTCCTCCGCCCGGTGCCAGTCACCGCACAGCAAGTACGCCGTGCGCAGCAACGCCGGCCTCCGGGAGCTCACGAACTCCCGGAACCCCGGTTCGTCTGCTGCTTTCACTGGCGCCGCCTCTCATCCGCTTCCTCTAATACATAGACGAAGCGAACCCGCCCAGAGCTTACGCACGCCTGTCGAGCGGTGCCGCCAACTGGGACACATCCAGCGTCCTCGTGCGTTGGCTCGCCATCGCCGGCATCTTGCTCGTCTTGGGCGTTCCAGGCTTCGCTCTCCGGCGCTTGTGTCTGCGCAGCGGCCGTGGCAGGCATGGGCGACCCTGAGTTGCGCCGATGGGAGAAGTTTGGGAGCCGTGCACCCGCACCAATGCCCTGGAACCGACCGGTACGCGCACCAACGAGAGTGCTCGGAAGCCCTTGAAACAAGGGCAATACGGCCCAGCAAGCCTGCCTCGGGACCTTGACCAGCGCCCTTGGCACGGCGTCAAACATGAGCCGAGACAAAAGACCGAGCCACAGAGTTGTCCGGCTTCACATGACGCAGTACGGATCCGTATCAGATGATCCGCGACACGCCCGGCCAGACGATCTTGTGCGTATCAGTTGTGGCGGGTGAGCATCAGGTCTCGATCATGTTCGGTCAGTCTTCCGTTGCGGTCCAAAGCAGTCGGGGCGCTCAGCGGCTTCCCGAGCAGGGCCGGTCTAGTGGTTTGTTTCAGCATCCGCCGGCGGGGCTCGGCAAACCGGCCCGGTGAACTGCCATCCGGTACGACGACGCTGACCTCGTTCGGGCTATTCGCAAGGCGGTTGACGATTTCGATCGTGCAGAGGCTTATCCGTTGATCAGTTGCTTGAACGCGGGTTCAGAGCGGATCGGATCCAGTCGGAGTCGGTCTTTGCGGAAGCGCGGAACTCCGCTGACATATCCATGGCGTGCCGGAGGTGATCGAGCGCGTCACTTGTCCGGCCGCAGCGGCTCTCGCAGCAAGCAAGGTTGAAGAACAACATGGGGTACTGCGGAGTGACTGCGACAAGGCCGCCGAGGCGGTCAGCGACCTCGGCGTACCTTTCCGCCTCATAGAGCGGGGCGAGCGGAGCCCACAGTTCCCAGCCGCAGGCCTCGTACGCCCGTCCAGGCGTGCCTTCCAGCGCGATGATAGTCGTCGCTGCATGCTTGGCGGAGGCCGTTCGCTTGGTGCGGGGAGGGGCGAATACGAGAGTTCCGGCCGGCGCGTCGACCCGATTACGTCAAACTCTCGGACAAGGCGAGCCATGGGCTCGTCCGTCCCTCTCGTCAGTACCGAATTTCGTCGCCCGCAATCGTAGGAGCAGTTGCGGACGTTCTACGTCTGGTTAGGTCGTAGAAGCTCGACTACTGCGTGCAGCTCGCAGATGGCCGCCCCGACCTCGGGACTGGTCTGGGCCGGGGTGGGCATGCGGACGGTGCGACCGGTTGTCCAACCCGTCCAGCCCTGGTCGCGGTAGCGGTTGATCCAGCGGTGCACGGCCTGGCGCGAGACGCCGTACCGTTCGGCGACCTCGGTTGACCCTTACCGGTCCGAACCTGAGGTTGCCAGCTATCGGGGCAATGCGGGAGGACTGCCAGTGCGCAGCTTGTACTTGCCATGGGCGCAGGCTCTACAGATGGTTGGCTGCACGAAAAGTTAGCTGTTCAGCGGTTGTCGCCGCTGCCGTGCAGCACATTGCGCTTCTGACGGCTGGCGAGTTTTTCAATGTTCGTCTCGCCTACTTCACCAAGTGGAATGTCAAAGTAGTCGGCGAGCACAGCTACATACCACAGGACATCGCCAAGTTCTTTTTTCAGATCCTCGACGTCCACCATAGAGAGGTCGCTGTCATGGTCGCGGATTATCTTTTTCGCTTTTTCGGCGATTTCACCAGATTCCCCCACGAGACCAAGTACAAGATGCACAAATTCGTTCTTTCTATCGCGGGGCGCGGCCGTACGGAGCGCAGCCTTCTGATAATCGTCTAAATTCACAGGTCAATTGTACTGTTCTTGCGGTGCGAGTGGCCGACGCGAAGATCTCCACCGGCGCGTCCAGGTCCTTGCCCGAACGCGTTGGCCTGCGTGTCAACGAGCGGTGGGTACGACATGCCTTCGACCCTCACGATGCCTGCCAGGCTGAGGCCGGTGAGGCCGGGTCTCAGACGAGACCGGCCTTTTGCTTGTACTGCGCTCCCACCTACCCGTGTTGTGCCGCTCCTCCGTTGCGATGGGTGCCCGGGCGCGGTGCTTCCTGCCGGAGATCATGAGGTAAGTGGGTTGGGGCCGACCACCACCGTTGATCTGTTTGCTGGGCGGTAGCTACCGGATTGTGGCGCTCTCGCCCGGGTCGGAGGCCCCTTCCGAGTCATCGGGAAGGGCTTCTGCATGTCGGCGGCTGGGGGTTGCGGTGACCCGTGGTCGTTGAGCGATGCGCGGTTGGTTGTCGGAGCGTCATGTTTAACTTTCGGCAGCGGCAACTGGGCGCTCGACAAGGAGAAGTCATGGCAACTTTCACCCGGTCCGACGACCTGCAGGGAGCGGAGTTCGTCGACGCGGACCTGCGTCGCGCCCGGTTCGTCGGGGCCGACCTGTCCGGCGTCGTGATGCGCGGCGTCGATATGCAGGGGACGGAGATCGACGCGCCGTGGCTCTCCGAGGGCGAGAACTTCTTGCGCGTCAACGGCGTCGACGTGATCCCCTTCGTCGAGGCCGAGTTGAACCGCCGCTTTCCCGGCCGCGCCGACCGGCGCGCCGAAGATCCGGATGGTCTGCGCGCGGCCTGGGCTGCGCTCGAGCGCACCTGGGCGGCCACGCTCGAGCGGGTCGCGGCGATGCCGGCCGGCACGGTCGACGTGTCGGTGGGCGGCGAGTGGTCGTTCGCACAGACGCTGCGCCACCTGGTCCTTGCCACGGACATGTGGCTGGGCAAGGCGATCCTGGAGATCGAACAGCCGTTCCACCCCATCGGTCAAACGGACACCGGCACCGAGGACGACGGCTTGGACAGGTCGATCTTCACGACGGTCACACCGTCGTACGCCGAGGTGCTCGAGGTCCGGGCGGGTCGTGTCGCGATGGTGCGCGACTTCCTCGCCACAGTCACACCGGAGGTGCTGGCCGCGACGCGCAGGAATCCCCACGCCCCCGACCACCCCCAGACCGTCCTGTCTTGCCTGCACGTGATCCTCGAGGAGGAGTGGGAGCACCACCGCTACGCTGTACGCGACCTCGACGTGATCGAGAGTGGTCCGGCCCTGTGACTGCCCGCGCGGGTCCAAGTTCACCTACAACGTGCTGGGCGTCCAGGAGTTCGCGACCGAGGCAGATTCTCCGATCGCGGTGGGCGTCACCCTGTACTACGACGGCACAGCGGTCGGCACAGGCCGGGCCGAAGCAACCCAGCCGATGGTCTTCTCAGCCGACGAAACCACCGACATCGGCTACGAGTCAGGCACCACCGTCACCCCCGATTACACCGCTGCCACCAGCCGCTTCACAGGCAAGATCAACTGGGTGCAGATCGATCTCGGCGACGACAACCACGACCACTACATCGACCCCGAGGAACGCCTCCGGATCGCCATGGCGCGACAGTAACCAGAACGCCGGACCCCGATCCGCACCCAGCCGGCAAGTTGGCTGCTCTCGGTGCGTGGACGGTTTGTTTGTCGTCTGTGGGCGAGGGCACCGGCGGGTCACGGCTGTTCCTGTGAGCCCCGGCCGGGTTGGTCAGCTGAGGTCCCGGCGTTTTGCCGAATAGCGTCGGGACCGCTCCAACCGCTGTGGCCCGTCGGCTTCTCCCTCTTCCGGTTCTGACCCCGCCGACTCTCATCCTCGGGGTGATGGGCAGAGCGGGCGGGCGTCATCCGGTGGGGGATGGGCAGGGGACACGCTGAGTGACAGGGTTGGGGCTTGGGGGAGGGGCTGGTCCCGGGGTGATGGTGGCCTGTGTTGGTGGCGGGGCGTCGGCCAATGGTGGAGCGCCCGGATTCAGGGATCCGGGCGCTCGACATTTCTTTCCTCCTGCAGATGAGGCCCGAGCCCCATTCACCGTGTCGTAATCGGGTGCGGTGGGCTCGCCTGGGTGGGAGAGTCGGGGGATGAGTCTCGTCGGGATTGCCTGTGATGAGTCCGGGTATGAGGGCGAGAAGCTGGTGGGCGGGGTTACCGATGTGTTCGCGCATGCCAGTGTGGCGCTGGATGAGGCAGCCGCCGCGGAGTGTGTCGCGGAGTTGCGGCGGCGGATCCGGTCGCCAGCGACGGAGTACAAGGCCAACCATGTACTCCGGTCCAAGAACCGGCAGGTGTTGCTCTGGCTGCTCGGGACGTCCGGCCCGCTGCTTGGGAACGCCCAGGTGCAGCTGGTGGACAAGGCGTACTTCCTGGTCTCCAGATTGACCGAGCTACTCGTCGGCCGACCCCCGTACAGCCTGTACGCCGCGGGTCGCAGTACAGGCGGCTCTGCTTGGGACGGGTTCCTGCGGGCGGCCAACAACCTGATGTGGGCGCGGGAGACGCCTGACGCCGTCGAGCTGTTCTTCAAGGCGCTGGAGCAGGTGCCGTTCGATGACGAGGTCGTCGCAGCGCTGAAGAAGGCCAGACCATCCGCCGAGGCATTCCGCGCCGGGCTGGTCGCGGACCCGTCGGCGATCCCGCCGCTCGATCCATTGCTGCCGGCGATCGCGCGGGCGGTGGAGTACTGGGGTGACGGCAAGTACCCGGTCGCCATCGCTCACGACAGGCAGACGTCGCTCTCGCCGCAACGGATCGCTCGGCTGGATCTCGGCGACCGATTGGCCGGACTTGAACTCGTCCACTCAACCTCCGACTCGCGCATCCAGGTCGCAGACTTCCTTGCGGGAGTGGCCCGGAAGGTCGCATCGGACCAGTTGGCGGGTCACGACGACGCGGAGCTCACTGCGCTGATCCGGCCCTACCTGGACCCGCTGTCGGTCTGGGGCGATGACCGGAGCTGGGCTCGGCTCCGCCCGGATCGTGGCTCGACTCTTGGCAACTGTCCGTAGCCACGGCATAGTGCTGAGTGCTTCGGGGGCGAAGTTGGTGAGTTGGGGGCTGGGGCTACATGGGGGACGGGAAGGCCGTACCAGTGCGCATCGACGCTGGTACGGCGATCATTCTGCGCGAGGCGTACCACAAGATCGAGGCATCATTTCGGGGCAATCATTACGGCCTGTACGACTATGCGCGCGCGGTGGCCGGGAAGTTCGCGCAGGTCGACACGTTCTACGTCGGGTTCCTGCAGGGGACGAGCCGGGTGCGCTACCCGTACGGGTACGAGGACGGCAAGTACGACGATCCGGCCACCCACAACTTCGGGCCGAACCGTCCGACGGCCTGGTTGCTGAGGAATCGGCAGACCTACCGGTTCGCCTATGACAACGGTGCGGTGCTGCAAGGCGGAGTGCCGTGCGGTGATGTCACCAGGAGGTCGGCCGATGCGGTGATCGTGCCGATGTTCAGGACCGGCAAGGACGACAGCGAGCAGTTGTTCGGCATGATGTCGATGCAGACCTACCAGGACGGCGTGTACGACGACAACGCCGTCCGTGCGTTCGAGTGGCTCACCGGGATGGTCGCGCGGGTGCTGTCCCGGGAGGCCGAGGATCGCGAGGCGTTGCGGTTGTTGCCGGCGGGCGAGGACACCCCCAACCTGCTGACCTCGGACCACGTGATGGAGTACCTGTCCAACCGGATCGCAGTAGTGCGCGGCATCGCCGACGAAGCGATGGCCGAGCCGCAGGCCGAGAAGGAGCCGATCCGGGGCCACCTGGCCAGGCTCGTCCGTACCGCGGAACAAACGCAGTCCGAGTTGATCGAGATGATGCTGGACGCGGACGAAGGGCCTGAACGCCGGTTCGGCAGTCTCACCCCGGCCCAGCAGGGCGTCGCCGTACTCCTCGTGCAGGGGCTCGACAACGATGCGCTTGCCGCGGAGCTGGGGATCAGCCTCAACACCGTTAAGTCGCACCTCGGCACGATCCTCAAGAAGTACGAGATGGACAACCGCGGCCAGGTCGCCGACGACGTACGCAAGTACCTCGCTCGCTGAGGGGCCGGAGTTCACGCGGGGGAGGCGTGTGGTTCATCGAGGGGGCGTTGGGTGGGCTGGATTCCCCTTCGGACTTGGAGTGGTTGTGAGAATTCGCCGCGCGTCTCTTGTCTCTGCCTGCGTTGCGCTGGTCGTCGCGAGTGTGGGCCTGCCGTCCGCCACCGCGACCAGTGCCCGTCACGGTGACGAGACCTACACCTTCGCCGTGATCGGCGACATCCCTTACGGGCCGACCCAGATCGCCGATTTCCCGCACGTCGTGCAGCAGATCAACGACGACCCGAAGGTCAAGCTGGTCAGCCACCTCGGTGACATCAAGGACGGGTCGTCGCTGTGCACCGACGAGTACTTCGGTCAGGTGAAGAAGGAGTTCGACAACTTCGCCGACCCGCTCGTCTACACCATCGGCGACAACGAGTGGACCGACTGCCATCGCGTCAACAACGGTGGCTACAACCCGCTCGACCGGCTCGCCAAGCTCCGCTCGGTCTTCTTCCCGAAGCCGGGGCAGACGCTGGGCAAGCACCCGTCGAAGGTGACCACGCAGGCGGCGCAGGGCGTTCCCGAGAACGTCACCTTCACCCGGGCGAACGTCGCCTTCGCCGCGGTGCACATCGTCGGAAGCAACAACAGCCTGGCGCCGTGGACCGGCAAGACCGCGCCGACGCCCGAGCAGAGCGCCGAAGTACTGACCCGTACTGCGGCCGGCATCCAGGAGATCCGTGACACGTTCGCGCAGGCCCGCCGCGAGCACAACAGGGCGGTGGTTCTGCTGACCCAGGCGGACATGTTCGTTCCGACGGACGGCATCCCGTCGTACGCGGACTTCTTCGCCTTCCAGCCGATCGTGCAGGCGATCGCCCAGGAGTCCGCGACGTTCCATGGTCCGGTGTATCTGATGAACGGCGACAGCCACGTCTACAACAGCGACCAGCCGCTCGCTGCGGGATCGAAGTGGCTCTCGCTGTACGGCGTCGCCAAGCCGGTGACCAACGTGACGCGGGTGACCGTGGACGGGTCCACCGGGGTCGACAACTACCTGCGGGTGACGATCGACCCGCGCGACCGGAACGTCCTCAGCTGGACCCGGGTGCCCTTCGCCTCCTGAGTCGTGGGTACTTGCCGCTCAGCTCAGCTGGTGAGCTGAGCGGCGAGCCAGGGTTCTACTACCGGGAGGATCTGGGCGGCCTGCATTGCTTGCATGTGGTCGAGGTTGTCCAGGATTTGTACTGTCCAGCCGAGGGTTTCGAGGTTTGTTCGGTTGGTGGTAACTGCTGAGCCGATGGCTACGTAGGCGTTGTTCCAGCGGTCGCCGTACTGGATGTTGTCGGCTGAGCCGACGATGCAGAGCTTGGGGCAGGTGATCCTGTCCTGGACGGTCTGGTCGTCGAAGGTGGCCAGGGCGCGGTAGAGGGTGGCGTACTGCTGGGTCTGCTCTTTGCTCATGGCAACTTCTGTGGAGTCCCAGTCGCCCACTTCTACCTCGGCTCCGGTGGTGGGGGCGCCGGCCATCTCGTGGGTGGCTTCGGTGACCTGGAGCATGGCCGCGTACGGGCCGTCGAGCGGTGGGAAGCCGCCCATCGCCAAGGCAGTCAGGCGGTTGGTGCGGATCGCGAGCTGCAGCCCGATCATGCCGAGCCAGCTGTAGCCGTAGTACGCGAACGTCTCGGCGTTGGCGGCGTCGGCGACGGCCAGGAAGTCGGCGGCGACGTTGTCTGGGGTGAGGGTGCCGGGTTTGGGGTGGGCCTGGAGATGGCCCTCGTAGTCGAAGGCGATGACGCGGAAGCGCCGGCTGAAGTCTTCGACCAGGGTGTGGCCCAGGGCCGGGTCTGCTCCCCAGGCTCGCATCTGTTCGGTCGCGGGACCTTCGAGCGGGGCGATCGGGTTCACCGGCAGGAGCAGCGCCGGACCGTCGCCATGGACCTCGAAGTCGATCGACGCACCGTCATGCAGGGTGGCCGCGTCGTGCTGTGTGGTCCCGTCGTGCTGTGTGGTCCCGTCGTGCTGGGTGCTCTCGGTGGCCGCCACGGGAAACTCCTTACGTTGTATAGTGTTTTTCGAGAGTAACACTTTACGTTGTAAGGAGAAAAGTGACCGAGTACGCCGGGCAGGGTGATCCGGGGCGGACGTTGGCCCTGCTGTGGGGCAAGGCGGCGGGGCCGAAGCGTGGTCCGCGGCAGGCCACGAGCGTCGAGGAGATCGTGGACGCGGCCGTGCGGATCGCCGATCGCCACGGCCTCGACGGGGTCACGATGCGAGCGGTCGGCCAGGAGCTCGGGCGCACGGCGATGTCGCTCTACACATACGTGCCGGGGCGGGGTGAGTTGCTGGATCTGATGTACGACAGCGTTCACCAGGATCTCGGAACCATCGGGCCCGCGCCGACGAAGGGCAGAGGGCGAGGGGCCTCTTGGCGGAAGGCCGTCACCCACTGGTGCACCGAGCTTCGTGATCTCTACCTGACGCATCCCTGGTTGTTGCAGATCTCGGCGGCCCGGCCGGTGCTCGGTCCGCATGAGCAGGCCGCGCTCGAGACGCTGCTGGCCGTTCTCGCCGAGTCGGGTCTGCCACTCAAGGAACGCCCTGCCGCCACGAGTGCCTTGTTCAGCGTGGTCCAGGGTGCGGCTCGTCAGCGCATCGAGTCCGCCAACGCCCAGGATCCGGAGTGGTGGAGAGCTCGCGCCCAAGCACTGGCCGAGGCGGCGCCGGACTTCGCCGAGCGGTTCCCGCACTCCGTCGCCATCGCAGCCCGGCAGGCGACCCTCGGCGACAGGCCCTGGGAACGCGCCGCCGAAGAAGCCTTCACCGGAGCCATCAACCTCATCCTCGAAGGCATCACCACCCGCACCACCTGACCACCCCTGCCGGCGGTGATGCGGACTGGCCGGCGAGAACGACCAGGTCTGGCCGATCGGCGCCCCGTAGATGTGAGCGGCGGCGGTTGTGGAGGTTTGGGACACCAAATCGGGACCTCGGACAGCTTATTTCTTGTGCGAGTGGTCGCGGAGGTTCCAGGCGTGGGATGCCTGCCGGGGTGGTGTGTGGGGCGACTACTTCCTGTCCTTCGGTACGCCAGGGGCTCCCGGGGGCGGGTTTTCGCCCCGAGGAGTGGTGGTTGTGGCGATTCGAGGGTTGGCGCCGGCGGGTTGCTCGACCACTGGCGGGTCGTTCGTCCACTGGCAGGTTTGTTGGCCGGTTGGGCGGGGGTTGGTCGGCGGCGTGTGGCTCGTGTCGGGGTCCGCTGGCGGGTTGTTCGCTGGCTGGCGGCTTGTGAGGCGCCAGTGGCCGAACAGCCTGTCATCGGGAGGCCGATCGCAGGTCTGGGGGTCGACGGGGTGCGGTGGTGGGGACACCGTGACTTCGGACACCGCGTGGGGACCTGGGGAGCCTGTTGCACAATCACCGACGGACCCAGCTCGGTGGGGATCAACCTCTCGATCTGGTCGAAATCTCAGCCCCAGTGGGGGAAGCGGTCCACATCCGCAGGAAAAGTCGTGGCGTGTCGGTGTGGGCAAAGAGGTCCAAATGCATTTGCAACAGGCTCGCGAGGTCCCCACTTGTTGTCCGAGGTCCCGGCACGTTGTTCGAACCCATCACAGGCGCTCGCCCGGGCAGACACCTGGGCGGGCGCGATGGCTGGTGGGTGGGTGGCCCGGACGGCCAGCACTCACCAACCACGCCCGAACCCCTGGCGCGCGCCTGGCGATCCACGTCCGACCCGCTGGCGCGCCCGCCTGGTGACGTCGGACGCGTGAACTACTGGCGAGGTTGCTGAGTGGTGGCCGTCCGCTGGATCACCAGCCCCGTGCCCGCGACCCGACTCCAGAGCAGGCGGCGGCCCGACTGGCAGACCCCGAACCAGCAACAACCGTCAGCGCTCCGGCGTCAAGTGCCACCAACGTCCTGGCCGACCCGCATCTAGAGCTCGTCGGGGTCGCCGAGGGTGATGTTCAGGGCCGAGGCCATCGCGATGGTGACGGCGAGGGTGTCGATGGGAGAGGAGTTGGCGATCGTGGCGCCGGCGAGGCTGCCGATGCCGCGGGTGCCGTCCCAGGTGCAGTCAACGAAGACCGCGCCGGTGGCGGTGACTTGCGAGAACTCGACGGCGGTCAGATCGCAGCGCCGGAACACCGTGCCGCTCAGGTCCGCAGACACGAAGTCGGCGTTCTGCAGCCGGCAGTCGGTGAACTCGGCCTTGACGAACTTCGCGAACCGGAACGTGCTGAAATCGAGCACCGAGTCCTTCACGGTCACGTGCTGCAGGCTCATCCCCGGCCCGGCGAAACCGGTCAGCCGCGACGAGGTCACCGCCAGCCGCATCGCCGAGGCATCGGACCAGCGGGCGTTCGCGAGGTCGCAGTGATCCAGTTCGAGGTCGACCAGGATCAGCTTCTCCAGGTCGGACCCGCCCAGGTTGCACCTGGTCAGCCGGCACCCGCTGATCTCGACGTGCTCGGCCTCGACGTCGCTCAGATCCTGCTCGGTAAGCGCCAGATCGGTGAACCTGGCCTCGTCCTCCACCTCGTCCGCGCTGACGGTCGTCTCGTCGAGCTGGGAGCGTAGCCGGGGCGCGGCGAGCTTGGCGGCGGGTTTACGAGAAGCCATGCCCGCCACCGTAGCGACCCCCTCCGTCAGTTTCCGCCGGTACTGCGGACGTACTGCGCGGCGGCGCCGATCAAGGCCGAGTGCTCCGTGTCCTCGGTGGCAGCGACGTCGAAGGGGAACACCGACGAGACGATGTCGAAGGCGCCCGAGATCGACCCACCGAGGACGACCCGGGTGGCGCCAAAGCGTGACAGCCATGGGACGAGGGCCCGGGACAACACCCCGAAGGCGTCGAGCAAGACCTCCAAGGCGACGGCCTCGCCGCCCCGGGCCCGTTCGGCGATCTCCCTTACACCGATCGCGGGCTCCTCAGCGCCCAGCCGGTCGAAGTACGAGCGGAGGATCGCGCGGGCCGAGATCCGGTCCTCCAGCGGGCGCCCCTGGTAGGACACCTTGTAGAGCTCACCGCCGGGCGGCACGGTGTCGCCGGTCCGGACCGCTCGACCGTCATCGAGGAAACCCGTGCCGATGCCAGTGCCGATGGTGACCCCGACGCAGCGATCCAGGCCGCGCAACTCCCCGGCGGTCCACTCGCCGACAGAGAATGCCTCCGCGTCGTTCAGGAAGACGACCCGATCGAGCTCGAGCAACTCCCGCAAGCTCTTGCCGAGGTCGTGCCCGTAGAGCGAGTCGAACTTCTCCACCCCGCGGTACCAGGCGATCCCGGTCGCGAAGTCGAACGGCCCGGGCAGCGCCACCGCCAACCCGCTTGCCAACGGCAACTGCTTCGCCGCGGCGACCAGCTGGGCCACGATCTCGTCGGCCGATCGCTGCGAGTCGAGCTTCGCCCGTTCCACCACCTCGACGTCCCAGCCGGCCGGCGACACCACCGCCGCCGTCACATGACTCCCGCCGATCTCCAGCACCGGCACACCCGCACTCATGCGGCTCATCATCCACGACGAGCCGACCACGGCTCCGTTACGCGTACTACGCCAACGAGGTGGCCCGCCATCTCGGTGAAGAGAAGGTGTTCTTCCTGGGCCACTTGCACGGCGGCTTCGTGGCGCTGCAGTTCGCGCTGGACCACCCCGAGAGCCTGGCCGGGATCATCGTTTACGACTCGATGGCGTTCAACGGCCCCGAGCTCGGCGAGGAGGCCGGCCGCAGGGGTCGACGAGTACGCCGCCGAGCACAGTGCAGGGTTTCATCTCAGCGCACTGATCCGGGAACCACCGGGCGCCGCCCGTACGTAGAGTGGTCTGAAGCGGGGCCCGCCCAACGGTCGCGCTGACTTCTCCGAACCGACGAGGGTGACCGGTAGTGCGTGCCGAGACCAGTGCGACCTCCGCCGTCGTGACGCTGAGCGTCGCGGTCGCGGCTGTCGGGCACGTGCTGGTCAGCGACGGCTCGATCCCGCTCGCGGTGGTACCGCGACTCCTCGCGCTCGCGGCCGCCTGCTGGCTGCTCGGCGAGTACCTCGCCGGCCGCCGGTGGCTCTCGATCGCGGTGCTCGCCGGGATCCAGCTGATCGTCCACGTGACCCTGGCCGCCGCCCATCCAGCAGCCGCGCCGGCAGCGATGCCGACCGGTCACAGCCACACCCACGACATGCCCGGCATGGCGATGCCTATGCCCATGCCGATGCCTGAGGCAACCTCACCGCCGGCCATGCACGACGGGTTCACCGGCGCGTTGACGATGACCGCGGCTCACCTGCTGGTGCTGCTCGCCGGCGTCGTGCTGATCGGCCGCGCGCACCAATGGGCCTCGCGCGTACTGCGGGTCCTGGCGCGCCTGGTTCCGCAACTTCCCGCGGCCGTGGTCCTGGTTGTTCCCACCCTCGCCCGCGGCCTGACCGGCGTACCGGATGTTCCGCAGCTCGGGCAGCGGTGGCTGACTTCGAACGTGTCGCGGCGCGGGCCGCCGGCGATGGCGCTCCTCACCGCCTCGCCCTGACCGGCCGCGCGCAGCAAGTCGCGGGCCGGCTGAGCTGAACCGCCCGCGAAAGGGTCTCACTGCCATGTCCAGGAAATTCGTCCTGCGCGCTGCCGCGATCACCGCGGCGTCCGCGCTCGTCTGCGTCGGAGCCGCGAACTCGGCTTCGGCGCACGTCACGGTGTCGTCGCCGGACGCGAAGCCCGGCGGCTACGCCAAGCTGGTGTTCCGGGTGCCGAGCGAGTCCGACACCGCCAGCACCACCAAGCTCGTCGTCTCGCTGCCCAAGGACCGTCCGTTCAGCAGCGTCGGCGCGCAGGTCAAGGACGGCTGGAAGGTGGTCAAGACCACCGAGAAGCTGCCCGCGCCGGTCAAGGTCGGCGACGTCACCCTGACCGAGGCGATCACCACCGTCACCTGGACTGCTGCCGCGGGTGGGGTCCCGCCGAACGACTTCGACGAGTTCGCTCTATCGGTTGGCCGGATTGCCGAGGGTGTGGACTCGCTGAACTTCCCGGCTGTGCAGACCTACAGCGACGGCGAAGTGGTCAAGTGGGAGGAGATCGCCAAGGACGGCGCCGACAAGCCCGAACACCCCGCGCCGTCGCTGAAGCTGACCACAGCGATCACGCCCGTCGCGGCCACCACGGACGCCGAGGATGAAGGCGGGACGGACACGCTGGCCCGCGTCCTCGGCGGCGCCGGGTTGGTGCTCGGCCTGATCGGGCTCAGCCTGGGTCTGCGCGCCGGGCGTGGGAAGGCGACGTCGTGATCATGCGCCGCTTGGTAGCTGTACTGGTGGCGTCGCTGCTCACCCTGGTGGTCTCCACCGGGGTGGCTGCGGCGCACTCCAAGCTCGAGTCGATGACTCCGGCCGACGGTTCCACCCAGGCCGCCCCGCCGACCCAGGTGGTGCTGACCTTCAACGAACCGGTCGGCAGTACCGGCGCCGAAGTACAGGTCAAGTCGCCGAGCGGCGCGAACGTGTCCACCGGCCAGATCACGGTGATCGACAAGTCGGTCACCCAGCCGGTCGGAGCGATGATCGAGGTCGGCAAGTACACCGTCGACGCCCGGGTCGTGTCCGCGGACGGGCACCCGATCACGGTCTCCGCCAGCTTCACGATCACGCACGCCGGTCACGCCGCCGTACCCGCGCCCACTCCGGCGACCCCGGACAGCGGGTCGAACGTGGTGGTGATCGTCGCGGCGGTGCTGGTGATGCTGGTGGTCGTCGCCCTTTCCGTCGTGATCGTGCGCCGGCGCCCGGGACCCGAATCGTCATGACGGTGGCGACCGGCGCGCGCGTCTCCGGCAAGGTGCTCGCCGCCGGAGCCGTTGCCGCAGGCCTCGTGGTGATGGTCGTCGCCCTGCTCGCCGCGGGCGGCGCCCCGAAGCCGCTGCCCGCGGGTCTGACCGGAGCCGGTGCGCCGGTGTCGTGGGCCGTCCCGGTACTGCGGCTGCTGGCCGACCTGGCTGCCATCGCGACAGGTGGTGCTGTGCTCGCGGCCGCGGTGTTGCTCCCGGCAACAGACGGGAAGCTCGGCGCACAAGGGCTTCGCGCCTGCCAGGACGCCGCCGTGGCCGCGGGGGTGTGGGCGGTCGCGAGCATCGGTGGCCTCCTCACCACGGCCACGGTCATCCTCGGGATCCCGATGTCGCAACTGGCTGCCCGGGCCGGCGACGCGGGGTCGCTGCTTCAGGTCCGGGCGCTCGCGGCGGCGGTCGTCCTGACCGCCTTGCTGGCGATCGTGGTGAGCGGGTGCCGCACGGTCGCCGTCGCGCGGCTGGCCCTCGTGCTAACGGCCGCGGCGCTCACCGGTCCGCTGCTGACGGGGCACGGCGCGATCGAGCGGACCGCCTTCTGGTCGCTCCTCGCGACCGCATCGCTGGTCGTGCATGTCTGCGCGGCGACCACCTGGATCGGCGGGCTCGGCTCACTGCTGCGCTACGGCCGGGACTACCTCCAGGCGATCGAGACCTTCAGCCGGCTGGCCCTCGTCTGCGCCATCTCCATCGGGATCACCGGTCTGCTGACGGCCGAGATCCACCTCGGCGGCCACCAGGACGGCTGGGGCCTGATCACCCAGTGGGTGACCACTGGTTACGGTGCGCTCGTGTTCGCCAAGACCGTCGCCTTCGCCCTGCTGGTCTGGATCGGCTGGTGGCACCGCCGCGCCACCCTCCCCGCCCTGGCCGCGAACCAGCCGGCCGCCTTCTGGCGCCTCGCCGCCGGAGAACTTTTACTGATGTGCGCCACCGTCGGCCTGGCCGTCGCCCTCTCGCGCACCCCTTGAAACCTGATCGGACCGCTATGGCTCGGGCTCGGTGACATGTCAACAGGTGTACGTATCATGGACAGATGACGGACACGCGGTGGCTGGATGCGCGCGAGGCTCATCTGTGGCAGTCATACCGTGACACCTATCGCGAACTGGTCAGTGCGTTGGAGAACAGGCTGATCAGCAACTCCGGCCTGTCCGGAGCCGACTACGCGCTGCTGCATCCGTTGTCGACCGCGGAGAGCGGCGTACTGCGGACGCGGGAGCTCGGCAAGTCCGTCGGCTGGGAGCGCAGCCGGTTGTCCCACCAGGTCAGCCGGATGGAGAAGCGCGGGCTGGTGGTCCGGGAGGAGTGTGTCTCGGACGCTCGCGGGTCGATGGTCCGGTTGACGGACGCCGGCCGGGCCGCGATCGAGGCAGCCGCGCCGGACCACGTGGACGCCGTACGGGCCTATTTCCTGGACAAGCTGAGCCGCGACGAGCAGGAAGTCCTGACCAAACTGCTCGACCGGGTGCTGGCCGATCTGCCCGGCGGAGACCTGTGCCGCGAGGGCCCCACCTCGCCTGCCGGCGGCTGCTGACCGGACACTTTGGTTGACGTGTCATCTTGATCTGCTATTTTTGGTGACACATCACCATCTTGGTCGCCGAGCCCCCTCGGACGACCTCCTCCCTGAAGGAAAGACATGCCTAAGATCGCGATCATCCTCGGTAGCACCCGTCCGGGGCGCAACGGCGAAGCCGTCGCCCACTGGGTGCTGGACATCGCCAAGCAGCGCAGCGACGCCGAGTTCGAGCTCGTCGACATCGCCGACTACAAGCTCCCGCACCTCGACGAGGCGATCCCGCCGGCGGCCGGCCAGTACAGCCAGCCGCACACGCTGGCCTGGGCGGAGAAGATCGGCTCGTTCGACGGCTTCGTCTTCGTCACCCCCGAGTACAACCACTCGACCTCCGGCGCGCTGAAGAACGCCATCGACTTCCTCTTCGCCGAGTGGAACGACAAGGCCGCAGGCTTCGTCAGCTACGGCGCCGTCGGCGGCGCCCGTGCGGTCGAGCACCTGCGCCTCGTGATGGGTGAGCTGAAGGTCGCCGATGTGCGCAACCAGGTCACCCTCTCGCTGATGACCGACTTCAGGAACTTCAGCGAGTTCACCCCGGGGGACCACCAGGAGGGCCAGGTCAACGCGATGCTCGACCAGGTCGTCTCCTGGAGCAACGCGCTGGCCACGGTCCGCGCCGCCTGACCGAACTTCACCGGCCCGGGTCCCGCCAGCAGGCGGGGCCCGGGCCGCTGTCATGTCCCCGCCGCAGCGGGAGTCTCCGCGGCTCGGCCCTCAGCGTCAACGCCGCCGGCATGAGCCTCGGCACCTTCCTGGGCGCGGCCCTCGGCGGTCTTGGTCTCGGCCTCGCCGGCTACCCCGGGACAGCGCTGAACTTCGCCACGATCATCCTCATCGCGATCCTCCTGGCTGGAGAGTCCGGTCAGCGGAGACGAGCGGCGCGGGCGTTTAGGTAGCGCTGCTCGGGCGTGCTGGTGGTCCGGCGGGCGGCGGTCAGGTAGGCCTCTCGGGCTTCAGCCACGTCGCCTGCGAGTTCGAGGAGATGGGCTCGAGCGACGTCGACCCGGTGGTGCCGCGCCAGGCGGGGATCGGTCGCGGCGTCCTCCACCAGCGACAGACCCGCACGAGGTCCCTGGACCATGGCGACCGCCACCGCTCTGTTGAGCAGCGCGACCGGACTGTCGTCGAAGCGGATCAGCAGGTCGTAGAGCGCCAGGATCTGCACCCAGTCCGTGTCTTCCGCCCGTGCGGCCTCGTCGTGGACGGCGGCGATCGCGGCCTGGAGTTGGTACGGGCCGAGCGCGGTGCGGGTCATCGCCCCGGTGACGAGCGCGGTCCCTTCGGCGATCGCGTCCCGGTCCCAGAGAGCGCGGTTCTGCTCGTCCAGCCGGATCAGGTCGCCCGCGTCCGTAGTACGGGCTGCTCGTCTGGCGTGGGTGAGGAGCATCAGCGCGAGCAGGCCCGCGACCTCGCCGTTGTCCGGCAGCAGGCGGTAGGTCAGCCGGGCCAACCTGATCGCCTCCTCGGCCAGGTCGACCCGCTCGGTGCTGGTGTAGCCCTCGTTGAAGATCAGATACAGCACTTGCAGTACTGCGGCCAGCCGCTCGGGCAGCTCGGCCGGAGGCGGCGGCCGGAACGGTACCCCCGAGGTGCGGATGCCCTGCTTGGCCCGGGTGATCCGCTTCTTCATCGTCTCCTCGGGCACCAGCAGGGCCCGGGCGATCTCGTCCGTGGTGAGACCGCCGACCGCCCGCAACGTCAGGGCGATCTGCGCGGCGCGGTTCAGCGACGGGTGGCAGCACAGGAACAACAAGAGCAACGTGTCGTCGGCATCCCGCGGCCCAGCGGTATCCGCGGCCGGGGCAGTCAGCGGGACCTCGACAGCCACGTTGTTCTCGCGCCGCCGCCGGGCTTCCTCGCTGCGCAACTCGTCGGTCAGCCGGCGCGCGGCGACCGTGATCAGCCAGGCCCGCGGCTGGTCCGGTACTCCGTCGCGCGGCCACTGCTGGCTGGCCGCGAGCAGCGCCTCCTGGACAGCGTCCTCGCACGCGTCGAAGTGACCGTACCGGCGGACCAGCGCGCCGAGCACCTGCGGCGTGAGTTCCCGCAGCAGGTGCTCTGCGCCGGCATCGAGCATGGTCAGGAGTCCGCCGAACCGTCCATCAGCGGACGGACTTCGACGATGTCGCCGACCGCGTCGACGATCCGGTGGGCGATCTCGTACGCCCGGTCGGCGCTGACCACGTCGACGATGCCGAAGCTGGCGAGCACCTCCTTGACCTCGGCGTACGGGCCGTCGGCCGCGACGGTGCCGGTCGGGGTCTCGCGGATCGTCCGGGTCAGCGACGGATCACCGAGGCCGGCCGTGTAGACGCCCTCGCCACTCTCGGCCAGGTCCTTGCCGAGTTGTTCGTAGAAATCGCACGCCTTCTGGAACTCCTCGGGGTCCCAGGTCCCCTCGACCCAGGTCTGGGCGTTCGTGTAGGCCAGCATGATGAACTTCATGACGCGCTCCCTTGCCAGTTGATTTATCCAGTAGTCGGTGCCCGATCCGCGGCAGGGACAGCTCGGCAGCATCTTTGCGCAGATTTCCTGGCGCCGGAATCGTTTTCGGGCCGGTGTCCCCGCCGTCCGGGTGGCTCCGACCAGTGGGTGAAAGGTCCCCACCGACCAAGGAGACGACCATGAGACGAGTCACCGGAGCCCTCACCACAGCAGCCCTGCTGACCGGGCTGCTCGCATTCCCCGGCAGCGCGGCCGCGGGGACGAAATCCCAGCCAGGGCGGCAGACCTACACCGGCGTGATCGACGGCGCCGAGTTCAAGGTCGAGACACCCGAGCGCTGGAACGGCACGCTGCTGATCTTCAGCCACCCCTACTACCCGGCGGACATGCCGGTGTTCCCGCCCGGACACGGCAACCGCGACGACAGCCAGACCTGGTTGCTCGAGCAGGGCTATGCGCTCGCCGCCTCGGACTTCAAGGGCCGGACCGGGTTCGTGGTCAAGGAGGCGGTCGAGGACCAGATCGGAGTACTCGACTGGTTCGAGGACCACGTCGGCAAGCCACGGCGTACGGTCGCCACCGGCTCGTCGGGCGGCGGCGCGATCTCGCTGCTGCTCGCCGAGCGGTACCCGCGGCGGATCGACGGCGTGCTGGCGATGTGCGCGCCGATCGACCTGTACGGGCAGCTGAACCAGTCGCTGGACATCAACTTCGCGCTGAGGATGTTGCTCGCACCCGATGCCGATATCGACCTCGTCCGGGCGAAGGATCCGGCCGAGAGTGTACGGCGGCTCCAGGCCGTGCTGGCCGAAGCGGCCGAGACCCGAGCCGGGCGGGCCCGGATCGCTCTGGCGAGCTCCTTCGGCAACGTGACCGGCTGGAACTCGGCCCACGATCCGATGCCGGTCTCGGTCGAGGACCAGGCCCGAGCGCTCGCGCAGCTCCACCAGTTCGGCACGATCGGGGTCTTCGGCGCGGTCGGCCAGGCGGATCTCGCCGAGCACGCGGGTGGCAACCCGTCGTACAACGTCGGCGTCGACTACCGGCGGCAGTTGGCGAAGTCGGATCAGCAGGACTTCGTGCGGAAGGCATATCGGGAGGCCGGCCTCGATCTGGACGAGGACCTTGCCCGGCTGGCGGCGGCGCCGCGGATCAGCCCGGACCCGGCCGCGAAGCGATGGATGGAGCGGTACGCCGTGCCGCGCGGTACGACGCCTTCACCGGTGGTCACCCTGCACAACACGGTCGACGTGGCCGTCGCCGACCACGAGCACTGGTACGCCGGGCAGGTCCGTGAGCACGGAGATCCCGGCCGCGTGCGGCAGTTGTTCGCCGAGCGCGCGACGCACTGTGCCTTCAGCGTTGCCGAGGAGGCGGTTGCCCTGCGGACGCTGCTGACGCGGATCGAGACCGGGCATTGGCCGAGCACGGATCCGGCGCGGTTGAACGGCGCGGCGGCTGAGCTCGGCGAGACCTGGAGCAAGGTCTTCGACTTCGCCGCCGGTGGTGACGCGGTCCGGCCGCCGGCCTTCACCGCCTTCCGTCCGAATCCGTTGCTGCGTCCCTCCCGCTGACCGGGTGAATCTCCAGGGTTCTCGGGGGAAGAACCCTGGAGATCAGGACCGGGGTCCGCGTTATCGTTGCGTCCCATGGAGAACCTGCCCGAGCGATCGAACCCGCACGCCCACCTACGCGCCTCCGACACCGACCGCGACCAGGTCGTCGAGGTGCTGCGGGATGCGCTGATGGCTGGCCGGCTCACGCAGGACGAGCATGCCGAGCGGCTCGAGCAGACGCTGCAGGCGCGCACCCTCGGTGAGCTCGAGCCGATCACCCAGGACCTCGCCGTACCGGGCCAGCCGTTCCGTCCGGCCGCCGCGACGCCCGTACCGTCGACGAGCCGGGTGCCGATCGAGGAGCCGGCGAATCCGCAGGACAGCTTCGACACCGTGATCGGCATCTTCGGTGGTGGCGAGCGCAAGGGCCGCTGGCGGGTGAAGCGCCGGACGAACGCGCTGGCGCTCTTCGGCGGTTGCGACCTGGACATGCGGGACGCGGTCTTCGAGGGCCGTGAGGTCACCGTCTACGCGTTCGCCGTCTTCGGCGGGATCGACATCACCGTGCCGGAGGGCGTGGAGCTCCGCAACCAGGGCGTCGGGATCTTCGGTGGCTTCGGGGGCCGGGGGACCACGGACATCGACCCGGCTGCGCCCGTCGTCATCGTCAAGGGCCTCGCCCTCTTCGGCGGCGTCAGCGGTAAGTCCGCGAAGCCCAAGAAGCGCAAGGGTGGCGACGAGGGCAACGGCCATCTCGGCCTAGGCCACTAGATCCAGGACTTGAACCACATCCGGCTGAGCCAGGCCGGGTGGGGGAGCACCTCGTCGGTCAGGATCGGCCAGATGTAGGCGAAGTTGAGCACCACCAGGACGACGAACGCCCCGACCACCGCGCTGCCGATCAGCCGGCGCGGGGTGGACGGCTGCATCGCCACCCTGGCCGGGCCGAGGATCTTGCCGAGTGCCAGCGCGAGTGCCATCACCGTGAACGGGATCATCGTCACGGCGTAGAAGAAGAAGATCGGTCTGTCGTCGAAGGCGAACCAGGGCACCCAGCAGGTCAGATAACCCACGATCGGCACGCCGAACCGCCAGTCCCGCTGCCCGATCCACAGCACCAGCGCGGCGATCAGGGCGAGTGCGCCGCCCCACCACAGCAGCGGAGTACCGAGGGCGGAAATCACCGACAGGCACTTCGTCCCGTCCGTGGTGTTGCAGCCCGGCGTACCGGGCTTGATGTCGTTGACCGCGTCGAAGCCGATCGGGCGGGCGATGATCGGCCAGCCGGCCGGATGCGACGAGTACGGGTGGGTGGCGTGCTTGATGTAGTCGCCGGTGTGGAACGCCAGCACTTCCTGGTGGTAGTGGATCAGCGAACGGAAGTCGTCCGGGACCACCTTCATCACGCCGTGCGCCGGGTTCTTGGACGCGTAGTCGTGGTCGTAGGCGTTGTCGTGCAGCAGCCAGCCGGTCCAGGTCGCCGTGTAGGTCACCACCGCGACGAGCACGATGCTGAGGAACGCCGGGATGCCGTCGACGAAGACGGACTTCCAGAACGGGTGCCGTACGCCGAGGGCGCGGCGGGCGCCGAGGTCCCAGGCGAAGACGAGGATGCCGAAGCCGGCGACCACCCAGACCGCGGACCACTTGGTGCCGAGCGCGAGGCCGAAGCAGATGCCGGCGGCGATGCGCCACGGGCGGATCAGCAGCCAGCGGCCGACCTTGCCCCGCAGCCCTTCGGGCCCTGCCTTGTCGAGGGAGTTCGCGTGTCGGCGGCGGGTCCAGTCGCGGTCGGCGACCAGGCAGGAGACGGCCGCGACCAGCCAGAACGCGAGGAAGACGTCGAGCAGCGCGACCCGGGACATCACGAAGTGCAGGCCGTCGACCGCGAGCAGCACCCCCGCGATACAGCCGATCAGGGTCGACCGGCTCATCCGGCGCACGGTGCGGATCACCAGCAGCACGGTCAGGGTGCCGCACAGGGCCGGCATGAACCGCCAGCCGAACGTGTTCATCCCGAACAACTGCTCGCCGGCCGCGATCATCCACTTGCCGACCTCGGGGTGCACGGTCAGGCTCGGGGTGTCCTTGAAGACGTCCAGGTTGCCGGCCAGGATCGCCTTGTCGGCGGCACCTTCCGGCTTGTCGA
Organism: Kribbella orskensis; assembly: GCF_004342085.1. Taxonomy (NCBI): domain Bacteria; kingdom Bacillati; phylum Actinomycetota; class Actinomycetes; order Propionibacteriales; family Kribbellaceae; genus Kribbella; species Kribbella orskensis. The sequence goes on from NZ_SLWM01000016.1 coordinate 75,048, forward strand.
TGAACTGCAGCGCGTACCCGTGCTTGAGCAGCGAGTACGCGTCCTTGGCGTAGTACGTCTCGTCGAAGACGAACTTCACCGGGTTGCCGAGGTTCCAGAACCGCAGGATCGCGGCCATCGCGGTGATCGCCAGCGTCGCGATCCAGCCGCCGTCGAAGTCCCGCGGCATCGGCGGGTAGAGCCGCTCCTTCAGCGGTGGCAACCGCCTTCCGAGGACGTCGCGCCCGAGGGTCTCACGCTGGTCGTCAGCACCCGTCCCGGCCTCGGCCGGCTTCGCGGTGTCGTCATCGATCACGGCAGTCACGCTGGCCATCGTACGGAGCCCCCCGTACCACCGCCCCCCGACTCCACCCCCGCGCGCCGGGCACCGGCTGTGGATAACGCGAATTCGGCTCGTGGACCTTCTACACTCTGTGACATGAGCACGCCACGAGAGGAGTTGCACGCACTGATCGACTCGCTGCCCGAGAGCGCGGCGGCCGATCTGCTGGCGGAGCTTCGACTGCAGCGGCTTCGCCCGGACGGTGCGGAGGAGCCGGCTGATCAGCCTTCAGCTGCCTGGCCACCGTCCTGGTTCGGCGCCGTCGAGGGCAGCCGCCCGGATCTGTCCGAGCACATCGACGACATCCTGCGCGCCGAGTTCGGTCGTCGCCCCGCGTGATCGTTGTCGACACCGGCCCCCTCGTCGCAGCCGCCCTCTCCGGTGACACCAACCACAACCGCTGCGTAGAACTATTCACCTCCCTGCACCTCAACGCCGAGCAACTGATCGTTCCGGCGTTCGTGGTGACCGAGGTCTGCTTCCTGCTCGAGCGGGAGGGCGGACCGAAACTGGAGGCGGGTTTCGTCCGGTCGCTCGCGGTCGGTGACTTCGTCGTCGCGCAGGCGGACGCGGCGGCACTCGATCGGATTGCGGAGCTCATCAGCAAGTACGCCGACCTGCCGCTCGGGCTGGTCGATGCGTCCGTGGTGGCTCTTGCGGAGCAGCTTGGAGTTCAGGAGATCGCGACATTGGACAGGCGACACTTCAGCGTGGTCCGGCCCCATCACGTCAACGCGTTCACTCTGCTGCCGTGACCGGGCGATTGGTGTTGGCGGGGACTCCTATCGGGGACTTCTCGGATGCTTCGCCGCGGCTGGCGCGGGTGTTGGGGGAGGCCGACGTGGTGGCCGCGGAGGATACGCGGCGGTTGAAGCGGCTGACGTCGGAGCTGGGGATCGCGGTCAACGGGCGGGTGACCAGTTTCTTCGAGGGGAACGAGCGGCAGCGGACGGACGAGCTGGTCGCCGCGCTGGTCGAGGGGCAGACCGTGGTCGTGGTCACCGATGCGGGGATGCCGAGCGTGTCCGACCCGGGGTACCGGCTGGTGGCCGCCGCGATCGAGGCCGGCATCGACGTCACCGCGGTACCGGGGCCGTCCGCAGTACTGACCGCGCTGGCGCTGAGCGGGCTGCCGGTGGACCGGTTCACCTTCGAGGGGTTCCTGCCGCGCAAGTCGGGGGAGCGGACGAAGCGGTTCCAGGAGCTCGCCAAGGAACAGCGCACGATGATCTTCTTCGAGGCGCCCCATCGGCTCGCCGCGTCGCTCAAGGACATGGCCGACGCCTTCGGAGCAGATCGCCGTACGGCGGTGTGCCGTGAGCTGACCAAGACCTATGAAGAGGTCAAGCGAGGCGGCGCCGCCGAGCTGGCCGAGTGGGCCGCCGAGGGAGTCCGCGGGGAGATCACGGTCGTCATCAGCGGCGCCGATCCCTCCGCCCGCGAGCTCGGGCCGGAGGAGCTCGCCGCCGAGGTCGCCGCGGACGAGGAGGCCGGCACGCCCCGCAAGCAGGCCATCTCCGACGTCGCCAAGCGCTACAACGTCCCCAAGCGCACCGTGTACGACGCCGTGCTCGCTGCCCGGGGCGCCGCGAAGTAGCCGCCTGAGACCCTGGTCATCGGCCCTGGTCCGGAGCACTACCCTTTTCCTATGTCCGAGAAGGCCTTTTACGTCACCACCCCGATCTACTACGTCACGGCGCCGCCGCACATCGGCAGCGCCTACACGACGGTGGCCGGGGACGTCCTGAGCCGCTGGCACGCCCAGCGCGGCGAGCGCAAGTGGTACCTGACGGGTACCGACGAGCACGGCGAGAAGGTGATGCGCAGCGCTCAGGCGCAGGGCATGACTCCGCAGGAGTGGACGGACAAGCTGGTCGAGGAGGCCTGGAAGCCGGCCTGGGTCGACGTGGACATCGACTACGACGACTTCATCCGCACTACCGAGCAGCGGCACACCGAGCGGGTCCGCGACTTCTGGCAGACGCTCTACGACAAGGGCGACGTCTACAAGGGCGAGTACGAGGGCCTGTACTGCGTCGGCTGCGAGGAGTTCAAGCTGCCGGCGGACATCCGCACCGACGAGGACGGCACCCAGCGGTGCATGATTCACGGAACCGAGCTGGAGACGGTCTCGGAGACGAACTACTTCTTCCGGCTCTCCGCGTATGCCGACCGCCTGCTCGAGCTGTACGAGTCGCAGCCGGACTTCGTGGCGCCGGCCAGCGCGCGCAACGAGGTGATCTCGTTCGTCAAGCAGGGCCTGCAGGACCTGTCGATCACCCGGTCCACCTTCGACTGGGGCATCCCGGTGCCGTGGGACGAGGACCACGTCCTCTACGTGTGGATCGACGCGCTGCTGAACTACGTCACCGCCGCGGGCTACGGCACCGACCCGGAGCGGTTCGAGCAGCTCTGGCCGGTCGACGTGCACCTGGTCGGTAAGGACATCCTGCGGTTCCACGCGGTGATCTGGCCGGCCATGCTGATGGCCGCGGAGGTCGCCGTACCCAAGCAGGTCTTCGCGCACGGCTGGCTGCTGGTCGGCGGCGAGAAGATGAGCAAGTCCAAGCTGACCGCGATCGCGCCGCACGAGATCACCGACCACTTCGGCTCCGACGCCTTCCGTTACTACTTCCTCCGGACCATCCAGTTCGGCTCGGACGGCTCGTTCTCCTGGGAGCACCTGAGCGCGGTCTACAACTCCGAGCTCGCCAACGGCCTGGGCAACCTGGCCAGCCGGATCGCGGCGATGGTGAACAAGTACTTCGACGGCGAACTGCCCGAGGCGACCGACCACGGCCCGGCCGAGCAGGCACTCGCGGACAAGCTGGCGGAGACCGTCGCGACCGCGGACAAGGCGATCGACACCCTCGCGTTCCACGACGCGCTGGCGGCGATCAACGACCTGGTCGGCGCGGTGAACGTCTACGTCTCCGAGCAGGAGCCGTGGAAGGTGGCGAAGGACGAGTCCCAGCAGGCCCGCCTGGCGACCATCCTCTACACCTCGGCCGAGGTACTGCGAGCCGTCGCCGTCCTGCACAACCCGACGATGCCGAAGACCGCCGCCAAGCTCTGGACCCTCCTCGGCGCCGAAGCCAAGCTCGGCCCCCTGAAGGACCAGCGCATCCAGGACGCCGGCACCTGGGCCCAACTCCCCACCGGCTCGGTCCTGGTCAAGGGCGACTCCCTCTTCCCCCGCCTCACCGACCCCGAGAGCTGACAGACCGACCTGGGTCCCCCTCCGGACCCAGGTCGATCAGAGGCGGGTGCCCGCCCGGCGAGCCCGACTGCCAGTGCGGCGGCAAGAAGACTCTGGCCTCGTTCCGGCACGTTCCCCGGCAGACCGCGCAGGCGCTAGAGCGACAGGCGAAGAGAGTCCAGACGCCGTACGGCTCGGGCAGCTCCCGATGCTTCTCCACCATCACGAGCTTGCAGTGCAGACAGCGTGGTGCGGTCTGCTGCCCGATGCGCCCAGCGGACCGGGGACGTGAGTTCGGCCTCCGGGACGGATGAGCGACGCGTTGCGGACCCGTTGTGGGTACACAGCTGGGTGGCGGCACGGGTGGTACTCCGAACATCCAGAGGGCGAATGCCCGGACTGCTCGAAGGACCCGAATCGGCAGTGGCCCGACTGTCAGGCGGATGGGGCGTCCGGTAGGACGCACCACAGCGGGTTCCAGGTAGGCGGCGGGATAGCGCCGCGGTCGGATCGGTGTGGACGCTGGTCGGCGTCCGGGTGGCCGGCTGGTGATCATGGTTCCCCTCCAGGTCCGATCCGGGATCGCCGGGTCGGAGTCCCAGTCCTGAGCACAGCTCTGTCAGCACCACGGTCGCCCCTCGAAGAGTGGCCATGAACGTCGCTGAAGATCTCCGTACAACCCCGTACGGCCGCCGTACAGCGTCCGTGCGTTCATTCGGGTAGCGTCATGACTACTCCCTGTGGGAGTTGGCTTGAGGGGGCCGCGATGGACGAACGTTCAGTCGAACCGCGTGAAGCATCACCGGACCGGATTCACACCCGGACCCAGTTCACCGCCGAGCTGAGGTTGCTCCGGGACAGGGCGGGCCGAACCGTCCGGGATCTGTCGACCCGCATCGGACGGCATCCACACAGCACCCTGGGCGACTGGTTCGCCGGGCGCAGTGTTCCGTCCACGTCCTCGAGGGCCTTGCTCGTCAGGGTCCTGGAGGAGTGTGGCGTCACAGAGCAGGACGACATCGAGCGTTGGCTTGAGGCCTGGCGTCGGGTCCAGCGAGCTCCGGGGCCGAGGAGTGGACCAGCGCCGTACCGCGGCTTGGCCAGCTTCCAGCCGGCGGATGCCGAATGGTTCTTCGGCCGTGAGGCGCTGAGTGAGCAGGTGGCAAGTCAGATCATGACTCTGCATGCCGGCGGCGGGGGATTGCAGGTCGTCGTCGGGGCCTCCGGTTCCGGGAAGTCTTCCCTGCTAAGAGCGGGGGTGGTGCCGGCCCTGGGTGCGCTGGCGGCGCCCGGTCGGCCGGCTTGGCCCGTGGCGCTGCTGACGCCTGGCGCCGAGCCCTTGGAGCAGTTGGCAGCTACTCTCGCAGTCGGTACCGGGGTGTCGCCGGCGGAGCTGGCCGAGATCATCAAAGCCGATCCGGCGGCCGGGATGGTCGAACAGATCAGCAAGTTCACCGCCGGCGCGACTCGCCCGGCCCAGCCGGACGGTAGGCCTCCCGCGGATCTCGCCGACCGCTTGCTCATCGTGGTGGATCAGTTCGAGGAACTCTTCACGATGTGCCTGGACGAGCAGGATCGTCGCGCGTTCATCGCCGCGCTGGTCGCAGCGGCTCACTCGCCGGCAGAGCGCGGCGATCCTGACTCCGGACCACCGGTGGCGACCGTCGTCCTCCTAGGCCTGCGTGCGGACTTCTATCCGCAGGCCTTGCGGTACGCCGAGATCGCCAGCGTCCTCCAGAACGCCCAGTTCGTGGTCGGCCCCCTGAACGAGGAGGATCTTCGCCGAGCGATCGTCGAGCCGGCTTCGAAGGCCAATATCCAGATCGACGAGGGCCTCGTCGAGCTCCTGATCCGGGAAGCCGCGCCCGGCGCCGGTCCGGCCGGGGCGGCGCAGTCCGAGGTCGGCGCGCTGCCGCTGCTGTCCCACGCACTCCTCGCGACGTGGCAACGCGCCGAGCGGGGCCGGATGACGACGATGGGATATCTGTCCACCGGCGGGATCAAGGGTGCTGTCGCAGAAACCGCCGAGGAGGTGTACGGCGACCTCACCGCCGCCCAGCAGATCGTCGCCCGGCGGGTATTCCTCCGGCTTGTGAACCTCGGTGAGGACACCGCCGACACGCGCAGGAAGGTCGTCCGCAACGAGTTGGAGGGCATCAGCAACACGGACGAAGCGGCACTCGACGACGTCATCGAGCACTTCGTCGGCGCTCGCCTGCTGACGATGGACGCCGACACCATCGAGATCAGCCACGAGGCACTGCTGACAGCCTGGCCCCGGCTGCGCAGGTGGATCGACAGGGATCGCGACGGCCTGCGGCGGCATCGACAACTCGCCGACGACGCCAGACAGTGGCGGGAGCTCGGTCGTGAGCCGGGATCCCTCTATCGCGGCGGGAAGCTGGACGGCGTCCGGGACTGGACCGACGGTCGCGCCGCCAAGGGGGACCTCAATCCGCTCGAGGTGGACTTCCTCACCGCCAGCGTCGCCGCTGAGCAGACCGAGCGCGCGGTCGCCCGCCGCCAGACGCTGAGGCTGAAGCGGATGGTCGCAGCCCTGACTGTGCTCGCGCTGTCCACGGCGGGGCTGGCCGGCTACTCGTTCTGGAAACGGGACACGGCCAACAAGGACCGCGACCTGGCGATGTCGCGCCAGGTGGCGGTCACCGCGAACCGTCTGCGAGCGACCGATCCCGCCCTGGCGGCCCGGCTGTCCCTGGCTGCCTACCAGATCGCCCCGACGATGGAGGCCCGGTCGAGCCTCCTCGACGCGACCGGAACGCCCCCGGTCACGCGAATCGTGCGGCCGTCGAAGGGCGCGCAGAACGTGATCCTCAGCCCCGACGGGCGGACGATGTTCGCCGCCGGTACAGGTCCGAGTGACACGGCGATCCTGACCTGGGACCTCAGCGACCCTCGCCGGCCGCGAGCGATCGGGCAACCGCTGGCCGACCACACGATGCCGGTGTTCGGCCTGGCTGTCAGCCCCGATAGCCGGCTCCTGGCCACCGGCGGCCGCGATCAGAGGGTCAGGCTCTGGAACATCGCTGACCCGGGACGGCCCGTAGCTCTCGGCGTCATGCCCGCCGGTCCGACCGGCACCGTGTACTCACTGGCCTTCACGCCCGACAGCCGAACCCTGGCCGCAGGCAGTTCCGACAAGACCGTGAAGCTGTGGGACGTCACCGACCCGGTTCGCGTGTCTGTCCTGAGGTCGCTTCCGCCGGCGAGCGGCTTCGTCCAGAGCGTGGCGTTCAGTCCGGACGGCAGCGTCCTCGCGACAGGGGACGCCTCCGGGTATCTGTCGGTCTGGGATGCCAGAGAGGTTCGGAACATCAGGCTGGCAGGTCGGCAGCAGACCGGTCCCGACCAGATCAACAGCTTGAAGTTCGCTCCGCAGGGCAGAGTGCTGGCTGTCGGCGGAACGAAGGGCTTGTTCCAGCTGTGGAACCTGACGAAGCCCGAAGCCGCTACCCGGATGGCCTCTCAGATCGAGGTGCCGGCGAACTGGGTCAACGCGGTCGCGTTCAGCCCGGACGGCAGGTTGCTGGCCATCGGCAGCTCAGACAATGTGGCGCAGGTTTGGGAGGTCGCCACCGGGCGACTGGTCTCGTCCTTGCCTCACGCGGAGCCGGTTTCGTCGGTAGCCTTCGCCAGTGGCGATCGGTCGCTTCTCACCGGCGGGTCCGACGGTGTCGCACGGCTTTGGTCGATTCCAGGACCGGTGATCACCGGCGCGACGGCCACGGTGGCATCGACGGTCTTCGGCCCGCACGGATCGCTGGCAACCGTCGGTGGCCAGGCCTTCCTGGTGGACGTCTCACAACCGCGCGCGCCGGTTGCTCTCGCGCCGGGCCTCGTGTCGCCACTGAGCAACGAGCCGGTCAGCGGCGCCGGCGCCCTGAGCCCGGACGGACAGATTCTCGCTGCCGGAACGACGGGTACCTCGGTGCTGCTGTGGGACACCACCGACCCGGCCAGACCGAAGCCACTGGGGCCGGCATTGACCGGTCCGAGCGCGATCGTGGAGTCGCTGGCCTTCACCCCGGACAGCCGAATTCTGGCGGCGGGCGGCGACGACGGTCTGGTCCATCTGTGGGACCTGAGCGATCGGCACCGGCCGACGGCTCTGCCGGACGCACCAGGGGCCGACAGCAACTACATCTACCAGGTCGCCATCAGCCCGGACGGCCGGACCCTGGTGGGTGTGACCGCGGATGGCGTGATCCGGCTCTGGGACATGAGCAATCCACGGCAGCTGCGCGCGCTGCCGTCGGTGAAGGGCTCCGTCGACCTGCTGTTCTCTGCCGCCTTCAGTCTGGACGGCAAGATCCTCGCCACGGGCAGCGCGGACGGCACGGTGCGCTTGTGGGACATCACCCACCCCTCGGCGCTCACCCCGATCGGCGAGCCACTGAGCGGACCGGACGGCACTGTCGCCGCTGTTGCCTTCGGCCCGAACGGGCACACCCTGGCCGCGACGACGCGCAGCGGACAGGTCTGGTTCTGGGACGTGGCGAAGCCCGGGCAGCCGACGACGATCGCGATCCTCAGCGCGTCGGACGTCGCGATCTGGTCTGTCGGGTTCAGCCCGGACGGCCACACCGTCGTCACCGGCGGATCCGACCGCACGGTGAGGCTGTGGGAGATCGATCCCGCCCGAGCCATCGACCTGATCTGCTCGGGGGGCGGCGACTCGGTCTCTTCGGACGAGTGGGGCAAGTACCTGCCCGGCGTTCCGTATCGACCCGGTTGCTGACTCGGCCGCTGCGGTGGAATATGCGCGGCACCTTCAGAGTTGAAAGTTCAATGAGCTTGATTGAGCTCTCAACTACATGCTGGAGGTTCCGATGCGAGCGGTTGTGTTCGAGGAGTTCGGTGGTCCTGAGGTGCTCCGGGTCCAGGAGATCAAGGAGCCGCATGCGGGGCAGGGTGAGGTGCGGATCGCGGTCCGGGCGGCCGGGGTGAACCCGATGGACTACAAGATCCGGCGTGGCTGGTTCGAGTCGATGATGCCGACCACCTTCCCCGCGGTACCGGGAGCCGAGGTCGCCGGAGTGGTCGACGAGGTGGGCGAGGGTGTGACCGAGTTCGCGGTCGGTGACGAGGTCGTCGGCTGGGCGAGCAGCGGCGCGTACGCCGAGCACGCGGTGGTCGGCGTGGTCGCGCCGAAGCCGGCCGGGCTCCCCTGGGAGCAGGCCGTGGCCCTCCCCATCGCCGGTGAGACGGCCAGCCGCGTACTGCGCGAGCTCGGCCTGAAGAGCGGCGAGACCGTCCTGATCCACGGCGCGGCCGGTGCTGTCGGTGCGGTCGCCGTCCAGTTGGCGCTCGCCCTCGGCGCCACCGTCATCGGCACCGCCTCCCAGACGAACCACGAGTACCTGCGCTCCCTCGGTGCGACTCCCGTCGAGTACGGCGACGGCCTGGTCGACCGCGTTCGCGCGATCGCGCCGCAGGGCATCGACGCCGTGTTCGACACCGCCGGCCATGGCGCGCTGCCGGACTCGATCGAGCTCCGCGGCGGCACCGACCGCATCGTCACGATCGCCGACATGGCGGGTGGCGAGCTCGGCGTGGCCGTGTCCGTCGGCGGCACGTCGCCGCAGGAGACCCAGGCCGGGCTCGTGGAGCAGCTCCAGCTCGCCGCGGCCGGTGACCTGAAGCTGAAGGTCGCCGAGACCTTCACCCTCGCCGACGCCGCCAAGGCCCAGGAGATCAGCGAGGCCGGCCACGCCCGCGGCAAGCTGGTACTGGTTCCGTAACGCTGCCGCGGCGCGCGGTGACGCTTTTCTACAAGACCCAGAGGCTGTCCGGCCGTACCGTCGGAAGAGACAGAACCGATGGGAGCTGAACACCATGGCCGACTACGTGGCCACCGCGGAAACCGAGATCAGCGCGTCACCGACCCAGGTCTGGGCGGTACTGACCGACCCCGAGCAGATCAAGAAGTTCATGTTCGGGGCGGAGGTGGAGACCGACTGGCAGCCCGGCAGCCCGATCATCTGGAAAGGCGTGTACGAGGGCAAGGAGTACGAGGACAAGGGTGAGATCCTCGCGGTCGAGCCCGGCCGGCTGCTCAAGGTGACTCATTACAGCCCGCTGAGCGGTCAGCCGGACACGCCTGAGAACTACCACACGCTCACCTACGAGCTGGAAGAGAGCGGGACCACCACGTCGTTGTCGCTGAGCCAGGACAACAACGCCAGCGAGGAGGAGGCGGAGCACTCCCGCGGTATGTGGGAGATGCTCGTCAACGGTGTGAAGGAAGCAGCCGAGCGCGGCTGAGCACTCACGATCCGTCATCATTGGCGGGTGATCGGGGTCACTTCACCAGGCATTTCAGCAACCACCACATGGTCGGCATCCGGATCCGGGCTGACCGTGGGGTGGTTGCTGTTCGTGCCTGTCAGTCGCTGGCCGGGGCTGATCCCCGGATGCTGTTGTTCGGCGCGACCCTGCTGGCGTACTACCTGCGGATCGATGCTCCCGGCTGCTGACGCTGCTCGGTCTGAAGCTGGTCCCAGTACGCCGAGACTCGGCGTACTGGTGGATCGGTGGGTGTGTGGCCGCGGGGACCGCGGTGACGTTGGTGTTCTCGCACCCCGGCTACTCGGAGTACCACTTCCTGGGTGCGACCCTGGCGCTCGGGATGGTCGGAGTCGTTGCCGTCGGCGTCAATCTGTCACCCGGGACGCGGACCAGGGATGCCCATCCTGATGATGTGGCTGTGAGCAACGTGTTCTGCATGCCGGCCCGTTATCGGCCGGGGTGCCCGGATGATGTCTACTGGATCTCTGGGCTGAGTGGGGTGCAGTTGTGGATCGAGGGCTGGGCATATGCGCCGGCCAACCTCGCGGCCACCGACCACAAGACGATCTGCGTGCCGGGCCGGTGTCGCCCAAGCTCGACCAGGTCGCGGACCGCGTCTTCAGCAACGAGGACGTCCGGATCTACCGGCTGCGGTGATCGCGTGCGGATCCACCGCTCGCGGGTAAGTAGGCTGGGCACCATGTCTACCGACGGTGTGGAGGTCGAACGCCCGACGCGGGAACGTGCCGCCATCGGAGAGGACGGCCGGTCCAGGGACCGCAGCCGGCCCGCTCTGCCGGACCCGCTGCCGATGAGCGTCGTCGACGCGCACTGCCATCTGGACATCGCCGACGGCGAGGACGGCAACTGGCTGGGTGCGGCCGAGGCGATCAAGCTCGCTTCGTCGGTCGGGGTGACCCGGATCGTGCAGGTCGGCTGCGACCTCCCCGGCGCGCTCTGGGCAGTGGAGGCCGCCCAGCAGTACCCGAACCTCATCGCGGGCGTCGCGCTGCACCCGAACGAAGCACCGCGTCTGCAGGCGGCGGGCGAGTTCGACAATGCGGTGGCCGAGATCGAGCGGCTGGCCAAGAGCTCGGACAAGGTCCGGGTGATCGGCGAGACCGGGCTGGACTACTTCCGCACCGGCGAGGACGGCCGGGCCGCGCAGCACGAGTCGTTCGCCGCGCACATCGACCTGGCGAAGCGGCTGGACAAGACGCTGATGATCCACGACCGCGACGCGCACGACGACATCCTGGCCATCCTGGACCGCGAGGGGGTGCCGGACCGGCTGGTGATGCACTGCTTCTCCGGCGACACCGAGTTCGCCCGCGAGTGCGTCAACCGCGGCGCGTTCCTGAGCTTCGCCGGCGTGGTCACCTTCAAGAACGCCCAGTCGCTGCGGGACGCCCTCGCCGTCACGCCGCTCGACCGGGTCCTGGTCGAGACGGACGCGCCGTACCTGACGCCGTCCCCGCACCGCGGCCAGCCCAACGCGTCGTACCTGATCCCGCACACGGTCCGGAAGATGGCGGGCGTGCTGAACATCTCGGTCGCCGAGCTCTGCGGCGCCCTGTCCGACAACGCCGACCGGGCCTTCGGCGGCTCGTGGTAACAGTCCTCACCGACCCCGACATCGCCGAGCGCCTCGACGCGCGCTCGGCGGTCGGCTGGATGCGTGAGGCCGTGCTGGCCGCCCACTCGGGCGCGCTGCACACCCCGCCGCGGGTCAGCACGGAGCTCGGCGACGGGCGGCTCGTCTTCACCACCGGCGCCCTGACGGGGGAGTGGTACGGGTACCGCTCCTACGACTCCTTCTCCTTCGAGCCGGGTGCTCAGCTGGTCGTCGTGCACGACTGGCACACCGGCGCTGTCCGAGGGCTTGCCGTCGGCAACGAACTCGGTCCCCGCCGGGTGGGCGCGATCGGCGCCGTCGCCGTCGACGCGCTCGCCGCCCCGACCGCCGGCAGCCTGGGGCTCGTCGGCACCGGCACCCAGGCGTGGAACCAGCTCTGGGCGATCTCCACTGTCCGCTCGCTCACCTCGGTGTCCGTCTTCAGCCGCGATCCGGTACGCCGGAACGCCTTCGTGGCAAGGGTTTCCGCCGACCTGGGGCTGCCGGTGGCCGCCGCCGACTGGGCGCGGGAGGCCATCGAGGGGAAGGACCTGGTGGTGCTCGCGACGAACAGCCCGGTGCCCGTGGTCGAGGCGTCCTGGATCGCGCCGGGGAGTTACGTCACCACCCTCGGGCCGAAGCAGATCGGGCGCGCCGAGTTCGGGCCGGACCTGGTCGCTCGCGCGGACGTCGCCGTGACGGACTCGGTCGCGCAGACCTCGGCGTACGACCCGCCCTTCATCCTGACCGGCACCGAGCAGCACGACCGGCTGACCAGTCTGGGCGCGGTGCTGGCGGGAGAGGCGCCCGGGCGGACGTCGGCGGACCAGACGGTGATCTTCTGCTCGGTCGGGCTGGCTGGGACCGAGACCTACCTGCTGGCTCGCTTGCTGGGCTGAGTTGCGGGGGCTGATAGACAGTCCGGCATGGAGTTCAGTGAGGTGGTCCGCCGCCGGCGCATGGTCCGCAACTACGACGCCGACCGGCCGGTGCCGGTGGAGATCCGGGAGCGCATCCTCGAGAACGGCCTGCGGGCCCCCTCCGGCGGGTTCAGCCAGGGCTGGGCGTTCCTCACCCTCGAGGGCGACGACCGGGAGCGGTACTGGTCGATCGCGGCCGAGAACCCGGACGAGAAGTATGTGGAGTGGATCACAGGGCTGCGCCGGGCGCCGCTGCTGATCTTCGCCTTCGCGCACAAGGACGCGTACCTCGATCGGTACACCGAGCCGGACAAGGGCTGGACCGACCGGGACGAGTCGCACTGGACCGCGCCGTACTGGTACGTCGACACCGGCATGGCGGCCCTGCTGATGTTGCAGACGGTGGTCGACGAAGGCTTGGGTGCTTGCCTTTTCGGGCCTCCGGCGGACAAGGTCGGCCGGCTGAAGGCGGAGTTCGGAGTACCCGAAGGGTTCGATCCGATCGGGGTCATCTCGATCGGCTACCGGGCCCCGGACCGGCGGTCCCCGTCGCTGAAAAGAGGGCGCCGGACGACCGCCGAGGTGGTCCATCGGGGGCACTGGGGACAACACGAAACGTAAGCGCCCCATTACACCTTTTCCCGCTTTCACGGCGAGGGGATTGGCACTCTCGGGACTTCTTCGTTACTGTCTCGTGATGTTGGCCGGGATCGGGGAAGGTCCTGGAGAGCACGCCCCTCGGCGAAGACCGTGGTTTCCGGGCCCTGCAACCCGGCATTCGCGGCGTTTGCCAGTGCTGTCCCACCCCGTGCCCGGGTAGCTCTACCTGGGAGCGTTAGTGCGTAAGTCCATCATCGCGGTCGTGGGCGCCACGGCTGTGTTCGCCGTCGTGGGCGGCTCTGTCGCCTATGCGAGCAAGAGCAAGACCGTGAGCCTCTCCGTCGACGGCCAGGTGCAGAAGGTTCACACCTTCGGCTCCACCGTGGCGGACGCCCTGAAGGCGGAGAAGATCCAGGTCGGTGAGCGTGACGTGGTCGCGCCCTCGCTGGACTCCAAGCTGCGGGAGGGTCAGGAGATCGCGGTGCAGTACGGCCGCCAGCTGACCGTCGACGCGGACGGCACCAAGAGAAGCTTCTGGACCACGGCCGACAGCGTGAACGAGGCGCTGGCCGACCTGGGCCTGCGGTACGACGGAGCCGTGTTCTCCACCAGCCGCAGCGCCCCCATCGGGCGCGAGGGCCTGGAGCTCGTGGTCCGCACCCCGAAGACCGTCCAGATCGTCCGGCAGGGCAAGGTGGTGGCCGTGAAGTCGATGGCTTCCACCGTCGCCGAGGCGCTGACCGGCGCCAAGGTCGCCTTCGACCGTGACGACCGGGTCGTGCCGGTTCCGACGACGGCTCTCAAGCCGGGCGTCAACCGGATCACCGTGGTCAAGGTCGACGTGAGGACCGTCGCCGAGAGGCAGGCGATCGCCTTCTCCAAGAAGGAGACCAAGTCGGCCACGCTGACCGAGGGCGAGACCAAGACCACCACCAAGGGCATCCCCGGGACGAAGTCGGTCAAGTACGTGCTGACCTACCTGGACGGCAAGCTGACCACCAAGAAGCTCGTCACCGCCACCGTGGTGAAGCAGCCGGTCGACGAGCTGGTCACGGTCGGCACCAAGCCGAAGCCCGAGGAGCCGACCACCGACCCCACCCCGCCGCCGAGCGGTAACACCGGCGCCTGGGACCGGATCGCCGAGTGCGAGTCGGGCGGGAACTGGTCGATCAACTCCGGCAACGGGTACTACGGCGGCCTGCAGTTCGACCACGGCACCTGGGTGGCCTACGGCGGCGACGCCTACGCGACCAACGCCCACCTGGCCTCCAAGGCGCAGCAGATCGCGATCGCGGAGAAGGTCAAGGCCGACCGCGGTGGCTACGGCGCCTGGCCGGTCTGCGGCCAGAGGGCTTGAGCCTGACAGACTGGCGTGTGTGAGCAGCGCTGATTCATCATCCACTTCCGCCGGACCGAGGCTTCTCGGTCCGGCGGAAGTGCGTTCGCTGGCCGAGTCGCTCGGGGTCCGCCCGACCAAGCAGCGCGGCCAGAACTTCGTCATCGACCCGAACACCGTTCGCCGGATCGTCCGCGCCGCCGACCTGTCCGAGACCGGCGAGACCGTGCTCGAGGTCGGCCCCGGACTCGGCTCCCTGACGCTGGCGCTGCTCGCCGAGGGCCATCGCGTCACCGCGGTCGAGATCGACCCGGTGCTGGCCGAGGCGCTGCCGGGCACGATCGCGAAGTACGCGCCCAACCAGGCCGACCGGCTGACAGTGGTCGAGGCGGATGCGATGAACGTGCTGCCGGCGCAGATCGGCACCCCCGAGGCCTGCGTGGCGAACCTCCCGTACAACGTCGCCGTACCGGTGCTGCTGCACCTGCTGGCGATCTCGCCGTCGCTGCGGCACGGCCTCGTCATGGTCCAGTCCGAGGTCGCCGACCGGCTCGCGGCGCCCCCCGGCTCCCGGACGTACGGCGTACCGTCCGCCAAGGCTGCCTGGTACGCCGACGTCCGCCGCGCCGGGCCGATCGGCCGGAACGTGTTCTGGCCGGCCCCGAACGTCGACTCCGGCCTGGTCGCCTTCGAGCGGCGCGAGCCACCCGCCACCGCCGCGACGCGCGAGGAGGTGTTCGCCGTGATCGAGGCGGCCTTCTCGCAGCGCCGCAAGACGCTCCGCTCGGCGCTGTCGCGGTGGATGCCGGACCGCGACCGGCTGGACGCCGTACTGGGGGCCGCGGGCATCGACCCGAAGCTGCGCGGCGAGATGCTCGGCATCACCGAATTCGCTCGGATCGCGGGCGCGGCCTCCGAAGGGCACTAACCTGTGCCCGTGCCACCTCAAGCCCAGGTCACGGTCCGGTCGCCGGCCAAGATCAATCTCGGCCTGTCCGTCGGCCCACCGCGTCCGGACGGGTTCCACCCGCTTGCCACCGTCTACCAGGCCGTCGCGCTGTACGACGACGTCACCGCGACGCTGCGGGATGACGACGGTGTCACGGTCGAGGTGGTCGGCGACTTCGCGGACGACGTACCGGCCGACGACTCGAACCTCGCGGTCCGGGCCGCCCGGTTGCTGCAAGCGGAGTACGACGTCGAGGAAGGCGTCGACATCGTCATCCGCAAGACCATCCCGGTCGCCGGCGGCATGGCAGGCGGTTCCACCGACGCCGCCGCGACGCTCGTAGCCTGCAACCGGCTGTGGGGTCTCGGGTTGTCCCAGGCGGAGTTGGAGCACGTCGGCGCGGAGCTCGGCAGCGACGTACCGTTCTGCCTGGTCGGGCATACGGCGTTGGGGCGCGGCCGGGGTGAGCAGGTCACCGAGGTGATGTCCCGCGGCACGTTCCACTGGGTCTTCGCCATCGCCGAGGGAGGCCTCTCCACCCCTGCCGTCTACCAGGAACTCGACCGCCTCCGCCCGGTGCGCCGGGTGGAGCAGCCCGAGGTCCAGCCGGAACTTCTCTCCGCGCTGCTCTCCGGCGAGCCAACTGCGCTCGCGGTTGCCCTTAGCAACGACATGCAGGCCGCGGCGCTGTCGTTGCGCCCGGAGCTCGCGGACACCCTCCAGTTCGGCCTCGACCAAGGCGCCCTGGCCGCGATGATCTCCGGCTCCGGTCCCACCTGCCTCTTCCTGGCCGCCGACAGCCGCCGAGCCGTCGACCTGGCCGTAGAACTAGCCGAATCCGGCCTCTGCCGAATGGTCCGCCAAGCCGAAGGCCCAGTCCCCGGCGCCCGAATCCACCCGGCCCCGATCAACCGCTAGTCGTTTTCAGGGGGTGCCGAACCAGTTGGCTAGTGCTGCTTCCAGTGCGGTGTGCATGAGTTCCGCGACGCTGGTTGTGCCCTGGCCGGTGTTCTCCCTTGTGGATAAGGGAAAAATGAGTGGCTGGCTCAGGCGTGTGGCTCCGCTCCTGCGGTGTCATGAGTCAAGAGTTTGTAGGTCTGGCGGCGGTGTGCGGACTCCGATCAGGGGCGGCGGCCCGCAAGGACGCAGAACTCGTTCCCCTCCGGGTCGGCAAGACAGACCCAGCTCTCGTCGCCGGTTTGGCCGACGTCGGCGTGTCGAGCACCTAGGTCGAGCAGGCGACGAACCTCTTCGTCCTGCTCCCTGTCGGTTGGGTTGAGGTCGAGATGGAGCCTGTTCTTGATGGTCTTGCCCTCGGGCACGCGCGCGAATGTCAACGTCGGTGGCACTGGGCCAAGGTGGTTCTTGCCTTCAGGCACCAGAGGAGAGCCGATTATGACAGTTCCGTCGTCGTCTTCGTTCTGCACCTCGTAGGCAAGGACCGAGCACCAGAAGCGGGCGAGACCGTTGGGATCGACACAGTCGATCGCAAGCTCGGTGAACTTACTGGTCATGTCTTGACCTCCCAGTCAATTAGCGGGTCCGCCAAAGGCCACACGCTGATCGCAGTGTCCGAACGGCGAGGTAAGCCGCACGTGGTGTGCGTTCGAGGGCCCGGCGGGGTCGCAGAGCATTGTAGGTGTGGCGGAACAAGTCGACTTCGACGGCGGAGGGCCCAGCTGAACGGTGGAGGTGGACACCTGGTCGCTGTCGGCACGCATCATCGCGGCGATCTTGCGGTGCCCGGACGGGCAAGTCCAAAACTGGATCTGCTGTCCACCGTCGCTGCCGTGACGGCTTCTGCTGTCTGCTCACCCAGCCATCCTTCTCGACCCCTCAACTCAACTCCATGCCGGACAGCCTGGCTCACTCCACCGGCACCACATCAGCGGCCACCATCAGCGGGTTCGACCCTCTGTATATCTCGTCCGAGAGTCCTGGGCTGTGTGATGTTTTCCGTTGTGGACAAGGGAAAAACGGGTGGCGAACATTCGTGGCGCCTCGTTCTGTTGGGATAGAATCAAACACATGTTCGACATGGATGTGGCCGACCTCGACGCGGCCGAGACCCTCGCCGCGGCCGCACGGTTGCATGCCATGCAGCGCCAGGTTGACGCTCAACTGCTCCAGCTTGCCGCGCACTACGCTGATCTGTTCCCGGGGACGTCGATGATTCCCGGCGACGAGACGATCCCCGGAAGTGAACGTCACAAGGTGTACGGCGGTCCCGGCTGCCCAAGTATCGCCGAATTCGCTCCCGCCGAGTTCGGCGTCGTGACCGGTCGATCAGCAGCAGCCTCAGCCCGGTTCATCGGTCAGGCGCTCTCCCTGCGACACCGTCTCCCGAAGATCTGGGAAGAAGTGCAGTCCGACCGGGCAACACCCTGGAAGGCATGTCAGGTCGCCACCGCCTGCGTGACGCTCTCGATGGAAGCCGCGGCGATCGTCGACCGACGAGTGGCCGGCATCATCGACTCGGTCACGCCGTACCGACTGAGCCTCATCGTCAAAGCTGCCATCTGGCAGGCCGATCCGGAAGCCGCCCGCAAAGCAGCCGAGGAGAAGGCCCGGGAGCGTGGCGTGTGGACCGGCCGTACAGACGACCACGGCACCACTACCCTCTTCGTTCGCGCAGCAACCGGTGATGTGATCCGCCTGGACGCGACCCTCGCCCAGATCGCCGACGCACTCGCCGCCCTCGGCGACACCTCTTCCTTGGACCGTCGCCGAGCCAAGGCAATCGGCATCCTCGCCGACCCCAAACTCGCCCACGAGTTGCTGGATGTAGCCCACGTCCTCACCAAGACCGACCCCGTACCCACCACGACCGCAGCGCCCGAACCCGACCAGGCATCCGACGCCAACCACCGCGGTGAGGGTGCGAAGGGAAGCGACTGCGCCGGCGTCCGGCACGATGCCAACCTGAGCTCACCCCAGCCGATCGCACCCGCCAGCCACACCTCCGACGCGAACCGAGCGGACGATGACGCACCTTCGGCCGGAAGCGGTGCCAAAGATGCGGGTGCTGTGATGACGGCCGAGCCTGCAGAGGCTGAGCAGGCCGAGCGGCCCGAGCGGGCCGAGCAGCCCGAGCAGTCCGAGCAGGAATGGCGAATGGTGGCCGAGAAGGTGGCAGCGATCAGACAAGCGGCGTACGCCGCCGGCTCCGCTGGCGCAGACCTTCGCAAACCCGGGCGGACAAGCCTCTATGTGCACGTGGCCGGCGAGACTCTGTTCGCGGGCGAAGGCGTCGCGCGAGTCGAAGGTTTTGGCCCAGTGCTCGCGGCCCGGTTGAGCGAACTACTCGGACACGACCAGATCGTCCTGCGTCCAGTCATCGATCTGAACGACAAGGTCAGCGTCGACGCCTACGAGATCCCCCACCGGATCCGCGAACGGATAAAGCTCATGCATCCTGTAGAGCAGTTCCCCTTCGGCACAGGCGAGACCACCTACTGCACCGACGTCGACCACCTACACCCCTTCAACCCAACCGGCCCGCCCGGCCAAACCAGCACAACCAACCTCGCACCCCTGCGGCGCTACAGCCACCGGGTCAAAACCCACGGCCGCTGGAAAGTCCGCCGCCTCAACGACAACGCCCTCGAGTGGACCACCCCCCACGGCTACAAGTTCCTCGTAGACCACACCGGCACCCACCCCCACCCCAGCCCTGAGTAACGGTGAATCAGTCGGCAGGGAGGGTGCGCTGGGAGCAGGCGTTATCCGAACCGTGCACAATCTCCCTCGGATCGGCAGGTTCCGGCGATGACTCGCGGACATGGGAGCATGTCGTGCCGACTTCGTGGTCGGCAATGATCGAATGCCGGGTTACTAGGGGTTGCCAGTGTCTGTGGATGTTGTGCGGGATGCGTATGGCCGATGGGCGGAGGAATACGCCGACAGGTTCGCCTCGACGGAGGCTATGCACGAACTGGACCGCAAGCTGGTGTCGCAGTGGGCCGGTGGGATCACCGGCCGCATCATCGACGCCGGGTGCGGGCCTGGGCAGTGGGCTGACTTTCTGCGCGGCGAGGGCTGTGACGTCGAGGGTGTCGATCTTGTGCCGCGATTCGTGGACATCGCCCGGTCGCGGTTTCCCGCTGTCTCCTACCGCGTTGCGGAGCTGAAGAACCTCGGCGTGCCTGATCGCTCGGTGGCGGGGATCCTGTCGTGGTACTCGATCATCCACACCGAGCCGGACGACGTGCCCCGCATCCTCGGCGAGTTCGCACGTTGCCTGTGCGACGGTGGCAGTTTGCTGCTCGGCATGGTCGAGGGCGCCCAGGTTGAGCCGTTCTCGCACACCGTGACGACCGCCTACTTCTGGTCGATCGAGGAGATGTCACAGCGGCTGGCGGACTCGGGCTTTCAGGTCGAAGCGACGGAGAGCCGCGCTGACGGGAAACGACCCCATGCCGCCATCGTCGCGCGGCGTGTGCCTGTCGATCGATAACGGGCGGGAGCGTTCGCTTTATCCGCGTCGGCAACCATGCGAGTCATCTCAAAGGGAGTCGATAAGAGTGCTCCCGGCCGTACGAGATGAACCCAAGGCGCTGCAGGATCGGGGAGCTCGTGGTAATGCGGCCCTGGGTGAGCGCCATCGTGCCACCGTGCTCGGCGGCGTACGTCATGCGAGCGGCAAGCAGGGCACGGTAAACACCGCGGCCGCGGTACGCCTCCAGTACTGCGCCTCCCCACAGCCGGGCCACGCTGTCGACAAGCTCGACGCCCGCGACTGCGACCGGGGTGCCGTCGAGATAGCCGACGAGGAGCCCTCCGGTCCCGGCGGCGACCGAATCGCGGTAGGCCGCCGCCCGAGGGGCGAGTTCGTCGTCGGAGGCCCTGCTCCCGCCGAAGACCGAGACCCCTACAGCGTTGGCGTCGCGGGCGACCTCCAGCGCGGTCAGCCACCGCACCTCGAGCCCAGGAACATCGGGCGCCTTGACGTCGGCCGGCAAGGCCAGGGCGAGCACGTCGCCGGTGTCGACCAGCTGGGCCCCATACCCCAGCAACGCCTCGACGAAGCCGTCGGGCGCGCTGAGCCTCACATAGACGTTGACCTCCGGCAGCCCGAACTCGACGGCCCGCGCGACAACCTCCCCAAGCACGGCCTCGGCCGGTCGTGCAGACCGCACCCACTGAAGCTGCAGCGGGTCGGGGAAACGCTCCGGGAAGCGCACCAGCCGGTACTCCGCGGTCTCCGCCACCTGCGAGCCCTCCGGCTCCAGCACCCACGCCTCGTTGGCCGCCGCCACCGTCGCCAGATTGAGCTCACCCATGCGGCGGACGCTACCAAATCGTCGGTGGAGCTGAGACGTGGTCAGCCGGGGAGGGATTCTGGGGGTGGTGGGGCTAGGACGGGGTCTACTTCTTCTATGACGGAGATGCCAGAGGAGCCGTCCAGGCGGCGCCAGTTTTCGGTGAGGGTCAGGGTGCCGTCGTTGGTGTAGCCGGGGATGCTGAGGACTCGGCCGGCTGTTACGCCGCCGTCGGTGGCTAGCTGGCAGTAGCTGGCGTCGATGGTGCCGTCGGCATCGCAGGTTCCTACCAGGCGGCCGAAGTGGAGCCTTCCGCCGCCGAACTCGGCCCAGATCAGCTTGCCGTTCTGGTGGTAGCGGCCGGTCGGCGCGCCGGGCGGATTGCCGACCGGGCGGAAGATGCGGCCGTCGTAGTTGGGGGTTTCCACGGTCACCTTCCGGTCAGGATCTGGAGCAGCATCTCCGCGCCCGGCGCACTCGCGGCCAGGCCTGTCAGCACCGCTCGTACCGCGAGCGCCGGGTCGAAGCCGCGCGGCTTCAGCGCGGCGACCCCGCGGGTCACGTCGGCCTCGGCCATCAGCGGCGGCATCGTGCCATCGTGCGCCGCAGCCGCCTCACCGACATTGTTGCCGCGGGCACCATCCAGCAGCGGACGCACGTAGGCCTCGAACTCGCGGTACGACGAGAGCGTGAAGTCGCTGGCGAATCGGTCCGGCCGGTCCCAGGCGAGGTAGAGGCGGACGATGTCGACGTCCTCCTGGCCGAGGAAGTCGTTCGCCCAGATCGCGTGGTTGCGGCTGGTCGAGAACTTCTCCCCGTCGAGGGTGTAGAACTCGTTGACCTGCGCGCCACCGATCGCCTCGGGCGGAACCCCCGCGGCCAGGTACACGGCCGGCCAGAACAAGGCGAAGTAGAACCCGTTGTCGATCCCGTTGAAGTGCCAGAGTCCGGCAACTTCGGACCACGCCGCGGTCGTGTTCTCCAGCCCGAGCGACCCGGGCTTGAGGGACTCCGCAACGCCGTACAGGTTGCTCAGGCCGACCTCGGCATAGACCTCGAGCCGCAGACCCGAGTGCGGCCCGGTGCCGGCGAGTCCCCAGTTGGTGGGATACGCGATCGGTACGTCGGGGAGCCGGTTCTCCAGGTAGTGCGTGACGATCTGGCGAGCGCGATCCGACAGTTCGGCGCGCAGCCAGACCTCGATCAGTTCCTCGCGGTAGTCCTCCATCGGCAGCACCGGCACGGTCGCCGTGAAGGGCCGGGGTTCGCCGCCGCAGCGGTTGCAGCGCGGGTCGATCAGGTTCTCGGCCGAGGTGTAACCGCCGCAGCCCTCGCAACCACCTCCGGCGGCCCCCGAGCCGCACCACGCGCACTTGCCCACGACGTACGACTGGTGCAGGGTGCGGTCGCAGTCCGAGCAGGCGAGCAGGGTGAGCTTGCGCATCGGGAAGCGCCCCGCGGTGGTGAGATCGGCGGCGAGGGTGGTGACACCGCGCTGGTACTCCGGACTCTGCGGGTCGAGGAAAACGTCGTACTGGATCCTCGCGGCATCCAGTGCGGCGACGATCTCCTCACGGAACGAGGCGGCCAGTTTCTCGACGTCGACGCCTTCCTTCTCGGCCCGCGTCAGCACCCAGTTCTGGTGTACGTCGAACCCGGCGGTCGTGATGACGCGTTCACCGCGGGCGCGAGCGGCCCGGGCGGCGATGTCGGCGGCCAGGTAGGGACCGGAGAGGTGGCCGACGTGCATCGGCCCGTTGGCGGTGGCGGGGGGAACGATGACAACGGTGACGCCGGTGGCGGTCGTGGTGGTCATGCGGGGCGGCTCCTGCCCGAGCGGCGATAACGGTCGGTGGACATGCGCCGACCCGGTGACGCTTGCCACCGGATCGGTCGCAGTCCGCGACGTTACTCCTCCGCCGGAACCCTCCGCCAGACGGAAAACCCTTGCAAACAAGGGGTTCTCATCCCGCTGGCGTAAACGAACGTTTGAAGGCTCAGACCTGGTAGAAACAGCACGTGGCGGTGGCCCCGGTGGCCATGTTGACAACACCTCCGTCGAGCTCCTGGGAGCCGCGGATCAGGAAGCCGCCGAGCCCGCCGGCGACGAGGAAGGCACCCCAGGTGAGCAGCCACTGCTCGCTGCCGTCGTCGGTCAGAAACTCCTCCGGCACTGGCCGGATCCGGCGCTGCAGCACCCACGGGTTGTCCATCGCTTCGGCGAGCCGGGAGGCCCAGGTGGCCTCGCCGGTCTGCCAGCCGAGCAGTACGCCGTCGCCGCCGTGCAGGGCGGTTGGCTTGAGCACCAGTTCCTCGCGGTTCGCGACGGCGTGCTCGAGCAGATCCACCTGCTGCCCGTCCACGGTGACCGGGCCGCTGCGCACCATCCGGGTCCACGGCAGGATCCGGTCCAGCGCAGCGAGTTCGTCTGCGGGGTAGCGGTCGCGGTACGCCTCGTCGGACAGCAGCGCGAGTGATCCCTTGCTGCCGTAGAGCTCGGCGTCCAGTGGCGTGAAGATCGAGACATGCCCGCGCTCTGAAGCCTGCAGCACCGGCTCCAGCATCTCGACCGCGCCGGGCTTCAGCACGTCCTCGATCATGAACAGCCGGAACACCACGTCGATCGCACGGTCGCCAAGCCAGATCCGGTCGTCGCGGTACTCGAGCGCGTCCACCGGACAGGGCAGTGCGTCGATCCCGAGCGGGGCCAGCATCTCCGCGCTCTTGTGCAGTTGGCGTTCCAGGTCCGGGTAGCTGTCCGGGAAGTCGGCGATCGCCATCACCGGCCGTACGCCGGTCGGCACCTTCGCCTCGGTCAGGATGGTCCGGACGACGTCCTCCATCGTCTCGGCGTTGGTCAACTGGTTCGCCGCCACGAACTCGGCGATGAACGGGTGCTCGAGCATCGCCGCGTTCAGCACCGGGTTGTCGACACCGCCGACGGTGCTGCCCATGTTGATCTCGAGCAGGTGGAAGCCCCGCTCGTCGCGGTACATGTCCGCGCGGCCCATCCGGCTGGGCGCCGGCCCGCGGCCGCGGGAGACGGCCTGGACCTGCGGCTCGGTCAGCCCGACGTACCGGGCGAACTCGGCGAGGTCGCCGCCGAAGACGCGCTCGGGCAGCCGGGTCAGAGCGGAGTGCAGCAGGTCGAGATCGGCCTTCAGCTGCCGATACTCGGTCGCGCCGAGGAAGGCTGGCCGGCTCAGGCACCGGCCGAGAAAGGTGGTCGCATCGAGCTTCGGTGCGGCCGCCGAGAGGATCGCACTGGCTTTTGGCCCGCGTTCGGCAGCAGCGGCGAGGTAGTCGTCCGTCAGTGACATAGGAGCTCCTTGTTTCTCCCCACGGCGCCCGGAATCCCTTGTTCCGCGAAGTTTTCGAGCAAGACCTGGGCCGCCGTGGGGCGCAGGCTACTGGGCAGGCGGACGCGGTTGGAAGGGGTGGAGAAAAACAGGTGCGTCCGGTAATGAACCGCATTACCATCAACAAACGTTTGTCCCGCGGGAGCCAGTGAGAGGGAGTTCCAGATGCGCCGGGTGTCGATCTACGCCGTCACTCCTGATCGCTGCGACGCACCCGCGAGGACCTTTGAACACCCTGACGATGGGCATCTTGGCGCATGTTGACGCCGGCAAGACCAGTCTGACCGAACGCCTGCTGCACGCGGCCGGCGTGATCGACCACGTCGGCAGCGTGGACGACGGCAGCACCCGCACCGACTCGATGGACCTCGAGCGTCGGCGCGGTATCACGATCCGCTCGGCGGTCGTCTCCTTCGAACTCGGCGACCTGACCGTGAACCTGATCGACACCCCGGGCCACTCCGACTTCATCGCCGAGGTCGAGCGCGCGCTGTCCGTCCTGGACGGCGCCGTGCTGGTGATCTCGGCGGTCGAGGGCGTCCAGGTGCAGACCCGGCTGCTCATGCGCACGCTGAGCCGGCTGCGCATCCCGACGCTGCTGTTCGTGAACAAGACCGACCGGATGGGCGCCCGGTACGACGACCTGCTCGCCGACATCAGGCGGCTCCTCGCACCGAGTGCGGCGCCGCTCTCGACCGTCAGCGATCTCGGCACTCGTGCCGCCCGGAGTCATCCTGTTCCGTTGGACAGCCTCGGCGATCTGCTTGCCGACCACAACGACACCTTCCTGGCGCGGTATCTTGACGGCACGTTGGCGTCGGAGGACTACCAGCGCGAGCTCGCCCGGCAGGTGGGGGAGTGCCTCGCTCATCCGGTGTACTTCGGCTCGGCGATGACCGGCGACGGTGTTCCCGAGTTGATCGAGGGCATCCGCCAGTGGTTGCCGCGAGCAACCGGTTCTCCTGCGGATCCGTTGCAGGGCACGGTGTTCAAGGTGGAACGCGGCCCGGCCGGGGAGAAGATCGCCTCCGCTCGGGTCTTCGCGGGCACCCTGCGCTCGCGCGAGTACGTCGACCTGCGTCGCGGCGGAACGTCGTACACCGCGAAGCCGACGTCGGTGCGGGTCTTCGAGCGCGGCGGGACGATCCCGGTCGGCGCGGCGGAGGCCGGGCGGATCGTGGCGCTGCGCGGTCTGAAGGAGATCCAGATCGGCGATCAGCTCGGTCGCGCGGTGGAGCGAGCCGGGCAGCTCTTCTCCCCACCGACGCTGGAGACCGTCGTCGAGTCGGCCGACCGGACGAAGTTGTACGTCGCGCTGCAGCAACTCGCCGAGCAGGACCCGCTGATCCAGGTCCGCAAGAACCCGGTCGGCCAGGAGATCTCGGTCCACCTGTACGGGGAGGTCCAGAAGGAGGTGATCGCCTCGCTGCTGGAGACGGAGTACGGGCTGTCTGTCACCTTCGCCGAGACGCAGCCGATCCACATCGAGCGACCGGTCGGCATCGGTACTGCGGTCCGCATGATCGGCGACCCGGCCAACCTCTGGTACGCGGGCGTCGGCTTCCGCGTCTCGCCTGGCGGTCCTGGGATCGACTACCGGCTGGAGGTGGAGCTCGGCGGGCTGCCGAGGGCGTTCCACACGGCGATCGAGGAGACCGCGCGGCAATGCCTGCAGCAAGGTCTGTACGGCTGGGAGGTCCCGGACTGCCGGGTGCACCTCATCCACACGCGGTACATCGCCCCGATGACCGTGGCCGCGGACTTCCGGCGGCTGGTTCCGCTGGTCCTGATGCAGGCACTGCAGGAAGCCGGGACGCGAGTATGCGAACCGGTCAACCGCTTCGAGCTCGAGGTGCCGCCCGAGGCGGTCTCCGCGGTCCTGGCCAAGCTCGCGGAATCCCTGGCCACGGTGGAGGACACCACCGTCGCCTCGGACCAGGCACACCTGACCGGCCTCATCCCAGCCGGTCGCCTGCACGCGTTCGAGTCCCACCTCCCCGGCCTCACCCACGGCGAAGGCGTCCTCCTCACCACCTTCGAAGGCTTCCACCCCGTCCCCGGCCCCCCACCCCACCACCCCCGAACCGACGGCAACCCCCTCAACCAGAAGCAATACCTCCTCCACCTCAACCAGACCTAGTCGGAGCTGTTACCGGGGCTCAACTAGGCTGGGCGAGTTATGGCCGCTACCCCTGCACCCAACCTTGTCAATCTGGAAGCCGTCTCCAAGGGCTTCGGAACCCGGACCCTGCTCGACGGGGTGAGTCTCGGCGTCGGCCGGGGTGAGCGCATCGGCGTGGTGGGGCGGAACGGCGACGGCAAGTCGACGCTGCTGCGGCTGCTCGCGCGGCGGGAGGCGGCGGATGCCGGGCGGATCACGCACAACCGGGATCTGCGGCTGGGGTACCTCGGGCAGAGCGACGACCTGGAGCCGACGCAGACCGTCGCGCACGCCGTACTGGGTGGTGCCGAGACCTACACCTGGGCCGCCGACCCGCGGGCGCGGTCCGTCATGGAGCACCTGCTCGGCGGCGTCGACCACGAAGCACAGGTCGGCACGCTGAGCGGTGGTGAGCGGCGCCGGGTCTCCCTGGCGAAGCTGCTGCTCACCGACGTCGACCTGCTGATCCTCGACGAGCCCACCAACCACCTCGACATCGAGGCGGTGAACTGGCTCGCCGATCACGTGGTGGATCGTGCCGGCGCGCTGATCGTGGTGACCCACGACCGCTGGTTCCTCGACGCCGTCTGCACCAACACGTGGGAGGTCCAGGGCGGCAAGGTCAGCTCGTACGAGGGTGGTTACGCCGCCTACG
Source organism: Kribbella orskensis (assembly GCF_004342085.1). Taxonomy (NCBI): domain Bacteria; kingdom Bacillati; phylum Actinomycetota; class Actinomycetes; order Propionibacteriales; family Kribbellaceae; genus Kribbella; species Kribbella orskensis. The sequence continues at coordinate 101,734 of NZ_SLWM01000016.1, forward strand.
TGCTGGCGAAGGCGGAGCGGTCGCGCAACGAGCAGGTCGTCGAGGGCAAGCGGCAGAACCTGATGAAGAAGGAGCTCGCCTGGCTCCGCCGCGGCGCCCCGGCCCGGACGTCGAAGCCCAAGTTCCGGATCGAGGCGGCGAACGCCCTGATCGAGAACGAGCCCGCCCCGCGCGACAAGCTCGCTCTCGCGAAACTGGCGACCTCACGGCTCGGCAAGGACGTGTTCGACGCCGAGGACGTCAGCCTGTCGTTCGGCAACCGGTTGATGCTGAACCACGTCACCTTCCGCCTCGGCCCAGCCGACCGGATCGGTCTGCTCGGCCCGAACGGCGCCGGCAAGACCACCTTCCTCAAGGTGCTCACCGGACTGCTGCCCCCGGATTCCGGCAAGGTCAAGCAGGGCAAGACGGTCCGGATCGCGAACCTCTCGCAGACCCTCGAGGATCTCGACGGCTCGGTCACCGTCCTCACGCACATCACCGACATCCGCCGTACTGCGGCCCTGGCCGGCCGCGGCGGGGAGATGACCTCGTCGCAGCTGCTCGAGCGGTTCGGGTTCACCGGCGACAAGCTGACCACCCGGATCAGCGACCTGTCCGGTGGCGAGCGTCGCCGGCTGCAGCTGCTGCGGATCCTGCTCGACGAGCCGAACGTGCTGATCCTCGACGAGCCGACCAACGACCTGGACGTCGAGACGCTCACCGTGCTCGAGGACTTTCTCGACGGCTGGCCGGGCGTCGTCGTGGTCGTCACCCACGACCGGTACTTCCTGGAGCGGGTCAGCGACATGGTCTACGCGATCATGGGCGACGGCAACGTCCGGCACCTCCCCCGCGGCGTCGACCAGTACCTGCAAGAACTCGAGTCCGGTACTGCGCCGCGCCGCGTCGCCGCCGCGCCGGTGGCCGAGGCGACGACCGAGGCAGCGGCGGAACCGGAGCCGGTCGTCGACGCGGCCGCGGCCCGGGCGGCGAAGAAGGACCTGAACCGGATCGAGCGGCAGCTCAGCAAGCTCACCGAGTCCGAGGCCAAGCTGCACGACCAGCTGGCGGCGAACGCGAGCAACTACGGGCGGCTGGCCGAGCTCGACACGGAGCTGCGCAAGCTCGCGGAAGAACGCGCCGAGCTGGAAACCGCGTGGTTCGAAGCGGCCGAGCGCGCGGAATAGCAGTGTAATTCGCAGAATGTATACATGATCAAATCCCGCTGGAACTGAGTCGCGGCACACCCTCCGATCCCCTGTGACTGGGAGGGTATGCCGCGACTGCCGGGTGAGCGGGCCCCGTTGGGTCGCTGTTGTCCGGGCCCCGAGCCCCGGACACCACCGACCTTCCTCGGCGGACCACCTCTTGCCGCCGAAGTTCACCGGATGAGAACGTTCTGTAGTTGATCGAGCACCAATGGTGAGGACACTAGTCCGGCCGGTCGCTCAGTGTCGACAGTCGTCCGCTACGGCAATCTCTCGATCTCGTTGCAACCTGCAACGATCGCCGGGGCATTAAGTGACGCGCCGTCTTTCGGATTATTCCGACACAATTCGGGCGGGCTTCTTCGCGCTCCGCCGGAATGCCCGCTCACTGCTTTTCGAGATCGAACGGACCGACCAGTTCGCGCAGTACCCGGGCGATCTTCGCCTGGTCGCGTTCGCTGATCGAGCCGAGCAGCCGCCGCTCGTGCGCGAGCAGATCGGCCATCGCCGCGTCGACCGAGTCGCGGCCGGCGTCGGTGAGTTGCACCAGGACGCCGCGGCGGTCCGCCGGATCCGGGAGTCGCTCGACCAGACCGCGGGCGGCCAGTCGGTCCACCCGGTTCGTCATCGTCCCGGACGTCACCAGGGTCTCCTTGAGCAACCGCCCGGGGGAGAGTTGGTACGGCTTGCCGGCCCGGCGCAGCGCGGCGAGCACGTCGAACTCCCAGGACTCCAGTCCGTGGGTCGCGAACGCATGGCTGCGGGCGCGGTCCAGGTGCCGGGCCAGCCGGCTGACCCGGGAGAGCACCTCCATCGGCGCCACGTCGAGGTCAGGCCGTTCCCGGCGCCAGGCCTCGATCAGCCGGTCGACCTCGTCTCTCATGCTTCGAGACTATGTCATCAAGACTCTTGACATCAAGACAACTCGCGGGCGTAAAGTATCTCGACATCAAGAGACCTCGAGAGAAGGGCGTCCCGATGCGGACCTCACCCGTCTGGAACCCCCAGCAGTACGGCAAGTACGCCGACGAACGCGGCCGCCCGTTCGCCGACCTCGTTGCACGAGTCCAGCTCGGCATCGCGGGGGAAGCTGCCCTGGATCAGATGTCCGGTGGAGCCGGCGGCGGGGGTGGGGGAGGTGCTGCGCTGGTGGTCGTCGACCTCGGCTGTGGGCCGGGCAACCTGACCGCCACCCTGCTCGATCGCTGGCCGTCGGCAACCGTGCACGGCGTCGACAGCTCGGCCGAGATGATCGAGACCGCTCAGCCGCTCGCCAACGAGCGGCTGACCTTCGAGGTCGGCGACCTGCGGGAGTGGACCGCGCCGCCGGAGTCGATCGACGTGATCGTCACGAACGCCACGCTCCAGTGGATCCCCGAGCAGCTCGACCTGCTGCCCGGTTTCGTCCGCGCGCTGAAGCCCGGTGGTTGGCTCGCGATCCAGATCCCCGGCAACGGCAACGCCCCGTCGCACGCCATCCTCCGGGAACTCGCCGGCACCGACCCGTACGCGGAGTACGCGGCCGGCTCGTCGTTGCGAGCGGACGTGCCCGGTCCGGTGGAGTACGTGGCCGCGCTCAGCGCCGAGGGGTGCTCGGTCGACGCGTGGGAGACGACGTACAGCCACATCCTGCAGGGAGACAACGCAGTACTCGAGTGGGTGAAGGGGACGGGCGCCCGGCCGGTACTCCAGTCCCTGCCGGACGACTTGCGCGCACGGTTCGAAGCGGAGTACGGCGCTCGGCTGGCGGAGGCTTATCCACAACAGTCGTTCGGCACGGTGCTGCCGTTCCGCCGGATCTTCGCTGTTGCCCAGAAGGAGAGCTGATGCGACTCGACCACGTGCAGGTGTCCTGTCCGGCCGGTGGTGAGGAGGTGGCTCGCGCCTTCTACCGCGACGCGCTCGGGATGACTGAGCTGGAGAAGCCGCCGCTGCTGGCGGCTCGCGGCGGCTGCTGGTTCAAGGCGGGGACGGCCGAGGTGCACGTCGGCGTCGAGGCGGACTTCCGACCTGCGTTGAAGGCGCACCCCGCGCTGGCCGTCGACGACCTCGACGCACTGGCGGAGAGCCTGGCCGAGCTGGGCTACCCGGTGAAGTGGGACAACGAGACGATCCCGGGCCGTCGGCGGTTCCACACCGCCGACGGCCACGGGAATCGGATCGAGATCGTCTAGCTGCTACTCGGTGGCCAACGCCCCGGCCGGTGCGACCTTGGCGGCGCGCCGGGCGGGGAGGACCGAGGCGAGCAGACCGGCCACGGCCGCGACCAGCGCGATCGTCAGCAGCAGCCGGCCCGGTACGGCGTACCGGATGCCGCCGTCGCCGACCTGGGCGCCCATCAGGGCGGCCGTTCCGGTCCAGCCGTAGATCAGGCCGAGCACGATGCCCAGGCCGGCCGCGACGAGTGCCATCAGCAACGACTCGACCGCGAGCATGCCCCGCAGTTGGCGCCGGGTCAGGCCCATGGCCCGGAGCAGGGCGTTCTCGCGGGTCCGTTCCAGTACCGACAGGCTGAGCGTGTTGCCGACGCCGACCAGCGCGATCAGCACCGAGACGCCGAGCAGTCCGACCGCGACGAGCAGCAGCACGTCGAACACCTTGGTGTAGAAGCTCCGCTCGGCCAGCCCGCCGGAGACGCTCAGGCTCTTCGCCGTCGGGAGCGACTGCTCGAGCTCGTCGATCACCTTGGGGCCGTCGGCCTTCGGGTCGGAGGCGAGCCAGTAACCCTTCACCTCCGCGTTCGGTGCGAGCTTCTGCAGGTCGGTCTGGGTGACGGTGATCGGCTCCAGTCCCTTGGCCTGGAGGACCTTGAGGGTGAGCTTCTCCTTGCCCGAGACGATGGTGACGGTCGAGCCGTCCTGCACTTCCAGCATGGACATCGTGTTGCGGTCGAGCAGTGCCGTACCGGGCTGCAACTGGTTGACCAGCGTCGGGCTGTGGATCACCGAACCCGCGGTCGCCTGGTCGATTCCGGTGATCTCCAACGTTTCGGTGCCTGACTTGACCGTCGCGGTCCTGACCGGCACCACCTGGGTGATGCCCTTGATGTCCGCGAGCTGCCTGGCCGCGGTGGCCGGCATCTTCTCGTCGTACACCTTGAGCGTGACGTCGACCGGGTACTCCTTGTCCATCGTGACGTCGAACGTCTTGCGGACCGAGGCGATCCCGACGCAGGTGAGGCTGATCAGCGTGACGCCGATCAGCAGCGCCGACGTGGTCGCGGCGGTCCGCCGCGGGTTCCGGACGGCGTTGGCGACAGCGATCCGCGCGGGCACCCCACCGCTCCGCGCGGGCAACGCGCCCAGCAACCTGACCAGAGCGGGCACCAGCAGCGAGCCGATGGCGAGGATTCCGAGGAACGAGCTCAGGCCGCCGGCCACCCCGGCGATCACCTGGTTCGACTGCGCCCCGAGAGCCAGCAGCGCGCCGCCGCCGGCCAGCAGGAGGAAGCCGAAGACCAAGCGCACGACGCCGGCCCTGGACTTGGCGACCGGAGCCGCCTCAGGCCGGAGCGCGGCCAGCGGAGCGACCCGGGTCGCCCGTCGCGCCGGTACGACGGCCGCCGCGATCGTCGCGATCGTGCCGAGCAGCAGCGGGACGAAGATCGACGTGAGGTCGAGGTGCAGGTCGATCGGCGGCAGGCCCCAGTCGAAGGTCCGGGCCAGCGTCAGCGCGATCGCGGACAGCGCGACACCGAAGACCACACCGATGCCGGAGGCAACCAGACCGACCACGCTCGCCTCGGCCAGTACCGAGGAGAACACCTGCCGACGGGACGCGCCGACGCATCGCAGCAGCGCCATCTCGCGGGTTCGCTGGGCGATCACGATGGTGAAGGTGTTGGCGATCACCAGGCAGGCGACGAACAGGGCGATCACGGCGAACATGCCGAACACACCGCCGAGCACGTCGATGCCATGAGTGAGGCTCTGCACCTCGCGCTCGAGCCAGGCATCGCCGGTGTAGATCTTCAGGTCTTTGTTCACGACCCCGCCGATCGCGGCGGTCAGGGCGGCCTGGCTCACACCGGGAGCGGCCGCGGCCTTGATGTAGTCGATGTAGCCCTGCGGCTCGAAGGTGTGCACGGTCTCGGCCGTCGCGACCGCGTTCGCCCCACCGACCGAGGAGCTGTCGTCGAGCAGACCGACCACCGTCACGGTCCAGCGCTTGTCGTTGTACGAGGTGACCGTCAACTGCTGGCCGAGGGCGACCTTGTACTTGTCGGCCAGCCCGGCCGGCAGCGCAAGCTCGTTCTTTGCCTCCGGCAACCGCCCGGAGGTGGTGGTCGGGCCGGCGATCCGGGAGGTGTCGTACCGGGCGTCGATGCCGAGCGAGCTCGCCCGGACCTGGCCGGCCCACGCGACCTGCAGGTACGCGGTGGTGTCAGCGATGACGGAGGCGGCCTGCGGCAGCTTCTTGACCGCGGCCAGGTCGGCCGGCGAGATCGAGGCCTGTTCTGATGCGACCACCGCGTCGACCCCGGCGTTCTGCTTGCCGATGGTCTCGTCGATGCCGTGGGTGGCCGAGGCGTGTACGGCCATCGCCAGGGTGCCGAACCCGACACCCAGCACGATCGCCAGGCAGGCGGCGACCAGGCGGCCCAGGTGGGCGCGCAGGGAGGAGAGGATCGAGCGTCGCACGGTCAGGCCCCCAGCTGCCGCAGCGTGCCGAGCACAGTCTCCGGCGTCGGGTCCAGCAGCTCACCCGCGAGTTTGCCGTCGGCAAGCATCACCACGCGGTCGGCGTACGACGCCGCCAGCGGGTCGTGCGTGACCATCACCACGGTCTGGCCGAACTCCCGGACCGAGCGGCGCAGGAAGCCGAGCACCTCGGCGCCGGACCGCGAGTCCAGGTTGCCGGTCGGTTCGTCGGCGAACACCACCTCGGGGCGGCCGACCAGCGCACGGGCCACGGCGACCCGCTGCTGCTGACCGCCCGACAGCTCCGACGGCCGGTGGGTCAGCCGGTCCTGCAGGCCGAGTACGTCGATCAGCGTGGTCATCCACTGCTGGTCGGGCTTGCGGCCGCCGAGTTCCAGCGGGAGCAGGATGTTGTCCTTCGCCGACAGCATCGGCAGCAGGTTGAACGACTGGAAGACGAAGCCGATCCGGTCCCGCCGGATCCTGGTCAGCTCCGCGTCCGGCAACTGGGTCAGCTCGGTCTCACCGAGCAGCACCTGACCGGAGGTCGGCGTGTCCAGCCCGGCCAGACAGTGCATCAGGGTCGACTTGCCGGACCCGGACGGGCCCATGATCGCGGTGAACCGGCCGACGCCGAAGTCGACCGACACTCCGTCGAGCGCGGCCACCGCGGTATCGCCCTGGCCGTAGACCTTGCGCAGCTCGTGGGCGCGGATCGCCGTCCGCGGGATGCCGTCCTGCGGCAGACGGCCGAGCGGCAGGTCATCGACAGGCAGGTCGCCGGTCTGGATCGTCATCGTTCTCCTCGAAGTGCTCGGGGGCGAGACGTTCTCACCCACACTCCGAAAGTTAGTGACGAGCCACCCCGAAAGAGTCGGACCACAGAATGGACTCGGCGTACGACCTGGGTCGTACTGGCTCGCTGACCGCTCAGCTGTGTGGCTTGACGATGCCGGTCTCGTAGCCGAGGACGACCAGGGCGACCCGGTCGCGGAGGCCGGTCTTGGCCAGGATCCGGCCGATGTGCGTCTTGACCGTTGCCTCGGACAACGTGAAGAGCTGGGCGATCTCGGTGTTCGACAGGCCGCGGGCCACCTCGACGAGCACCTCGCGCTCGCGGGCGGTCAGGTCGGCCAGGTCGGGCCGCTCGCGCTCCTCGTCCGGCAGCGCTCCGGCGAAGTGCTCGAGCAGCCGGCGCGTGGTACTGGGGGAGACGACGGCGTCGCCCGAGTGCACCTGCCGGATCGCCGACAGCAGATCGGCCGGCGGGGTGTTCTTCAGCAGGAAACCGGCCGCGCCGGCCTTGATCGCGGCGAACGCGTACTCGTCCAGGTCGAACGTGGTGAGCACGATCACTCTGGGGGCCTGGGGCAACGACTGGACCTGCCGGGTCGCCTCGACGCCGTCCAGCCGGGGCATCCGGACGTCCATCAGCACCACGTCGCTCGCGGTCACCCGGAGCTTCTCCAGCGCCTCGCCGCCGTCACCGGCCTGACCGACCACCCGCATGTCGGGCTGGGAGTCCACCAGCATGGTGAATCCGGCCCGGACCAGCTCCTGGTCGTCGACCAGGAAGACGCGGATCACGTCGTCTGGTTTGGCATCGGGGATGGCGTCGGTCACTGATCTCCTCCAGCGGGAAGGTTGTACGGCAGCTTGGCGATCACCTCGTAACCACCGCCCGCCTTCGGTCCGGCGTTCACCGTACCGCCGGAGATGGAGGCGCGTTGCCGCATCCCGACCAGGCCGTGACCCGGGTCGCTGCTCGGCGCGACGCCGGCACCGCGGCCGTCGTCGGTGACCACGACGGTCAGCATCTCGCCGCCGAAGTCCAGATGGACGGACGCCCGCGCCCCCGGCCCGGCGTGTTTCAGCGTGTTGGTCAGCCCCTCCTGCACGATCCGGTACGCCGTCAGCCCCAGCAGCGCGGGCAGATCCCGCGGCGTGCCGGTGACCTGGTAGTCCACCGAGAGCCCAGCGTCGCGGACGTTGTCGATCAGCTCGGGCAGGGAGCAGACGCCGGGCTGCGGACGTGGCTGGTTCGGATCGAGCGGTGCTGAACCGTCCTGGGGTTGCGCGTCCTGCTTGAGCAGGCCGAGCATCTTGCGCATCTCGGTCAACGAGGCACGCCCGGTGTCGCCGATGGTGGCGAGCGCCTTCTTCGCCTGCTCGGGGGACGCGTCCGCGGCGTACAGACCGCCGTCGGCCTGCACGATCATGATCGACAACCCGTGCGCGACGACGTCGTGGATCTCCCGCGCGATCCGGGTCCGCTCGTTCGACACGGCGAGCTTGGCCTCGCGATCCCGGTCCCTCTCGAGTTGTGCCGCGCGCTCTTCCAGCTGAGCGACGTACAGGCCTCTGGTCCGGCGGCGCTCGCCGAACGCCCAGACGCCGAAGACCAGCGCGCCGAGAGCCACCATCACGGTGATCTGCTGACGCCAGTCGGCGTTGCCGTAGTAGCGAGCCGTTGCCATCAGTACGCCGAGGCCGCCGACGGCCAGGGCGATCCGGCTGTAGCGGACCTCGCCGTACACGGAGATCGCGTAGAGCGCGACCAGCAGGCCGACGTTGCCCGCCTGCAGGCGCGCGCCGCTGAGCCACTGCAGCACGGCCACGGCCGAGACGCTGAAGAAGACGAGCTCGGGGTGGGTCCGGCGCCAGATCAGCGGGACCAGCATCGCCACCCCGAGGAGGCCGGCGTACTGATCCTGCGCGAGCGACAGGAACCCGAAGAAGAGTGTCAGTCCGCCGGCCAGCAACAGGTCGAACGCCTTGCTGCGCTGAGCGACGCGGCGGGGCGTCAGGATTCCGCTCAAGGTCCCCGTCATGTCGGCCAGGGTACGGGGAACCGCCGCCGGCCGGGTCATGCCACGGGCGGATGTCGCCGTCCTACCGCGGTCTACCTACGTGTGCCTTACTTGTGCGGGCGGGTGGAGAGCGTCGGCTTCGCCTCGAGACCGGACAGGCCGTTCCAGGCCAGGTTGACCAGGTGAGCTGCCACGTCAGGTTTCTTCGGCCGGCGTACGTCGAGCCACCACTGCCCGGTCAGCGCGACCATGCCGACCAGCATCTGCGCGTACATCGGGGCGAACTTCGGGTCCAGCCCGCGGCGCTTGAACTCCTCGGCCAGGATGTGCTCCACCCGGGTGCCGACGTCGCTGAGGATCGAGATGAACGATCCGCTGGACGAGCCGACGGGGGAGTCGCGGACCAGGATCCGGAACCCGTCGGAGGAGTTCTCGATGTAGTCGAGCAGGGCGAGCGCCGCCTGCTCCACCAACTCGTGCGCACGACCCGCCGTCAGCGACGCGGTCACCGTGTCGAGCAGGCTGCGGACCTCGCGGTCCACGACCACGGCGTACAGGCCTTCCTTGCCGCCGAAGTGCTCGTACACGACCGGCTTGGAAACCTCGGCCCGGGCCGCGATCTCCTCCACGGAGGTCGCCTCGAAGCCCTTCTGGGCGAATAGCCCGCGGGCGATGACGATGAGTTGTTCACGACGCTCGGCACTGGTCATCCGGACCCGGGGCGAGCGCCGGGGTTTGGGTTCCGTCACGTCGAGATCACGTCAGCATCATGCCGTACAGAGGGGGTGACGGGTGGGAGATTAACGGCCCGCTCAGGCTGCCGCTTGGTCCACAGCGGTCACCCGCCGCGCTTCGAGACGTTCCTTGACCGGCCAGCGGACGTCCGAGACCCAGCCCATCTTTTCGAAGAACCAGATGCATCGGGCGGACGTGTCCAGCTGTCCCTTCAGTACTCCGTGCCGCGCGCAGGTCGGGTCGGAGTGGTGCAGGTTGTGCCACGACTCGCCCTGGCTCAGGATCGCCAGCCACCAGACGTTGCCGGACTTGTCCCGGCTCTTGAACGGGCGGTCCCCGATCGTGTGGCAGATCGAGTTGATCGACCAGGTGACGTGGTGCAGCAGCGCGATCCGGACCAGGCTCGCCCAGAAGAAGGCGGTCAGGGCTCCCTCGATCGACCAGGACCACAACCCGCCGATGACGGCCGGCGCGAAAAGCGAGCCGAGCACCAGGAAGGGGAACATCCGCGACACCTTGACGACGTCGCGGTCCTTCAGCAGGTCCGGCGCGTACTGCCGCTGCGGAGTCTGCTCGGTGTCGAAGAGCCAGCCGATGTGCGCGTGCAGGAAGCCCTTGGTCAGCGCGCCGAGACTGGTGCCGTACTTCCACGGGCTGTGCGGGTCGCCGTCGCGGTCGGAGAACTTGTGGTGCTTGCGGTGGTCGGCCACCCAGCGCACCACCGGTCCCTCGATCGCGAGCGACCCGGCGATCGCCAGCGCGTACTTGAGCGGGCGGTTCGGCTTGAACGATTTGTGCGTGAAGTACCGGTGGAAGCCGATCGAGATGCCGTGCCCGGCGACCGTGTAGAAGACCACCGCGATCACGATGTCGCGCCAGCCGAGGAATCCGCCCCAGGCGATCGGGACCGCCGCCAGCACCGCCAGGAACGGGATCCCGATGAACAACGCGAGCGCGACCTGCTCCCAGGGCCGTTTCTGCTCACCCCCGAGCGTTCCGGTCTCGACGTCGAAGTCGTCGCCCTGCTGGGCGCGGGTGGGCGCCTCCGGTGCGGCTACGGCGGGTGGGGTCATCGTGGTATCCCTCTGGGTGGAGGACGGCTTACCTACGCAACCGTAACCTACGGCACCGTAGGTAGGGAACCCCTCGCGTGTCGCCGACCTCACCCATGGCAGACTGTCCGGGCGAACATCGCGATCCCCCGTGGGGTAATCGGCAGCCCGCGAGACTTTGAATCTCGAAGATCTGGATCGAAACCAGGCGGGGGAGCACCACAAACCCCCAGGTCAGAACGTCTCTGACCTGGGGGTTCTGTCATGCAGGGCCCGATTTGCTAACGGATTTGCTAACAAGCCACCACCGCCGGTGCGCCCGGATCGTCGTCGTCGCCCTGGTCCTCAACCTCGAACTCAGCCGAGACCGCAGCGGCGAACGTGGCTGCTACGCCGTCCGCGCTCTTCCGGATGACATGGGCGTAGACGCGCAGCGTGATAGCTGGGTCGGCATGGCCAAGTCGTTCCGGTACGACGTGCACCGGGACACCCGCACAGACGGGAAGACGCTTGGGTTGGCCGATGCGCAGGCGCGCAGCGAGTTGTGCGCCAAAGCGGGCTGGTTGTAGATATCCAAGCTGGGTGGATCCCTCTAGCATTCGGCCGTGAAGAGCCAACGGATCGGTCTCGGGGTTGTGCTGGTCGTACTCGCAATCTGCACTGTGGGCCTCCTCGTCACCGATGGTCCGAGGGCGGCACTTTCACCCGCGCTGGGCGTCGGCATCGTCGGCGTCCTCCTGTACAGGCTCGTGAAGCATCCAACGCCGCCGAGAATCTGGAGCAAACAGCGGTTCATCGCCTATGTGGTGGTTGTTGGGGTAGCCGGTCTGGTGACGGCGGCGGCGCTGGCCTGGGTGGCAGTGGTCGTCGTTCCTGACTGGCCAACGCGTCTCCTCTTCTTGGTTCTGATAGCACTTGTCCCAGTGGGTGCCCTCTGGGGAGTACAGATGGTCCGCGAAGAGGACCATGCCGCCCGGCAGGCTTTGGAAGAGGCTCCCGGTCAGGGGTGAGACTTGCTAACGGATTTTTCCGACCTGGGGGTTTCGTCATTCAAGGCGCGGCTTGCCAACGGCGCCGTAGGTGAGGGTGGGGCCCGGGCCGGTGGGTTGATCGGTCCGCGAATCTTGATCGCTGTCGAGTCTGCTGATTAGGTGGCCGGCATGTCTGAGCTTGGACCCGTCGCCTGGCCGCCTGAACCGATCCGGACCGAGAGGCTCGTGCTCCGTGAGTCCGAGGCCCGGGACCGTTCGGCGTTCATCGAGTTGCTGGCGTCGCCAGAGGTGCACACCTACCTCGGCGGGCCCCGGCCGCGTGACGAGCTTGAGCGTGATATGCCCGGGGCGCCCGAGCGGTGGCCCGGGAGTTTCGTCGTTGATCTCGACGGGGCGATGATCGGCCAGATCCTGCTCAGGAGAGCAACGGGGCACAGTCGCCCAGCTGCCGCGGGGAAGGCCGATCTCGGCTACCTGTTCCTGCCGCGGGCGTGGGGATTCGGGTACGCCGCCGAGGCGTGCGCGGCGGCACTCGACTGGTTCGACGGCATCCTTCCCGGCGAGCCGGTGGTGCTCAGCACCCAAACCGCCAACGTCGGCTCGATGCGCCTCGCGGCAAAGCTGGGGTTCACCGAGGTAGAGCGGTTCCACGCCTGGGACGCCGAGCAGTGGCTCGGCCTGCGGTCCCCGGTCACGCCGTCTGCTTGAGTTCGTGCTCGACAGCACTGCGCGTCGGGCCGTCTTCCTGCCGGACACGTCGTTGGAGAACGTCAAGGTCTCGAACGAGCCCTGTAGCAAGCTCCCAACTTTGCTAACGGGATTTGCTGACAAACGGTGTGGATCGGGGTGGACGACCAGGCGCGGGGAGCACCACAGACTCCCAGGTCAGAACCTCTCTGACATGGAGTTCTGTCATGTCATGGACGTGCAGGTCGGTGCCTCGTAGGCTCGCTCTCGTCGAGCCGGGGAGGACCGATGGTGTCCGACGATCGGAAGCGGGCTGTGCGCCTACCGCCACGCTGGTTCGTCCGGCTCGCCTGGTCCACCCACCGGGCGATCTGTCGTGTGAGCGGCGGCCGGTTCGGTTTGTGGCGCCCGAAGCCCGGTCGCTGGGGAACGGCCCGGCTGACGACGATCGGCCGCCGCTCCGGCCGGACGCACCAGGTGATCATCGGCTACTTCGAGGACGGCCCGAGCGTGGTCACCCTGGCCATGAACGGCTGGGCAGACGGAGAACCGGCCTGGTGGCTCAACCTCCAGGCCCACCCCGACACAACCGTCGAACTCCCGAGCGAGACGCGCCCAGTACGAGCCCGCGCCGCCGAGGGCGAAGAACGCTCCCGCCTGTGGTCCAAGTGGCGCGAAATCGACACCCAACTAGACGCCTACGCCTCCCTCCGCTCCACCGAAACCGCAGTAGTGATCCTCGACCCACGCCCCGAGCCCTCGTAGACCTCTCGCCGACGGATCCAACTCGTCCCACTCCAGACCGGCTGGGCTTGCGCTATCGCAGAGGCCGCGCTCGTCCACGCTGTGCGTTGGGATTCCTAGGAAGGTGCTTGCGGCAACCTGTCCGTACGCGAGGTTGAGAATGTCAAGCCGGTAGGTCCAATCCCCATCGGACGACCCGACGAAGCGCTAGTTGATCTGCCAGCGGACCCATTCACCTCGAGCCAACCGCACCGCCGGAGGTCGACGCCACCGCCGCGGCATAGCGAACGGCGTGACCGCGAGTTTGACCCGAAGTCTGTCGTCAGCGCCGGCACACGAAACCCACGGGCGCGGCATTACGGCGCGACGCTGCTGGCCCACCCCGAGCCGACTTCGTCCACGAAGTACGCACCCATTGCGCCAGGACATCCACCGGCCAATCATCCACCGAGCCAGGTTCCAGTTGATGCGCGTCTCTGGCGGGCGATGTGCTCGGCGAACCATTGCCCGGCGACCTCCGCCGCGACCGCTGGGGTCACGCCATCCGTGCTGAGACCGGCTGGTGGGGCGGTGTCTATCAATGCGTCCTGCGCACGTACGCCGTCGTCCCCGTTGAAGCAGGAGGGACTCCAGCCACCGCGAAGATCCTTGCCGTCGTAATCAACCCGAAGCGTGGCCTCGACGCCGTTCCCGACCACGAAGTCGTGAGATACAACCCCTCCACCAGGAACGACCGGTACCGCTGGTCAGCTCGACCTTGAGCTGTGTCTCCATCTCGGCGAGCTCATCCGTTCCCAGCGGCGGCTCAATCTCCCAGCAGGTCAGTGCGCGGCGTGCCCGGGGGTTCTTTCGTGTTCCTCCTCGACGAAGGGGACCTTGCTGACGCAGTGGTGGTATTGCTCGACGGCGTCCTCCATCGAGAGGTGGCCGTAATGGAGCGACGTCATCACCGCTTCCAGCTCGGTATTGCAGACCTCCGCGGCGGCGATGCGGGCGGTCAAGTCGTGCGTCTTGCTCAGATTGGCCGAAATGACCGACACCAGTGAAACGATCAAGGCGGCAATGCAGAGCGGGCGCCATACGCCTGCGGCAGTGCTCAAGGACAGTTCCTGCTTCATGCTGTCGGTGAACCCCACGCCGCCCAGGGCCGGACCCGCGACGAATACGGCCGCCAGCGCACTGCTGACGATGCTGACGTTGGTGAGCCGGTTGCGGCGCGGCCGGACCTCGTGCAGGAAGGCGGTGATGCCTGCCCGCCGGTCTTCGATCTGCGTCAGTAATTCTTCCCGATTTCTAGGATCGTCGGACATCCTGTCTCTCCCCCAAGTTGCTGTCTGCCGGGTGCGCGATCAGCGGCGGGCCTATGGTTGCTGGGCCGAACGGCAGGGGCGGAGCCGACGACGCGGAACCCGTCGTCTTTTCTGAAGTCTTGCACTGTTATCCCATTTTTGCTATAAGCGGCCGCGCTGGCAACTGCATTTCCCCGGCAAATCCGAAAGGTCTCTCACAAAGGCCGCGCCGGCCACTTATTGATCGTTCAGCAAAACCAGTAGTTGACCGTCGGGCCCTGCGAGGCGAGCCTGCCGCCAATTGCTTCGTACAGGGATCGGGCGGCGATATTTTTCGCGCCGGCTGTCAGGACCAGTCTGGTGGCGGCTGCTTGAGTGCCCGCTGCCATGAAGGCCTTGAGGAGGGCCCGGCCGATGCTCATGCGGCGGCAGTTCTCGTCGACCTCCAGTTGATGGAGACAGAAAGCCTGGCACTTCCAAGGCGGAGGTGGTTCGCAGCTACGCGGATCCCGTGGAGGGTGCGAGCCGGGTTGGGGTGGTGCTTTCGGGGTGGGGTGTACCGAGCGACAGGCAGTACTGGGGAGGTCGCGGAGGTTCCAGGCGTGGGTGGCGCGTCGGGGGTGATGGGTGCGGCGACTGCTCCCTGTCCTTCCGTACACCAGCGGCTCCCGGGGGTGGCTTTCGCCCCCGGGGGGTGCGGCGATTCGGGGTTGGTGCCGGCGGGTTGTTCGACCACAGGCGGTTGTTCGCCGGCTGGCGGGTTGTTCGGCGGCTTGTGGCTCGTTTCGGGGTCCACTGGATGGTTCTGCGCCGGCTGGCGGCTTGTAAGACGCCAGCGGTCGAACACCCCGTCATCGGGAGGCCGATCGTCGGGCTGGGGCCCCGAACGGCATGCGGTGGTGGGGACCGCGGACACCTTCGCGGGGGTGTGACAGCCGGATGGCGGTGCGGTGTCCGAGGCCCACCTAGTGCACCAGTTGAGCGTGCGGAGCGGCCGGGGATCTGCTCAGGTGGTGCACCAGGTGCCGGTTTGGGGTGGCCAGCCGGCCCCTTCCGGGCAAAGGAAGGTCTCGCCGGCTTCTGCGCCCATGAACTTGCGGACGGCATGGATCAGCAGCGGTCGGTCGGGCACCACGATCCGGGAAGTCTTCGGCACATGGTGTCGTGGCGGCGGGCAGCGGGAGCGCGGATACTCGATGCTTGGGTTGTGTCCGGGGTCAGGAGCAGACGATGAGATGGGTTCTGCGGGTTGTTCTCCTGCTTGGTGGCCTGGCTCTCTGCGTCATCGGCGTCAGCGCTGCCACCAAACTCTTCCGCGAAACCCTCGACAGCCCGCGTGCCCTGATCGCCGTCCTTGCCATCATCACCTTCCTAGGCGGCGCAGTAGTAATAGGCGCAGTAATCAACGATGTCCGCCACGACCGCCCGAAATAAGACCCTGTACTACGGGTGCCGGGCGGAGTCGAGCCACTCGATGGGGTTCCAGGGGATGGGGGTAGCTCCAACCGGGGTGAGCACCAGGTCGGGGTTGTCTGATTGGACCAGGCAGAGGAGGCGGTGGCCGATCAGGAGGCCGTGGCGGGCCTGGACGGCGAAGGTGTCCAGGAGGTCATGGGCGAGAGACGGGTCCGCGGTGGCGAAGGCGTCGTAGTGCTCCAGGACCAGGACGAGGCCGGTGTCGTCGTCGGTCCAGCCGAGGTCGCCGGCGGCAACGTCGCTGAGGCTGTCGTTCAGTGCCGCGCGGTTGCGTCCGTAGTACTCGGGGAAGTCGAGGGCAAGAGACAACCCGTCGTGAAGGTCGTCGTCGCTCCGCCATCCGGAGGTGTCCACTCGGACGACTTGGTAGCCGTGCTTGGCCAGCCAGCCCGTCGTCTTGTTCAACACCTCCGGCTGCCAGAACAGAGTCACGGACCCGTTGGCCATCAGCTGATAGTCCAACGTCTGCTCTACCTGCACACTCCGCTCGAACACAGCCACCCGGAAACCGTAGCCGAGCCCTGGCCAGCAGGCTGGGGCGCAACCACCATGAGGCATGCAGACCACCGCAGTACTGCCTGGGGGATTGACGGTTCGGGCGCCGGAGGTTGGTGATGCCGAGGCGATCTTCGGACTGGTCTCGGCGTACAACACGGGGCTGGTCGGATTGCCCGACTGCACCCTGGCCGAGATCGGCGACGGCATCGTGGAGCCTGGGTTCGACCGGGCGGCCGACGGGTGGTTGGTGATCGCCCAGGACGGGGCGCCGGTCGGCTATGGGTCCACGTACGGCCGAGTCGGTCGCCAGTCGATCGAGATCCAGCTGACCTCGCCGGAGCCCGTCGTCGCGGCCTGGTTGTTCGATCGGACGATGCGGCGGGCTCACGAGATGGGGCGTGAGGCCGGGCATGCCGAGATCACCGTCGACACCTTCGCCTACCACGACGACGAGAAGTTGCGCGCCCTGCTGGAGGAACACGCCTTCACCATCGGTACGACGTACCACCGGATGCGGGTGGATCACACCGAACCGGTCGAGGCGCCGGAGGTGCCGGACGGCGTCGTGGTCCGTCGGGGAGCGCTGGACGATGCCACCCAGTGGACCGCACACGAGGTCATCCTCGACTGCTTCCGCGGCCAGTACGGCTTCACTCCCAGGCCTCACGACGAGTGGTTGGAGGCGCGCAACGCCAGTTCCACGATGAGCTGGTCCGACATCACCTTGCTGGAGATCGACGGTCGGGCCGTTGCCGTCCGCGATTGCAGCGACAACTTCCTCGGCGAGAACTGTGGACACGTCGGCATGCTCGGCGTACTCGAGGAGTTCCGGGGCCGCGGCCTCGCGAAGTTCCTGCTGCGGGACGCCTTCGCCCTCGACGCGGCAGCCGGCCGCGACGGCACGATCCTCCTCGTCGACACCAACAACCCCACCCCGGCCCTGGACCTCTACCTCTCCGTCGGCTTCACCCCGACCCTCGTCTTCGAAGGCTGGCAGCGGACCCTGCCCGTCAGCTGAGTTTGTCAGCGGGGTGGAGGTGGGTGAGGATGGGCCCGCGTTCGTGGAGAGGGCGGTGGGATGCCTGAGGTCTGGGCGGCGGTACGTCGCTGGGTGGCGTCTGTGGGGCCCGACTTGTGGCCGGTTCTGGTCGCCGTGGCTGTAGTGGTCGGGACCTTGTCCCTTGCCATCACGCCGGTCGGCAAGGACATCGACCTGACCAGCGCGGCCCTGCACGGCAGCACCCTGCGAGACGTGCGACCCAGCCGGACCGGCGAGGTGAATCCCACCCTCGCGGCAGCGGTGGACGCGAGTCTGGCGCGGCGGGGGATCGCGGTGCAGACGAACAACCTGCCGCTGTTCCTGCGGGACGTGACGCCGGCGTTGAAGGCCAAGCAGGCGCGGCTCTTCCAGAACCTCCAGGCCGTCAGCATGAGCGTGATCTACCGCCGAGCCGAGCCTTGGAGCAGCTACGAGGCCGTACGCCGGTACGGTCCCGCGACCGGCACGTTCCGCGTCACCATGCGGTACGTCCTGGCCGGGAGCAGGTTGCCGCAGGCCTCGACGGATGTCGGGTATACGTACACGCTGAAGCGCGGCCGTCTCTACCTGGTCGCCGACAACGACCTCGACCAGGCGATCGGGTCCAACCGGCAGCCCTGGGACTTCGGCCGTATCCAGGTGGTCCGCCGGACCAACGTCGTCGTCATCGTGGACCGAGGGCAGCGCGCACTCGCCCTGAGGCTGGCCGAGGAGACCGTCCGATCGGCGCAGCAGGTCCGCAAGCTGTGGCCCGGCCTTCTGCAGACCGTCCCGTTCGTCGTCGCGATGAAGAACCCCGAGGTGCTGACCGACCTCCCCGCGACCACGAACGCGACCGCGACCGCCGCGGGCAACGAGCCGGCCAGCGTCCGCCCGATGCCGAGTTCGCTGATCGGGAACGAGCGGCCCTCCGGCGGCTGGGTGGTGATCCGGCCGGGCGCTCAGCGCAGTTTCGACTCCGCCCAGATGGAGCACGTCCTGATGCACCTCCTCGCGGTCCGCCTCGGCGACGGCGCGCCGCGCTGGCTCGCGGAAGGCATGGCCGAGTACGCCGGGAAGCTGGCACTCGTCAGAGCCGGGTATTCCACCGGTGTCGCCCGCGAACGCCAGGAGATCAGCACCCGGGTGCTCGGGGAGCTCACCAGGTTGCCCACGGATCACGAGTTCACCGCTACGGACAGTTACGGGATCAGCTGGCTCGCGGTCGAGCAGTTGATCAAGCAGGTCGGCATCAAGCCGGTCACGGAGTACTACCGTCAGGTCGCCCGGCGCGGGTACAACGACGCCGCCCGGGACCGCCTGATGGTGGAGTACACGGGTTTCACCGATGCGCGGCTCGTGGAGTCACTGCGAAGCCTCGCGAGCTGAGCAAGTAGGCTTGCGCAGGCACCGTTCAGAGTGCCCTGAGAGTTGCACTGACAGAAGTTCCACCCGAACTCGCCGGGAACTCGAGGAGAAGACCGCGTGACTTCCCACCGTCCTGCGGCGGTCATCATCATGGCCGCCGGTCAGGGGACCCGGATGAAATCCGCGACCCCCAAGGTTCTGCACGAGATCGGCGGGCGCAGCCTCGTCGGGCACGCGGTGGTCACCGCCCGTGCACTCGTGCCCGAGCATCTGGTCGTCGTGGTCGGCACCGGCCGGGAACTGGTCGAGGCCCACCTGGCCGAGATCGACCCGGACGTGCGGACCGCCGTCCAGGAGCAGCAACTCGGTACGGGCGACGCCGTCCGCTCCGGGCTCACCGCCGTACCGGACGGCTTCGAGGGGGCGGTCATCGTCACCTCGGGTGACGTCCCGCTGCTCCAGCCGGAGACGTTGCAGGAGCTGGTGGCCGAGCACTACCGCAGCGGCAACGCGGTCACCGTGCTGACCGCCCGCGTCCCGGACCCGACCGGCTACGGCAGGATCATCCCCGCCGACGACGGCAGCGTGGCGGGCATCGTCGAGCACAAGGACGCGACGCCCGAGCAGCGCCAGATCGACGAGATCAACGCCGGCATCTACGCCTTCGACGCGGCGACCCTGCGCGACGGCCTGAGCCGGATCACCACCGACAACGCGCAGGGTGAGCTGTACCTGACCGACGTGCTGGCGATCGCCCGGGGCGACGGCAAGCGGGTCGGCGCGCACGGGACCGAGGACGCGATGCAGACCGAGGGCGTGAACGACCGGGTCCAGCTCGCCACCCTCCGCGCCGAGCTGAACCGTCGCACGCTCGACCAGCTGATGCGCGACGGCGTGACCGTGGTCGACCCGAACACCACCTGGGTCGACCAGACCGTCACCATCGAGCGCGACGTCACCCTCCTGCCGAACACCCAGCTGCACGGCGCGACCACCGTCGCCTCCGGCGCCCGGATCGGCCCGGACACGACGCTGACCGACGTACAGATCGGCGAAGACGCGACGATCATCCGGTGCCACGGCTCGAGCTCGGTGATCGGCGCCGGCGCCTCCGTCGGCCCCTTCGCCTACCTCAGGCCCGGCACTTCGCTGGGCGTCGCCGCGAAGATCGGCACCTTCGTCGAGACCAAGAACACCTCGATCGCCGACGGCGCCAAGGTCCCGCACCTCACGTACGCCGGTGACGCCACCATCGGCGAGGGCGCGAACATCGGCGCCGGCACCATCTTCGCCAACTACGACGGGGTCGCGAAGCACCGCAGCATCGTCGGGAAGCACTCCTTCATCGGCAGCAACTCGGTGCTGGTCGCGCCGGCGAACATCGCCGACGGCGCGTACATCGCAGCCGGTACGGCGCTGACCGAGGGCGTCGGCCCGGGCGAGATCGCCGTGGCGCGTGGCAAGCAGCGCAACATCGCCGGCTGGGTGGCTCGTAAGCGCGCCGGCACCAAGACCGCCAAGGCCGCCGAAGATGCGCAAGCGGCTGCGCAAGAGGCCTCGCCGGGTGACACTGGCGACAAGGCACAACGGGAGGCGCGGTCATGAGCGGCATGAAACGGACCACCGAGAAGAACCTGATGGTGTTCTCCGGGCGGGCCCACCCCGGCCTGGCCGAGGAGGTCGCGGAGCAGCTGGGCTCAGGCCTGGTGCCAACGTCGGCGTACGACTTCGCCAACGGCGAGATCTACGTCCGGTTCGAGGAGTCGGTCCGGGGCAGCGACGCGTTCGTGATCCAGAGCCACACCTCGCCGATCAACGAGTGGATCATGGAGCAGCTGATCATGGTCGACGCGCTGAAGCGGGCGTCGGCCAAGCGGATCACCGTGGTCCTGCCGTTCTACGGGTACGCCCGGCAGGACAAGAAGCACCGCGGCCGGGAGCCGATCTCGGCCCGGCTGATGGCCGACCTGTTCAAGACCGCGGGCGCGAACCGGCTGATCTGCGTCGACCTGCACACCTCGCAGATCCAGGGCTTCTTCGACGGCCCGGTGGACCACCTGATGGCGCTGCCGATCCTGAGCGATTACGTCCGGGACAAGTACGGCGACCAGCAGCTGGCCGTGGTCTCGCCGGACGCCGGCCGGATCAAGGTGGCCGAGCAGTGGTCGGCCCGGCTGAACAACGCGCCGCTGGCCTTCATCCACAAGACCCGGGACATCGAACGGCCGAACGAGACCGTCGCGAACCGCGTCGTCGGTGAGGTCGAGGGCCGGGTCTGCATCCTGGTCGACGACATGATCGACACCGGCGGCACCATCTGCAAGGCCGCCGACGCGCTGATGGACGAGGGCGCCGCCGGCGTCGTGATCGCCGCGACCCACGCGATCCTGTCCGGCCCGGCGGTGGACCGGCTGAAGAACTGTCAGGCCAGCGAGGTGATCGTCACCAACACGCTGCCGATCCCGCCCGAGCGCCGGTTCGACAAGCTGAACATCCTGTCCATCGCCCCGCTGATCAGCCGGGCGATCCGCGAGGTCTTCGAGGACGGCTCCGTCACCAAGCTCTTCGACGGCCGCGCCTGACCCGCACCAACCAGCTAGGCGTCACCGCCGGGTGCTCGCGGTACTGGCCTATCTTGGTCAGACCTAGTGGCTCGACGATCGGATGTCTTGATGCGGATCGCTGTCTTCCACCCTGGCGCGATGGGGTCCCAGCTCGCGGCGCAGTTGGTTGCCGCCGGCCACGAAGTCCACTGGGTGCCGGAGGGCCGCAGTACGGCGTCCGTGGAGCGGGCGGAGGCCGTCGGCCTGATCGGTACGCCGTTCGCCGAGGCGGTGGGATTCGCCGAGGTCGTGCTGTGCTCGTGTGCTCCTCAGGGCGCGGTGGACGTGGCCAAGCAGGTGGGCGCCACGGGGTTCGCCGGGCTCTACATCGAGGCCAACCCGCTGTCGCCGAAGTCGCTCGAGGAAGCCCGGGCCGCACTGCCCGAGGCGACGTTCATCGACGCCGGCGTGGTCGGGCCGCCGCCCAAAGGTGGACCGAGCCCGACGCACCTGATGTTGTCGGGCTCCGCCGCGCAGCAGGCCGCTGACCTCTGGGCGGGAACCGCCGTGACTCCGATGGTCGTCGGGGATCAGGTCGGCGCCGCGAGCGCGGCCAAGTCGGCGTACGCGCTCTACAACAAGGGCAAGGCGGCTCTCGCCGTACTGGCCTTCGAGCTGGCCGCGAAGCACGGCGTGACCGACGCGTTGACGGCTCAGCAGGTCCGCCAGGACGCCGAATCGCTGAAGGACCCCGCGCTGCCGGAGAACCTGACGAGTGTGGCCTGGCGCTGGGGACCCGAGTTCGACGAGCTCGCCGAGACCCTCGACGCCGCCGGTCTCGAGGGTGACGCCGCCCGCGGGCTGCGTCAGGTGTGGACCAGGCTCAGCTGACCATGCGGCCGTAGTCCCGCAGCACGAACGGCGGGATCAGGTCGATCAGCCTGTTCATCGCCTCCAGCCGGGCCAGGGTGTCCGGCACGGTCCAGGAGCCGGTGCCCCAGCTGACCAGCGCGTTGCCGGCGAACTGCCACTCCAGGCCGGGGTTGTAGAGCATCCACTCCATCATCCGGGGATGCAGCACGGCGTGCGCGTACCGGTCGTCGGCGCAGCTGATCCGGAAGGTGTCGTTGAACGCCTTGCTCTCCAGTTCGAGGTCGCGGCCGCCGAACATCCGCTTGAACCCCGAGTCCTTGGTCAGCGTCAGCGGTGGCAGCGCCACCGGCAGATTGAGGGCGACCAGGTGGACCTGGTGGGTGGTCGTGGTGGTGGTCTCCCCGTTGCTGGAGGTCGTCGTGTACGTGTAGTCCAGCGCGCACATCCCGCGGCCGCGGAAATCACCGGCGACCATCTCGCCCGGCCTGCCCCGCTGGTACACCCGGCCCGCCACCTCGGACAGCCACGGGCTCGGCGGCATATGGAACCAGCCGTACTGCGCGGCCGCGTGCGCCCGGGCCCTGAGGAAGTCCCGCCGCCGTCCGGCGACCCAGAGGACCAGGCCGATGATCGCGGCGAACGGCACCGCGAAGAAGGCCAGCATCAAGAGAGCGGACATCTGGCGAATTTAGCGGAGCCGCCGGGCCACTCCGGGATCCCCCGCGGGCGGCGGTGGGCACGCCAGGTGATGGCGAGTGAACGCAGGTGACCGGTGGGAGAACGGATTTCCTGTCTGAGGCCAAGCGTGGGTAGACTGTTTTGGTTGCCTCGGCGAGGGACGCCCCCCGGACAAAGTCGGTCATGACGCAGCTCGTGACGACCTGGCGGGAGCGGCTCCGTGATCGACGCGGTGGTTCGTTGCCTGACGCCTTACCGGAGTCAAGACGTGCCCGCTGAGGCCAGCAACCGACAACAGATCACCGCAACGCTTTTGAGGGAGTTCATCTCGTGGCCGAGGTCAAGATCCAAGCCGAGTCGCGCACGGAGTTCGGCAAGGGTGCTGCCCGCCGAATCCGCCGGGACCACAAGGTGCCCGCCGTTCTGTACGGCCACGGCACGGACCCGGTGCACATCACGCTGCCCGGTCACGACACCATGCTGGCGCTGAAGACCGCGAACGCCCTGCTGCTGATCGAGGTCGAGGGCAGCGAGAGCCTGCTGGCGCTGCCGAAGCAGGTCCAGCGTGACCCGATCAAGAACACCATCGAGCACGTCGACCTGGTGATCGTGAAGCGTGGCGAGAAGGTCCAGGTCGAGATCGCCGTGCACATCGAGGGCGAGGCCGTCAGCGAGACCCTGGTCGTGGTCGAGAACCCGAACATCCTGGTCGAGGCCGAGGCCACCCACATCCCGGACGGCGTCGTCGTGTCCGTCGAGGGCCTGGACGTCGGCGCCCAGATCCACGCGTCCGACCTGAAGCTGCCCGCCGGCACCACGCTGGCCGTCGACCCGGACACCCTGGTCGTCAACGTGACCGCGGCCCAGACTGCCGAGCAGGTCGACGCCGCGCTGGCCGACGCCGAGGCCGAGGCCGGCATCGAGCGGGACGAGCCGGAGGCCGCCTCCGAGGAGCCGGTCGCCGCCGCGGCCGAGTAAGTAGCAGCACCCATAGTTTCAACAGGAGGGCCGGGATCCGTGGCGGACGACGTGTGGTTGGTCGTCGGGCTGGGGAATCCCGGCCCTTCCTATGCCAAGACCCGGCACAACGTCGGCCAGATGGTGGCCGACGAGCTGGTCGCCCGGGTCGGCGGCCGCTGGAAGCAGCACAAGCAGGCCAAGGCCGAGGTGGTCGAGGCCCGGATCAGCGGGATCCGGGCGGTGCTGGCCAAGCCGCGGTCGTACATGAACGAGTCCGGCGGCCCGGTCTCCGGGCTTCTGAAGTTCTTCAAGGTCGAGCCGGCCGGGCTGGTCGTGATCCACGACGAGATCGACCTCGACTTCGGCACCCTCCGGGCCAAGTTCGGCGGCGGCGACAACGGCCACAACGGGCTGAAGTCGCTGCGCAAGTCGCTTGGCACGGGTGACTACTATCGAATCCGGTTCGGCGTGGGGCGTCCGCCCGGCCGGCAGAACCCCGCCGACTTCGTGCTGAACGAGTTCTCCTCGACCGAACGCAAGGATCTGCCGTTCGCGGTGGACCGGACCGCCGACGCGGTCGAATCACTCCTGACCGATGGTCTCGAGGTCACCCAAAGCAAGTACAACTCGTGAGGTTGGACAACTCGTGAAACTGGCCGGTCTGGTCGACACCCTGATCACCGATCCGGTGGTGTCCGAGGCCGTTCGTGACGCCCGGGCTGATGGCGTCACGACGCTCGACCTGAGCGCTCCCGGGCCGATCCGCCCGGTGCTGATGGCTGCCCTGGCGGCCCAGCAGGGCGCGGACCGCCCGATCCTGGCGGTGACTGCCACCTTCCGCGAGGCCGAGGAGCTCACCGAGGCGCTGCAGTGCCTGGTGGAGCCCGGCACGGTCGCCTACTACCCGGCCTGGGAGACCCTGCCGCACGAGCGCCTGTCGCCCCGGTCGGACACGGTCGGCCGGCGCCTCGCCGTACTGCGGCGCCTGGTGCACCCGGATCCGTCGGACGAGACCACCGGGCCGATCAAGATCCTGGTGGCTCCGGTCCGGTCGGTGCTGCAGCCGCAGGTGGCCGGGCTGGCGGACCTGCGGCCGGTCCAGCTGCACGTCGGTGACTCGATGGAGCTCGAGGACGTCGTCGAGCGGCTCGCCGGGGCGGCGTACCACCGGGTCGATCTGGTCGAGCGGCGCGGCGAGTTCGCGGTCCGCGGTGGCATCATCGACGTCTTCCCGCCGACCGAGGAGCACCCGCTGCGGGTGGACTTCTTCGGCGACGACGTGGAGGAGATCCGGTACTTCGCGGTCGCGGACCAGCGGTCCCTGGAGATCGCCGAGCACGGCCTGTGGGCCCCACCCTGCCGCGAACTGCTGCTCACCGACGAGGTGCGCGCCCGCGCCGCGGTGCTGGCCAAGGAGCACCCGGAGCTGTCCGAGCTGTTCGAGAAGCTCGCCGAGGGCCACGCGGTCGAGGGGATGGAGTCGCTCGCGCCCGTCCTCGTCGACGAGATGGAACTGCTGGTCGACCTGATGCCCGCGGGTACTCACGTGGTGGTCAGCGACCCCGAGCGGGTCCGTGCCCGGGCCCACGATCTGGTCGCCACCAGCCAGGAGTTCCTGGAGGCGTCCTGGGCCGCCGCCGCGGGTGGTGGCGACGCTCCGATCGACCTGGGCGCAGCGGCGTACATGTCGCTGGCCGACGTCCGGTCGCACGCGCTCGGCAAGGGTCTCGCCTGGTGGAGCATGTCGCCGTTCTCGGCGGCACCGGCAGACGCGCCTGAGCTGCGGGACTCGATGGGGGAGCGGATCTCCTTCGACATCGACCCCGACGCCGGTGCGGTGCGCAGTCGCGCGATCGCGGCGCACGAGGTCGACCCGTACCGCGGTGAGACCGCTGCCGCCGTCGAGGACGTCCGGGCCTGGCTGCGGGACGGCTGGCGGGTCGTCTGCGTGACCGAGGGCCACGGCCCGGCCCAGCGCCTCGCCGAGGTGTTCTCCGAGGCCGAGCTGCCCGCGCGCACCGTCGACAGCATCGACGGCATCCCGGACCCGGGTGTCGTGCAGATCTCGCAGGGCCAGCTCGAGCGCGGCTTCATTGCCGAGGGCATCAAGTTCGCGGTGCTCACGGAGAACGACCTGGCCGGCCAGCGGAGCGCGGCCGAACGGCGTTCGCAGCAACGGATGCCGAGCCGCCGGAAGAAGGCCGTCGACCCGCTGGAGCTCGCCGGCGGCGACTACGTCGTGCACGAGCAGCACGGCGTCGGCCGCTACGTCGAGATGATGCAGCGCACCGTCGGCACCGGCGCGCAGAAGGCCACCCGCGAGTACATCGTGATCGAGTTCGCGCCGAGCAAGCGGGGCCAGCCCGGCGACCGGCTGTACGTGCCGACCGACCAGCTCGACCAGGTCACCCGGTACGTCGGTGGCGAGCAGCCCTCCCTCGACAAGATGGGTGGCGGCGACTGGGCCAAGCGCAAGGGCCGGGCCCGCAAGGCGGTCCGCCAGATCGCCGGCGAGCTGATCAAGCTGTACGCCGCGCGCCAGGCGACCAAGGGGCACGCGTTCGCCAAGGACACCCCCTGGCAGCGTGAGCTGGAGGACGCGTTCCCGTTCGTGGAGACTCCCGACCAGCTGGCCACCATCGACGACGTGAAGCACGACATGGAACTCGTCACGCCGATGGACCGGATCGTCTGCGGTGACGTCGGCTACGGCAAGACCGAGATCGCCGTACGGGCTGCCTTCAAGGCGGCCCAGGACGGCAAGCAGGTCGCGGTACTGGTGCCGACCACCCTGCTGGTCCAGCAGCACTACGCGACGTTCTCCGAGCGGTACGCGGCGTTCCCGGTCAATGTGGCGCCGCTCTCGCGGTTCCAGACCGACAAGGAGGCCAAGGCGACCCTGGACGGTCTGGCCGACGGCACGGTGGACGTGGTGATCGGTACCCACCGGCTGCTCAGCGGCGAGGTCCAGTTCAAGGATCTCGGCCTGGTGGTCGTCGACGAGGAGCAGCGCTTCGGTGTCGAGCACAAGGAACAGCTGAAGCAGCTGCGGACCGCGGTCGACGTGCTGACCATGTCCGCGACGCCGATCCCGCGCACCCTGGAGATGTCGATCACCGGCATCCGGGAGATGTCCACCATCGCCACCCCGCCGGAGGAGCGGCACCCGGTGCTGACCTTCGTCGGCGCCTACGAAGAGGGCCAGGTGACCGCCGCGATCCGGCGCGAGCTGCTCCGCGAGGGTCAGGTCTTCTTCGTCCACAACCGGGTGAACACGATCGAGAAGGCGGCCGCCCGGATCCGCCAGCTGGTCCCGGAGGCCCGGGTCTCGGTGGCCCACGGCCAGATGCCCGAGCATCAGCTCGAGCAGGTCATCCAGGGCTTCTGGGAGAAGGAGTCCGACGTCATCGTCTGTACGACGATCGTCGAGTCCGGGATCGACATCTCGAACGCGAACACGCTGATCGTCGAGCGGTCCGACCTGCTCGGCCTGTCCCAGCTGCACCAGCTCCGCGGCCGGGTCGGACGCGGCCGCGAGCGCGCCTACGCATACTTCTTCTTCCCGCCGGAGAAGCCGCTGACCGAGACCGCGCACGACCGGCTCGCCACCATCGCGCAGCACGCCGACCTCGGCGCCGGTATGCAGGTCGCGATGAAGGACCTGGAGATCCGCGGCGCCGGCAACCTGCTCGGCGGCGAGCAATCCGGGCACATCGCCGACGTCGGGTTCGACCTGTATGTCCGGCTCGTCGGCGAGGCCGTCGCGGAGTACCGCGGTGACACCCAGGCCGAGGAGCCCGACGTCAAGATCGAGCTGCCGATCGACGCGCACCTGCCGCACGACTACGTGCCCTCGCAACGCCTCCGGCTGGAGATGTACCAGCGGCTCGCCGCGGTCCGGGACGCCGACGGCATCGCAGAGCTGGTGGAGGAGTTGCACGACCGGTACGGCGACATCCCGCGGCCGGTGCTCAACCTGATCGAGGTCGCCAAGTTCCGCGACCACGCCCGCAAGGCCGGTCTGCACGACGTCACCCTGCAGGGCAATCTGATCCGGTTCGGCCCGGTCGAGCTCGCCGACTCGAAGGTGCTCCGGCTGAACAGGCTGTACCCGAAGAGTCTGGTCAAGCCGCAACTGCGTACGATCCTGGTGCCGAGACCTGCCACCCGGCCGGTCGCCGGTCAGCCGCTCCGCGACCAGGAGCTGCTGCAGTGGTGCACCCGGTTGATCGACGACGTGATCGCCGAGCCGGTCGCGGTAGGTACCTGATACGAGCATGATGATGAACAGGAACGCTGGAGGAGATTCGGTGAGCACATCGCGACGGCTTCAGGCGGTCGGTGCAGGGCTGGCGTCGGTGCTGCTGCTCGGTGGCTGCGCTGCGGGCACGCACCCGGGTGCGGCGGCCACGGTCGGCGACACCGAGATCTCGGTAGGTGACGTCGACAAGACCTCGACCGCAGTCGCAAATGCGCTCGGGGAGCCCCTCACCGCCACCGTGATCCTGGGCGAGCTCGTGAACAGCGCGCTGGTCGAGCAGATCGCCGCGCAGCGCTCGATCACCGTCTCCGACGCCGAGGTGACGCCCGCGATGAAGGCCGTGGTCGGCGACCAGGCCACCTACGACAAGTTCGTCAAGGACCCGGTCGCGAACGACTTCCTGCGCCAGGTCGCCACCGCCGCCGTCGGCACCATCAAGCTCGGTGGCGGCACCGGCATCACCGACCCGAACATCCAGAAGGCCCAGCAGGCAGGCCAGACCGTGGTCAGGGACGCCTCGAAGAACATCACCGTCGACATCGCGCCGCGCTTCGGCAAGTGGACCGACGGTGCC
This sequence comes from Kribbella orskensis, assembly GCF_004342085.1. Taxonomy (NCBI): domain Bacteria; kingdom Bacillati; phylum Actinomycetota; class Actinomycetes; order Propionibacteriales; family Kribbellaceae; genus Kribbella; species Kribbella orskensis. Next base: position 130,122 of record NZ_SLWM01000016.1, read on the forward strand.
ATCGACGGTAAGGCCTCCGGCTCGCTGTCCGAGGAGTCCGCCCAGGCCAAGGCGAAGCGCGAGGCCCAAGAGAAGGCGCAGCAGCAGCAGCAACAGCAGCAGCCGCAGCCGGAGCCGCAGGGCTGATCGCGGCCGCTGTGACGGATCCCTCGACCCGCTGGATCAAGGTCGTTCTCACCAGTCCGCGGGTGGCGCCCGGGTTGCTCACCCGGTCCGCCTGGCAGGTATTCGGCGACGCCTCCGCGATCGGCGCCTCCGCCGGCCCGGAACGCCCCGACGTGCAGGCGCTCGTCGGTTCCGGAGTGGTCGTGCAGCAGGTGCTCGGTGACGCCCACGAGCAGTGGACCTGGCTCACCGACAGCGCCGCCTCGGGCGGACAGGTCGCCTGGCTGGTCGGCGAGGACGGTGAACCCGCCCTGCTGCGCGTGATCGCGGACGAACTGAACCGCGAGCCGCGCCCGGAGTACGAGGTCGAGATCGTGCACGGCTCGTACGACGTACCGGGTGCGCGGCTGATCGACCTGGTCCGGGTGATGGACCGGCTCCGGCGGAACTGCCCGTGGGACCAGGAGCAGACCCACGAGAGCCTGGCGCGGTACCTGCTCGAGGAGACCTACGAGACCCTCGAGGCGATCGACACCGGCGCCTACGACCACCTCCGCGAGGAACTCGGCGACCTCCTCCTCCAGATCGCCTTCCACTCCCGCATCGCCGAGGAAACCCCCGACGAGGGCTTCTCCATCGACGACGTAGCCGCCGACATCGTGGAAAAACTGGTCCGCCGCCACCCCCACGTCTTCGGCGACGTCACCGCGGCGGACGCGGCCGCGGTCGAGGCGAACTGGGAGGCCATCAAGGCCGCCGAGAAGCAGCGCACCTCTGTGCTGGAAGGCATCCCGCTCGCCCTCCCGGCCCTGGCTCTCGCTGACAAGGTTCTCGGCCGGGCTGCGAAGGTGCTGCCGGGTGCTCCAGACTCCGCTGCAGTGTCGCCGGTTGAGTCGCCTGCGTCCGACGACGAGCGCATCGGGGCCGCGTTGCTGGATCTTGTCCGCCAGGCTCGCGCGGTCGGCGTCGACCCGGAGCAGGCGCTGCGCCAGGCGACGCACCGCCTCGCCGACGAGGTCCGCAGTACCGAATCCGGTACCTGACTACTCCGACGCCGGCGGCCCGTCGAGGAGGGCTCGTAGGGCGTCTCGGTGGGCTGTGTAGGCCGACACAACCTCAAAGGCCTGAACGACGCCCGCCGGGGCCTGGGCTGCTGACGGGATCCGCCAGGGTCAAGCGGATCGCGGCCTCAGCCGAGGGCCAGTCCGGCGTGTGGACAAGGTCAGCCGGCGTACGGCGCTGGGGGCCGAAGAGGTAGCGATGGGGTACTACGCCGCGCAGGGCTTCGTGGACGTCGGCTTTGTCGTCGACGAAGTGGGTGATGCCGAGTTCGGCGCAGTGGATCGCCTTGTCCGGGCGGCGGAGGCAGAAGCGGACGTTGTCCGTGGGGATTCCGGTCAGTTCGAAGAAGCGGTGATGGTGCAACCAGTCGAGAGAGCGCTGCTGGATGTGCGGGCCGCACTTGGAGACCAGCCAGGCCTTGCCCTCGAACAACTCGACCAGCCGGGGGATCGCCTCGAAAGCGCCCGGGACGAAAGGCGTTCGCAGTAGGGTCGCGTGGTCGCCGTGGAAGAAGGCGGTGTCCTCGCCGGGTGGGCTGTCGATGATCACCCGGCCGATGTCTATTCCCAATCGGTTCATGCCTCGATCCTGCGGCCCACCAGTATCTCAGCAGAACTATTGTTCAGCCCGATAGCTATAGTCTGAGCTGATGATTCTGGATCGGCTGGTCGCCGAGGATCTGGAAGCGTTCGCGATCTTCGCCAAGCATCGCAACTTCACCCATGCCGCGGACGAGTTGCACGTCAGTCAGCCTGCCCTGCACGCCAGGATCCGCAAGCTCGAGCAGACCCTCGGCCGTCAGTTGTACGAACGCCAGGGGCGCACTCTGCTGCTCACCGAGACTGGCGAGCACCTGGCCGCGTTCGCCAACGACACCCGTTCTCGCGCGGCCGCATTCCTCGAGGGCCTGGACGCGTTGCCGCCGCGACCACTCGTCCTGGCCGCCGGCTCCGGGGCCTACCTGTACGTCATCGGCGACGTGCTCCGCCGCTATCTCGACCGCAAACTCGGCCTGCGCCTGATGACCACCGACTCGGACGCCACTGTCGCGGCGGTCCGGGACGGAACAGCCGATGTCGGGGTCACCGCCCTCACGATTCCGCCCGACGACCTCGACTGCGAGCTGCTGACGCAGTACTCGCAGGTGCTGGCGGTTCGTCCTGACCACCGGCTGGCGGACCGGCGTACGGTCCGGCTGAAGGATCTCCAGGGGGAGGCGCTGGTCGTGCCGCCGCAGACTCGGCCGCACCGCCGGCAGTTGGAGCGGAGCCTGCTGGACGCCGGGGTCGACTGGTCCGTCGCGGTAGAGGCGGAGGGTTGGGTTCTGCAGGTCCACTTCGTCCGGATGGGGATCGCTCCCGCGGTGGTGAACGGCTTCGTCCGTACTCCGGCCACGGTGCGGACCATCCCGATCAAGGATCTGCCGCCGATCCGTTACTACCTCGTCACCCGCCGGAACCGGCGCGCCGACGGTCGCCTCGACACGTTGGGGGCTCTGCTGACACGCTTCGTGGTGTGAGCCAAGCCAGCCGACAGTTGTCCCGACTACTCCGGCACACCGCCGGTGAGCGCGGACTCGCGATGACCCCCGACGGCTGGGCCCTGATCGAGGACGTCTGCGAGCTGCTCCGGATGGACCGTTCTGCGCTCGCCACCGCCGTCGAGCAGAACGACAAGGCGCGGCTGCAGGTGGACGGCGACCGGATTCGCGCTTGCCAGGGTCATTCCGCTGCCGGGATGCCCGTCACCCGTGAAGCTTTGGAGAACAGTTGGCGACGGGTGATTCCCGCCGACCTGCTGTGGCACGGCACGAACACGGCGGCGCTGGAGGCGATCACCCGCGAGGGGTTGCGGCCGGGACGACGTACGCATGTGCACCTGGCGCCGGCCCGGAACAGCCATGTGGGCAGGCGATCCGCGGTCGACGTCCTGCTCGGCATCGACCCCGCCAAGCTCGGCCAACCGGTTTTCGAAGCGCCGAACGGGGTCCTGCTGGTCCGGTCGGTCCCTTCCGAAGCGATCCGCCTTATCCAAAAGGCCGACGCGGTCCACTAGGCCGGCTGGTCTGGCCGTTATTGTCGGCGGTGACAATCAGGGGACATCAAGGTGTGAACAGAGGAGTAGATGTGGCCACCATCGAGGCCGTCGGCGCCCGCGAGATTCTTGACTCGCGAGGCAACCCCACTGTCGAGGTCGAGGTTCTCCTCGACGACGACACCGTAGCCCGGGCGGCGGTGCCCTCCGGTGCTTCCACCGGCCAGTTCGAGGCCGTCGAGCTGCGTGACGGGGACAAGTCCCGCTACGGCGGCAAGGGTGTCCAGAAGGCCGTCACGGCCATCCTGGAGGACATCGACAAGGAGATCGTCGGCTACGACGTCCACGAGCAGCGGCTGATCGACCAGGCCCTGATCGACCTGGACGGTACGCCGAACAAGGCCAAGCTGGGCGCGAACGCCATCCTCGGCGTCAGCCTCGCGGTGGCCAAGGCCGCCGCCGAGAGCGCCGGTCTGGACCTGTACCGCTACGTCGGCGGCCCGAACGCGCACGTGCTCCCGGTGCCGATGATGAACATCCTCAACGGCGGCGCGCACGCGGACAGCAACGTCGACGTGCAGGAGTTCATGATCGCCCCGATCGGCGCGTCGACGTACTCCGACGCCCTGATGCAGGGTGCGACCGTCTACCACGCGCTGAAGGCGGTGCTGAAGGAGAAGGGCCTGTCCACCGGTCTCGGCGACGAGGGCGGCTTCGCCCCGAACCTGCCGAGCAACCGCGACGCGCTGGACCTGATCCTGGTCGCGATCGAGCGGGCCGGCCTGAAGCCGGGCGAGGACATCGCGCTGGCGATGGACGTGGCCGCGAGCGAGTTCCACACCGACGGCGTGTACGCCTTCGAGGGCGGCAAGAAGTCGGCCGACGAGATGATCGCGTACTACGCCGACCTGGTCGCGTCGTACCCGATCGTGTCGATCGAGGACCCGCTGAACGAGGAGGACTGGGACGGCTGGAAGAGCATCACCGCCCAGCTCGGTGACAAGACCCAGCTCGTCGGCGACGACCTGTTCGTCACCCAGGTCGAGCGGCTGCAGCGCGGCATCACCGAGAAGGCGGCGAACTCGCTGCTGGTCAAGGTGAACCAGATCGGCTCGCTGACCGAGACGCTGGACGCCGTGGACCTGGCCCACCGCAACGGCTTCACCTGCATGATGAGCCACCGCTCCGGTGAGACCGAGGACACCACGATCGCCGACCTCGCCGTCGCCACCAACTGCGGCCAGATCAAGTCCGGCGCCCCGGCCCGGTCCGACCGCACCGCGAAGTACAACCAGTTGCTCCGGATCGAGGAGGAGCTCGACGACGCGGCCCGCTACGCCGGTCGCTCGGCCTTCCCGCGATTCAAGGGCTGACCGGGCTAAGGTTTTTGGATGTCCTCCCGCCGGGATCCAGGTGCACGTCCAGGCTCGCGACCGACGAGTCGCAGCCAGTCACGTCCACCTGCCCGCCGGGACGGCAACCAGCCCAAACGCCGTACGACGGGAACCCCGGCCGGGGTGGCCCGGACCCGGGGCTCCCGCAACCTCACCGGCCGGGCAGCCGTCGTGCTGCTCGTGCTCGGTGCGCTGATCGTGTCCTACGCGCAGAGCCTGCGGGTGTGGTTCGACCAGCACCAGCAGATCAGCGCGCTGCAGCAGGAGATCCGGGACCGGGAGAAGCGGGTCGGCCAGCTGGACGACGAGATCGCCCGCTGGAACGACGACGCGTACGTCCGGGCCCAGGCCAGGCAGCGCCTCGGCTGGGTGATGCCCGGCGAGATCGGGTACCGGGTGATCGGCGCGGACGGCAAGCCCGTCGGAGCGCCGCCCGAGCCGGCCGGACCGGCTGATCCGCAGGCCGACACGCAGAAGCCGACCTGGTACACCAAGCTCTGGGGGAGCGTCGAGGGCGCCGGCAAACCGGCCCAGCCGGCCACGCCGACACCGCCGAAACCGACACCCAAGCCCGTTCTGACCGCACCACCGAAGGGCAGCAGGTGACCGTAACGCCTGAGGACGAGACGGCAGTCAGCGCACAGCTGGGCCGGACCGCCCGCGGGATCCGATCGATCGCGCACCGTTGCACGTGCGGTCTGCCCGACGTGGTGGAGACCGAGCCGCGGCTGCCGGACGGGACCCCGTTCCCGACCACGTACTACGTCACCTGCCCGCGGCTCGCGTCGGCGATCGGCCGGCTCGAGGCCGAGGGCGTGATGAAGGAGATGACGGACCGCCTCGCCACCGACGAGGACCTGGCCGCGCAGTACCGGGCCGCGCACGAGGACTACCTCGCCCGGCGCGAACTGCTGGGCGACGTCCCCGAGATCAGGGGGATCAGCGCCGGCGGGATGCCGACCCGAGTGAAGTGCCTGCACGTCCTGGTCGGTCACTCGCTCGCCGCCGGGCCGGGCGTGAACCCGCTCGGCGACGAAGCGCTGGAGATGCTCCCCGACTGGGGCCGTCGGGGCCCCTGTGTCTGACGCTGTGTCTGACCCCGGTACTGCGGCTGCCCCCGTCCGCGTCGCCGCGGTGGACTGCGGGACGAACTCGATCCGCCTGCTGATCGCCGACTACGCGGACGGCGGCCTGACCGAGATCGACCGGCGGATGCAGATCGTCCGCCTCGGCCAGGGGGTCGACTCGACCGGCGCGTTCGCTCACGACGCCTTGCTGCGGACGTTCGCGGCCTGCGCCGAGTACGCCGAGGCTGTCCGCGCGGCCGGGGTCGAGCGGTTGCGGTTCGTCGCGACCTCGGCGGCCCGCGACGTCAGCAATCGCGACGAGTTCTTCGCCGGAGTCGCCGCCCGCTTCGGAGTGGAGCCGGACATCATCTCCGGAGCCGAGGAGGCCGCGCTGAGCTTCCGCGGCGCGACCAGCGGACTCGCCGCTCTCGAACTGCCAGGTCCGTACCTCGTCACCGACATCGGCGGGGGCTCCACGGAACTGGTCCTGGGCGACGAGTCCGGCGTCATCGCGGCGGAGTCGCTCGACATGGGCTCCGTCCGGATGACCGAGCGACACCTGCCGTCCGACCCGCACTCGGTCGAGGAGATGGCCGCTGCGACCAAGGACGTGGACGAGTTGCTCGACTCCACGGTCGTCCCGCTGTCCGAGGCACGCTGCCTGATCGGGGTCGCGGGCACGGTGACCACTGTGGCCGCGGTCGCGCTCGGATTGAAGGAGTACAACCCGGGCGCGATCCACCATTCGCGGATCCCCGCCGACGTTCTGCTCGACACCACCTCGTGGCTGATGGGGTCGACCCGGATGGCGCGTTCCGCAGTACGGGCGATCCATCCCGGGCGGGTGGATGTGATCGGCGCCGGGGCGCTGATCCTGCAGCGGATCCACGACCGGATCGCCGGGGATCTCACCTACGACGAGGTCGTGGTGTCCGAGCACGACATCCTCGACGGGGTCGCGCTGGCTCTGGGGGAGTCGACTTAGCGGGCGCGGACCCCGTCCAGGGCGATGGCCAGTACGCGCTCGCGCTGCTGGTCGTCGACGAACCCGGCGGCGGTGAGGCCGCTGACCATCCGCAGGACGTCGTCGAAGGTGATGTCGGTGCGGGCCTCACCTGCCTCCTGCGCGCGGACCAGCAGCGGTTCTCCCGCCTCGTACATCGCGACGCGGGCGGATTTGAACATCTCGGAGTCGCGGTTGAGCGACTCGTAGATCGCGCGCTTGGTGGCGGCGTACCCGACGAAGCGGCGCAGCCAGGTGGTCAGCGCCTCCCAGGGCGGCAGGTCGGCGACGTCGTCCGCGGCGTCGCAGAGTTCCTCGACCTCGCCGAAGTAGACGCTGTCGAAGAGGTGCTGGCGGGTCGGGAAGTTGCGGTAGAGCGTCCCGATGCCCACGCCGGCCCGGCGGGCGATCTCCTCCAGCGACGCGCCGGTGCCCTGCTCGGCGAAGGCGTCGCGGGCGGCGGCGAGCAAGGCGTCGAAGTTGCGGCGCGCGTCGGCGCGGGTCGGTCGCTGGACCGCTGTCCGGAGGATCGTGCGTGTCTTGTCGGTCACCTCGATCACCCTAACGACTAGAACCGGAGGTATCCCTCCGCTATAGTGGAGGCACGCCTCGACTTTACCACTGGGGCCTCTCTCACACCCGCGCCGCCGAACGCCGCGGCCGCCGTGAGCTCATCAACCTCGAAGGACTTCGTCATGCCTGGAAACGCGTCCTCCCCGCGGATCACTCTGCTGGTGCTGGCTTCTGCCACCGCCGCCTTCTCGATGTTGCAGTCGCTGGTCAGCCCGGCGTTGCCCATCATTCAGCGCGACCTGCACACCAGCCAGGGGACCGTCACCTGGGTCCTCACCGCCTGGCTGCTCGCGGCCTCGGTGGCGACCCCGCTGCTCGGCCGGATCGGCGACATGATCGGCAAGAAGCGCACCCTGCTGATCGCCCTCGGCGCCGTCGCTGCCGGTTGCCTGATCGCCGCGCTCGCCCCGACGGCCGGCGTACTGATCGTCGGGCGGGTGGTGCAGGGACTCGGCGGCGCCATCTTCCCGCTGTCGTTCGGAATCATCCGCGACGAGTTCCCGCGCGAGCGGGTGCCGTCGCTGGTCGGCATCGTGTCGGCCGTCATCGCGGCGGGCGGCGGTCTGGGGATCGTGCTGGCCGGGCCTGTCATCCAGGCGCTGAACTGGCGCTGGCTGTTCTGGATCCCCTTCCTGGTCGTCGTTCTGGCCGCATTCACCGCTTTCCGGTTCGTGCCGGAGTCGCCGTCCCGGGCGCCGGGCCGGATCGACTGGCTGGCCGCAGTACTGCTGTCCGGGTGGTTGGTCGCGCTGCTGCTGCCGCTCAGCAAGGCCGCGGCGTGGGGCCGGGCGTCGGTACAGACGATCGGCCTGCTCGTCCTGGCGGTGGTGCTGGTGGCGGGCTGGATCACCGTTGAACTCCGGTCGCGCAATCCGCTGATCGACATGCGCATGATGCGGCTGCCGGCGGTCTGGACCACCAACCTGGTGGCGCTGCTGTTCGGGGCCGGGATGTTCGCCGCCTATGCGTTCGTGCCGCAGTTCATGCAGATCCCGACGCTCGCCGGGTACGGGTTCGGTGCCACCGTCACGCGGGCCGGACTGTTGATGCTGCCGATGCTGGTGGCGATGGCTGTCGCCGGGTCGCTGAGCGGGCCGATCGCTCCTCGCTTCGACGTGAAGGCGCAGTTGGTGCTCGGGTCGGTGTTCAGCCTGATCGCGTGCGTGGCCTTCGCCGGGTTCCACGACCAGGCGTGGCAGGTCGCGCTCGCGGGTGCGTCGTTCGGGCTCGGCATCGGGCTGGCGTACGCCTCGATGACCAGTCTGATCGTGCAGAACGTGCCGATGAGCCAGACCGGGGCTGCGAGCGGGATGAACGCGAACATCCGCACCATCGGCGGCGCGATCGGTACCGCGGTGGTCAGTTCGATCGTGACGAGCCACCTGCAGGCCAACGGGCTGCCGTTCGAGTCCGGCTACACGCACGCGTTCGCGCTGCTGGCGGTCATCTCGGCCGTCGCCGTCGTCCTCGCGCTGCTCGTACCCACCGCGCGCCGCCGGGCCGCCGCACACCCGGAGCCGGTACTGGCGGGAGCCTCAGCGGCGCCGGGCGAGTAGCGAGAAAGTGTTCGGCAGGCGGCCCTGCCAGGCGGCCGCATCGACACCCGCTGGTTGCCAGAAGGGCTCGGGATACTCCTCCACCGAGGAGATCTCGAGCCCGGCCGCCACGACCGCGGTGATGATCTCGCCGAGGGACCACTGCCACTCCCGAGCGCCGTTGGCCGGGAAGCTGTCGTTGATGTGCGACCGCCCGAAGTAGCTCCGGTCCGCCCGGATCCTCGGCTCGTCCTCGTCCCAGCTCCACAACGGCACCATCGGGTGCGCCTCGTACACGAACAACTGCCCGCCCGGCTTCAGCAGGCGAGCCACGTCAGCCGCCCAGGCCCCGATGTCCCGCATCCAGATCAGCGCGCCTTTGCCGGTGTAAACCAGCTCGGCGCATCCATCCCGCAATGGCACCCCCGGCACCTCGGCGACGACGTACCGGCAGCTGGTTTCGAGCTGGATGGCCCTCCGCTGCGCCGCAGTAGCCGCCGTCACGCTGTAGTCGACTCCGACAACGTGCCGTGCCCCCGCCTTTGTCAACGCAACGTCATCTAGCCCATGCCCACTCTGCAAGTGCACGACAGCAGGTCTGGTCTGGAGCACCTCACGCAACAACCGGAGCTCCCTCTCCAGCAGCTCGGCTTCGGCCGCCGCAGCCAGCAGTTCGCCGTACTCCCGAACGTGTTTCAGGGAAGCGATCTCCCAAGCAGCCCTGTTGCCGGCAACCTCGGCGTCCATCCCGCGCCCCTCACCTGATCCGTTCAACGGCGTCCAGGATCTCCCGCCACGGCAACTCCCGGCCACCGCTTTCCACCCGCGGTTCCAGGGGGTGCCACTCGATCAGCGCTGCACCCGCGGCGCGCAAGGTGTTCAGGTGTCCCGCCCAAGCGGGATGCCGCACGTGGGCCGCGTTGACGCGCGGGAAGACGACCACGGGCGTAGTCCCGAGAGCCTCGGACAAGACCGTGAGCGCCTGGTTGTCGCCGATCCCCAGCGCCAGCTTGGCAACGGAGCTGGCGCTCAGCGGTGCTCCCACGAAGACATCGATCGGTGGATGCGGGCGCTCTTGGCCGGGCATCCTCGGGTGAGATCGCACCGGCAGGCCGGTGAGCTTCTCCAGGTCGCTTAGCTCGTGCGGATCGAACCAGCTCGCGGCTGTTGGGGTCAGCGTGACCGCGACCTGGTGACCTCGCTGGATGAGCGGCTGGACGAGGCCCTCGCGGAGTTGTTCGACGCCGCCGACTGCTGCCGCGACGACACCGATCACTGTCATCCGGACACCCTAAGGTGGCTCGTATGCGATTGCCGCACCCGTTGACGGGGGAGTTGTTCGAGAGCCCGGTGCCGCCGGGGACGGGGTGGCCCGAGGATCCCGCGGTACGGCGTACTCCGGTGGCTCGGAGTACGGCGGACGTCGTCAAGCTGGCGCGGACCGACGAGCTGGCGGAACTGGACGCGCGGGTATCCGTGTGCCGGGCGTGCCCGCGGCTGGTGGAGTGGCGCGAAGAGGTTGCCCTGAGCAAGCGAAAGTCATTTGCGGACCAGCCGTACTGGGGCCGGCCGATCGCCGGGTGGGGAGATCCCGAGCCGCGGGTACTGATCGCCGGTCTCGCGCCGGCCGCGAACGGCGGGAATCGGACCGGCCGGGTCTTCACCGGCGACCGTTCAGGCGACTGGTTGTTCGCCTCGCTCCACCGGGTCGGCCTGGCCACGCAGCCGACGAGCGAGCACGCGGGGGACGGGCTGAGGCTGCTCGGCGCCCGGATGATGGCGGCGGTCCGCTGCGCCCCACCCGCGAACAAACCCACCCCGGAGGAACGCGACACCTGCTCCCCATGGTTCCGCCGCGAACTCGAACTGGTGCTCCCGTCCACCCGGGCGATCGTCTGCCTCGGCAAGTTCGGCTTCGACGCCCTCCTGAATTCCCTGCAGTCGGTAGGCGGCGCAGTGCCGAAGCCCCGCCCGAAGTTCGGCCACGCGGTCGAGTACCCGATCCCCGGCCCGTACGGCGAGGTCGTGGTCCTCGGCTGCTTCCACCCCAGCCAGCAAAACACCTTCACCGGCAAACTAACCGAACCAATGCTCGACAGCGTGATGACCCGAGCCAAGGAACTCGCCGAGCTCTGATCTTGCTTTCTGGGGCCTCGGCGCCACGCACGGCAATCGGCCGCGCGGTAGCTCCGCCGACAGGCCCGGGCGGTTCGATTGGTGCAGGTCGGGTGGTTCCAACGGCATAGGCGGAGGTGCTGTCGCCGACATCAGTGCGGGTGGTCGCGTCACCGGGCTGCGTGATGGTGCTAGTCGGGCCGGCGCGCGTCAAGAGCGCTTCGCGTCCCTTCGGGATCGAGCAAGCTCGACTCTTGACCCACACCACCCCGACCAGGGAAGGAACGCAGCTATCCCGGAGCCGCTGGGAGGTGTGGCGACAGGCCCGGGGAGCTCCCCCGCCCAAACGCTCGGGGAGGTGCGTCGCCCGGAAGTTCGGGGAGGTGCGTCGCCCGGAAGTTCGGGGAGGTGCGTCGCCCGGAAGTTCGGGGAGGTGCGTCGCCCGGAAGTTCGGGGAGGTGCGTCGCCCGG
>NZ_SLWM01000016.1:141578-181985 GCF_004342085.1 Kribbella orskensis
GGAAGTTCGGGGTCTTCCACTGCCCGGGCCTGCGGGACTCCCGAAACCGGCACCTTGTGCACCACCTGAGCAGATCCCGGCGATCCGGACGCTCAACCGGTGCACAAAGTGCGGGCTCGGACACCAAGTCGCGACCTCAAACACGACCTGACCTGTCCCAGGTCCCCACACGGTGTCCGAGGTCCCCACAACCCGCACCGCCACCGGCCGTCACCCCCCCGACAAGGTGTCCGCGGTCCCCACCACCGCACCCCGTCGGCCCCAGACCGGCGGTCGGCCTCCCGATGACGGGCTGTTCGGCCGCTGGCGCCTTACAAGCCGCCAGCCGGCGAACAGCCCGCCAGTGGACCCCGAAACGAGCCGCACGCCGCCGACCAACCCCGCCCAACCGGCCAACCGGCCACAAACCTGCCAGTGGACGAACAACCCGCCAGTGGTCGAACAACCTCTCAGCACCAGCCCCCGAATCGGCACAACCACCACCCACCACGGCGAAACCCACCCCCGGGACCCGCCGCCGTACCGACGGACAGGAAGTAGTCGCCGCCCACCCCACCCCGGCAGGCGTCCCACGCCTGGAACCTCCGCGACCACCCCAGCACTACCTGTCGGTCGGTACACCCACCCCGAAACACCACCCCGGACCGGCTCACACCTCCGTCGCCCGGCACACCCCACCCCCGAAAACACCACCCCGGACCCGGCTCAGACCCCTCCGCGGGATCCGCGTAGCTGCGTCCTTCCCTGGTCGGGATGGGGTGGGTCAAGAGTCGAAACTTGTTTCGATCCCGAAGGGACGCGAAGCGCTCTTGACGCACCCCAGCCCGACTAGCACCATCACGCAGCGGAGACCGCGAACCACCCCCGCCTATGCCATGGGTACAACGGCGCGCTCTACCCGGATGGGAACAGCGCACTCTGTCGGGATGAACTGGCTATCCGTTGGGCGGGATCACCTGGCCCACGTACGTGGGTTTCTCGTACCGGTCTTGCGGTTGTGTATCGGGTGGCGAGACGGTGGTTCCGGGTTGTAGGTGTGGGCGGCGAGAGGCCGCACGATAGGGCATGGAGACCCTCGAAAGAGGGCTCTCCCGGTAGGTGAGATCACCCGGAAGAGGGATTGTGAAAGTTTTCACGAGCCCGCTATCCTGAAGTGGACATGAAGTTAGGACTGCACTCAGGGAGAGTGAAGAGCATGGCAGCCCAGGTACCGCACATCCTCGTCGTCGGGGGCGGTTACGTCGGGATGTACACCGCGTACGGCCTGCGCAAGGCCGCTCGCCGGGGCAAGATCCGGGTCACCGTGGTCGACCCTCGCTCGGTGATGACGTACCAGCCGTTCCTGCCCGAAGCGGCGGCCGGCTCGGTCGAACCGCGGCACGTGGTGGTGCCGCTGCGCAAGACCCTCAAGGGCTGCCGGGTGGTCACCGGCCGGGTGACCGGGATCGACCACGCCAACAAGGTCGCGAAGGTGATGCCCGAGGAGGGGCCGGACTACGACCTCGCCTACGACCAGGTGGTCGTCGCGCTCGGCTCGATCGCCCGCACGCTGCCGATCCCGGGACTGGCCGAGGAGGCAACCGGGTTCAAGAACGTCGAGGAAGCCATTGCCCTGCGCAACAAGGTGCTCGACCGGCTGGACGTCGCGTCGTCCCAGCCCGACCCGGCGCTGCGCAAGTCCGCGCTGACCTTCGTCTTCGTCGGCGGTGGGTACGCCGGGGTCGAGGCATTCGCGGAGCTCGAGGACATGGCCCGCTACGCCACCCGGTACTACGACAACATCCAGCCCGAGGACATGCGCTGGGTGCTCGTCGAGGCGACCAACCGGATCCTGCCCGAGGTCGGCCCGGAGCTCGGTCAGTACACGGTCGAGCAGCTCCGCAAGCGCAACATGGACATCAAGCTGGAGACCCGGCTGGAGTCCTGCGAGAAGGGTCACGTGATCCTCAGCGACGGCGACGAGTTCGACACCGACACGATCGTCTGGACCGCCGGCGTGAAGGCGAACCCGGCGCTGGCCAGCACCGGCTTCCCGCTGGACGAGAAGGGCCGCGTCAAGTGCCTGCCGAACCTGCGGATCGAGGGCGTCGAGGACGCCTGGTCCGCCGGTGACAACGCGGCCGTGCCCGACCTCACCTCCGAGACCGGCGCGTACTGCGCCCCGAACGCCCAGCACGCCGTCCGCCAGGCGCGCCGCCTCGCGGAGAACATCCTCCGGGTGGTCGACGGGCAGCAGCCGCAGGACTACAAGCACAAGTACGTCGGCTCGGTCGCGAGCCTTGGCCTGCACAAGGGCGTCGCCCAGCTGTACGGCGTGAAGGTGAAGGGCTGGCCGGCCTGGTTCCTGCACCGGACGTACCACGTCTCCCGGGTCCCCACATTCAACCGCAAGGCCCGGGTCATCCTGGACTGGACGCTGGCGCTGTTCTTCCGCCGCGAGGTCATCAGCCTCGGCAGCCTCCAGACCCCCAACGAGGAGTTCCGCCGGGCCACCGGCTCCTAGTAGTGGTCCACGGGAGCGGTGCCCCAGTTCGAGGGCGCCGCTCCCATCCGCGCGCTGATCCGGCCGCCGCGAGTGATGAACGACTCGGGCAGCCAGGGCTCGGCGCGCGGTTTGCCGTTCAGCGTCAGCGACTGCACGTACTGGTTGGCGTACGACGTCCCCGGAGCCTCGACAGTCAGCCGTACTCCGTTGCTCCGGCGCAGCTCGAACTTTCGGCAACAGGGGACTCCCGACCAGCACCTCCGCCCGGCCCGGCGTCTGCGGGAACAACCCGATGCGGCGAACACGCAGGCCGACAAGGAGCCCAGGTCGGCGTTCCCAGGCAGCCCTGACGGTCCAATGCCGTAGACCGTGTCGACGATCTCCCGTGTAGTCGCCTGCGTCTTCCACGCCACACCCAGTCCGTTGTAGAGCCACGGGGTGTGCAGACCGGGTTCGTTGGTCGGGTCATACCTGAGCGCGCTTCCGCCCTTGACCGCCCAGTTCCCGGCGTCGTCGTGGAAGAACCGCCCAGCTGTACTGCGCTGCCGTTCATCGCCGCTGCCAGTCCGGAGACGTCCCTGCGGGACCATCCACGTGTAGGTCGCGCTCGATCCCTGCGCGAAGCCGACATCCGTCGACGGGGTGAACCCGGGCTGCCAGGTCCCGTCCGCCTTCCGGGTCCGCTGGTATCCCACGGCCGGGTCGAACGTGTTCTTCCACCAAGTCCCACGCTCTGCCAGGTCGCCAGCCGGCCGGCCGAGCCGCTTTGCCCATTGCGCCAGGGAGAAGTCGGCCCGTCCGGATACCGAAGTCGGGAGGAGTCGAGACTTTGGTCCGGGTAGGTTTCCGCCCATGAGTCAGCTCGCCGTCACCGTCATCGGCCCGGACCGCCCGGGCATCATCGCCGACGTCACCGAAGCCCTCGCGCAGACCGGGGTCAACCTCGAAGACTCGACCATGACGCTGCTGCGCGGTCACTTCGCGATGATGATCGTCTGCTCGGGGTCCCTGCCCGAGGTGAAGGAGGCGATCGAGCCGCTCCGCGGGGAACTCGTCATCACGGTGCGCCAGATCGGTCCGGAACACCTCCACGCGCCGATCGGAGCGCCGTACATCCTCAGCGTCCACGGAGCCGACCGCCCCGGCATCGTTTCCGCGATCACCCGGATGATCGCGTCCGTCGGCGGCACCATCACCGACCTGACCACTCGCCTCAGCGGTTCCCTGTACGTCCTCACGGCCGAGGTCGAGATCCCGCCCACCGCCGAGCTCGGCATGCTGCAACGCGCCCTGGAGATCACGGCCGAGGAACTCGGCGTGGGCGTCACCCTGCGCCCGGCCGAGAGCGACGAACTGTGACTCTCGGACACCTCAACCAGACCCTGGCCACCTGGAGTCCGGCCCAGCTCGGCATCACCGGAGATGTCCTGGAGGTGATCCGCGCCCCGCACCCAGTACTCGCCACCGACGGCGCCGAGATCGACCCACTCGACCCGGTGATGGTCACCCTCGCCGCCGACCTGGTCGCCACCATGCGCGTCTCACCCGGCTGCGTCGGTCTGGCTGCACCCCAGGTAGGTGTGGCGGCCCGGATGTTTGCCCTAGACGTGACGGGCCATCCCAAGACCCGCACCTGCCACGGCGTCTTCGTCCTCTGCAACGCGGTCGTAGTCGAGGCCTCCCGCCAGGAGAAAGCCCGCGAGGGCTGCATGTCCGTCCCCGACCTCACCGGCGACGTCAAACGAGCCACCCGCCTGACCGTCACCGGAGTACTCCCAGGAACCAAGGACGAAGTAACCCTCACCACTGACGCCTTTGAAGCCCGAGCTGTCCAACACGAGATTGACCACTGCAGCGGGCAGCTCTTCCTCGACCGGGTAGCGGGGGCGCACGCCATCTACCCGCGCAAGGTCTACCTGTAGGCGGTTCCAGCGGATGGTTCCAGCCACCCACCCAGCCCCACGGGTAACTCGATCGACCTGCCGGGCCGAAGTTGATCCGCCGACCCCCCGTGGCGCGAGCGGCGTACAGGCGCCTTCCGGGTGCAGGTCCAGCGCGGCGAGCCCAGACTCACCCCACCCATCCTTACCCTGTGTCCGTGGCCAGGTTCTACTTGTAAGGTGCTCCTCTGGCTCCTGCCCGGGTGGCGGAATGGCAGACGCAGCGAGCTTAAACCTCGCAGCCGAAAGGCATACGGGTTCGAATCCCGTCCCGGGCACAATGCAGGCTGACCTGCGCACATTCCTCTCAAGGAATATTAGCCACGCTGCAAGGATGGCCGCTGTGGTTGCAGTAGCGGTTGCAGTTGCGATCAGCGTCATGCCCACAGCGCCTGTCCCATTCTGGTAGCGGCATCTTCGGCCAGCTTGCTTGTGACGTGCGTATAGCGTTTGGTCACTGCCAGGCTGGCGTGGCCGAGGATCTCCTGCACCACGCGGATGTCAACGCCCTGCTCGAGGAGCAACGTAGCGGCGGTATGGCGCGCGTCGTGAGGCCGAGCATTCCGAAGGCCGGCCACCTGCAACATCTCCTTGAACTCAGCCCAGTCGCTCCGTGGGTTGATGGGCCTACCGGTAGGCCCGGCGAAGACGAGATCCCAGTCCTCCCACTGGTCCCCAGATGAGTGACTGGGCCTCCGCTATATCTCGCCATGCCGTCAGGGTGTCCTTGCACCCCTGGGCAGTCAAGACATCCTTGCACTTGTCGAATGTCTCCACGATCAGCTCACCCCACCGCCGCCCGGTCAAAAGCTGCGATCAGGATGGTGGCACGCCCCCGACTGCCGCCAGGGCCTCCCGGAGGCGGTCTGTCGATCAAGCAGCCAGTCGAGGTACTGGTCCCAGTTCTCCTCGGCGCTCACGTCGGCGTCGGACAGGTAGTCCGCGACCCGAGACGACTTGCGACCAGGCAACTCCTCCCAGGCCAGGGGCAGCCCGTAGACCTGCTCCATCTCCGATTGATTGGCCTTGAGCGCCTGGAATCGGGCGAGGTTGACATCAGCCTCGGGTGACTCAAGGATCAGTTGGCTCGAGAGACCACGCTTGGTAAATGCCGTGCAGTAAGTGGCGCCGGCGATCCCGGCGGTCATGTTGAACCACGAGGCTCGTGGTGCGCCCCTCGACCGAGACCAGCCCGGTCGATCGGCCTGCAAAAGATCCAACCACCGACTCCAGAAGGAGCGGTACAGGACCTGTATGCCGGTTGCCTCAGCCTGGCTGGTGGCGGCCCGCACCGTCTTCTCCCAATCGTTGGGCTGGGCGACTAGTCGGAACGACGGCGCCGGGTCAGACTGCCCGATCCGCACGACGCCGAGCTCCACACCGAAGAATCTCGTGTTCTCATCAGTGCGAGCATTCAGCCAGTCGATAGCTGCTCGATGCTCGGCTCGAAACGATGCGGCAACCCAGACGATCGTAGTGGGGTCAGTCCCGGCCGCGTAGGTGAGGATCTGGCCGAGGTGGCCGTGGTCGGAGGTCTCAAGCTGATTCTCCACGATCACGACTTCGCCGGTGGTCTCATCGCGACCCATGAGGTCCAAACTGAATCCACCTACCGGATGCTCTGCCACCTCGAGTGCCAGATCCATCCCAAGCAAGTCGCTGAGTACATCGACATTGTTCAGCAGCCACGGCGTGAAGCTGTGGGCCTCATGCGGCCAGACATCGCGGGGCGATAGACGAGTAAGCCGGCCAAGGACAGGCATGGAGCCTTCAGACATGGCTCCACCTTGCCATGTCAGTGCGCTCAGGTGGGGACATCCGGGCCCAATGCCGGCGAAGGTTGGGGGGAGCCGACCAAGACTTCCGGACGTGCCGCGATCCGCGAGCACTCGCGCTGGTGGTGCGTCTTTCTGCAGCGTCCGCCGCGGTCTTGGAGTTGTCGCGGCCTCACCAACAGAGCCCCGACGGGGCCCTCCACAGGCCCAGCTTCCCACGGCATGGAACGACTTGATCGAAGGGCTGTGGGTTGCGCAAGCACCAAAGCCATTGGTCAATGACCGCCCACTCTGAGTCGAAATCCTGCACGCAGTCCACGAGTTCAACCACACCGATGATCGCCCTGTGCACGAGTTCGCGGACCGGCGGAGGTTGTTGGGTGGCGAGCTGCTTTACCGTCTGATACCCAATCGGGTTCGAACGCGCTGCCAGCATGGATCAGCAGTGGGCCGCGATGTCTCGTAGGCCAACTGCGGTTCTCGATGTCCTTGCCGCCATGGATGATCGCCCACGCCCAGGGCTGACGGACCGTCAGCACACGCGCTTCATCGGTCGCCATGGTCAAGTATGCGCCGCACGAGAGCAGCGACGATGGCCCTGGCGATCGACAGGCATGGGTTAATACATGATCATGCAGTAATGGCAGGACGAGTCGAGACCGCTGTACGCCAATCAGTCGAGCTGGGCATACCACTGAAAACGCCCACAGGTCGGGGGACCTTCTCCGTTGCGCAGTACACCGGTGACGGACTCGTCCTACTTCTAGGGCTGATGAAGGCACGGACACCGTTGCCGTGGCGCGCGTTAGAAGAGGTACCCGACCTCCTGCGTGGTCGATCGTCGGTACCCATCGGCAGTGCGTACGCCACGGATTCGGTCCCTGGAACACTCGATGCGCATCTCAAGAGGTTCATCGCCAGAGCCACTGACGGCTGGGTCGCCGTCGTCCTGGAGCGCGCAGGCGTCATCGAAATTGACCGTTCCCCACCGGCACGAATCCGAATGGCACCAGGGTGGCGCGGGGACGGCGAGCCCCAAGCAGGGTCAATGGCCTATCCGCGGCAGGGCGACACGCCCTCCCGCCGAGCGTCGGACCTGGGGCGTAGTCACGTCGCGAACCTGGACATCAATGCCAGCATCGCTGCGTACCGAACCCTCCTCACCCCCACGGCGAGGTACGCATCCTTCGACTACTGCTACAACTACTTCCAGTCGTTCCACGAGCAAGACGATGCTGGCGCCCTGGCGGACAGCCGCCACTTGCAAGCCTCGTGCCTGCAGCTCGGGTTCTACCTCGCGAGTTGGGGGATGCTCCGTGGCTCGTCAGTGCTCCTACAGCGGAGCATGCGCAACTTCATCCCCGTCATCCAAGCCATCTCCCAAACGCCCAGCGACATCTGGGCAATCGATGCCGACAACTACTCACATGCCAACTGTCAGGCGTTGATCGACGCCGCCACCCGAATCAGGGACTCCTTCCCCGACTCCGCATCCGACATCCTGGTGACCAAGACTCTGCTCGGGGTATTCGGTTGCATGCCCGCCTTCGATCAGTACTTCAAGAAGGGCTTCGCGGTCTCCACATTGTCCACTCGATCCCTCCAGAAGATAGGCGCGTTCTATGAACAGCATGCGGCCGCCATCGAGTCGAATCGGGTACCGACGATCTCGTTCGACACCGGACTGTCCACGAACCGGAGGTACCCACGAGCGAAAGTGATCGACATGATCTTCTTTGTCGCTGGTGGCGGATCAGCGAGTCTGACCGACCTCGATCCTGAGCCATCTGGCCGTGATGCGTGAAGCCTCGAGTTGTAACTCGAGGGCCGCGTCATACCGCCTGGATTGACGCGGCTGCCGATCCTGGCCGGCCGGACTCTGACACAACCTACTCATCTGCCGCAGATCAGCTGGCGGACGACTGTCGCACATCGTCCTACGGAGGACATCGACGCCAGCCGACGAGCCTGACAACTTTCTCTACGTCTTCAAGACGGGCCCTGGGGGCCCGAAAGCGCGCCGCCACCGTAGGACCGGGGGAACGGGGCAACCTTCGGCTCCTCGCCTGAGGGCTCGTCGGCCCCGTCCCCCGTTGGCTTGGCGCGCAGGCGCCAACCCGGTCGAAGACAGCAGAACTCGCCATCAACGATCGACACCCTGCCGATGCACCACTCACGCAAGGGGCCGGCTACCCGCGGCTTCAGGACCAGTGCAGTCTGCCGTCTGAGCCGTGGAGCTGGGCTCCGCATCGCCCCGCTAGCAATCATGGGAAGTGCGGTCCGGCCCGGCACGCCTCAAGGGCGCCTCCGGCGTCGCTCCGCGATCGAGCAAGCTCGCCCCTTGACCCGTACCGACCCGCCCCAAACGGCGGCAGCTATCGGGGCGATGCGGAGAGACTGCCCGCGCACCTTGACACGTAAGTGTCAGCGGTTGTGAAGGCAACCAGTCATCGCCGAGCGAATCCCGCCCGGGGGTGCGAGGCTTTCAGCTTCCGCGGACCGAGAGCGGAAACCAGCGACTCGCGAGGAGGCGCATCGTGCCCTTGCCCTTCGGGGGGATGTAGGCGACCAGTTCGTAGCGCTCCTGCCGTGTGATCGACGACGTGACCTCTGACGGCAGCCCGAATCCCTGCTGCATGTCGCCTGCGGTCTCGGTATCCCACACCATGTTGGTGTCACCCTTGTTGCGATAGGAGTGCAGCAGGTCGAGCCCGAACCAGACGAGCGCACCGCCGGACTTCGTCCGCACGGCAAATACCGGGGTCTGGCCGGCCACGGCCCGGCTGGTCCCGGCCCAGTCGTTGCTCGTGTAGGCACTCCGGTTGTCGACGATCTTGCCCCGCACTGTCTGGAAGATGTCATCCTGCGCGAACCGTTTCGCGTACGGGTTCGCGCTGCCCTGGGTCACGGCGCCGGCCAAGACGGCGGCGACCTTGCCCGGTGGGGTCGCCAGGGTGTTGTCGCCTGCGGCCACGACCGCCGGGAAGTCCGCAACGTCCACTCCGGGCGCGAGCGCACCGGTCGCCCTGCTCGAGAACGGCGCGTAGGTCACGCGCCACGGCGCACCGCTACGCTCCTGGACGAAAAGCAGGAAGTCCCGCGTCGCGGGCTCCGAACCGCGGTCCGTCGCGGCCGTGAAGAACCACTTGGGATAGCCCGTGACCATCGGCGCCGCACCCAGCGCTCCGACGTACTTGACCGGCGGGTAGCGCAAGTCGTTCTTCCGGTAAACGCGGTACTGCGCAGTGTGGATCTTCAGAGCCGATCCCGTCTCGATCTTCGCAGCCCGTGCCGGGTCCAGTTTTGCGTTCGCCTGGCTGACAGCCGACAGGTACCGCTTCAGCACGTCCTCCGCTCCACGCGTGCTGATCGCTGGGCTCGGCTTCGGCCGGGGCGACGGGGACGCGGACGGCTTCGACGAGATGGTGGCGGCCCGGTCTTCGGCGCCCTCGTCATCACCGCCGCAGCCTGCCGTCGCAAAGATGAGAGCAACGACCAGGGCGGTCGCCGGGGTCCAGCGCATTCATCTCTCGCTTTCGTCGGAGTTCGAGCCGACCGATGATCTCGCATCCGGGCAAACGGGCCAAATCGTGCCCTCAGTAGCCGATGAACCGCACGTCGCGTCCCCCCAAGGACCAGCGACTTCGAGCGGCCGGCAATGAAGCGGCCTGGTTGCAGTAGTGGTTGCAGTTCGGCTCGGTCCACGCCGGTTCGGGTCGACCAGTAGTCATCACCGTGAGCCTGAGGCGAACGTCCTTGAACGCACCCGAACAGGGGCTGGTCGAACTTAAACCTCGCAGCCGAAAGGCATACGGGTTCGAATCCCGTTCCGGGCACAATGCGGGCTAACCTGCGCACATTCCTCTCAAGGAATATTAGCCAGACCGCAAGGACGGGCCCGCGCGCTTGACACGTAACCGTCAAGAGCCTCCTTAGTGCCTGTTCCTGAACCTCATGGCCGGGCTGCGGCGTGGCCCAGAGACGGCCGTACCATGGCCCGATGATCTTCGCTCCAGGTCGATCGATCGCTCGCCGCGACGTCCACCGCAACGGGATGATCGCCGCGGTGGAGACCGCGCGGGTCGTGCGCGACGACGCGGAGGCGCTGCTCACCTGGACTGCGTCCGGATCGGACTGCATGCTGCGCGGCACTCGGGACGGCGCGTCGATCCGGAAGCTGTCGCTGGCGGAGCGGGACCGTACGCCGTCCATGCTCTGGCCGCGGCGCTGGGAAGGCCGGCACGTGCTGATCCGCACCGAACCCGAGGCCGACCATTCGGTGTGGTGGTTCTTCGACCTGGAGATGCGGTTCGAAGGCTGGTACGTGAACCTGGAGTCCACGGTGCGCCGCTGGTCGGCCGGGACCGACATCCTCGATCACGCGCTCGACATCGTGGTCGCGCCCGATCGCAGCTGGTCCTGGAAGGACGAGGACGAGTTGGCCGAGCGTGTCGATCATCCGGCGTACTGGACGGCGGTCGAGGCGGACCGCATCCGCGCCGCTGGCGAGCGCATCATCGGCGACATCGAGGCCGGCCGGATCCCGTTCGACGGCCGGTACACGGATTTCCGTCCCGATCCGTCGTGGGAACCGGCCGACCTGCCCCCGTACTGGGACGCCGAGGTGGCGTCCCGCTGATCGTCAGTGCCAGTCGCTGATCCGGACGTCGTCCGGCGCCGGCGCGCCGTGCCGGTCTCGACCAGATCCTCGATGGCCTGTCCTGACCGGGGTGCTCCGTGTTCGCAACGAGAGGGCGGAATGGTTGTAGTTGCGATTGCAGTTCATCCCCGGTTCGCGCCTGATCGAGGAGGTATCGGTCGGGCGTGCGGCGACTCCGGTGGACGACTGCGGACGGTGCGGGATGGGGTCAGTCGAACTTAAACCTCGCAGCCGAAAGGCATACGGGTTCGAATCCCATCCCGGGCACACCGCTCTGACTGAGGTCCGACAACAAATCTGTGATCGCCGCCGTGCTGGGCATTCGGGCTTGGTGTCGGCTAGGTCGCCTGAGGGGCGAACGCGTGCTCGCTGACGGGCCACATGGTCCAGCCTCGCGCGTTCAGCGCCGGCCAGAGCCGGCTGCCGCAGTGTCGGCACAGGTAGAGCTCGCCGGCGCGCTCGGCGCGCTCGGCGCGGTGCATCGTGCGGACCGCCGCGCGGACCGCTGGTCCGCACCGGTCACATGTCTCGTTCATACAGTCATGGTCGCGCGGATCGGCGCGTGTCGTCCCCGGTGCTGACCCGGGTCGAGTCCCGGGGTTGTGCCCGGGCCCGGGGTACTGGCGGAGCCCGCCGGTGGGCTGTTCCCGGCGGCCCGGCCAGTGCTGCGGCGAGCTGACCATTGCTCGAGAGGTCACCGGCGGATGGCGGCGACTGGGGTCAGCGGAGGTCCTTGCGTGAGGTGATGCCGAGCTTGGTGAAGACGTTCCCTAGGTGCCAGTCAACGGTGCGAGGGCTGATGAACAGCTGGCTGCCGATCTGTGAGCATCTCGTGGGCGACGCGAAGCTGCTCGCGCGCGTCGGTACGGCGGTTCTCGCGTGGCCATTCGCCGTAGACCAGATGCGAGCGGGCCAGCTCCACACGCATGCGGGTGCGGCCGAGCCGCTCGATCGCCTCACGGTACAGCCGGTCGGCGGCCTCGCCTTCGCTCAGCAGTGCCCGTGAGCGCGCTTCGACCCCGAGCGCCCAGTCAACGACCAGTGCGGCGCTGCTTCCCGCCCGCGCCCGGTCGAGCACCCGGTCCACTGTCCCGCGCTCGCCTCGTCGGTCTAGCAGCCCCACTCCGAGATCACCGCTGGAGACACCCATGGTCAAGCGTCCTGCCACCCAACTGGCAAGTCCCGCCGATACAGCAGCCTAGACCACCGAACACCGGCAATCGCGACAGGTGTGCATCGGCCAACTCTCAGAAGAGCCGTAGCAAGAGGTTCTACACAGACCTGACCATGCCGGTCTTCTCAAGATGGGCAGTCCTTCGGATGCGCTGGCGGCTTCGCGCGGCCTAGCGTCGGTGCTTGAAGGTTCCCCCTTGGAGGTCATCACCATGAGCAACCCAGGTGGACAGAACACAGACCGCGAAAGTGGCGGCGACCGGGCCCGAGAGCTGCACCGCCTGGTCACCGGCTACCAGGTATCGCAGGCGGTGCACGTCGCCGCCACCTTGGGGCTGTCCGACCTGCTCGCCGAAGGTCCGAGAAGCGTGGCCGAACTCGCCGAGACCACGGGAGCGGACGCACGTTCGTTGACCCGCCTGATGCGCGCGCTGGCCGCGGTCGGGCTCTATGTCGGCGATCCCGACGGCGACAAGAGGTTCGCGAACACCGAGCTCGGTGACGCCTTCCGGACTGATGCGCCGCGTTCGGTCGCCGGCTGGGCGCGCTTGGTCGGTCGGCCGTTCCACTGGCAGACGTATGCCTCGCTGGAGCACAGCATCCGTACGGGTGAGAACGCGTTCGCAGCTGTCCACGGGGAGTCGGTCTGGGACTACCTTGCCGAGCATCCTGCCGAGCAGAAGGTCTTCGACGAAGCTATGACGGCCTTGTCCCAGGCGGTGGCTGATGAGGTCGTCAATGCCTACGACTTCGGTCGGTTCGGCACGGTCGTCGACGTCGGCGGCGGTCGGGGGATGCTGTTGGGGGCCATCCTGTCGCGCTACCCCGCGGTCAACGGCGTGCTGTTCGACCAGCCCGATGTCGTGGCCGGCGCGCACGAGCTGCTGTCGGCGACCGGTGTGTCGCAGCGCTGCCGTGTGGTCGGGGGCAGCTTTTTCGACTCTGTCCCCGACGGCGGGGACGTCTACCTGCTCAAGGCGGTGATCCACGACTGGCCGGACGCCGAGTCCGTCGAGATCCTGCGCACCTGCCGGCGCTCGATGCCGGCGCACGGTCGCCTGCTGTTGGTGGAGCAGCTGCTTGACGAGTCTCCAGACCCCGTCCGGACGGCGTTGTCCGACCTCACCATGCTGGTGGTGGCAGGCGGTCAGGAACGTACGACGGACGAGTACCGCTCGTTGCTTGCCGCGGCCGGCTTCGACCTCACTCGTACTGTGCCGACCGGGAGCGATGTGTTCGTGCTCGAGGCGGCGCCAGCTCAGTAGGTGTCGTTCGCGCGTTCCGGATTCCCATCGTCGGCACACGCCAAATGCTCGGTGGCGCCGCATCTCAAGGCACCGCGAGGGTGAGCCGTATCAGTTGGTCGCCTCGACTGTCATCGTCATCACGCAGTGGTTCTTGCCCTTCGGGCGGTCGTAGGCGAAGCCGGCCTCCTCGTATATGTGCCGGGTGCCGTTGTACAAGAACGACGGGTTGACTTTCCTGCCCGGCGTGTCCTGTGGGTAGCCCTCGACCCGGCCACCTCCCGCTCGGGCGATCAGGTCGAGCGCACCGCGCAACGCGAGGGCGGCCAGCCCGGATCGCCTGTGCCGCTTGTCGACGTAGATGCAGGTGATCCGGTACTCCGGCGTGGCGGCTGCGGTCTCCTCGTACTGCTTGCGGTGGTGGATGTTCGGGAGCTCCTCGGGCGTACCGTACTCAGCCAATGGCCCACTGGCTGGTTCATGACACTCATCCACCTGGGCATAGGGTTGGGCGGCATGGCGCTGCGACTTGTTCAGGTGAATTTCAAGGCTCGGGATGACTCAGCGCTGGGCCGGTTCTGGGCGGAGGCGCTCGGCTGGGGTGTTTCCAGCGAGGAACCCGGTGCGAGCAGCGTCATGCCCGTGGGTTCCGCCTGGCCGGTCCCCGCCGGCGCTTCCATCGATGTCATCGCCGTCCCGGACCCCGAAACAGTGAAAGACCGCGCGCACATCGAACTCGCCACCACCTCTGCGGCCCATCACGCGGAGTTGGTCGCGCGCCTGAAGGAGCTCGGCGCGACGCCCGCCGATGCGGGCCAAGCCGACCTGCCGTGGACAGTTCTGGCCGACCCGGAGGGCAACGTGTTCTGCGTCCTGGAGCCTCGGGACATCTACCGGGATACCGGTCCGATCGCCGCGGTGGTCGTCGACTGCGCGGACCCTCGGGCCATGGCCCGGTTCTGGGGCGAGGCGATGGACTGGACCCCGCACGAGGTGACCGACGATCGTGCGCTGCTGCGTTCGGCCATTGGCGTCGGCCCGTATCTGGAATTCCTCCGCACGCCTCATCTGAAGGACAGGTGGAACCGCGTCCATCTCGACCTGCTGCCCTACCCCGTTGATGGTCAAGCGACGGAGGTGGCCCGGCTCGAGGCCCTCGGCGCGACGCCCGCCGACGTAGGCCAGGGGGACGTCCCGTGGAAGGTTCTGGCCGACCCGGAAGGCAACAACTTCTGCGTCCTCGGCCCGGGCTGACGCAGGAATCAGCGGGGCACAAGCGGCCCCGTCGGGGATCGCCGGAGCTGGCACGGGATGCGTAGGATGAGCTCGTCGTCGGTTCGCTAAGTCGGATGATCGTCCGCTGCGACCGAGAGGAGTTCGGCATGGTGTCCATTTCGGAGCGGGAGACTAGGGAGATCGAGGCGGCGAACGCCTCCGGTACCACTCCGGTTGTCTTCATCCACGGCCTCTGGCTGCTGCCGAGCAGCTGGGCGAACTGGGCGGACTTCTTCAAGCAGGCCGGTTACGCGCCGCTGACGCCGGACTGGCCAGACGATCCCGAAACGGTTGAAGAGGCGCGGGCGACCCCGGACGTCCTCGCCAACAAGACACTGAAGCAGGTTGCCGACCACACCGCCGATGTGATCGGCAAGCTCGAGAAGAAGCCCGCCGTGATGGGCCACTCGACCGGCGGATTGTTCGCCCAGATGCTCGCCGGCCGTGGGCTCTCGGCAGCCACGGTTGCCATCGACCCGGGCGTATTTCGTGGCGTCCTGCCGCTGCCCCTCTCCACGCTCAAGGCGAGCGGACCTTTCCTGTTGAACCCGCGGTACCGAGGCCGAGCCATCACGCTCACCTTCGATCAGTTCAAATACGGCTGGACGAACGCCCTCGATGATGACGAGGCGAAGCGCCTGTACGACACCTACCACGTGGCCGGGTCGGGGATCGCCCTGGCCCAGATGGCCAGCGCCAACCTCAACCCCCGGACCGAATCGAAGGTCGACACGACGAACCCCGATCGAGGCCCGCTGCTGATCCTCGACGGGGAGAACGACCACACGGTTCCCTGGGCGATCGCCAACGCCTCCTACAAGCGGCAAAAGCGCAACCCCAGCGTCACCGAGATCAAGAAGATGCCCCACCGCGGCCACTCGCTGACCATCGACCACGGCTGGCAGGACGTCGCGCAGACAGCGCTCGACTTCGTCAACCGGTTCGCCCCGGCCAAGCCGAGCTAGCCGGCCTCGATCTGCTCGAGCAGGTGGACGCTCTCCGTGAGGTCAGGGTCAGTTGGAACGCGGACTAGCCGCGGCCGAAGCGCTCCGCGATCAGCTCCACGTTGATGTGCAGGTCGCGGCAGCGGTATCGGCGTCCGGTGCGGAGGCGGACGCCGATACCGGTCAGATCAGGCCGGTGACGTGCCGACCCGGCCGAGGTGGCGGGCCAAGAACCCGTGGTCGAGCCCGTACCAGCGGATGTTGCGGTGGTCGCCCGGGTTGGCGTGCAACGTCTTTTCCGTCGAGGCGAAGGCGTCGAACAACGCGAGAGTGGATTGGCGGTCGACGTGCTCGTCGTCCCACGGGAGCAGGAACTGGATCGGGACGGTGATCCGTCTCGCCGCCTCGATCAGCGCCTCGTGCACGAAGAACCCGCCACCGAAGATGGCGGCGGTGATCCTGGGTTCGATCGCCGTCAGCGGTATCCCGATCGCGGTGCCCAAGGTGATGCCACCGCCGTAGCCGATCGGCGCTTCGGTGCCGATCTCGGGCAGTTTCTGAAGGGCGTCCAGGGTCGCCTGCCATTCCGGCACGGCACGCTCCGCCAGTGAGATGCCGTAGTGGACGCTGATCGATTCGACGCGCTCGGTCTCGCCCGCCAGCATGGCCTGCCGGAGGTCGGCGCGGACCTGCTCGTCCTCCGCCGTGCGCGGGCGGTCGCCGTGTCCGGGCGCATCGATGGCGGCCACGGTGAAACCCCAGGTGGTCACGTTTTCGTGTGCGCGGGCCATGAGTTCCGGCGCTTTCTTGTGCAGGCCGCCACCGTGACCCATCAGCACCAGCGGGGCGTGATCGGAGCCGGATACGGGCGACCAGAGGACGCCGGGGACTTCGCCCACGATGAAGTCGCGTTCGAGGACACCGTTCGACGATGTCTCCGCGGTGAAACGTACAGAATGCATAAGTCGTTGCCTTTCGGGAGTGCCTTGTTGGTGAGGCGCTCCCGGCGACACTTACGTCAATCGCCTGACCGCGACGAAGCAGGGAGCACCCACGTGCGTACAGCGTTCATGGGTCTCACCTCCTCGCGCGATGCCACGGCCTCCGGCACGTTATCAACCCGAACGCGGCCCCGCCCACCCATTTCCTGTCGACCAACCAATGGTTAGCGGGGCGATCGCTGGCGACCTGCCGCTGAGCGGACGGTGGGCCTACGCTGACCGGATGCCTGTGTTGGGCACCAAACTGCATCTGCCCTCGCCGCGTCGGCGGCTGGTGCAGCGCGCCCGCCTGACCGACCAGCTGCGCGCGGACGGAGGGGAAGGGCCGCGGCTGGTCCTCGTCGTGGCGCCGGCCGGGTTCGGCAAGACCACACTCCTGGCGCAGTGGCTGGCGGCGGCCGAGCCGTCGCAGCGCAGAGTGGCGTGGCTGGCCCTGGACTTGGGCGACGCCGACCTCCGACGGTTCCTGACGCACCTCGTGGCCGCGATTCAGACCGCCGAACCCGAGGCTGGTATCGAGGCGCTCGCCCTGCTGGAAGCCGGCGGCACCACGCCGACCGACGCCGTACTGGTCAGCCTGATCAACGATCTCGACGTCCTCGCCGGTCCCACGGTGGTGGCGCTCGACGACTACCACGTCATCGACGGGGCCGCTGTCCACGAGGCGGTGACCTTCCTCCTGGACAATCTGCCTCCGCAGGTCACGTTGGCGATGGCCACTCGGGCCGACCCGCCGCTCCCGCTGTCCCGGCTTCGTGCGCGTGGTGAACTCCTGGAGGTGCGAGCCGCGGACCTCAGGTTCACCACCGACGAGGCGGAGGTGTTCCTCAACGAGGTAATGGGGCTGCAGCTGGAGCCCGCACTTGTGGCCGCGCTCGAGGCGCGCACCGAGGGGTGGGCGGCCGGGTTGCAGCTGGCCGCGCTGTCGGCCCGGACCCATGCCGGCGCCGACGGGTCTGGAGACGTCGCTGGGTTCGTCGATGCCTTCTCTGGAAGCCATCGGTTCGTCCTCGACTACCTCGTCGAGGAGGTTCTGGACCGGCAGCGGGACGAGGTACGCGCCTTCCTGCTCGACACCTCCGTGCTCGACCAGCTGACCGGCGGCCTCTGCGACGCCCTGACCGGTCGCTCCGACGGCCAGCCGATGCTGGAGACCCTCGAGCGCGAGAACCTGTTCGTCGTCCCGCTCGACGACGAGCGCCGGTGGTATCGCTACCACCACCTCTTCGCCGACGCATTGCGTGCCCGTCTGGGTGCCCGGCATACCGACCGAGTCGGTGAGCTGCACGCCGCGGCCAGCCGGTGGCTCGCCGAGAACGGGCTGCTTGCCGATGCCGTACAGCACGCCATCGCGAGCGGCGACCACGAGCACACCGCCGACCTCGTCGAGCTCACCGTGGCCGACCTGCGCCGACGACGCCAGGACCGCACCCTTCGCGACTGGCTGGTCGCGCTGCCCGACGACGTCGTACGGCGCCGACCGCTGCTCGCGACCCACGTGGGGTGGAGCCGGCTCTCCGAGGGCGATTTCGACGGAGTGGAGGCGTGGCTCGACGCCGCCGAGGCTGGTCTCGACACGACGCCGCCATCGACCATCCCCACGGCGGGTTCGCTGGCCGAGGCGGTCAGGGACCGGGAGGGCGATGTCCGCTCCCTCCCGGCCATGATCGCGGTCTACCGCGCCTCGGTAGCCCAGGCCCGGGGCGACGTCGACGGTACGGTCTCGCACGCTCGCCGGGCACTCGCGCTGGCCGGGCCGGAGGACCATTTCCCGCGCGGTGCCGCCGCCGGCTTCGTCGGCCTGGCAGCATGGGCCGCCGGCGACCTCGGCACCGCGGTGGACACGTTCACCAAGGCTGTCGCCGGCCTGCACGCGGCCGGCATGGTCGCGGACGAGCTGGGCGCGACCGTCGTGCTGGCGAACATGTGGCTGGCGCGCGGACGTCCGGTCGAGGCGTGCCGGCTCTACGAACGCGCGCTGGCCGCAGCCGAGAGCCGCCCCGGACCGGTCCTCTCCACCACCGGCGACCTGCACGTCGGCCTCGCCGACGTCCTCCGCGAGCAAGGCCACCTCGAAGCGGCCGCTGGGCACCTGGAGGCCGCTCGCGAGCTCGGCGACCGGGCGTCGCTGCTGGAGAACCGGCACCGCTGGTACGCCGCGAAGGCCGCCCTGCTGCAGGCGAAAGGCGACCTCGACGGCGCGATCGCGATGCTCGACCAGGCCGAGCCGCTCTTCCTGCCCGGCTACTTCCCGGACGTGCGGCCGATCGCCGCTACCAGGGCGCGGGTGCGGATCCACCAGGGCCGCCTCGATGACGCGCGGGCGTGGGCGCGCGAGCGCGGGGTCGCGGCGACGGATCCGCCGACCTACCTGGCCGAGTACGACCAGCTCACCCTCGCCCGGCTGCTGGTCGCCGAGGGTGTCGCGCGCGAGGCGATCGACCTGCTCGACCGCGTGCTGGACGCAGCGCGGGCGGCGGGCCGCGACGGCAGCCTGGTCGAGGCGAGCCTGGTGCGGGCGCTCGCCCACCACGCGAACGGCGACGCGGACTCGGCGGCGGCCGACCTCGCTGCCGCCCTCACCGACGGGGTGCCGGCCGGCTACTGCCGGCTCTTCCTCGACGAGGGACAGCCGATGGCCGAGCTGCTCGGGCAGGTCGCCCGCGCCGCGGCGCACGACGTACGGACGCATGCCGAGCACCTGCTGGCCGCCGCCCAGAGACCGTCGGCACCCGCCATCGCTAGACCCGCATCCGAGGAAGTACTCAGCGACCGCGAGCTCGCGGTGCTGCGCCTGCTGGCGACCGAGCTCAGCGGGCCGGAGATCGCGCGACAACTCTTCGTCTCGGTGAACACGCTGCGCACGCACACCAAGCACATCTTCACCAAGCTCGACGTGAACACCCGCCACGCCGCGGTACGTCGAGCCGCGGACCTCGGCCTGCTCTGAGCGTCACCGCGGCCGAATCACCAACCCGGTCACATCAGATGGTGATGTGGCCTCACCACGTCGATTCCTAACGTCACGAACATCGCCGGACACCCGCCTGGCACCGAACACCAAGGAATCCGACATGAACATCACCGCCAACCGCCTCACAGCGGCCTCCGGCCTCTGCGCCGCAGCCGCCGGCGCCATCTTCATCGGTGTCCAGATCAACCATCCGCCGGCCGACGTCGCACACATCGCCACCACCGAGATAGCGGTCCGCGAGGCCGCGAAGATCCTGATGACCATCCTGGCGCTGGTCGGCTTCACCGGCATGTTCCTCCGCAACCGCCGCCGGTTCGGCGTCCTCGGGCTCGCCGGCTACCTGCTGCTGACCGTCGGCTACCTCGCGATCTTCGCCGTCCAGGTCATCGTCGCCTGCGTCCTCCCGGCACTGGCGCAGTCGAACCCGGGCTACGTCCAGGACGTCCTCGACGCGGGCGTCGGTGGCAGCCCGCTCGGCGACATCGGCCACCTGCACGAGCTGTTCCTCGTCTCCGGCATCGGTTACTCCCTCGGTGGTCTGCTGTTCGGCATCGCGCTGTTCCGCGCCGGCGTACTGGCCCGTTGGGCCTCCCTGCTGCTTGCCTACGCCACCACCTCCGCCCTCGCGCTGGCCGTGCTGCCGGAGTCCTTCAGCCGCCCGTTCGCGGTGCCCACCGGCGTCGCGCTGATCGGCCTCGGCATCTCGCTGTGGCGCGACCAGCGCCGGCAGGCCCAAACCGTCGACGCGCCGGCCACGGCACGGGTCGCGGAGCCAACCACCCGATGAGCACCCGGGAGCGGAGCCGGCCAGCGCGCTGAAGCTGTTGGAGATGCACATTGCTGGTCGCGGTTGAGCGGTCAGCCGGACTTCATGGCTGGGGATGGGTAGCCGGTGATGCGGGTGCCGTTCAGCCAGGCTGTTGTGCCGGCGTTGCCGCGGGTGTCGAAGAGTTGGGTGGCGTGCGGGCCTAGGTAGAAGTCGCGTTTCTGCCAGCCCATCACCGTGGGGTCGAGCACTGGGAGGAGGGCGGCCCACGGGCCAGGGTCGGGTACCTCGTCGAGGTCGCCTGCTCGATGCCAGCGACCCGGGCGGACGCGCTGGGCCAGACCGCCGGCAGCAGGTCGCGTGGGAACGCGAAGAGAGTGCGGCGCATGGCGAGTTGCTTCACGAGGCTGCGATGGTCGTAGAGCGCCCGGTCGAGGTCCTCGACCTCGAGTGACTCGACGCGCGCCCAGTAGACAGGTGGACCGTCGCCGGCTCGGTCGCGTGCAGCACGGTCATCGCCCGCGTCGCCGCCTCCGGGGAGTCAACACTGAAACCTGACTTTTATCACCGAGGCGGGGTTGGCGCGGGCGTAGCCCTGTGACCTGGGGGTTTGGTGGCTCGGCTGTCTCGATTTGCGCACTGATTAGGTGGTCGCCGCCCGCACGCCGCGCAGGACGACGTCCAGCACCACGTCAGCCTCGACACGGGCGGCCTCGGGGTCGGCGGCACGGGCAATGTAGAGGGCTGAGCCGTAGAGACCACCCAGTGCGAGGTGCGCCAGCGCGTCGAGTGTGACACCGGGCAACGCGCCGCTGTCCACCAGCGGCGTCAGCACGGTCCGCAGCATTGGCAGCTCGACGCCTTCCGTGCCGCTTTCCCACGCGCGGGCGGCCAGCACGGTCACACTGTCGATGATCACGATCCGCCGGAACGCCGGGCGCAGGCAGGCGTCGAGGAACGCGGACAGGCCCGCTCGTACCGCGGCCCACGGATCCTCCTCGGCCAGGGCCGCGGCCATCACCGCCCCAGCGGTCTCGTCCAGCACCACGTCGTAGACCGCCTTGAACAGCGCGTCCTTGCCGCTGAAGTGGTGGTAAAGAGCGCCCTTCGCGAGACCCGCGCGCTGGACGATGTCGTCCATCGCGGTTGCCGCGTAGCCCTGCTTGACGAACCGCTCGCGCGCGATCCCGACCAGCAGCTCCCGGGTCGCCTCCGCCTGCCGTTCCCGCAGCCTCTTGACAGTCACCCGGCAAGCATAAAAGACTGACTGCAAGTCGGTGACCGACCGTCGGTCGGTGAAGGAGGTCCGTGATGTTGCCACTTCCGCCCGGACAACGCCGCGTCGAGGGATTCCCGCGGTTTGGCACGCACCTGCACCGGCCGCCGCCCGCGGTTCCAGACGCTCCGGTGATCGCGATCAGCGGCGTCGTGCGCAAGCCGTTGGAGGTGCGGCTGCCGGAGCTCGCCACGCTGCCGCGGCGCGAGATCGTCGCCGACTTCCACTGCGTCTCCGGCTGGACGGCGACCGACCTGCGATGGGAAGGGGTGCGGTTCGCCGACTTCTTTCGCGCCTTCGTCGAGCCGGCGCTCGACTCCGAGGTCTCCGTCAGCCACCTGACGTTCGTGGGTCTGGACGGGATCAACTCCGTGGTCGAGCCGCAGGACGCGCTGGCGGACGACGTCCTGCTCGCGGACCGGGTGAACGGGCGCCCACTCGGCGGCGATCACGGCGCGCCGATCCGGTTGGTCAGCCCGGCCCAGTACGGCTACATGAGCATCAAGCACTTGTGCCTGGTCGAGGTGTGTTCCATGCTCCCGGCACATCGCCTCGATCGAGGCATCATCGGCCGGCTGATCGAGGGCCATCCCCGGGCTCGGGTCTGGCACGAGGAGCGCCACGGCCACATCCCGGGACGGCTGATCCGGCCGTTCTACCGCCCGCTGATCCGCCCCATCCGCGCCCTCTGCGCGAAAGGAACGCAAGACCGATGAGACTCCCCAACGACGTGCTGAAGACCCAGGACTGGATCATCGACGACATCGTGCCCGACTTCGACGTCGAGGACGTCTGGGCCCTTCCCATCGAGGGCGGCGCGCACGATTTTCCAGCCGTCATCAAGACGCAGCAAACCCTCGACTTTCCGGCGTCCGCGCCGCTGCCGGTGCGCTTGCTGTGGGGCATTCGCGACCTGCTCGGACGCGCGTTCGGACTCGGGCGCATTTCGACATCCGCAGACGCCGCCGGCGCCTGGCCACCCGTTCCCGGCACCGGCGAACCGTCGCTGCTCGCGCGGCTCCCAGACGACCTCCGCGACAAGTCCCCAGCATCGCAGGTCACCGACAAGCCGTTCCGGCCCCTGTACCGCACCCGCACCGAACTCGCCCAGGAAATCTCCAACCGAACCATGTACGGAGTGATGCACCTGGCCTGGGCGGACCAGGGAAGCGGCCGATACCGTGCGCAGATGACCGTCTACGTCAAACCCCGCGGCACCTTCGGCAAGGCGTACATGGCGTTCATCAAGCCGTTCCGCTACGCGATCGTCTATCCGGCACTCATGCGACACTTCGAACGAACCTGGTCGCAACAGCACTGACGAGCGAGTCTGTACCCCGTCAGCGCGGATCAGCACCTTGCGCCCGGGGCCGGGTCCCCGGCCGGTACGACGAGACTTGTTTGACCGCGTCACGGACCACCGTGATGCCGCCGTATGCCGAACAGTCGTGGCGGCGAGGCCTCGCGGCGGCGTGTGCGCCAAGCACGCGGCGCTGGAGCGGGCATCAATGGTGCGGTACGACGTGAGCACGCTGTACCTCGAGCCCGACACCGGTGATGGTTTCCGCGAGCCCGGGTTCTCCAAGGAATGCCGGCCAAGCCGCAGATCACGATCGGGTTGCTCACCGACGCGACTGGGTTCCCGTTGATTTCCGCATGTCCAAGCACGACCTCCATGCCCGGCCGATTTACCACGGCGAACACGACTCGATCGAGGCCAGCCTGAGCATCGGTTTCGCGGCGCTCGCGGTCAACCGTTTGACCGAAGATCGCACCGGCTGGTCGATCAACAAGTTCGTCCGCACTGCCCATCGCTACCGCACCGTCGAGATCCGCGCCGGCCAGCAGATCCCCACCGCCGAAGACCCCTCCCACCCGTCGCCGGCTCGGTCGCGCGCAGCACGGTCATCGCCCGCGTCGCCGCCTCCGGGGAGTCAACACTGAAACCCGGGGCCAGCGCGTGCCGGACGGCCAGCCGAGCCCGCCGCTCGTCGTCGGACACCTGCTGCATCGGCCCTCCCCGTCAGACCCACCCCAGGACCGCCTACGGTACTCAGCCGCTCCGACGGACTCAGGGGTGTGGCTGGTCGGGCAGGTGGTTCCATTCGTGCTCGTCAACTGGGACGTGTTCGGCGGTGGCCAGGTAGCGGTGGGCCAGGTCGACCAGTTGGGTTGGGGAGATGTCGGGGAGGGCGGCGAAGTCTCGCTGGTTCAGGTCGAGCGAGTAGAAGCCGGTCGGGCGGTCTCGCAGTTCGGTGATGACCACGCAGCGGCAGAGGTTGTAGGCCTGGCGAGTCATCGGGACGACGTAGTGGTTGCCTAGTTCGTTGCGGTGGTAGTCGAGCCACTCGGGACGGCCCCGCGCGCCGGCGTACGGCGTCCGGGTCGCCTTGGCGATGAGGGCTTCGAGGGCATCGGTCGAGACGATCTTGATGACGCCTGGTCCACCGTCGAACAGGAAAGGCAGCTGGTCCGGGCCGAACCTCGGCCACAACCGGACCCGACCGCCCCATCCGAACAGCAGCTTCATACCTCGAGCCTAGGTGTTGGTCAGGCGGGAGAAAAAGGTTCGCCGGGTATCCCCGCGGCGGTGAGGTCGGACTGGACCTGCTGATGGATCCAGGCAGCCTGGGGGGTGATGGTGTCGGACCAGATCAAGGGTGTGTGGAGTCTCTGCGGTCGCTCATTCGCCGACTGTGCCGTCGGTGGCTTCTCGGAGGAGGTCCAGGTGGCCCAGGTGGCGCGCGGTTTCCTCGATCAGGTGGGTGATGGCGTAGCGGAGGTTGAAGGCCATGTCCTCCCCGCGAGCCAGGTCGTCGAAGGAGGCGGCCGCGGTGATGGCGCGGGAGCGGGCGCACTCGGCCTGGTAGTCGGCGACCAGGGAGGCGAGGGTGTCGCCGGGGGCGATGGGGAAGTTGCCGTGCGGGTTCTCGTCGGTCCAGGGCCACTCGGCATCGGTGGCGGCGAAGTCGATGGCGAACCAGAAGCGCTCGACGCCCGTGAGGTGTTTGACGAGCCCCGCGGGAGTCAGGGCGGACGGCGCGACCGGACGGCCGAACGCCTGCGCGTCGCTGAGGCCGGCCACCTTGTTCACTACGGTGTCCCGCAGAAAATCGAGCATCCCGCTCAAGGTGGCCCGCTCATCGGCGGCCTCGGGCGGGCGGACGCGCTCCACGGCTTGTACCTGCTCGGACGACATGGGGAAAAGCTAGCCGCGATCTGGTGCAGTTGCTATCGCAATCGGGCGCAGGCTGGCTGATCGGGGAGAAGGTTGAACTGGTCGTCGATCCCCTGGATCCGGAACAGAACTTGGTGGTCGCCGACGACGGTCGGTGGTGGTCGGGGTCGGTGGTCGAGTCGCTCGACTTCAGGACTCTGGTTCCCGCTGGGGCGTCGGTAGTCGCTTGCGTGCTGGTGCTTCGGGCCCGCCGACGGCGGCGGCCGGCTCAATCGGTGGCGCGGACCTGAAGAGTCGGCTCAGGAGCTCCCAGGAGGGAGCCGAAGAGCTGTGAGACAAGAGGTGAACTCTGTCAGAGTCTGGTGAGAAGCGTTGATTGTTCTGCCGGGGTGAGCGTCAATGGAGGAGTGGAGAGTTACCGCAATCAGGTGCTGACCGCGGCGGTTCTGGTGCCGTTGGCGGTGTGCGCGGCGCTGGTGCCCCTGCGGCACAGCTTTGACAATGCGAACGCGGCCTTGGTGCTGGTACTCGTGATCGTTGCCGTGGCCTCCTTCGGGATCCGGCCGGCGGGCGTGGTCGCGGCCGTGTCGAGCGCGGTCTGGTTCGACTTCTTCCTGACGGTGCCGTACAACCGGCTCACCATCGCGAACCGGGAAGACATCGAGACCACCATCCTGCTGGTCGTGATCGGTGCCGCGGTCACGGAGATCGCGCTCTGGGGCCGGCGGCAACAAGCCCGGGCCAGCCGCCAGACCGGCTACCTGGCCGGCGTGATGACCACCTCGCAGGCGGTCGCGCGCGGCGGTTCCACCGATGACGTGATCAACCAGGTGCGCACGGACCTGACCGCAGTACTGGGTATCGACGGGTGCAAGTTCGTTGCCGGCGGCAAGCGGACGCAGGAGCCGCAGTTGAACTCGGACGGGTCGGTGACCCGCGGCGAGCACGAGTACAAGGTCGAGCGCGACGGGTTGCCGACGGACTCGGAGATCGAGCTGGTCGTGCAGCATGCCGGTGTCGTCCGCGGCCGGTTCCTGCTGACGGCGGCGAGCCGGATCGCCCGGCCGGATCTCGAGCAGCGCCTGGTCGCGGTCGCCCTGGCCGACCAGGTCGGCGCTGCGCTCGCGTCGCAGGACTCTCCGCTGAATCACCCCTGAACTGGCCTGCGGGAAGAACCACATCCTGGGTGGCCACCGGTCCCGGCGTCGTACTTGCCCATACAGGTACGACGCCGTGCCGGGTCCGGTCCTGCAACAACGTGCAGCACCCTGGCGCCACGGCGCACCGCCGAACGCCCCGGAGCGGCTGCGCTGGCCGGCCAAGGAGGGCGCAGAGGCTTGAGCTGGTTGCGTTTTGCAACCTGTGGGTTCTGGTCGGGGAACACGTACGTGTTCCTCAGGCGTTGTTAAGGGTGGGCCCGTAGTATCGCGATACGACCCACAGCGGGTCGACAGTGGGTCATCAGGAGGATGACATGCAGAGCAGTAACCCGGTCCTGAACCGGTCGAGTGCATTTGCGCCTGGCCAAGGCCAGGCCTATCCCGGGGCCGCTCCGTACGGTCAGCCGGGTCCTTACGGTCAGCCCGGCCAGTACGGCGGGCCCGGTATGCCGCCCCAGCAGTACCAGGGGGCGCCCGCAGCCAGCCGTCCCATGACGTTGGACGACGTCATCGTCAAGACCTCGATCACGCTGGGTGTCGTCGTCGCGGCGGCCTTCGTCGCGTGGTTCACGACGCCCGACAACCTGGTGACGCCGGTGTTCCTGGCCGGCGCGCTGCTGGCGTTCGCGATCGCGATGGTGCTGTCGTTCTCGCGCAAGATCAACCCCGCGCTGCTGATGGTGTACGCCCTCGCCGAGGGCGTGTTCCTCGGGATCGGCAGCAAGTTCATCGCCAACTGGGTCGGTGACCCGGGCGTCATCGTCCAGGCGATCCTGGCCACGATGGTGACCGCCGGCCTGACGCTCGCGACGTACAAGTACTTCGCGATCAAGGTGACACCGCGGTTCACCAAGATGGTGATCATCGGCACGATGGGCTTCGCCGGCGTGCTCCTGATCAACTTCATCGCCAGCCTGTTCGGCGTCAACACCGGCATCGGCGGGTTCGGCGCGATGGGTCTGCTGTTCGCCGCGCTCGGCGCCGGCCTGGCCGTGTTCAACCTGATCCTCGACTTCGACATGGTCGAGCAGGGTGTGCGCGCCGGAGCCCCGCAGAACGAGGCCTGGCGGGCCGCGTTCGGCCTGACCGTCACGCTGGTCTGGCTGTACTGGAACCTGCTGCGGATCCTGGCGATCCTGCGCGGTGGCGACTGACCGGCCGACTAGCATCGGCTAGCTGACTTGAGAGGCCCGGTTCCTTCAGGTGGAGGAGCCGGGCCTTTCGCATGCCCTGGAACCGCAGTGCCCAGGAACCGCCGGCCGGGAACTGTCGGTGGGCCTTGCCAGAGTTGGCGCATGACGACCAGGTGGACGATGACGATCGACTGTGCTGACCCGGCGCTGGTGGCGCGGTTCTGGTGTACTGCGCTGGGCTACGTGGAGGCTGATCCGCCGGAGGGCTGGGACACCTGGGAGTCGTGGCTGGTGGCGCAGGGGGTGCCCGAGGAGGAGTGGAACGACGGGGCCAGCGTGTCCGATCCGGACGGCAGGCTGCCGTCGATCTCGTTCCTGAAGGTGCCCGAACCGCGGACGACGAAGAATCGGCTGCACCTGGATCTCCAGGTGAGCGGTGGTCGTGCTCAGCCCCAGGAGTTGAGGGACAGCCGGATCAGGGGAGAGGTCGAGCGGCTGGTCGCCGCGGGGGCGACGGTAATGGGCGAGGTCGAGCAGAACGGCTCACTCGACCACTTCTGGATGGCCGACCCGGAAGGGAACGACTTCTGCGTGGTCTGACGCCGGCACCAGGCAGATTGCCGCGAGGTTCGGAGCAAGAAGGTGCTGACGGCAACGAAGACCTGCCCCTCCACCTGAAAGGGCAGGTCTTCGGCTGAATTCAGACTCCTGTTCGGCTCGTCAGCCCATTCGCCTGTGCGCTCTGACCAGGTCGTATTCATGGACGATGGCTGTGGCGTGCCCGTGAGCGAGGGCGTACTCGGTCAATAGCCATCTCACCCGCTCATCGAAGCGCAGGAACGACGGTCCGTCGTTCATCAACCTGAACCACTCTGTCATCTCGCGTCCGGTGCACTCGGGCACCTTCTGCACCAGACGTTGGTGCGTCTCCTCGGAGTGGTTCAAGCCCATCTTCGCCTCCCGTCATCGGGGTACCACGTAGTTATCGACTGTGCACCAGGACATCGAGGCAAATCAAGACCTTCGGTATGAAAGTCCTCGCTCAGCGGACGCGCTATTTCCCAACAGGTACTGCGTCCGCCGGGCTCGCGAACTCTTCCTCGACCCGGTCGACGTCGGCCTTCGGGTGCCGGCGACGGTGCCGCAGTTGGGCCCAGCGTCCGCGCGGGCCGCGGTCGTTGCCGGCGACCTTGGCGGCGGCCACCTCCGTACCGGCCGTTCGGGCAGCCTGGACGGCAGCCTCGGCGATCGGCAGGACGGCCTCGCCACGAAACGACTCGGGGTGCACGAACGACTCCGGGCCGACCCCGACGGCGGCGGCGACCGAGGGCAGCAGCGCGGCCGCGGCAGCGGCGTACCCGGTCACGGACGGGTGGAAGTTGTCCGGGCCCCACATCGACGGGTTGGTCCGGAACGCCTCGCTCAGCAGCGAGCCCATCGACACCGTGCGGCCCCCGGCCTCGACCACACTGATCGTCTGGGCGGCGGCGAGCCGCTGGCTCCACGACCTGGCCACCTGGCGCAGCGGCGGCATGATCGGGCGGACCACGCCGAGGTCCGGGCAGGTGCCGACCACGACCTCGCAGTTCGCGGCCCGCAACCGGCGGACCGCGCCGTCGAGCAGCCGGACTGAGGTCGACGGCGGCATCTGCGACTTGACGTCGTTGACGCCGATCAGGATCGCGGCCACATGCGGGCCGGCGAGCAGCGCGGTGTCGACCTGGCCGGCCAGATCGTTGGACTTCGCCCCCGTCCGCGACACGTCGACCAGCCGGACCGGGCGCTTCGCCAGCTCGGCGAGACCGCAGGCGAGCAGTACGCCGGGAGTCTCGTCGGGTGAGGAAGTGCCGTATCCGGCTGCGCTGGAGTCCCCGATCATCGCGAGCGTGATCGGGTGACCTGGGTACCGGCCATACAGACCGTCGCCCTTGGCCGGGTGAGCCTTCATCGGACCGATGACGTGCCTGGCGTACCGCGCTTCCGCGGTCAGTACGCCGTACAGCGTCGCTCCGATCAGTCCGAGTCCCCCGCCACCGAAGGCTGCGGCCTGGGCCAGCTTCTTGGCGGCCCGGGCTTTTGTCATAGGACCAGGATTACACGCTGTGACGCTGGCGCAAGCGAAATAGGGACCGACGCGCTGCGTGACTCGTTACTCCTGCCGCCGCGTCGACGGGGATGGTGACGGCGATGGCGCTGTGGAGGCGCATGTCCCATACAGTGAGATGCGTGCGCTACGTGAACTCACTCCTGGACCTGATCGGCAACACCCCGCTGGTGCGGCTCTCGAAGACCACCGACGGCGCGAAACCGCTGGTGCTCGCCAAGGTCGAGTACCTGAACCCCGGCGGCTCAGTGAAGGACCGGATCGCGGTCCGGATGGTCGAGGCCGCCGAGGCCTCCGGCGAGCTCAAGCCCGGCGGCACCATCGTCGAGCCGACCTCCGGCAACACCGGCGTCGGGCTGGCGATGGTCGCCCAGGCCAAGGGCTACAAGTGCGTCTTCGTCTGCCCGGACAAGGTGAGCGAGGACAAGCGCAACGTGCTCAAGGCGTACGGCGCCGAGGTGGTCGTCTGCCCGACGGCGGTCGCGCCGGAGCACCCGGACTCGTATTACAACGTCTCCGACCGGCTGGTCCGCGACATCGACGGCGCCTGGAAGCCGAACCAGTACGCGAACCAGAACAACCCGCTGTCGCACTACGAGACCACCGGCCCGGAGCTCTGGGAGCAGACCGAGGGCAGGATCACTCACTTCGTCGCGGGTGTCGGGACCGGCGGCACGATCAGCGGTACCGGCAAGTACCTCAAGGAGGTCTCCGGCGGCCGCGTGCAGATCATCGGTGCGGACCCCGAGGGTTCCGTGTACTCCGGGGGCACTGGCCGGCCGTACCTCGTCGAGGGTGTCGGTGAGGACTTCTGGCCGGAGACCTACGACAAGACCATCTGCGACCGGATCATCGAGATCTCCGACGCGGACTCGTTCGCGGTCACCCGGCGGCTGGCCCGCGAGGAGGCGATGCTCGTCGGCGGATCCGCGGGAATGGCCGCGGCTGCCGCGATCAAGCTCGCGCATGAGCTCGACGACCCGGACGCCGTCATCGTCGTACTGCTGCCGGACGGTGGCCGCGGCTACCTGACGAAGGTGTTCAACGACGACTGGCTCGCGCAGTACGGGTTCCTCGCGCACGCTCGGCAGGGGACGACGTTGGGCGAGGTGCTGGCCGGCAAGGACGGCAGCATGCCGCCGCTGGTACACACGCACCCGCACGAGACGATCGCCGAGGCGATCGAGATCCTGCGCGAGTACGGCGTATCCCAGATGCCGGTGGTCCGGGCCGAACCGCCAGTGATGGCGGCCGAGGTAGCCGGTTCGGTGTCCGAGCGGACCCTGATGGACGCCCTGTACTCCGGCCAGGCCCGGCTGGCCGACATGGTCGAGCTGCACATGGACCCGGCCCTGCCGTCCCTCGGCGCGGG
This sequence comes from Kribbella orskensis, assembly GCF_004342085.1. Classification (NCBI taxonomy): domain Bacteria; kingdom Bacillati; phylum Actinomycetota; class Actinomycetes; order Propionibacteriales; family Kribbellaceae; genus Kribbella; species Kribbella orskensis. Next base: position 172,039 of record NZ_SLWM01000016.1, read on the forward strand.
CGAGTCCGTGACGAAGGCAGTCGAACTGCTGGAGGGCAAGGACGCCCTGATGGTCCTCGACGATGGCAAGCCGGTCGGCGTTCTCACTCGTCAGGACCTGCTCGGTCATCTGTCCGTCGGCTGACGGTTCCCAACCCGCCGGGGTGGTCCGGCGTACGGCTGATCCACCCACGCGGTCCACGGGTTACCCCTCTGGTTCAGAATGCGAGGGGTACAGCACCGTGGGTAACACTGGTTGTGTGAGCTTCGGGAGCCGGTTGAGGGAGTATCGCGATCACCGTGGTTGGTCGCTTGCTGACCTGGCGCGTGAGACCCACTACAGCCGGTCTTACCTGTCCAACCTGGAGAACGGGCGGAAGGCCCCGACTGAGGAGCTGGCGCGGTCGTGTGACGAGGCGTTGCGGGCCAAAGGTGAGCTGATCGCGGCAGCGCGCGGTGACACAGTCTCGAAGCTGGACCGGACTCCTTGGCAGACGGCTGAGTTGGTTCAGCGGATGCAGGCCAGCGACACGACCAAGAGCACGCTGGAGAGCCTCCACTCGACGATCGAGGAGCTCTGCTGCCAGTACAGCCACCGTGACGCACTGGAGCTTCGCCAGGAGGCACAGGGCTGGCTTCAGCACGTCGCCGGATTGCTCCGTCGGCCGGTTGGCCTGCGGGCACACTCTGAACTGCTCGTTGCTGGTGGCTGGCTTGCCCTGCTTGCCGGTTGTGTGGAGTACGACCTGGGCATGCGCACCGCGGCCGAGTCCACCCGGACTGCGGCGATGCAGCTCGGGCTCGAGGCCGGTCACCCGGAGATCGCCGGCTGGGGGCATGAGATGACGGCATGGTTCGCCCTCACGCAGGGCCGCTTCGGCCAGGCCGTCGAGGCGGCTCAGAAGGGTCGGGCTGTCGCGCAGACCAGCAGCGTGCACGTCCAGCTGATCGCGCAGGAGGCGAAGGCGAAGGCTCGACTCGGTGAGTCCGGTCTCCACTCGCTGCTCGAGAGCGGCAAAGAGATGCTCGAACAACTGCCGTACCCCGGCCGTCCCGACAACCACTTCAAGGTCGACCCGGCCAAGTGGGACTACTACGCGATGGACGTTCACCGGATCGCCGGAGACGACGAGCAGGCGACTCAGTACGCGCGCACCGTGATCCGGGACAACATCACGCCGGATGGGGTGGAGCTGAGTCCGATGAGGGTGTCTGAATGCCGGATCACCCTTGGCATCGTCGCGGGCCGACGGGGTGATCTGGAGCAGGCCGTCGAGCTGGGCAGGAGCGGGCTCGAGGGCGATCGGCAGAGCAAGCCGCATCTGCAGATGGTCGGCGGGGAGCTGGAACAGGAGCTGCGTCGCCGGTACCCCGGCGAGGGTCTGGTGGCCGAGTTCGAGGCGACCCTGCACGGCCTATGACGCTGCGCAGTACCAGGAGGTCAGCGGTCGACGACGGTCGGGATGATGGCGATCAGGATCGTGACGAGGATGCCGAGGACGATCGCTGCTGTTCCGAGGATCTGAAGGATTTCCATACTTCAAGAGTGCTTCGGGAAGGCCTGCCGGCCATCGGTCTCCGGGCCGGTCTTGCGCTCGTCCCGCGGTAGCAGCAGCGCGCCCGCAGCTCATACTTCCGTTGCCTGGGGCAACGCCGTGCAGGGACCACGAGAATGCAGCACGCCCGGCGGACCCGGGTGGGTCCGCCGGGCGTCGGCATCATCCGGCCGCGCTCGAGCCGATCGGTGGTGCGCTCGAGCGGTCGACGGTGGGATCAGCGGTCGATCGGTGGTGTCAGCGGTCGACGACGGTGGGGATGATGGCGATCAGGGCGGTGATCAGGACACCGCCGACGATGACGACTGTGCTCAGGATCTGGAGGAGGCTCATGCTTCAAGGATCCGTCGCCGAGCAGCGGAAATCGTCGGCCTTTGGACCAGTCTTCGTCTCCACCCATAGTCGTACCCCGACCCGGCCGCCTCCTCCCGTAGTACTCCGGGAGAACCCCGGCCGGGGCCAGGGGTCAGCTGACGACGACGTAGTCCGAGGGGTCCAGGCGCCGGGTGCGGCGCCAGTAGGAGACGGTGAAGTCGGGCCAGATGGTGGAGTTGCGGCCCTGCGCGTCGAGGTACCAGCTGTTGCAGCCGGACTGCCAGACGGTGTCGTCGAGGTCGGACTGGACGGTCTGGACGAACCGTTCCTGGGCCTCTTCGCGTACCTCGACCGATGCCGCGTTGCGTCGCCTGAGCAGGTCCAGGGCCTGCATCACGTACCGGACCTGGGCCTCGATCATGAATACCATCGAGGAATGGCCGAGCGCGGTGTTCGGCCCGACCAGCAGGAACAGGTTGGGGAATCCGGCGACGGCGATCCCGAGGTGGGCGCCGATGCCGTTGCGCTTCCAGGCGTCGCCGAGATCGACGCCGTCGCGGCCGAGGACGCCCATCCGGGTCAGGTTGCCGGAGATCTCGAACCCGGTGCCGAGCACGATCGTGTCGGCCGGGCGCTCGACGCCTTCCGCGGTGACCACGCCTGTCGGCGTCACCCGGGAGATGGGGGTGGTGACCAGGTCGACGTTGTCGCGCGCGAATGCCGGGTAGTAGTCATTCGATTGGAGGAGCCGCTTGCAGCCGACCTGGTAGTCCGGCGTGAGACGAGCCCGGAGCTCCGGATCGGTGACCTGCCTGCGGAGATGCCACCTGGCCTGTAGTTCGAGGCCCTTCATCAGCTTGGGGGTGCCGGCGAAGCCCACACCGCGAGCCTCCAGACCCCAGAAGATGACGTCCCGGATCGCCCGTTGTCCCGCCGGGAAGCGCGCGTGCAGGGCGCGCTCGCGTGGGCCGATCGCCCGGTCCGGCTTCGGCGTGATCCAGGGAGCCGTGCGCTGGTAGACGTCGAGCTGCGCGGCCTGCTCGGCGACCCGCGGTACGAACTGGATCGCCGAAGCGCCCGTGCCGATCACCGCGACGCGCCTGCCGGTGAGGTCGTGGTCGTGGTCCCACTGCGACGAGTGGAACGCCGTGCCGGTGAACGAGTCGAGCCCCGGGAGGTCCGGGAACTTGGGCTGGTGCAGATTGCCCACGCCCGCCACGAGCGCCTGCGCGTCGAGGGTCTCGGTGCCGTTGATCGTGACGGTCCACCGGCCGGTCGTCTCGTCGTACGCGGCCTCCGTGACCTCGGCGCCGTACCGGATCTTGTCGGCGATGCCGTACTTCGTCGCGCAGTGCTTCAGGTAGGCGAGGATCTCGTCCCAGGGCGCGAACATCCGGGTCCAGCGCGGGTTCTGCTCGAACGAGAACGAGTACAGGTAGGACGGGACGTCGCAGGCGCAGCCGGGGTAGGTGTTGTCCCGCCAGGTGCCACCGAGCTCGTCGGCCTTCTCCAGGATGACGAAGTCCTCGCATCCCGCCTGCCGCAGCTTGATCCCCATGCAGAGTCCGGCGAACCCGGACCCGACGATCGCGACCTCGGTCTGTCCCATGCGGGGAAGGTTACCGGCGGGTCACGTCAATGTCAGCGGAGCCGGTGCAGGATCTCGCCGGCGTTCGGCAGCACCAGGGTCTCCGGGTCGTTCTCGTACTGCGTGAGGTCGAAGCTCGCGGGATCCAGACAGCCGAGGTTGGCCCGGCGTACTACGTCCTCCGGGATGCCCGTGGCCAGGGTGACGTCGACTCGGCAGCGTTCACCCTCGACCGGGTCCCACGTGCCGGCGCCACGGAGATGGGTGGAATGCGCGAGGACTCCCCAATGGGCGTCGCGGAACTGGTCCCACTGGCCGAGGAAGTAGTCGCGGCAGTGGTACCCGATCTGCTCGATCTCCGGGTGCATCGCGGCCAACTGGGTCACGTGCGGCGCGTAGAGAATGACCTCGCCGCCGTCGGCCACGATCGGCTCGACCTTGTAGAAGCCTTTCGCCGCGGTCCAGATGTCCTGGTAGCGGGACGGCATCAGCGAGACGACCCGGCGTACCGGTTGGTCGAGGTAACGGATGTGGGTCTCGGCGGAGACCGCGGAAGCCGCCTGCCAGGAGGAGATGGTGTCGCCGAAGGCCACCGCGTGCAGGGCGTTCGTGCCGCTCTGGGCGACGACGCTGAGCGCGAGTTTCTCCGCCGGGATCAGTGCAGCGGCCTCATCGATCAACGTGCGCACGGGGGTGTTGCCCGGCGTGCCGATGATGCCCGCGCTGGTGATCAGGGCGCCGAGCCAGTGGGACAGGTCGATGACCTGCTGGCCGGCGACTCCGGGGAAGAAGTACTTGTTGCCGCCGGAGAAACCGACCACCTCGTGCGGGAATACCGGGCCGACGACGAGGGCGACGTCGTGCTCGACCACGGCGCGGTTGAGCCTCACGGCGACCGCCTCGTGCAGCAGGCCGCCGGAGATCTCGCCGACCCGGTCCGCGCTGATCGTGCCGAGGTCCACGAAGGTGTCTTCCTTCCACCATTCGTGGTTGAGCACCGTGACCCCGCCGTACGAACCGCCGAGGTGGGCCGTCAGCTGGGCCGGCGTCATCTCCGCATGGGTGCCCAGGGCAACGAGTATGGTGAGCCGGCTGACCCGTCCGGTCAGAGCACCGTGCACCGCTGTCAGCAGCAGCGGCAACGGGCAACTCCGGGTCGCGTCGGGCACGATCACGCAGACGCTCTTCCCGTCGAGCCCGGCCTCCGCCAGCGACTCGTGGATGAACCCGGTGACCTCGTCCTCGCCGAGCACCTGCCCGGGGCCACCGAGTACCGCGACCGGCCGCACCTCTACGCCACTCATACCGCGAACCCTAGCTGGCAAGCGGTTGCCGCTGGAATCGCATCCACTGGCCGGTGACCTTGGAAAGCCGGTCCGGCAGGACGGCCGGTTCGGTTTCGGTGAGCTTCCAGTCCGCGAAGAGCCGTTCCACCTTGTCCGGATCGATGCCGTTGGGCATGCCGCGTCCGGTCTCGCCGGTGAAGGTGAACATCAGCAGTGCCGCATCGGGCTCCGCGACCACAGCGGACTGTCGCGCGTAGGCGGCCTGCTGGTCCGGGGTGAGGCTGTGGAAGCAGCCGAGATCCATCAGGAGCCCGTAGCCGGTCCCCGCCACCGCGGACAGCTCGGTCGCGTCGCCGACCTCGAACCGGATGTCGACTCCGGCGGCCTCGGCCCGCTTGCGTGCCTGCTTGATCGCTCGCGGCACGAAGTCGATCCCCGTCACCTGCCAGCCGCGCCGGGCCAGTTCGATCGAGTGACCACCCCGGCCGCACCCGATATCGAGCGCCTTCTTCGCCGGGCCGCCGCTGTCGTCCTCGCGGGCCAGCAGCCGCCCGATCTGCGCCGCGCCGAGTTCCCCGGTCTGCTCCCATGGGGTGAATCCGACCAGGTAGAGCACCTTCCACATGTTCATGAGCGAGTCCCCCTACATTCGATAGAGTGAGACTCCTCCTAAATTGCGCCGGTCGTCAAGGCCTCAGCAGGTCAAGGCTTCAGCAGGTCGCGGCTGAGCAGGTCGGCGAACCAGGCTTCCCAGGCGGCCGGCGACCAGCCGTGGTCGCGGACCAGCATCCGGTAGAGCTCGTGGTCCATCAGCGTCGAGATGATGTCCGCGACCGCCGGTACGTCGAGGTCGGTGCGGAGGTGGCCCGTCTCGAAGAGGTGTTGTGCGAACTGGCCCTGGCCGAAGCGGCGCTGCTCGAGCATGGTCCGCCAGAGGTCGGCGATGTCCGGGTCGGAGCCCGCCGCGGCGCGCAGGGCCGAGAGCACGTCGACCGTGCGTTCGTGGACCTCGCGCAGGTGTTCGGCGAAGATCCTGAACTTCTCCAGCACGTCCGGTGTGGCCTGGATCCGTTGTACGAAAGGCTGTTCGATCACCGGGACCGGCTCGTCGTTGCCGGCGATCCTGGTGTCGACCAGTTCCTTGAGGATCGCCCGCTTCGTGCCGAACGCGGAGTACACGGTCTGCGGTGCGACGGTGGCGGCGGCGGCGATCTCGGTGATGGTGGTGGCGGCGTAGCCGGAGGTGGTGAAGAGGTCCTCGGCCGCGCTGAGAATCCGCAGCCGGGTCTGCCGGGCCCCCTCCTGCCGACGGGTGCCGTCGTACCGGCGGCGATCGGTCGAGGGTGTCAGCGGGCGTTCCGGGGCCGACCCTGTCATGTCGGGCAGTCTAGAGGGCGGCGACGAGAAGTCAGGGCGGACGAACGGTGATCGGGTGAAAACCCTTGGTAGGCAAGGGATTCGCGTGATCGTGCGGTAAGCGGAAAGCATTGACCGGTCCGCCGGATCAGGGGCAGCATCGGGCTTGTCCACTGGGGAACGTCTATTCAAGGGGGAGTTCCCGATGTCCGACACGATGCAAAGGCCTGCCGAGTTCACAGGGGGAGTACTGCGTCCGGGCGATCCGTCGTACGACGAGGCCAGGACCGTGTTCAACTCGATGATCGACAAACGGCCCGGGATGATCGCGCAGTGCGAATCCGCGGCCGACGTCGCGGCGGCGGTGCGCTACGGGGTCGCGGAGGGGTTGGAGATCGCCGTCCGCGGCGGCGGCCACAGCGTCGCCGGCGCTGGGGTGACGGACGGCGGCATCGTCGTCGACCTGCGCAAGCTGAGGAAGGCCCAGGTCGATCCGGACGCCAGGATCGCCCGGGTCGAAGGCGGGGCCACCTGGGCAGATCTCGACGGCGCCTGTCAGCCGTACAACCTGGCCACCACGGGCGGTCGCGTGTCGACCACGGGTGTCGCCGGCCTCACGCTCGGTGGCGGTTCGGGCTGGCTGGAACGGAAGTTCGGACTGGCCTGCGACAGCCTGGTGTCGGTGGAACTGGTCACCGCCGCGGGCGAGACAGTGATCGCGGACGAGAACCAGAACACCGAATTGTTCTGGGCGCTGCACGGTGGCGGCGGCAACTTCGGGGTGGCGACCGCGCTCACGTTCAGGCTGCGGCCGTTGCCGGCGGTGACGCTCGCGATTCTGTTCTGGCCGGCCGCGTCCGGACCCGAGGTCATCCGTGCGTACCGCGACCTGATGGACGCCGGTGCGCCGGAAGAGTTGGGCGGCGGGGTGATCTACCTGACCGGTCCGCCCGAGGAGTTCGTGCCGCAACACCTGCAGGGCGAGCGACTGGTAGGGGCGGCGGCCTTCTACGCGGGAACTGAGGCGGAGACACGCGAGGCATTCGCGCCGATGTTCGCCCTCGCGCCGGAAGGAGAGATGGTCGCCGAGATGCCGTACGCCGCCGCGCAGTCGGCCCTCGACGATCCACCAGGGTTCCGCAACTACTGGTCCGCTGAGCACCTGAGCGAGTTCCCGGACGAAGCGGTGAAGGCCTTCTGCGACCGCGCGGCGGACATGCGGCATCCGTCCCCGTCCCAGCAACTGGTGGCGCCCTGGGGCGGCGCGGTGGCGCGCGACGCCGACAAGTGGCCGCTGCCGCACCGCCAGGCCGACTGGGTGATCCATCCGTTCGGGTTGTGGAGCGATGCGGCAGACGATGCCGCCGGCATCCGTTGGGCTCGCGACCTGTGCACGGACATGAAGCCGTGGGCAACGGGTGCCGTCTACCTGAACTTCATCGGCGACGAGGGGCACGATCGGGTGGTGGCCGGGTTCGGCAAGGAGAACTACGACCGGATGGCACAGGTCAAGAGTGAGTTCGACCCGGGGAACGTGTACCACCTGAACCAGAACATCCGTCCGGCCTGAGCGGAACTTCCCCCGAAGCGTTGACCGGGCAGGGGTTGCAGGGCAGCATGCGGCCTGTCACTGGGGGAGCGGCGGCACGAGGGGGAAGTTCCATGTCCGACACGGTTTGGCGACCCTTGCGGGCGCACGGGGCGCGACCGGAGGGCTTCGGGGGAGTGGTGCTGTGGCCGGGCGATCCGGCGTACGAGGCGGCGCGGGTCGTCTTCAACGCCATGATCGACAAGCGGCCGGCGGTGATCGCGCAGTGCGAGTCCGCGGCGGATGTTGCCGCCGCGGTCCGGTTCGGGGTGGCCGAAGGGCTCGAGATCGCGGTCCGCGGGGCCGGCCACAGCGTCGCCGGGACCGGGGTGAGCGACGGCGGGCTGGTCATCGATCTGCGCAAGATGCGGAGTGTGCAGCTCGATCCGGACGCCCGGATCGTCCGGGTCGGTGGTGGTGCGACCTGGGGCGATCTCGACGGCGCCTGTTGGCCTTACGCGCTGGCGACCACCGGCGGCCGGGTCTCGACCACGGGGGTCGCCGGTCTCACGCTGGGCGGTGGCTCCGGCTGGCTGGAGCGGAAGTTCGGCCTGGCCTGCGACAGCCTGGTGTCGGTGGAGCTCGTGACTGCCACCGGTGAGTTGGTGATCGCCGACGACACCAGGAACCGGGAGCTGTTCTGGGCGCTGCACGGCGGCGGAGGCAACTTCGGCGTCGCGACCGCCCTGACCCTCAGGGTGCGGCCGCTGCCCGGTACTGCGCTCGGGAGGTTGTTCTGGCCGGCCGACGCCGGGCCGGCGGTGATGCGGGCTTACAGGGATCTCTTCGAGGGCGGAGCGCCCGAGGAACTCGGCGGGAGCGTCTTCTACTCGGCCGCACCGATCCGGGATTACGTCCCACCCGGGCTGCAAGGACGACCCGCGGTCGGGGTGACAGCGACGTACACCGGGTCGGAGGCCCAACTCCGGTCGGCCCTGGCGCCGGTGATCGACCTCGCGCCGGAGGGCATGATGCTGGCCGAGCTGTCGTATGCCGAGATCCAGTCAGCGCTCGACGACCCGCCCGGACTGCGCAACTACTGGTCGGCTGAGCACCTCGAGTCCTGGCCGGATGAGGCAGTGGACGTCTTCAGCGCTCGGGCGCCCGAGATGCCGTCACCCGAGACCTCCCAGCAGTTGGTGTGCCCCTGGGGCGGGGCAGTCGCCCGGTACGCCGACCGGTGGCCGCTGCCGCACCGCCGAGCGCCGTGGGTGGTCCAGTCGTACGGCGTCTGGGCTGATCCGGCCGAGGATGCGAGAGGTATCGCCTGGGCGCGGAACGTCTGCGCTGACCTCAAGCCGTACTCGACGGGCTCCGTCTACCTCAACTTCATCGGCGACGAAGGACCCGAGCGGGTCAAGGCGGCGTTCGGCGATCACTACGACAGGCTGGCCAGGGTCAAGGCCGAGTTCGATCCGGGCAACGTCTTCCACCTGAACCAGAACATCAAGCCCGCCTAGGGAATCGGGGATCTTCAGCCGGGTCGGGCGATTGCCAGGTTGGTGCTCGACGAAGTACGTCGATTCGTTGTGCTTGGCAATCGTCGGCGCATGCGGCGGGTGGTTGCGCCCGGCTTGGGTTGAGGTGGTTCCGCCGACTTCGGCTGATGTGGTTTCCACCGGCTGGGGTGATGTGGTCGCGTCCGGCATAGGCGGAGGGGGTGCGTCACCGGGCTGCGTGATGGTGCTAGTCGTGCTGGTGTGCGTCAAGAGCGCCTTCGGCGTCCCTTCGGGATCGGAACAAGTTCCGACTCTTGACCCACACCAGCCCGACCAGGGGAAGGACGCAGCTATCCCGGAGCCGCTGGGGGGTGTGGCGACAAGGGCCAGGGAGCTTCTGCTGAGGCGTTCGGGGAGTTGGCTTGCCTGGACCTTCGGGGATCTCTTTTGCCGGAGGGGGCAGTGGTGCCTCTCTGAAACCAGCACCTTGTGCACCGCTTGAGCAGATCTCGGCGCTCCGGACGCTCAACTGGTGCACAAGGTGGGGCTTGGGGCACCTAGTCGGGGCCTCGGACACGACACGGCCTGTCCCAGGTCCCCACTTGGTGTCCGAGGTCCCCACAACCGCACCGCCACCGGCTGTCGCGGCCCATTTGGTGTCCGCGGTCCCCAGCACCGCAAGCCGTCGGGCCCGGGCCTGTGGTCGGCCTCCCGATGGCGGGCTGTTCGGCCGGTGGCGCCTTACAGAGCCTGTTGGGGAATGGTTTTGGCTGGCGGAGGTCAGGGGTGTTGGTGGGGCTGTGGGTGTTGGGGCCCTGGGGCCGGGGCCTGCACCCTGGG